>NZ_CP142523.1:5400000-6000000 GCF_036885605.1 Janthinobacterium sp. TB1-E2
TTCCCGGCCTGATGATGCTGGCCGCCACCATCGTCTTTTGGATGGGCGCCAAGAAATACGTGCACGTGCCGCCAGCACCGCCGAACCCCGATTCGTTTACCCGCGTGGCCCGCACGGCCCTGTTGGCGCGTGTCGATGGCGGTTCGCGTCCCGGCTTGTACGTGGCCTACGTCGGCGTGATCGGCGCCCTGTATGCGTTCTACAGCATTCCCGAATGGGGCTTCGTGATTTCCGCATGTACCGCGCTGGTCTTGCTGCTGGCCTTCGGCAGCATCGGCACGGCAATGCAGCTGGAACGCGCGCGCGGCATCCATCCTGACGAAGCCGTCGAAGGCGTGCGCGCCGTGCTGCGCATCCTCGTCATCTTCGCCCTCGTCACGCCGTTCTTCTCGCTGTTCGACCAGAAGGCCTCGACGTGGATCGTGCAAGCGAACACCATGGAAAAACCAAGCTGGTTCCTGCCGGCGCAGATGCAGGCGCTGAACCCGATGCTGGTGATGCTCCTGATCCCGTTCAACAACCTGGTGCTGTACCCGATGCTGAACCGCTTCGGCTGGGAAGCGACGGCCCTGCGCCGCATGACGGCAGGTATCGGCTTTTCCTCGCTGGCATGGATCGTCATTGGCCTCTTGCAGCTGGCCCTCGACAGCGGCAGCGCCGTCTCCATCATGTGGCAGATCCTGCCGTACGCACTGCTGACGTTCGGCGAAGTGCTGGTCTCGGCGACGGGACTGGAGTTTGCGTACAGCCAGGCGCCCGTCTCGATGAAGGGCGCCATCATGAGCTTCTGGAATCTGTCGACGACGGTGGGCAACCTGTGGGTGCTGATCGTCAACCGCAGCGTCATGAACGAAGGCGTGATCGGCAAGATCGCCGAAAGCGGCATCAGTGTGACGGCCTTCCAGATGTTCTTCTTCGCCGCCTTCGCCGCCGTGGCCATGCTGGCCTTCGGCCTGTATGCGAAGCGCTACAAGATGGTCGACAACTACCGCCAGGCGGTGGTGCCGGGCAAAGCGTAATCATACAAGTAGGTCGGATTAGCCCGAAGGGCGTAATCCGACAACGCTGCTGACAATGTCGTCGGATTACGCGTGGCGATGCCACGCTAATCCGACCTACGCATTCTTCTTTTTTACGTCGTCACCGTGGGCGCATCGCGCCCCGTGCGCTCGCGGATCTGCGCCAGTTGCTCGGCCACCGCGATCAGCCCCGCCAGCGCTTCCTGGGTCGGGATGGCGTGCCGTGCCGGATCGGCTTCGTAGCGCTCCAGGTACAAACGCAGGGTGGCGCCTTCGGTGCCCGTGCCGGACAGGCGCAGCACGATACGCGCGCCGTCCGTCATGATGATGCGGATGCCCTGCTGCGTGGCCACGGAGCCGTCGACGGGGTCCGTGTAGCTGAAGTCGTCGGCCAGCGCCACCGTGTAGCCATTGACGACCTGGCCCGGCAAGGCGGCCAGCTGGCCGCGCACGGCCTCCATCAGCTGCGCCGCGCAAGCGCTGTCGATGTCGTCGTAGTCGTGGCGCGAATAGTAGTTGCGGCCATACATGGCCCAGTGCGCGCGCACGATGTCTTCCACCGATTGCTTCTTCTCTGCCAGCAGGTTGAGCCAGAACAGCACGGCCCACAGGCCATCTTTTTCGCGCACGTGGTTCGAGCCCGTGCCGTAGCTTTCTTCGCCGCACAAGGTGGCCATGCCGGCGTCGAGCAGGGTGCCGAAGAACTTCCAGCCCGTCGGCGTCTCGTAGCACGGTATGCCCAGCGCGCCAGCGACCCGGTCGGCCGCGCCCGACGTCGGCATGGAGCGGGCGATGCCGGACAAACCGGCGCGGTAGCCGGGCGCCACGCTGGCGTTGGCGGCCAGGATGGCCAGGCTGTCCGAGGGTGTCACGTCGAAGCGTCGGCCGACGATCATGTTGCGGTCGCCGTCACCATCGGAGGCGGCGCCGAAGTCCGGCGCATCAGCGCCGGCCATGATGGCGATCAGCTGCTGCGCGTTGACGGGATTCGGGTCCGGATGGCCGCCGCCAAAGTCTTCCAGGGGCAGACCGTTGATGACGCTGCCCTTCGGCGCGCCCAGCATGCCTTCCAGGATGGCCGTCGCATACGGGCCGGAGACGGCGTGCATGCCGTCAAAGCAGATGCGCAAGCCGCCCGCGAACAGGACGCGGATGGCGTCGAAATCGAACAGCTGCTGCATCAGTTCCGCGTAGTCCGCGACGGAATCGATCACTTCGACCGTCATCTGCTCGATGCGCACGGTGCCCAGGGTATCGAGGTCGATATCGGCAGCGTCGCTGATCCGGTATTCGGTGATAGCCTGCGTGCGCGCAAACATGGCTTCGGTGACCTTTTCGGGCGCCGGGCCGCCACTGGCGATGTTGTACTTGATGCCGAAATCGCCATCGGGGCCGCCCGGGTTATGGCTGGCCGACAGGATGATGCCGCCACTGGCGCCCTGCTTGCGGATCACGCAGCTGACGGCCGGCGTCGACAGGATGCCGCCCTGCCCCAGCAGCACGCGCGCATAGCCGTGCGCGGCCGCCATGCGCAGCACCGTCTGGATGGCCGCACGGTTGTAGTAACGCCCGTCGCCGCCCAGCACCAGGGTCTGGCCGCGGCAGTCGCCGAGCGTGTCAAAAACGCTCTGCACGAAATTTTCCAGGTATTGCGGCTGGCTGAACACGCCCACTTTCTTGCGCAGGCCCGACGTGCCTGGCCGCTGGCCGGCTATCGGCGCCGTATTGATGATTTGAATAGCCATCTTGCCTCCATGTTAACTTTGCATGTTAACGCATGCGCGGCTGGCGGCAAAGCGTTGTACGTCTGCCACGGTGCGGTAAACCGCTTACGCTGGCTGCGGCAATGCCGCTCCTCACTCTTGCATGTCTCGCAACCCCGCACTATAATAAGAATAGTTCTCATTCACATTTAGGCTCTCACCAGAGTCTGCACGCAGTCACCGGCTGGTGCGCAGCTGGATGACACGCTGCGCCAGCCAGGCACTACGCCAAGCAAGCCTTCCCCTATCAATACCTGTGTGCCGCACAAAGGCAGGCGCACGAGAAGAAGGATGTTTCATGGCGCGAGCACGTTCGCTGGCCGGCATGGTTGCCGGCCCGTTTTCCCCACCGATTTCCAAGGTTGCCATGCGCCCGCTGGCCATCGCCGTGCATTCGGCCTTGCTGACGGCGGCGCTGGGCGCGGGCGCGGCCCTGGCAGCGGAAGCGCCCGCCAAGCCCGAAGAAGCCACCTTGAGCGAAATCAAGGTGCAAGCCCAGCAAGACAAGGCGTCGACCGAGCACACGGGTTCCTACACCACCAAGCAGATGGCCACGGCCACGCGCATGGGTCTTTCCATCCGCGAAACGCCGCAATCGATTTCCGTGGTGACGCGCCAGCGCATGGACGACATGGGGCTGAACAGCCTGGCCGAGGTGCTGGTGCAGTCGACGGGCGTGACGGTGCAGGAAAACGACAGCGAACGCACGAGCTTTTCGGCGCGCGGCTTTTCCATCGGCAATTACCAGATCGACGGCGTGGCCGTCAATTCCGGCAGCAATGCGCTGTTCGACACGGCCATCTATGACCGCATCGAAATCGTGCGCGGCGCCACGGGCCTGGTCAGCGGCAATGGCGACCCGTCGGCCACCATCAACATGCTGCACAAGCGTCCAGGCAAGGAGTTCGCCGCCTCGGCCGGCCTGACCGTCGGTTCGTGGAACAAAGTCCGCCTCGAAGGCGACATCAGCGCGCCGCTGAATGCCGACGGCAGCATCCGCGGAAGAGTCGTCGTGGCAGGCCAGAACCGCCATTCCTATATGGACCTGTACAAGGAACGCAAGCTGGTGGGCGCCGTCATCGTCGAGGCGGACCTGACGCCGGACACTCTGCTGACGGCCGGCATCGACTATCAAAGGAACACGCCGAAAGGCACGAGCTGGGGCACCACGCCCCTGTTCTTCTCGGACGGCACCTCGGCCAACATGCCCCGCTCGTTCAACATGGCGGCCAAGTGGAGCAGCTGGGAGCGTGAATTCGAAAACAAATACGTCTACCTCGAGCACCGCTTCGCCAACGACTGGAAGATCAAGGCTGCCTACGGGCGCCTGGACAGCTCCTCGAACGGCAAGCTGTTCTACGGCGGCAGCGGCTTTCCCAACCGCGATGGCAGCGGCCTGGAAGTCTGGAGCGGCGCCTTCCCCTACGATGAAAAACAGGACAACTTCGACCTGTCGGCCAATGGCGCCTTCACCCTGCTCGGCCGCCAGCACGATCTGGTGCTGGGCGTGAACGGCTGGAAGCGCACCGGCACGACGAATGAAACCCTGCTGCCCGATCCGCTGCCCTACGCCACCACCATCCCCGACTTCCGCCACTGGACGGGCGACGTGCCCGAGCCGGTACTGACGCGCACGGGCGCGCGCGACATCGCCACCACCAAGCAGTCGGGCGCTTTCATCGCCACGCGCATCAACGTCACGGACAACTTCAAGGTGCTGGCCGGCGCGCGCGTCTCGCGCTGGGAAACATATAACGACCGCATCGACACCCAGGGCCGTTTCGTGAAGCGCAGCTCCGCCTACAAGACGGACGACGTCGTCACGCCGTATGCGGGCCTGGTGCTCGACGTCAGCAAGAGCACCTCGCTGTACGCCAGCTACACGGACCTGTTCAAGCCGCAAAACCTGAAGGACAAGAACAACGCCTTCCTCGACCCGATCACGGGCAGCAACGTGGAAGCGGGCGTGAAGAGCGAATTCTTCGACGGCGCCGTGAATGCTTCGTTCGCCGTGTATGAAGCCAAGCAGGACAACCTGGGCGAGGAAGACAAATCGGTGCCGCTGACCTTCGTGCTGCCCGATGGCAGCCGTCCCTATGTCTCTTCGGGCAAGGGCACGAAAAGCAAAGGCTACGAAGCGGAAGTGTCGGGCAGCCCCTTGAGCGGCTGGCAGCTGTTCGCCGGCTACACGCACAACAAATCGAAGACGGGCAAGGGCGTGGTGACCAACACCATCCAGCCGACCAATATGCTGCGCGTCTCGACCACCTACCGCCTGCCGGGCGAGCTGCAAAACGTCACCGTCGGCGGCGGCTTGAACTGGCAGAACGAGATCTACACGACAGCCACCCTGCCGAACAAAAGCAAGATCCGGGTCAGCCAGGGCAGCTACGTGCTGGCCAACCTGATGGCGCGCTACCAGATCAGCCCGAAACTGTCTGCCAGCCTGAATGTCAACAACCTGTTCGACAAGACGAATTTCCGCCGCGTGGGCTTCTATAACGGCGGCTATTACGGCGAGCCGCGCAACGTGGCGCTGAACCTGCGCTACCAGTACTGACGCACGATACGAGCCGATTTTCCATTCACATAACAAGATAAGGGATACACCATGCACATCACTTCCACCGCGCGCCTCGGCGCCCTCGCCACCGCCCTGCTGGGCGCGGCCATCGCATCCGGCAGCGCCAGCGCGCACCAGATCTGGCTGCAGCAGGACGGCAAGGCGGCCAGCGTGTACTTCGGCGAATTCGGCGACAACCTGCGCGAAGCGTCGCCCGGCCTGCTCGACAAGTTCAGCATCAAGAACGTGACGTGGGTATCGGCCAAGGGCGCACAACCGCTGCAGGCAAGCAAGACGGCCGGCGCGTTCCTCCTCAATGGCAAAGTGGGCGCCGGAGAAAGCATCATCGTCGAGGAAGACAACTACCCGTCGTGGGAAGAGAAAAAGGATGGCAAGGCCACACGCACCGTGTGGGTCCCGGCCGCGCGCCTGATCGCCGACGGCAAGGCGCAGACGCCAGCGTTGACCCTGGACCTGGTGCCGACCGGCAAACCAGGCCAGTTCCAGGTCAGCTACCAGGGCAAGCCGCTGGCGCAAGCCAAGGTCAACGCCGTGGTGCAGTCGGGCTGGGGCAAGGAAGCGTGGAGCGATGCGCAAGGCCTGGTCAGCTTCCCGCTGCCCTGGAAAGGCACCTATGTGCTGGAAGTGCAGCACACGGACAAGACGGCCGGCCAGCGCGGCGCGCAAGCCTATGACAAGGCGATGTTCGTGACCACCCTGAGCCTGGTGCAGCCGCAAGGCGTGACGCCGCTGCCGGCCGGCACGGCCCTGCCGCCCAGCAAGGATCACGACTGACCATGCCAGCGCCAGCCATCACTAAAATCGCGCGCCTGCGGCTCTCCGCCGGCGCCGTGTACCGGCTCGGCGTGGCCTCGCGCAGCGTGGCGGCCATCGTCGGCGGCTATGTGCTGGCCGCGCTGGTCACCATGCTGCTGTCGGTGAGCCTGCCCATGGCCCGTTCCGAAGCCGTCATGACAGCCACCCTGCTGTCGTTTGCCATCTACACCTGCGCCGTGATGTGGGTCTTCGCCACGCGCAGCGCGCTGCGCGCCTGGCTTGGCCTTCTGATGCCTGCCGCCGTCATCGCCGCCATCCTGCAGTGGATGGACGCACTATCCTGGAGTCTCGCATGAAAGAAGGTTTCCGCCAGTCGATGGCATGGCTGCACACCTGGTCCGGCCTGCTCGTCTGCTGGATCTTGCTGCTGGTGTTTTGCGCCGGCACGGCCAGCTACTACCGCAATGAAATCACCTTGTGGATGCAGCCCGAACTGCATGGCGCCGCCGCCAGCGAAGTGAGCACCGAGGAAGCGGCCAAGGTCGCGCAAAAAGCGATGGAAGAGCGGGCCACGGGCGCCACGCGCTGGTTCATCAGCCTGCCCGGCGAGCGCAGCGCCGCCACGCAGCTGGGCTGGAGCAAGCCGTCGCAACCGGGCGAAAAGAAACGCGGACGGCGCGGCAATTTTCATAGCGAAAAAGCCGATCCGGCCACGGGCGAGGTGCTGTCCAAGCCGCGCGAGACGCGGGGCGGCGAATTCCTCTACCGCCTGCACTTCGACCTGCACTACATGCCGGCCATCTGGGCCCGCTGGATCGTGGGTTTCTGCGCCATGTTCATGTTCGTTTCCATCATCAGCGGCATCGTCACGCACAAGCGCATCTTCAAGGACCTGTTTACCTTCCGGCCGAAAAAGGGCCAGCGCTCATGGCTCGATGCGCACAACGTGACGGCCGTGCTGGCCCTGCCCTACCACATCATGATCACCTACACGGGCCTCGTCACGCTGATGTTCCTGTACATGCCATCGGGCGCCACGGCCGCCTACAAGGGCGACAAGGACGCGTTCTTCGCCGAGGCATTTCCCGGCCGCTCGGGCGACAGCAAGCCGGCCGGCGTGGCCGCGCCGTTGACGGCGCTCGCGCCCCTCGTGCGCCAGGCGGAACAGCACTGGGGCGGCGGCAAGGTCGAACGCATTTCCGTCAGCCATCCGGGTGACGCCAACGCCACCATTTCACTGACGCGCGCGGGCGGGCGCGACATGTCGTCGAAGCAGCCATCGATGGAATTCGATGGCGTTTCCGGCAAGCTGCTGTCGACCGACGGCGACGCACAGCCCGGCGCGGCCGCCACGCAAGGCGTGATGGTGGGACTGCACGTCGCGCATTTCGGCGGCCCGCTGCTGCGCGCCCTGTTCTTCCTGTCCGGCCTGGCCGGCTGCGCCATGGTCGCCACGGGCGCCCTGCTATGGGCCGTCAAGACGCGCCAGAAGCAGGCCAAGGCGCTGGCCGCCGGCAAGCGCGCCAGCTTCGGCCTGCGCCTGGTCGAGGCGCTCAACATCGGCGCCATCGCCGGCATCCCGATCGCCTTCGGCGCCTACTTCTGGGCCAACCGCCTGCTGCCGGTGGCGATGGAAGACCGGCCGCAAGAGGAAATCGCCTGCTTCTTCGGCGCCTGGGCCCTGGCCGCCATCATCGCCCAGCTGCGCCCGTCACGCGCCATGTGGCGCATGCAGCTGGCCGCCGGCGCCTTCCTGCTGGCGTCGCTCCCTGTGCTGAACGTCTTTACCACCAATTCGCACCTGGGCGTCACACTGTTCCTGGGCCGTGGCCCGGTGGCGGTGGCCGCCTTCGACCTGGTGGTGCTGGTACTGGGCCTGGGCCTCGCGTATGCGGCGTTCAAGTTGAAGCCGCTGCCCGTGAAAGCGGCCAAGGCGGCGCCAGTACAACCGGCGCAGACGATGGAGGCCGCGTGATGGAGCTGCTGTCGAACTTCCTCGTCTTCGCCTTGTGCTATGCGGGCCTGTCTTCGCTGTGTCTGGCCATGGACCGCCATTACGCCGACCTGCACGGACGCGGCGCCGAACCGCCCGCACCGCTGCGCCGCCGCCTGCAATGGGCAGGCTGGCTGGCGCTGGCGGCGGCCCTGGCCTGGGCCATGCACGTCGCGGGCGGCGGCTATGGCCTCGTCTACTGGGTCGGCAGCCTGACGGGCTGCGGCTTGCTGCTGATCTGGCTGCTGCCGTATGCGCCCCACCAGGCCATGCGCCTGGCGCGCATCATCGGCGTGGCGGCCTTGCTGGCCGCCGTCGCGCTGGCAGTACTGTAATTATCATGGCCATGCCACCCCTGCTGCCCACGCAGCTGGAAAGCCATTACCGCGCGCACCACGGCTGGCTGGCGCACTGGCTGCAGCGGCGCCTGGGCAATGCTGCCGAGGCGGCCGACCTGATGCACGACACCTTCGCGCGCCTGCTGGCCGGCGCGCCCATGCAGTCGCACACGCCGGCCCTGCGCGCGCCCAAGGCTTACCTGGCGACCGTCGCCAAACACCTGCTGATCAACCACTTGCGCCGCCAGTCGCTGGAACGCGCGTGGCTGGCCGCGCTGGCCGCCCTGCCCGAACAGCACGTGCCATCGACCGAGCAGCGCGCGGAAATCCTGCAGGCGCTGCAAGCGGTCGACACGATGCTCGACGGCCTGAAACCGAAGGTGCGCGCCGTCTTCATCATGGCGCAGATCGAAGGCCATGCCTATGCGGACATCGCCGCACAGCTGGGCATCGGCGAGCGCTCCGTGAAACGCTACATGGCCGAGGCGCTGACCGAATGCGTGCTGCTGGCGCAGGACTTGCCGGCATGAGCGCGGCCACTTCGCCATATCCACCGTTGTCGCGCAAGGTGGCGCGCCAGGCCGTCGAATGGTATTTATTGGAGCAGTCGGGCCAGGCCACGCCGGACGACCTGGCCGCCAGCGCCCAGTGGCGTGCACGCGACCCGCAACACGCGCGCGCCTGGAACAGGGTGCAGCAGGTGAGCCAGACGGCAGGCCTGCTGCCGCCGGACCTGGCCGTGCCCGTGCTGCGCCGGCCGCAGCGCCGCGTGGCAGTGCAAGTGCTGCTGGCGCTGATGGCGGCGCCCGCCGCCTGGCTGCTGGTACGCCACGACATGCTGGCCGATTACCGCAGCGGCGTGGGCGAACGGCGCGAAGTCTCGCTGCCCGATGGGGGCACCGTGGTGCTCAATACGGACAGCGCCGTCGATGTGGCGTATGGCGCCGGCGAACGACGGCTGACGCTGCGCCGCGGCGAAGTGCTCGTGCAGACGCGCCCTGACCATGCGGGCAGCCGCCCTTTCATCGTCGCCACCTGCCATGGCCGCATCCGCGCGCTGGGCACGCGCTTTACCGTGCGCGTCGACGACGACGACAGCCGCGTGACGGTGCTCGAACACGCGGTGGAAATCACGCCGCGCGCGGCATCGGCCACCGTCCGCACGCTCGTGGCGGGCCAGCACAGCCGCTTCGACGCCAATCACGCGGGCCTGCCCACGCCGGCGCCGCTGCAAGCCGATGCGTGGGCGCGCGGCATGCTGGCGGTGCAGGACATGCGACTCGATACCTTCGCTGCCGAATTGTCACGCTACCGCCCGGGTCTGCTGCGCGTGGAGCCGCAAGTGGCGGGCTTGCGCCTGTCGGGCGCCTTCCAGCTCGACGACACGGGCGCCGTGCTGGACAGCCTGGCGCGCATGCTGCCCGTCGACGTGCTGTATCGCACCCCGTACTGGGTCACCATCGCGGCCCGCAAAAAATAATTGTTAAAAGTTGGCCCCTTTTTTCGGCATGGCCTGTCCTGTAAGTACGACAACGACACCCACCGGAAAGGCCACACCATGCACCCACCCCGTTTGACTCCCCTCGCGCGCGCCATCGGCAGCGCCTTGATCCTGCTGTCGCTGGCGCAGGCGCCGGCCATGGCGGCCGATGCCACCACGCCAGCCGCAGCGCAAACGGTCTTCCACGTGCCGGCCGGCGAACTGTCCGCCGCCATCGCCAGCTTTGCCATCGAAGCAAAAGTGAGCGTGGGCGCGGCGGCCGAACTGCTGCAAGGCGTGCGCACGCCGGGCCTGAGCGGCAGCTACACGGTGCCGCAGGCACTGGCCCGCCTGCTGGCCGGCACGGGCCTCGAGGCGCTGCCCAGCGGGGAACGCAGCTACGTGCTGCGCAAGGCCGGTGCCGCATCGACCGGCGCGCCGATTGCCGCCACCCTGGACGAAGTGGCCGTCAGTTCCAGCGCCCTGCGCGACGGCACCACGGAAGGCAAGCGCGGCTACGCGGGCCTGACCAGCGCCACGCGCCTGAACCTGTCGCTGCGCGAAACGCCGCAGGCCGTCAGCGTCATCACGCGCCAGCAGATCGACGACCAGGGCTTGCGCACCTTGCAGGATGTGCTGGTGCAGGCACCCGGCATCACGGTCGACCATTCGTCGAGCACGCGCGAATACGACCAGGTATTTTCACGCGGCTTCGAAGTGACGTCGTACATGTTCGACGGCATCCCGACCAGCAAGAACCTGGAAGCGCGCACCTACGACATGGCCATCTACGACCGCATCGAAATCATCCGCGGCGCCACGGGCCTGATCAGCGGCACGGGCAGCCCGTCGGCCGCCGTCAACCTGGTGCGCAAGCGCCCGGGCCGCGCTTTTGCCGCCACGGCCGGCGCGCAGCTGGGATCATGGGACCGCTACCGCATCGAAGGCGACGTCTCGACGCCGTTGACGGCGGACGGCAAGGTACGCGCGCGCCTCGTCGCCGCGCATGAAGACCAGCGCTCGTTCATCGACCGCTACCGGCAGAAAAAGGACGTGCTGTACGCCATCGTCGAAGCGGACCTGACGCCGTCGACGGTGCTCAGCGCCGGCATCAACTACCAGCAGGAAAAGCTCAAGGGCGCGGGCCGCGACTTTCCCATGTTCTATGCCGACGGCTCGCAGACCCGCTTCCCCCGCTCGATGAACGGCACGGCCGCGTGGAGCACGTATGACCGCGAGCAGAACATGCTGTTTGCCACGCTCGACCATTATTTCGACAACGACTGGATCGCCAAGCTGGCCGTCAGCCGCAGCAGCAACCGGTACGACGCCTTGCAGGGTTTTTCCGGCAATGGCTACCCGGACCGCATGACGGGCGGCGGCATGCGGCTGTGGCTGGCCAACTGGCACAGCAAGCCGCAACAGACCTCGCTCGACGCGTACGTCAGCGGACCGTTCCGGGCCTTCGGCCGCCAGCACGAACTGGTGCTGGGCGTGAGCGCCTCGGAACTCGAGACGAATAGCCCCATCTATCCGGGCTGGCGCCTCGCCGGCTATGATCATGCGGTGCCGAATATCCACGCCTGGAATGGCGATATGCCGGTGCCCGACTACAGCGGCACGCGCCTGGGCAGCTCGTACGACAAGGAACGCGAAAGCGGCCTGTATTCGACGCTGCGCCTGCGCCCGACGGATGCGCTGTCGGTGATTTTGGGTGCGCGCCTGTCGTACTGGAAGCGCGACATCCGCAGCGATTACGATGCCGACACGGACCTGTACGACGCGATGCGCGAAAACGGCAAGGTCACGCCGTATGCGGGCCTCGTCTACGATCTGGGCCGAAACTGGTCGGCCTATGCCAGCTACACGAGCATCTTCACGCCACAAAGCCAGCGCGACGTCAACAGCCGCTTCCTGGCGCCGCTGGAAGGCAAGAACTACGAAGTGGGCGCCAAGGGCGAATTCTTCGGCGGCAAACTCACCACCAGCGCCGCCCTCTTCCAGCTGAAGCAGGAAAACCTGGCCGAAGCCGATCCGGGCAATGTCTGGATCATCGGCACGGGCGGCGGCTCCTACGCCTATCACACGGTCAAGGGCGCCACCACGCGCGGCTTCGAGGCGGAAGTATCGGGCCAGTTGCGCCCCGACTGGCAGCTGACGGCCAGCTATGCGCATAGCCGCATCCGCAATGCGGCCGGCGCACGCATCCAGACCAACCAGCCGCAAAACATGGTCAAGCTGTGGAGCACCTGGCGCCTGGCGCAAGGCGTGCCGGGCCTGGTGCTGGGCGGCGGCGTGAACTGGCAGAGCGATATCTACATGGATGACCGCGGACCGAATGGCGAACGCTTCACGCAGAAGGCGTATGCGGTGGCGGGACTGATGGCGCAGTACCAGGTCAGCAGGCAGCTGGTGGCGACCCTGAACGTCAATAACGTCTTCGACAAGAAGTACTATTCGACGGGCATGGGCGGCTACTACGGCGATCCGCGCAACGCGATGCTGGCGCTGCGCTATCAGTTCTGAATGGCTTCGCTACTTTTGAGCAGCGCCTCGATGTCCTCGGGCGCCACGGCGCGGCCGAGAAAATAGCCGAATGCTTCGTCGCAGCCCATCTCGGCCAGCAGTTCCAGCTGCTCGCCGCTTTCCACGCCGCCGGCGATGGTGCGCAGTCCGAGCGTGGGCGCCATCGCCACGATGGCGCGCACCACGGCGCTATCGCCGCCCGGCTTGCCCAGGTCGTCGACGAAGCACTTTTCGATCTTCACAGCATCCGTGGGAAAGCGTTTCAGGTAAGTGAGCGAAGCGTCGCCCGTGCCGAAATCGCTGATGGCGATCGCCATGCCCAACTGCCGGAACTGGCGCAGTATCAGTTCGCAGTTCTGGTTGCTGTCGATCAGGATGCCGGCGGCGATTTCCAGTTCGATGCAATGGCCCGGCACGCCGGCCGCCTCGAGCGCGGCGGCGAAATTGCGCGCGATATCGCGCTGGTAGAACTGGCGCGCGGACAGACTGACGGACACGGTCAGCATCTGCCCCTGCGCGATCCAGCTGCGCGCCTGCTCCACGGCCGTGGCCAGCACCCAGGCACCGACCGGCAGAATCAAGGCGCTTTCCTCGAGCACCGGCAAAAAGTCGAGCGGCATCATCAGGCCCAGTTCCGGATGCTTCCAGCGCAGCAGCGCCTTCACGCCCGTGATCCTGCGCGTCTTCAAGTCCATGCGCGGCTGGTAGTACAGCACGAATTCATTGCGTTCGAGCGCGTGGCGCAGGGCCGTCTCGAGGATGGTGCGCGAATACGACTGCGTCTGCATGCGCGGCGCATAGCGCTGGCAGGTACCGGGCGCGTGGCGCTTGGCCGCATACATGGCCAGGTCGGCCTTTTCAATCAGCGCATTGACGTCGTCATCGTCGTCCGGGTACAGGGCCACGCCCACGCTGGCCGCCACCGACAGGCTGTATTCGCCGATGACGAAGGGGGCGGCGATGGCGCGGACGATTTTCTCGGCCACCCGCTCGGCATCGTGTGCCGTGCGCAGTTCCGTCAGCAGGATGATGAATTCGTCGCCGCCCTGGCGCGCCACCGTATCGACCTTGCGCACGCACTGCTGGATCCGGCGCGCGAACTCCGTCAGCACCTGGTCGCCCACGTCGTGCCCCAGGCTGTCGTTGATGGATTTGAAGCGGTCGATGTCGACGAACAGCACGGCCAGCAGCCCCTGGTGGCGGCGCGCGTAGGCGATGCCGTGCTCGAAGCGGATCTGGAAATGCAAACGGTTCGGCAAACCCGTCAAGCCGTCGTGGTGGGCGATGAATTCCAGCTGCTGCTCGGCGCGCCGGCGGGCCGACACATCGTGCAGCAGCAGCACCGCGCCGCCCTGCGCCAGCGGCGCGCAGCTGTACTGCACGTCGATGCGCTTGCCGTCGAGATGGCGCAGCAGCACGGCGCCGCGCGCCACTTCCAGCACTTCCTGCCGCGCCACGCAGTCGCGCACCTGGCGCGCCGCATCGATGGGCGTGCCATCATGAAAAAGCGGCAGCAGCTGCGTCACGGCCTGGCCCGGGCCATCGTCGCTCTGCAAGCCGCCCATGGCGCTGGCGCGGGGATTCAGGTACCGCACCACGCCATCGTGGTCGGTGCCGATGACGGCCGCCGGCAGCGCATGCAGCAGCGCCAGCGCATCTGCCATGCGTTGCGCCTGCGCCGCCTGCAGCACCACGCCCGTCGCATGGCGCATGCGCCACATGCGCGCCGCCCGCCACTGGCAGGCCAGCAGCACGGCGAGCACCATGGCCAGGGCCAGGCACAGCGCCAGCAGCAGCGCCGTCATGCGTCACCCGGCAGGCGGAAAGTACGGAACATGGTTTTCCTTTGCAACGTGCGCCATGCGGCCGGGCGCAGATACATGCTGAAAGGAAATAATATAAGAATTTTGGCGCGATATTTGCCTGATCGGGCGCCGCTTGACTGGCATCAAGCGGCGCGTGGCACGCCCGCTTCAGGCCAGCGACAGCGTCCGGGCCGGGGCGGCGCCCGCCGCTGCGGCCACGCCGGGCGTGCCGTGCAGCTTGAAGATGCTGACGGCGTCGGCCAGGCTGGCCGCCTGCTGCTGCAGCGCGTCCGCGGCGGCGGCGGCCTGCTCCACCAGGGCCGCGTTCTGCTGCGTCACGCCATCCATCTGGCTGATGGCGATGCTGATCTGCTCGATGCCGTCGCGCTGCTCCACGCTGGCCACGGCGATCTCGCCGATGATGGCGTTTACGCGCTGCACGCTGCTCACCACGTCATCCATCGTGCGCCCCGCCTGGCCGGCCAGCACGCTGCCCTCTTCCACCGTGCGCACGGATTCGCCGATCAGCTGCTTGATTTCCATGGCCGCCGCGGCCGAGCGGTGCGCCAGGCTGCGCACTTCCGTCGCCACGACGGCGAAACCACGCCCCTGTTCGCCCGCGCGCGCCGCTTCCACAGCCGCATTCAGGGCCAGGATATTCGTCTGGAAGGCGATGCCGTCGATGACGGCGATGATGTCGACGATACGCTTGGACGAAGCATTGATATGGCTCATGGTCTGCACCACCTGCGCCACGGCTGCGCCGCCGCGCTGCGCCACGTCGGACGCGCCGCCAGCCAGCTGGCGCGCCTGGTCGGCGTTGTCGTTATTCTGCCGCACGGTGGACGTCAGCTCGATCATCGAGGCGGCCGTTTCTTCCAGCGAGCTGGCTTGTTCTTCCGTGCGCGAGGACAGGTCCATATTGCCGCTGGCGATTTCCGCCGAGGCCGTGGCGATGGCGTCCGTACCGGTGCGCACACGTCCCACGATGGCGGCCAGGTTGCCGCTCATCGCTTTCAGGGCTCGCAGCAGATCGCCGATTTCATCGCGGCTGCCATCGGCCACCACGGCACGCAGGTCGCCGGCCGCCACTTGCTGGGCGATGCCGACAGCCGCGCCCAGCGGCACCGTGATGCTGCGGATCAGCCACCACACGGTGACGCTGCCGACGACCAGGGTCACCAGCACGGTGGCCAGCATGGCGATGCTGGCGCTGCGGTGCGCGGCCGCGTCCTGCTCCTTCATCTGCGCCATCAGGCTGTGCGACTGTTTGCCGATGGTCGTCACGATGGCATCGATCTGGCGCGTCGGTTCGCGGTCCATGCCCTTGACCAGTGCATCGACCACGTGGGCGCTGTCGGCGCGCGCGCCATCGAATTTTTGCAGGGCCTCCAGGTAGCTCACGCCCAGCGCATCGTGCGCCTGCAGCGCCTGCGCCACGGGCGCCGTGTCGAGCCCCAGCGCCGCCATCATCGATTGCAGGCTTTTCAATTCCTTGCGCGTCTGCGCGCCGCTGGCGACAAACGCTTCGCGGTAACGCTGGAAGGCGGCCGCATCGCCGCCGCGCAGCAAAATATTTTTCCACTCCTGCACCTGGATCTTGAATTCCACCTGCGCGCTGCGCGCCGCATCGACGGCTTCCGTCAGGGCCACGGAACGCTGCATGGCGTCCGCGCTGCGCGCGCTGGCCGCGTCGAGCGCGCTCCAGCCACGCGCACCGACGAACACCAGCGCAAGAAAGAAGAAGGCGCCCAACAGACCGAGGCGGATGGAGATTTTAAGATTCGCGAGTTGCATGGGTTTCTCCCGGCGGCAAGAACAGGATGGCAACAAAGGCGCCGCCAAAACTATCCAATTCTCACCAAATGGGGAAATCATGAGGCGCGCCCCATGAAAAACCAAGCAACGCTTTCGCTAGAGAAACACTTTCAACATAGAAACAACAAATTACAAGGAAAGGTTGACTGCCTGGCCATAGTGACACGCTCGCAGCATGGTCAGGCCGGCAATCTTGCCGGTCGCTTCAGCGCTACACCGCAGCCGCTCCCGCAAACTCCGCGCGCAGCAGCGGATACAAACGCCGGTAGCGCGCCAGCCGTTCGTCCAGCACGGCCGACGCTTGCGGTGCGATTGTCTCCTGCGCGGCTGGCCGCGTGCACACCTGCGCGGGCGGCAAGCCCGTCACGGCCATCTGCGCCAGGCGCGCCGCGCCCATGGTGCCGCCAGCCGCGCCGTGGTCGTGGCGCAGCACGTTCAAGCCCGAGGCATTCGCGCACAGCTGCGCCCAGAAGCGGCTGCGCGAACCGCCGCCCACGAACGACGCTTCTTCCAGCTGTGTGCCGGCGCTGCGCAGGGCCGCATTGCCGTCGGCCATGGCAAAGGCCACGCCTTCCATCACGCTGTATGCCAGCTCGGCGCGCCCGTGTTCCGTCGACAGGCCGAAAAACACGCCGCGCGCGCAAGCGTCGTTATGCGGCGTGCGTTCGCCGCTCAGGTAAGGCAGGAAGACGGGCGCCGTGCGCGCCTCGACGTTTTCCGCCAGGCTGGCCAATTCGCCGATGTCGCTCGACTGCGTCAGCCGCGCCACCCAGCTGAGGCTGGACGCGGCGCTGAGGATCACGCTCATCTGGTGCCAGCGCTCGGGCAGGCAATGGCAGAACGCGTGCACGCCTTGGCCGGGATTCGGTGCAAAGCCGTCGCTGCCGGCGAACAGTACGCCGGACGTCCCCAGCGACAGCAGGCCGGCGCCCGGCTCCACCACGCCCAGGCCGACAGCCGCCGCCGCATTGTCGCCCGCGCCGCCGGCCAGCAGCACCGGGTGCGCGATGCCCCATTCCTGGCACAGCGAGGGCCGCACCTGCGCGGCGGCGGCGCTGCCTTCGACCAGGCGCGGCATGTGCTCGCGCGTCAAACCGGTGGCGGCCAGCATGCGCTCGGACCAGTCGCGTTTGGCCACGTCCAGCCACAGGGTGCCGGAAGCGTCGGACATGTCGGACACATACTCGCCCGTCAGGCGCAGGGCCACGTAATCCTTGGGCAGCAAGACCTTGGCCGTGGCGCGGAACAGCGATGGCTCGTATTTTTGCAGCCACAGCAGCTTGGGCGCCGTGAAGCCGGGCATGGCCTGGTTGCCCGTGATGGCGCGCGACTCGGGCACCAGCGCCTCGAGTTCCACGCATTCGGCAAACGCACGCGTGTCGTTCCACAGGATGGCTGCGCGCAGCACGTGCTGCTGCTTGTCGAGCAGGGTGGCGCCATGCATCTGGCCCGACAGGGCGATGCCGCGCAATCCGGAAAACGCCACCGGCTGGGCGGCGCGGATGGCGGCGATGACGTCCAGGGTGGCGTGCCACCAGTCTTCGGGATTCTGTTCCGACCAGCCGGGATGGGGGCTGGACACGCGCAGGGTCACGCCGGCGCTGGCAACGATGGTTTGCGCGTCATCGGTGAGGATGGCCTTGACTTCGGAAGTGCCGATATCGATACCGAGATAAGTCATTTGATTCCAGAATAAAGTTAAGAATGGCCGTCGCCGGATGGATCGGGCATGTTCATCAGCAGGCAGGAGCGGAATTTCGACGGCGACATGTGCTTGTGCGCCAAAAACTGGCGGTTGAAATTGGAAAGGTTGTTGAAGCCCGTGCGGTAGCAGATATCGGTGACCTTCATGTCCGTGTTCATCAGCAGTTCGCAGGCCAGCGCGATGCGCTCCTGGTTCACATATTGAATGAACGAGGTGCCCGTATGCTTGCGGAAGAAACGCGTGAATTTCAAGGTATTCATTTCCGCCACGTCGGCCACGTCCTGCTCGCAAAAATCGAGCGTGATGTTTTGCTTGATATACGCCAGCACCAGGTTGATGGTCGACGACATGTAGCGGCCCGCCTGCGCCAGATAGGTGACGCTGGCCAGGGGCCGCCGCTCGCGGCAGTCGCACAGCTCGCCAAACAGGCGCGTAAACAGTTCGACCCGGCGCAAGCCCTGCGCCGTCGTCAATTCCTTCATCAGCGGCACCAGGCGCAGGCCCAGCGCATCGGGAAATTGCAAGCCCCTGGCAGCCTCGCCCAGCAGGGCTTTCAGGGGCGCCATTTCCGGGAACAGCAGCGCGCAGCGTTCGATGAAGTCGCCGGAAAACTGCAGCACCAGGTCGCGCTCGGGCAAGACCACGCCTTCCGGCAGTTCGCTGACCCAGTTGTGCGGCAGGTTCGGCCCCGTCAGGATCAGATTGCCCGCCCCGTAGCTGCCGATATGGTCGCCGATGAAAAATTTGCCGTTTGACGTGATGATGAAGTGCAGTTCGTACTCGGGATGAAAATGCCATTTCGCCACCGTGTGCGGAAAGCCGTGCGCCCACGCGCGAAACGATTCATGGATCGGTTTGTGGATCAGTTCCAGGTCAGGCGTCACGGCAGTTCCTTGCGCGGTCTCGTTGCCAGCTATTCTAACCACTTACCTGGGCATTGAGCGCCAAAGCCAGACCGCTGTCGGCGTCGAACAGGTGCATGTGCTCTTCGTCGAAGGCCAGCGCCAGGGTCTGGCCCACCTGCGCCGCGCTGTTGGCCGCGTTCGCCGGCAGCAGCGCCGACAAGGTCAGGGCGCCGCACTGGAAGCTGATCAGCGCTTCGGCGCCCAGCAGCTCGACCAGGTCGATCACGCACGCCAGGCCATGCGTGCCTGCCTGCTCCTGCGGCAGCGCCGCGCGCAAGTGATTCGGCCGCAAGCCGAACACCACGCGCGTGCCCTCGGCCAGCGCGGTAAAGCGGGGCGATATCAATGGCCAGCGGTAGCCGGCGCACACGAGCACCGTTTGCCCGCTCTCTTTTTCGACGACGCCATCGATGAAGTTCATGGCAGGGGTGCCAATGAACCCGGCCGCGAACAGGGTGCGCGGATGGTTGTACAGTTCCGCCGGCGTGCCGATCTGCTCGATATGGCCGCCCTTCATCAGCACCACCCTGTCGGCCAGGGTCATGGCTTCCAGCTGGTCGTGCGTGACGTACAGGGTGGTGGTGCGCAGGCGGCGGTGCAGGCGCTTGATGTCGGCGCGCAGCTGCGCGCGCAGCTTGGCGTCCAGGTTCGACAGCGGTTCGTCGAACAGGAACACTTGCGGCGTCTTGATCATGGCGCGCGCAATGGCCGTGCGCTGCTGCTGGCCGCCCGACATGGCGCGCGGCTTGCGTTCCAACAGGCTGTCCAGGCTGAGGATGGCCGCCACCTCGCGCACACGGCGCTCGATCTCGTCGTTCGGCACCTTCAGGCGGCGCAGGCCGAAGGCGATGTTGTCGTACACCGTCATGTGCGGATACAGCGCGTAGTTCTGGAACACCATCGCCACGTTGCGCGCGCGCGGCGGCAAATCGTTGACGATGGCGCCGCCGATGTGCAGCTCGCCGCCGCTGATGTCTTCCAGGCCCGCGATCATGCGCAGCAAGGTCGACTTGCCGCAGCCCGATGGCCCCAGCAGGACGATGAATTCGCCGTCAGCTATCTCCAGGTCGAACGGCTGCAGCACGGCCGTCTTCTCGTCATAGGTTTTGTGCAACTGCCTGCAAGCGATGTTTGCCATGGTGTTAGTCTCCTGCCAGTTCGATCTGGATCTTGACGTCGCGCGGATGGCCCTTGGCCGCTTCCTCGAACGCCCGCACGCCGTCGGCAAAGCCGAAGGTGCGCGAAATGAAGGGTTTGACGTCGATCTTGCCCGAGGCGAGCAAAGCGATCGCGCGCGGGAAGATGTTCGCGTAGCGGAACACGGATTCGATGCGCACTTCCTTCGCCTGGATGGCAACGATATCGAAAGGGACATTTTCGGGCGGCATGCCGACCAGCACCAGGCAGCCGTTCGGGCACAGCAGGTCGACGATGTTGTCGTAGGCGCGCATGCTGCCGCTGGCCTCGAAAACGATGTCGGCGCCCCAGCCGTCCGTCAGTGCGCGCACCGTATCAAACAGGCTGGCGTGGCGCACGTCGACCGTGGTCACGGCGGGATTGTCCGCGAACAGGGCCAGCTTTTCCGGCACCAGGTCGGCCAGGATCACGCGCGAGCAGCCGCCCGCCAGCGCAGCCAGCGCATTCATGGCGCCGATGGTGCCGGCGCCGATCACCACGGCCACGTCGCCCGGCTTGATGGCCGCCTTCTTGGCCGCCTGCAGGCCGATGGCCAGCGGTTCGACGATGGCGCCTTCGCCGAAGCTGACGTTGTCGGGCAGCTTGAAGGTAAAGGCCGCCGGATGCACGACATACGGCGTGAGGCAGCCGTGGATGGGCGGCGTGGCCCAGAAGCGCACGGCGGGATCGAGGTTGTACAGGCCGCGCATGGTGGCCGGCGAATCGAACTGCGGCACGCCCGGCTCCATGCAGACGCGGTCGCCCACCTTCAGGTGCGTGACTTCCGCGCCCACTTCCGCCACCACGCCGGACGCCTCGTGGCCGAGCACCATCGGCGCTTCGACGGCGAAGGGGCCGATCTTGCCATGTTTGAAGTAATGCACATCGCTGCCGCAGATGCCCACGGTATGGATCCTGATTTTCACGTCGCGCGGGCCGACGGCAAGCGGCAAATCGATGTCGCGCAGGGTGATGGAATGCGCGTGTTCCAGTACGAGTGCTTGCATGATGGGTTTCCTTATTTATGTTTGAGCATGGAGTTGAGCAGCCGTCCCAGGATGCCGACGAACAGCAGCGGCGGCAGCGCCAGCAGCACGGTGGAGGCGTTCACCACGCCCCACGGCACTTCCTGGCCCATCGACGTGAATGCCGACGCCACCACGGGCAGGGTCATGCTTTTCGACGAGGTGAGCGCCAGCGCGATCATCAGTTCATTCCAGACCAGCACGAAGCTGAAGACGATGCCGCCCATCAGGGTTTTGGAGGCCACGGGCAGGGCCACGTACCAGAACACCTGGTAAGGGCCGTAGCCATCGAGCGCGGCCGCTTCCTCGATCTCTTTCGGGATGCGGGCAAACGCGGGAATCGACAGCCAGATGATGGTCGACAGGGTCACCAGCAGATACGTCACCACCATCGACAGGCGCGAGTCGTACAGGCCCAGGTCGATCCAGATCGAGATCAAGGGAATAGCGACGGCCACCGGCGGCAAAAAGCGCAGCGACAGCAGGAAGAACTGGATATCCTTCTTGGCGGGAATCGGATAGCGGGCGATCGCATACGCGGCCGGCACGCCCAGCACGGCCCCCAGCAGCACGGCCACGCCGACGATGGCCACGCTGTTGCCCAGCCCCGTCAGTACTTCCGGGCTGGCCAGCACCTGCTTGTAGTTGGCCAGTGTCGGGCTGAAGAAAAAGCGCGGCACGGGCGTGACGATGTCCATCAGCTCCTTGAAGGAATTGAGCACGGCCCACAGGATGGGGAACAGCGCCACCAAGATAATCACGGTGGTAATGGCGGTGGTGGCGGCATGGTCCACGCCACGCCGGATAGTCAGTTTTCCCATTTGGCGACTCGCTTCCAGAGCAGGGTGAATATTACTGTCGTGGCCAGCATCATCAGCACGGCCATGCTCGATGCGTACGACACCTTGCCCATCAGGCCGATGCCTTGCGCATACGCGTACATGTCCAGGGTTTCGGTGGAGATGCCGGGGCCGCCCTTGGTCATCACGTAGATCAGGTCGAACGAACGCAGCGACTCGACCATCTTGATGAACACGAGGCTCATGATGGGCACCTTCAGCATGGGCAGCGCGATGTAGGCATACACCTGGAGCGTACTGGCGTAGTCGAGGCGCGCCGCTTCCAACGGTTCGCCGGGCAGGGTTTCCAGCAGCTTCAGGATGACGGCGCCGAAGAACAGGCCCCACTGCCAGATATCGACCAGCGCCACCGCGTACAGGGCCGTGGCAGGGTCGGACAGCAGGGCCGTGCCGCCCAGTCCCACGCATTCGAGCATCCAGTTGAGGATGCCCATCAGCGGCGAATACATGAACTTCCAGATGAAAGCGGCCGACACGCGCGGCAGCAGCACGGGCACGATCAAGAGCAGCGCGATGATGTCACGCGTGCGTCCCTTCACCTTCTCGAACAGGAACACGGCCAGCAGCACGCCGACGATCAGCGAGCCGGCCACGGTCACCACTTCCCAGATGGCCGACACCTGCACGGCATTGAGGAAGCGGCGGTCGCCGAACAGGCGGAGAAAATTGGCAAAGCCGACGTAATCGCTGTCGCTGTAGCGCAGCACGCGGTTTTGCAGGGCCAGGTTGATGGCGGCGATACTGGGCACCAGGCCCAGTATCAGCAGGACCAGCAGCGGCAAGGTCAGGAAGACGGCCGGCAGCCAGGTGTGGCGTTTTTTATGGATGGAGTGTGGCATAGGAATCAGCTTTCAAACGAGAACGGGCAAGCGCTGGCTTTAGCCCCAAGGCAAGAGCTGGGGTCAGACCCGCCGGGGGATTGCGCACCAGTGGGGCGCAATCCGATCGCGAAGCGACTGACCCCGGGGCTTATTTGCGCTTCTTCGCCCGAGAAACCACCTCGGTCGCATACTCATTCGCCTCATCCAACGCGCTTTGCACGTCGCCGCGCGTGCCCGTAAACACTTCCTCCAAAACTACGCCCAGGTTGTCGCCGATGTCCGGCCACTCGGGGCTGGGCCAGATGGTGACGCGCGAGACGGGCGTGGTGTCCGTCAGGCCCGCCTGGATCTGCGGCTTGACGTGCTTGCGGAAGTAGTCGCTGTTGATGGTGCTGGTGCGGTTATAGTCGCTGAAGACGTTGTCCTTCAGGCGCGCCTGCTCCTGCTCCTTGCCCGTGGCGAAGGCGATGAACTTGCCGGCCGCCTGGCGCGTGCATTCATCTTTCGCGCCGGTGGCGGAGATGGCCAGGCCGTGGCCATACGCGGCCGATGGCAGCGGCGCTGGCGGGCGCACATAGCCGACCTTGTCGACCACCGAGGATTTTTTCGGGTCTTCCATCCAGTCGGCAAACGGCGTCGACTCGATCATGAACGCCACCTTGCCCGACCTGAACGCTTCGAGCGCATTGCTCCAGTCGTAGGTGGCGCCGCCCGGCGGCGAATACTTGAACAGCTCGCGGTACAGGGTGGTGGCCTTGACGGCCTGCGGCGAATTGAAGGCCGGCACGCCATTGTTTTCCCACTTGCCGCCGGCGGCCAGCATAAACGGCGCCCAGCGCCACACATTCATGCCCGAGCCGCGCTGGCCCCGCGCCGCCCAGCCATACACATTCGGCGGATTATTCATTTTCTTGACGGCGGCGACCAGTTCATCGAGCGTCTTCGGCACGGCGATGCCGGCTTTTTCCAGCAGGTCGCGGCGGTAGAACAGGAAGTCGCTGCCGCCGATCAGGGGCGCGAAATACGCTACGCCCTTGTACGAGGCGACGGCGCGGCGGCCCGGCAGGAAGTCGTCGTAATCGGCGTCCTTGGGCAGGTATTTAAGCAGGGGGACGACCCAACCGGCCGTGGCGAATTCGGCCACGTTGGCTTCGTCGATGTAATAGATCTGGTAGGAGCCGGCCTTGGTGGAAGCGTCGAGGCGGGCTTTCGAGCGGCGGTCGTTTTCGCCGAAATAGCTGATTTGTACCTTGGTGCCGCTTTTCTTTTCATACTCGGCGAGGGTCTTTTCCATCACCGTCAAGCCCAGGCTTTTTTGTGCCAGCACCTTGATCACGGGCACCGAGCAGCTTTGCGCCGAGGCGTCTGCAAACCCGGCGGACATGAGGGTGCCCCATGCAACAGCAGTCATGATTTTCATAACACGTCTCCATTTTTATAATCCGGCGGTTTTCCACCGGTATGCCAACTATAAAAACAAAGTCCATCTGCCACCACTGCAAAAGCGGCGAGTTTTCAAATACTATTTTTCAGCAAAAAGGCCTCCATGCCGGCCGCGATGGGCTGATCTTTTTTACCACACACAATATATAAAGCCGCTTGATTTATTAATTAGCCGGGCGTATATTTGGCTCGGGCACCGCATTGACGGCCGCCCCCAGGCCGAGGCAATCGCCTCCCGGTAAAAAATAAATAGATTCTGGAGACAACACAATGAACGTCAAACAATGCATCGCACTGGCTGTCCTGACGGCAGCCGGCGGCGGCGCCATGGCCGAGGAAGCAATCGTCGGCCTGATCACCAAGACCGATACCAACCCCTTCTTCGTGAAGATGAAAGAAGGCGCGCAGCAACGCGCGAAACTGAAGGGCGCTAAGCTGTTGACGGCGGCCGGGCGCGCCGACGGCGACAACGCCGGCCAGGTGACGGCGATCGAGAACATGGTGGCCGCCGGTGCCAAGGCGATCATGATCACCCCGAGCGATTCGAAAGCCATCGTGCCCGCCATCAAGAAGGCGCGCGCGGCCGGCGTGCTGGTGATCGCCCTCGACAGCCCGACCGAGCCGCAGGACGCCACCGATGCGCTGTTCGCCACCGACAACTACAAGGCTGGCTTGCTGATCGGCCAATATGCGAAAGCCGCCTTCGCCGGCAAGCCCGTCAAGATCGCCATGCTGGACTTGTTCCCCGGCCATCCGGTGGGCATAGCCCGCCACAACGGTTTCCTGGCTGGCTTTGGCGCGCCGGGCATCAGCGCCAAGACGGTCGGGCCGGCGAAAACCGCCGACGTGGTGTGCATGGCCGACAGTTTCGGCGACCAGGGCAAGGGCCAGACGGCGATGGAAAACTGCCTGCAGAAAAATCCCGACATCAATCTGGTGTACACCATCAACGAGCCGGCCGCCGCCGGCGCCTACAAGGCACTCAAGGCCCTGGGCAAGGAAAAGAACGTGATGATCGTTTCGGTCGACGGCGGCTGCGCCGGCGTGCGCGACGTCAAGGCCGGCGTCATCGCGGCGACCTCGCAGCAGTATCCGCTGAACATGGCAGGCCTGGGCGTCGAAGCCGGCGTCGAGTACGCCAAGAACGGGAAGAAGGCCAGCGGCTACGTCGATACCGGCGTCACCCTGATCAGCGACAAGCAGCAAGCGGGCGTCGAGAGCCGCGACACGGCGTTCGGCCTGAACTCCTGCTGGGGTAAATAAATCCACGCAGGCGGCCACGTTCGGCAAGGCGATCTGCCTTGCCGGCGCGCGGCCGCCTGCGCGCCTCCTTTTTCCCCTCTTGAATATGGATAACAGATGCGTTCCACCGTTCCGACATTTATGCCGCCGCTCTCTAAACTGGGCCCGGTCATTGCCCTGCTTGCCGCCTGCGTCTTCTTTGCGTCGCAAAGCGACCGCTTCCTCAGCAGCCAGAATTTTTCCCTGATCTTGCAGCAAGTCATGGTCGTCGGCATCATCGCCATCGGCCAGACCCTGATCATCCTGACCGCCGGCATCGACCTGTCCTGCGGCATGGCCATGGCCCTGGGCTCGGTCATCATGACCAAATTCGCCGTCGACCTCGGCATGAACCCCTATCTCGCGATCGGGTGCGGCATTGCCGTCACCGTGCTGATCGGCTTTATCAACGGCGCGCTGGTGACCTCGGTCAAGCTGCCGGCGTTTATCGTCACGCTGGGCACGATGAACATTGCCTTCGCCGTCACGCAGCTGTACTCGCAGGCCCAGACGGTCACCGGCCTGCCGGAAGCAATGGGATATTTCGGCAACACCTTCCAGCTCGGCCAGGCCACCTTTACCTACGGCACCGTGCTGATGCTGGGCATGTATGTGCTGACCTGGCTGTACCTGCGCGAAACCGCGCCCGGCCGCCACCTGTACGCCGTCGGCAACAATCCGGAAGCGGCCCGCCTGACCGGCATCGCCACGAATAAAGTCTTGCTGGGCGTCTACATGATCGCCGGGATGTGCTACGGCATCGCCGCGCTGATGTCGGTGGCGCGCATGGGCGTGGGCGACCCGCAGGGCGGCCAGACCGACAACCTCGACAGCATCACCGCCGTCGTGCTCGGCGGCACCAGCCTGTTCGGCGGGCGCGGCTCGATCATGGGCACCCTCGTTGGCGTGCTGATCGTCGGCGTGTTCCGCAACGGCCTGACCTTGATGGGCGTGTCCTCGGTGTACCAGATCCTGGTGACGGGCATCCTGGTCATCCTGGCCGTGGCCACCGATCAACTGACACACAAGAAAGGTTGATGAACATGACGACGCATGTGCAACCGGTATTCCAGGCCCGCGGCCTGGTCAAGCGCTACGGCAGCGTGACCGCGCTCGACGGCACCGATTTTGATTTGTTGCCGGGTGAAATACTCGCCGTGATCGGCGACAACGGCGCCGGCAAGTCCTCGCTGATCAAGGCCCTGTCGGGCGCCCTCGTACCCGACGAGGGCGAGATGTTGCTCGACGGCAAGCCGATCCATCTGAAGTCCCCGATCGACGCCCGCCGCTACGGCATCGAGACGGTGTACCAGGACCTGGCCGTGGCGCCGGCCATGACGATCGCCGAGAACCTGTTCCTCGGCCGCGAACTGCTGCGCAAGGGCATGTTGTCGCGCTTCCTGCGCTGCATCGACAAGAAGCGGATGCTGGCCGAGGCGGAAGCCCATATGCGCGATCTGAAAATCGGCATCCGTTCGATGAAGCAAGCCGTCGGCACCCTGTCTGGCGGCCAGCGCCAGGGCGTGGCCGTGGCGCGCAGCACGGCGTTTGCCAGGCATGTCGTGATACTCGATGAACCAACCGCCGCACTCGGCGTAAAGGAGGGCAATATGGTACTGGAACTGATACGCAATGTACGCGACCGCGGCCTGCCGGTAATTTTGATCAGCCACAATATGCCGCACGTGTTCGAGATCGCCGACCGCATTCACGTGCAACGCCTGGGCAAGCGCGTCGCCGTGCTGAACCCGAAGCACATCAGCATGTCCGACACGGTGGCAGTGATGACGGGCGCGAAGAGCGCCGAAGACTTTCCGGAGGAAGCCCATGCTTAAGGGAATCGATCCGCTGCTCAGCCCGGAATTGCTGAAGATCCTGTGCGAAATGGGCCATGGCGAGGAAGTTGTGCTGGTCGACGCCAACTTCACCAGCCAGACCCTGGGCCAGGGCAAGCCGCTCGTGCGCCTGCCCGGCATCGACCTGCAGCGCGCCAGCGCGGCGCTGCTGTCGGTGTTTCCGCTCGACGCCATGGTCGACCAGCCGGTCGCCTTCATGAAGGTATGCAACACCGCCGACGGCTACCTGTCTGCGCTGCAGCGCACCATGCTCGAGCAGATCGCCGCCACCGGCGCCGCCACGCCCGAGCAATGCGAGGCGGTCGAGCGCTTCGCCTTCTACGAACGCGTCAAGGGCGCCTACGCCATCGTGCAGACCGGCGAAATGCAGCCGTACGCCAATTTCCTGTTCAAGAAGGGTGTGATCAGCGATCCGCTGGCGGGCTGAGAAACGTGCAGCTGGAATAAAACATAAAATAAAGGAGACAACCATGTCAAAGTACTTCCCTGTTCTCGCCTCTTGCCTTGCCACCCTGCTGGTGGGCTGCGGCAGCGATAGCGACAGCACCAGCGGACCGCCCCAGTCCAGCTACCTGGAAACCTACCGCCCCCAGCTCTCGTACACCGCCGCAAAAAACTGGCTGAACGATCCCAACGGACTGGTCTACCACGACGGCGAATACCACCTGTTCTACCAGTACAACCCGAACGGCAATACCTGGGGCGACATGTCCTGGGGCCACGCCGTCAGCACCGACCTGCTGCACTGGAACGAGCTGCCCGTCGCCCTGACGGCGGAAAAAGACGCTGGCGGCAAGCTCACGCAAATGTTCTTCTCCGGCAGCGTGGTGGTCGACACCAACAATACCAGCGGCCTTGGCAGCGCCGGCAAGCCTGCCATGGTGGCCATCTATACCAGTGTGTACCCGCAAGGAAAAACGCTGGCCAACGGACAGGTGCTCGCCCCCAACACCCAGTCCCAGTCCATCGCCTACAGCCTGGACCGGGGACGCACGTGGACGCAGTACGCCGCCAACCCGGTGATTGCCGCGCCACCGGCGCCGTTTGAAACCGAAGGGCAAAATTTCCGCGATCCGAAAGTCTTCTGGTATGCACCGGAGCAAAAATGGGTCATGGTTGCCGTGGCCTCGGAGAAGCACCAGGCGCTGCTGTTCTCGTCCAAAAACCTGCGCGACTGGACCTACATGAGCGCCTTTGGCCCCGCCAACGCGGTCGGTGGCATCTGGGAATGTCCCGACCTGTTCGAGCTGCCCGTCGATGGCGACGCAAGCAAACGCAAATGGGTGATGAACATCAACATCAACCCTGGCTCGGTGGCCGGTGGTTCCGGAGCGCATTATTTTGTGGGGAAATTCGACGGCACGCGCTTTGTGGCCGACGCCAACAGCGTGATCGACAAGAAGCCCCCCACGGGCACCGTCTACCAGGACTTTGAAGCGGCCAGCTTCGATGCCACCGGCTGGGCATCGACGGGCGACTTTGCAGGCAAGACGCCCGTGGTCCCCTCGCATGGCGTGGCCGACAACCAAGGCAGCCAGTTGCTCGACACCTACCGGCTGGGCAAGGATGACGGCGCCACGGGCACGCTCACCTCGCCCGCCTTTACCGTCACCAGCAAGTACATCAATCTGATGGTCGGCGGCGGGCGCCATCCGCGTCTGGCCGGTGCGGGCGATGGCACGGTGCCTGCGGGAACCTTGCTGTTCCCGGGCGCCGGTTTTGAAGGCCCGGCCAATGCCACCTACGCCGACCTGGGCTGGACGCCCGCCGGCGACCTCGTGGGGCAAAAGGTTGCCACCGGAAGCGACGCCGACCGGCAAGCGGCAGCCGGCAAGCTGGGCGCGGGTGTGTTCAATTCCTTCTTCGGTGCCGGCGACACGCCCAAGGGCAGCCTGACGTCGCCCACCTTCACCATCTCCAGGGCCTATATCAACTTCCTCGTCGGGGGCGGAAACCATCCCTATGACAGCCCGAATCCTGTGGCGGTAGTGCTCAAGGTCAACGGCAAGGTGGTGCGCAGCGCCACCGGGGCGGACTCCGAACTGAACTGGACAAACTGGGACGTGCGCGAGTTCGCCGGACAGCAGGCCCAGATCGTCATCATCGACGACAACGACGGGGCCTGGGGACACATTCTTGCCGACGTGTTCGAGGCATCGGACCAACCGGCCAAGCCCGTGAGCGATGAAACAACGGTCAACCTGCTGGTGAACGGCCAGGTGGTCAAAAGCGCAACCGGCGCCAATGCCGAAACCCTGAACTGGCGCAGCTGGAACGTGGACGCCTACCGGGGCAAGAGCGCACAGATCCAGGTGGTGGACAACAACACGGGCGGCTGGGGCCATATCCTGGTCGACCATATCGTCTTTTCGGACAGCGCCAAGGAAGAGGCCAACTGGCTCGACTACGGCGCCGACTTCTATGCCGCCGTGACCTGGAACGGCATACCCGATGGCAAGCGCATCGGCCTGGGCTGGATGAGCAACTGGGACTACGCCGGCAACACGCCCACCACCCCATGGCGCAGCGCGCAGACCTTCGCCCGGGAATTCACGCTGCGCACCATAGCCGGCCAGGCGCGGCTGGTGCAGCAGCCGGTGGACAACTTCAGCACACTGCGCAGCAAAGCGCTGTACAGCGCCCAGGACCGTTCCGTGGCCGCCGGCGTGCAAACGCTCGCTATCGCCCCCGCCCCGGGCCAGGCCCTGGACATCGTGGCCAAATTCCAACCGGGCAGCGCCACCGGTTTTGGCCTGAAGGTGCGCACCGGCACGAATGGCGAAGAAACCGTCATCGGCTATGACGCGGTAGCGGGCGAGGTCTACATCGACCGCAGCAAATCGGGCGACGCCAGCTTCAACGCCAGCTTTGCCGCCCGCCATACCGCCCCGCTGCCGCTGCGCACCGGCACGGTGGACCTGCGCATCGTGGTCGACACCTCGTCGGTGATGGTATTTGCGGGCAACGAGGTGGTGTTGACCGACCAGATCTTCCCGCAACCGTCCAGCAACGGTGTCGCGCTGTTCGCCGTGGGCGGCGCGGCAACACTGAAAGAGCTGACCATCTGGCCTTTGAAGTCGATCTGGGCCAAGCGCTAAAGCTGCACGGGAGCTCCAGCCATCTGGAGCTTCACTGGCGGGGCGGTGGATATGTAATAAAATGTCCTTCTTTACGCCTGTAGAAACCGGACCCGCCCCGCCATGTCAGACAGCTTTACCGAAGAGGCGTGCGCGCCGCAAGCAGCCATCGACGATGTTCAATGGTTGCAGCCGCGCGGCTCGAACCAGATGGGCATGAGCCAGTTCAACGAGCGGGTGGTGCTGCAGGCCGTACGCTTGCACGGCAGCATGCCGAAGGCCGACCTGGCCCGGCTGACCAATCTGAGCACGCAAACGATATCCCTGATCATCAACCGCCTGCTGGACGACGGCCTGGTCAGCAAGCGCGCGCCCGTGCGCGGCAAGGTCGGCCAGCCGTCGGTGCCCATCATGCTCAATCCGGACGGCGCCTTCTCGATCGGCATCAAGATCGGCCGGCGCAGCCTCGACGTGTTGCTGGTCGATTTCGTCGGCAAGACGCGCGAGCGCCTGTCGTTCCCCTACTCCTTTCCCGTCCCCGACACCGTGTTCGGCCAGATCGAGTCGGCGCTGAAAAGCATGGCCGTGCTGCTGGGACCGAAGTTGCTGCCGCGCCTGTGCGGCGTCGGCATCGCCGCGCCGCTGGGCTTGGGCGGCTGGCAGAATCTGCTCGAGATGGCGCCGGAGCAGGCCAACGCGTGGGACAGCATCGACATCGGCCAGCGCGTGCAGGCGATGACGGCGTTGCCGGTCGAGTTCGCCAAGGACACGGCCGCCGCCTGCGTCGCCGAGCTGGTGCTCGGGCGCGGGCGCAGCATCAAGAACTTCCTGTACATCTTCGTCGATATCTTCATCGGCGGCGGCCTGGTCATCAACAGCCATTTGCACAGCGGCCTGCACGGCAACGCCGGCGCGGTCGGCTCCTTGCCGCTCGGCATGGCCACGGCCGGCGCCAGGCATCCGCCGGGCCAGCTGCTGGGCGACGCTTCCCTGTTCAACCTCGAGCAGTTGTACACCCTGGCCGGGCTGGACCCGGCCGCCGCCCACGACGGGCGGGCGCTGCAGGAACCGTTCGTCACGCACACCGCAGCCTGGCTCGACGACGCGGCGCGGGCCATCGCGCTGAGCATCACCAGCGCCACCTGCCTGCTCGACCTGGAGGGGGTGATTATCGACGGCTCCTTCGACCGCGGCCTGCTCGAACAATTGCTGGCCCAGGTCGAGCACGCGCTGGAATGCTATAGCTGGGAGGGCATCGCCCGGCCGCAGGTACTCGGCGGCACCGTCGGCTCCGACGCGCGCGCCGTTGGCGGCGCCTTCCTGCCCCTGTACGCGCATTTCGCGCCGGACCGCGATCTGTTCCTCAAGTAAAAACTCTGTCGCGTTGTTCCCCAGCCGCTCTTGATCTTGAACACCTCGCTTTACCTGATCGGCCTGCCGACGAGCGCCAATACGACAGAACCACCTAAACAAGCTGGTCCGGCTCGCGAGCCGTCAACTTCAACGCCAACAGCAAGCCGCTGACAAGATCAACGGAGAAGGTTGGGGTTGGTGGATCACTTACGTAGCATTCGGTGAAGAGCTAAGAGGTGCATCGAGGAAAATTTGTATTGCTTTCGCCACTCCTTCAAGGTCGCGAAGTTCGCACTCCCATACCACCATGACCTGCCATCCCGACCGACGCAAGGCATCGAATGTTCGCGTATCGCGCAGCTTATTGCCGTTGAGTTTCGCGCTCCAAAAATCGATACGCGACTTGGGCATGCGCGCCGACTTACATCCATCATGCCGATGCCAAAAACACCCGTGCACGAAGATGACCTTCCTCTTGCCTGGAAATATCAAATCCGGCGAACCAGGAAGGTCTTTGACGTGAATCCGATAGCGATATCCTGCGGCAAAAACCATTTTTCGAACCAGCAGCTCGGGACCGGTATTTTTTCCTTTAACCCTCGCCATCACTCTGCTACGCGACGGCTGGTCTAGCGTATCGACCATGACGCCCCCCATGAAACCCCAAACCTAAGGTCATTTTTTGTGCTTTTCAAGGGTAATTTGAGACGAAACAAGTCAAGTCATTGAGTACTGTATAAAAACACAGTAAAATGAATCAACTAATTTGACATTGCATCAACTGCAATGAAATAGAACAATTTTTCATCGATTCGCTGCTCTCTGGTTCATTGCTTTATACTGCTGCACTGCTCAAGTATATCCAAAATGAATGTGTCATTCGCAACTAAGCCTGCTGGCGAAGTTGCTAGTTGCAAAATCGAAATATTATCTTTAAATAAACAATACCGACTCATAATTTCGCGCAAAAGTAGCATCGTTTCAGCCATTCCAAATGACCATGTATAACACGCCCGCCCTTTTAGTCCCACCAGAAATGCCGGTGGCAAACACTCGCCTCATCGAGTCAATTGAGCTATTCGCAGGCGCGGGTGGCTTGGCGCTTGGGTTCTCCAGCAATGATGTTCAACATCGTGCGGTCGTCGAATGGAACAGCCATGCCTGCAACACCCTACGCAATAACAAGCTTCATCGGGTGGCGCCAGTCAGCTATTGGCCCGACGTGACGGAAGGGGATGTGCGCAATTTCAACTACGCGAATCATGACAACATCGATCTGATCACCGGTGGACCACCGTGCCAACCTTTTTCCATGGGCGGCAAGCACGGTGGTTTTCTTGATGAACGAGATATGTTTCCGCAAGCGGTACGGGCTGTCCGAGAGGCAAGGCCACGAGCTTTCACCTTTGAAAATGTGCAGGGACTCAAACGTGCCGCGTTCGCCGATTACTTCAGCTATATCCTGCTGCAACTCGAATTTCCTTCCCAAGTAGCCAAAGCGAAAGAGCTATGGACGGAACACTTGGCAAGACTACAAAAACACAAGGCCAATGGCGCGGCAAGCGAATATCATGTTTATCATCGCCTGGTCAATGCGGCGAACTATGGTGTTCCTCAAAAGCGTATGCGGATCTTCTTCGTAGGATTCAGAGCCGATGTGCATCAACCTTGGGATTTCCCTGCAGAAACGCATAGCAGTGATGCGCTAATACTGACAAAATGGGCAAGTGGAAGCTACTGGGAACGTCACCGCATCGCATCCAAACACCGCCCGCCACGACCTGATGGCATCGATAAAAAGATCCAGAAAATACTGGATGCGGATCATGGCGCCAACATGCTTGCCTGGCAAACCGTTAGAGATGCCATCTCCGATTTGCCCGATCCAGAACTATCCTCCGCGAAGACGCTCTTCCAAGCGCACCGATTCCAACCCGGTGCGAGGGCTTATGCGGGGCATACCGGCAGCCCAATTGATGAACCTGCCAAAGCGCTCAAGGCCGGTGATCACGGCGTTCCTGGCGGAGAAAACATGCTACGCCACAACGACGGTTCGGTGAGGTACTTTACGGTAAGGGAATCAGCACGCATTCAGACTTTCCCTGACAACTTTATATTTGAAGGGACATGGTCCGAGACCATGCGCCAGCTTGGCAATGCCGTGCCTGTCAAATTGGCGGCAGCGATGGCTCGTGGGGTATGTGAGTTGTTAAGAGAGTGAAATTGGTTTTTGACAGTGCAGAAAAAGGCATGAAGAACATGCGATTTTCCTGTCAATTTGAAGAGTAAAATCAGGCAAAATCTTCGTTACTTATCCGAAGGCGTGCTGACTTCCGCTGCGACCTGATCGAACAAAACACCCCCTTTTGCAGGGGTAAAGAAACGCTCTCGGTTAATCTGACGCATATCGCTCATGATGCGCTCGAAAATCTGATGAACGTCCGTGTAAGGCAAGTGACGTGTCAGGTGGCCGGCAATCTGGTCATTAATCGTCTCGGGTGATTTCTGGTTTTCAAAAGTTTTGTCGGCCCACTCACGCCCTGGGTGCATAGTATCCCAAGGGGATCGTTTATTGACACGCGTATCAGAACTGTCGCCGTGCTTTCCCAAACCAAAGCAAATCTTTGTTTCCGAGTTCCAGATCGGTTTGAAAAAATTGATCAAATAGTCCTCAGCCGATTTTTGATAGCCACTTTGCACAATCAAAAAGCGACATTCAAAATCTTCAATCTTCAGCGTCGTGGTCGCTTTTCGAATACTTTTGGCATGCTCATTAAGTCGCGCCGACAGCTTGGTTCCTTGTGTCACCGCATCCTTCGCGCCTTGCCGATCAGGGTCGGCCTTTCCCACATAAATGGGATGATCCATGTCCTTGAGCGGCAGGTACGGCGGGAAATCACCTCGATAATAGATCGCATACACACCCGCGCCATAAAAGTCAGGGATGGCCGCCAGCGAATGCCGTTCCTGCGCGACCATGGTCAAAGCCACTACCCTGCCGGCGGTGTTGGGATCGGATGGATCGAAAATTGACTCCGGCCGCCAGACGGGATCCAGCTTCTCCGTAGTAGCCTTGATCTCCGAGACCACCTTTTCCAGCTCCAAACGAATTTTCTTAAGACTCCTTGCATCATTCCCCGCATCGGCATTGCTGATGCGGTGGGCCAGAGTTTGCAACTCGGCAAGCATGCTTTCGAGAGGGAGAACTGCTTTTTTACTTGTGGCCATCTAATTCCTTATTCTCTTCAGTATTTGATATTTTCGTTCACACAACACAAGGACTAAGAAAAACTCTTGCGATAGATATTGATGTCCTTGCCGACGATGGGCTGGCGCGAAAAGCGTTCGAAGCGCAAACCGAGCTTGTTGATCAAGTTGATCGAAGGCTGGTTCTGCGGCGACACGAGGCCATACACAGCCGGCAGGCATAGCACGTCGCGCGCATGGCGCAGCACGCTAGCTGCAGCCTCCCAGGCCAGGCCTTGGCCGCAATACGCGGGCAGCAGCGCGTAGCCGATATCGGGGCCCGGCATGGTGGCGCGCTTGATCAGGCCGCACATGCCGATTGCCACGTTGTCAGCGCGGTGCTCGACGATATAGAAAGAGTAGCCGAGTTCCTGCTGCTGCGCGATCGGCCCCGTTTCCAGCGCCGCGCGCGCCGCGTCCACGGTATGGATCTGGCGGTCGCCGATGGTGGCCAGCCAGGTCGGCTCGTTCACCAGCCCGAGGAAAAACGCCGCGTCATCGACGCTGGCGGTGCGCAGACGCAGACGGGGCGTCTCGATCACGGTGACGGCGCCGCTCATGCCGGCCACTGCATCGGGTCGGTCAGCAGCTGGTACATCACGTAGGCGTCGACATAGCCGAGCTGCGCGTGGCGGTAGGCCAGCGGCAAGGTGGCGACCACCGTGAAGCCCAGTTTTTTCCACAAGGTGACGGCGGCCAGATTGGTGCTAACGACGAAGTTGAACTGCATCGCCAGATAGCCCGCGCGGCGCGCTTCTTCCATGCAGTGCACGCCCAGCAGGCGGCCCACGCCGACGCCCTGCGCGGCCGGGTCGACCATGAACGAGGCATTGGCCACATGCGATCCATGGCCAGGCTGGTTCGCCACCAGCTTGTACATGCCCAGCAGGCGCTCCGTGCCCATGGTGGCGACAAAGCTTTGCACGCCGGGGCCGAACCAGTAGGCGTGGCATGCTTCGCGCGTGGTATCGGCGGGGAAGGAATACGTGTCGCCGCCGGCCACCAGGGTCTGGAAGATCGGCCACATGGCGTCGAAATCGGCTTCGCTGGCCGGGCGGATATCAATTTCTTTCAAGTCGGTGCTCCCGATAACAAGTGATGGCTGATTGTATCAGCGGCCCAGGCGGAAGTTCACGCTGTCCGGACGCCCCGGCAAGTGCAGGCGCGATTGCGCGCGCGGCGCTTCGCTGACGATTTTCCCGCGGCGCAGCACCAGGCGCCGCGCCGCGCGCAGGCGCAGCGCTTCCACGGTACTGCCACAATCGAGGATCAGCAAGTCCGCATGGCAGCCGGGCGCGATGCCGTAGCCGTCGAGGCCCAGGATGCGCGCCGGCGTTTCCGTCACGGCCAGGAAGCAGTCGTGCATCGCTTGCTGGCCCGTCATCTGCGCCACGTGCAAACCCATGTGCGCCACTTCCAGCATGTCGCCCGAACCGAGGCTGTACCACGGGTCCATCACGCAGTCGTGGCCAAAGGCGACGGGGATGCCAGCGGCCAGCATCTCGGGCACGCGCGTCATGCCGCGCCGCTTCGGATACGTATCGTGGCGCGCCTGCAAGGTGATGTTGATGAGCGGATTGGCGATGGCCGCCACGCCCGCCTCGCGGATCAGGGGCAGCAGTTTGCTCACATAATAATTGTCCATCGAATGCATGGACGTCAGGTGCGAGCCCGTCACCCTGCCCTGCATGCCAAGGCGCTGGCTGTGGAAGGCCAGGGTTTCGATGTGGCGCGACAGCGGGTCGTCCGACTCGTCGCAATGCATGTCGACCATCAGGCCACGTTCGCAGGCGAATTCGCACAGCAGGCGCACGGATTCCGCGCCGTCCGCCATGGTGCGCTCGAAATGCGGGATGCCGCCCACCACGTCGACGCCCATGGCGATCGCGCGCTTCAGATTGTCGAAGGCGCCGGGACTGCGCAGGATGCCGTCCTGCGGGAAGGCCACCAGCTGCAAATCGAGATATGGCGCGACTTGCCGCTTGACGTCGAGCAGCGCTTCGACGGCCAGCAGGCGCGGGTCGCAGATATCGACGTGCGAGCGGATGGCCAGCAAGCCGCGCGCCACGGCCCAGTCGCAATACTGCAAGGCGCGATCCACAAGCGCCTGCTGCGTCAATTGCGGCTTCAGCTCGCCCCACAGGGCGATGCCTTCGAGCAGGGTGCCGGAGGCGTTTACGCGCGGCAAGCCATAGCTGAGCGTGGCGTCCATGTGGAAGTGGGCGTCGACGAACGGCGGCGTGACGAGGTCGCCCTCGGCGTCGATCTCTTGCGCGCCCGTCACGGGCAAGGCGGTGCCGACGGCGGCGATGCGGCCGCCCTCGATGGCGATATCGATGGCGCGGCGCCCGTCGGGCAGACTGGCATTGCGGATGACAAGGTCCATGCGGACACTCCTTCGGTTGACTACGATACCTGGTGTTTCGAGTGCATTGTCATCGTATCTTTTCAAGCATGCTGCAGTGCAAGAATACAGTCACTGGCAAAAGCGTAGCCATAGATTCCCTGACAACGCTTTGCGCACGCGCAAACTTACCGCAAATGCTGCCAGGCGCATGAATGAAGCCGGCACGCGGTACACGCCCTTGAGAAAATAGCTTTCAACTAACTCGAATCACCGCTAGAATATTCATATTGCGTTGCATCATAAAAAGTCTATGATCAGCTGTTTAGCACGCTACCTACTTTACAAAACGCGGCCAACTCTGGTTTTCGGGATTTTGCAGAGCGTTTTGCCAGCATTTTAATCCGTACAAAGGAGTAAATATGTTTCCGCTTCCTGAACAATTTTCCAGCGCCGCCAAGTCGCAACTGGAAAGCCAGCTGCAAATCTTCAGCACCCTCACCAGCAAAGTCTTTGAAAGCGCCGAGAAAATCATCGCGCTGAACCTGAACGCCGGCAAGGCCGCCATCTCGCAGACGGCGGAAACGGCGCAGCAGCTACTGGTAACGCAGGACCCGCGCGACTTCTTCAGCTACAGCACCAGCCAGGCGCAACCGAACATCGAAAGCGTGCTGGCCTACAGCCGCCAGCTGTTCGGCATCGCCTCGAGCACCCAGGCGGAATTGCTGGCTTCGGCCAAGGCCCGCCTCGACGAAGCCGCGCCTGTCGCCGCACCCGCTCCTGCCGCAGCCAAGCCTGCGCTGGCAGCTGTACCTGCGCCTGCCGCTGTGCCTGCACCATCGCCAGCGCCAGCAGCGGCACCAGCGCCCGTTGCCGCCAAGCCTGCCGAAGTAGCCAAGCCTGCCGCCGCGCCGGCGGCCAAACCAGAAGCAGCGCCTGCCAAGGCTGCCGAGAAAGCCGCCGACAAGCCAGCCGTGAAAGCGGTGGAAGCCAAGCCGGCGGCCAAACCGGCAGCCAAGCCGGAAGCGGCCAAGCCCGCACCTGCCGCTGCACCAGCGCCAGCGAAAGCCGCCGCGCCGGCACCGGCCAAGCCTGCCGCAAAACCATTTCCTTCGAGCAAACCGGCCGCCAAGCCAGCCAGCGCCGCCGGCAAGACCGTGGCCAAGGCCGCCGTGAAGCACGCCCCTGCGCCAGCCGCCAAGCCGGCAGCCAAGGCAGCGCCCAAAGGCACGCCATCGAAACAGCTCGACATGCTGGGTGGCGCCAAAGGCAGCGGCCGCAAGTAAGCCTCGCGCACAGCACTGACGCAGCAAAACAACGGGCTACGGCCCGTTTTTTGCGTGCCCGTCCACAGCGCGCTTTTCCGCCTTGTTGTATCCTACGCGTACTTTCCGTCCGCGTGCCCGTCCTTCCGCCCCGCGACACCCCATTACTAAAAACAAAAGGTAACCATGAGTTTATCGAGGCTCATCGCCGGCTTCGTGCGTCAGCATTGGCCGGCGTATGCCGCCGCTGCCGTCATGCTGACAGGCGTGGCAACACTGACCGTCTGGATCCCGCGCCGCGTGGGCGCCATCATCGACGCGCTGGCCGCCCACCGCATGACGGCGGCCGAACTGTGGCTTGAGCTGCTGACCCTGCTCGCCGTCGGCGTCGTCATCTACTTCCTGCGCGTGGGCTGGCGCATCACCCTGTTCAAGGCCGCCTACCAGCTGGGCGTGATGCTGCGCACGCGCTTCTACACGCGCATGTCGCAGCAGGGCGCGTCGTTCTACCAGAACCAGCGCACGGGCGACCTGATGGCGCTGGCGACGAACGACATCGACGCCATCGAAATGGCCGCAGGCGAAGCCATGCTGGCCGGCTTCGACGGCACCCTGACCCTGCTGATGGTGCTCGGCATCATGCTGCTGGGCGTGGACTGGCGCCTGGCCTGCATCGCCCTCTTGCCCTTCCCCTTGATGGGACTGGCCTTCTGGCGCATCTCGAGCCATATCCACACGGCGTCGACGGATTCCTTAAAGCGCTTTGCCGCGCTGAACGACCATGTGCAGGAATCGCTGTCGGGCGTGCGCACCTTGCGCGCGCTGGGCCTGGAAGAGCGCAGCAGCAAGCAGTTTTCCACGCTGGCCGGCCACGCAGCCAACGCCAGCCTGACGGCGCAGCGCTGGGAAGCGGCGTACGAACCGGCCGTCGGCCTGACCCTGACGGCCGCCACGGCTCTGACCCTGGGCCTGGGCGGCTACCTCGTGTGGCAAGACCAGCTGACCATCGGCGCGCTGACAAGCTTTTCCATGTACCTGGGCCAGCTGATCTGGCCCATGTTCGCCGCCGGCTGGGTACTGTCCCTGATCGAACGGGGCCGCGCCGCCTGGCAGCGCTTGCAGCCGATGCTGGACGCGCCGCTGGCCATCGACGACCACGGCACTATCGCCACGCTCACGCCCGGCCCCCTGCAATTGCAGGACGTCGGCTTTGCCTACGCGGGCCAGACGGCGCCGGCGCTGTCCGGCATCTCGCTGCGTTTGCAACCGGGCCAGACCCTGGGCCTCGTCGGTCCGACGGGCAGCGGCAAGTCGACCCTGCTGCGCGTGCTGCTGCGCCAGGTGACGCCGCAATCGGGCACGGCCACGTGGAATGGCCAGCCGCTCGACGCCTACACCCTGCACGCGCTGCGCGCTGCCATCAGCTGGGTGCCGCAGGAGTCGTTCCTGTTCTCCGCCACCATCGCCGACAATATCGCCCTGGCCCGTCCCGGCGCCACGCGCGAGGAAGTGGAACGGGCAGCGCAGCTGGCCGACATCCACGACGATATCCTTCAATTTCCCGAAGGCTATGCCACCCACGTGGGCGAGAAAGGCATCACCCTGTCCGGCGGCCAGCGCCAGCGCGTGGCGATTGCACGGGCCCTGCTGGCCGACAACGGCTTGCTGCTGCTCGATGACGCGCTGTCCGCCGTCGATACGGGCACGGAAACGCGCATCCTGCAGCACCTGGAAGAACTGCGCGCGCGCCGCCCCGAGCGCAGCGCCATCATCGCCAGCCACCGCCTGAGCGCCGTCGTCAACGCGGACCTGATCCTGGTCCTGCGCGACGGCCACGTCACGGAAACGGGCAACCACGACGCGCTGATGCAGCGCGACGGCTGGTATGCCAGCCAGTGGCGCTATCAACAACTGGAGGCCAGCCTCGATGCCATCTAAGACAGTACAAACAGATACAGCCACCCAATCCGTGCGCCGCCAGGCCGCGCAAGCGATCGGCCTGCTGCGCCGCGCCGCCGCGCCCGACCTGCGCCATTTATATTGGGCCACGTTCTGGCTGATCATCGCCGCCGCGCTCGAAGTGACGGGACCGATCCTGGGCAAGGCCCTGATCGACCAGCACCTGCTGCCGCGCCACCTCGACTGGACGCGCATGTCGCTGCTGCTGGGCGGCTGCCTGCTGACGGGCTGGGTCGCGTCCGGCCTGCGCTATCTGCAGCTGGTGCGCCTGTCCGGCCTGGCCATGCGCTCGGTGCAGCGCCTGCGCGAAACTGTCTACCAGCACGTGCTGCGCCTGCCGATGAGTTTTTTCGACCGCGCCATCACGGGGCAGCTGGTCAGCCGCGTCACCAACGACACGGAAGCCGTGAAATCGCTGTACGTGCAGGTGCTGTTCGTCATCCTCGACAGCTCCATCGTTTTGGTCGGCACCATGGCCGCCATGGCTTTCCTCGACTGGCGTTTGATGCTGATCGTGCTGGCCCTGCTGCCGGCCGTGCTGGTCATCGTCTTCCTGTACCAGCGCTGGAGCGCGCCGGCCGTCACGCGCGCACGCGCCCTGCGCAGCGAGATCAACGGCCAGATCGCCGAATCGATCGGCGGCATGAGCGTGCTGCAGGCGAATAACGCGGAAAAGCGCTTCGGTGCCCGCTTCACGGGCATCAACCAGGACCACTACACAGCGCGCATGCAGGAATTGCGCGCCAACGCCTGGCTGCTGCGCCCCGCGCTCGACATGCTCAATATCGTGCTGCTGGCCGTCGTCATCTTCAGCTTCGGCCGGCGCGAGATGGGCGCCGTGGAAGTGGGCGTGCTGTATGCGTTCATCAGCTACATCGCGCGCGTGATCGAGCCGCTGATCCAGATCACCATGCAGTTCAGCCAGTTGCAGCAGTCGGTGGTGGCCACGGCGCGCGTCTCGGCCCTGCTCGACGAAGCACAAGCGCTCGAACATGCGCAGGGAAGGGAAACACCGGCCCTGCGGCATGCGACAGCGGGCAGCGAACTGCCCGCCGTCGACATCAGGAAGCTGACGTTCGCCTACGTGGAAAACCAGCCCGTGCTGCACGACCTGTCGCTGACGATACCGCAAGGTGCTTTCTTCGGCATCGTCGGCCACACGGGCAGCGGCAAGTCGACCCTGCTGTCGCTGCTGCTGCGCTTTTACCCCGTCACGCAGGGCAGCATCGCCATCAACGGCGTGGCCCTCGACAGCATCGACAACGAGCACTTCCGCGCCGACGTGGGCCTGGTGCCGCAAGACCCGTTCCTGCTGGCCGCCTCGGCACGCGAAAACATCGACATGGGCCGCGGCCACACGCAGGCACAGATCGAGACGGCCGCGCGCGCCGCGCATGCGCACGACTTCATCGCGGCGCTGGAACACGGCTACGACACGCCGCTGGGCGAAGGCGGCTCGCGCCTGTCGTCGGGGCAGAAGCAGCTGATCGCCATTGCCCGCGCGCTGGCCGGCCAGCCGCGCATCTTGCTGCTCGACGAAGCGACATCGCGCATCGATAGCCAGACGGAGCAGATCGTGCAGCTGGCCCTCAACGAATTGCGCGGCAAGGTCACCATCATCGCCATCGCCCACCGCCTGTCGACCATCCGCGAGGCCGACCGTATCATCGTACTCAATCACGGCCGCATCACGGAAGCGGGGCCGCACGACGCCCTGATGCAGATCGAAGGCGGCCTGTACCAGCGCCTGTACCTGCTGCAGCAGTTGGCCCAGTAGTAGCGCCTTGTCAATGCCGGCCGTGTGCACTTTCGCAAATTTCTGCGGTGCGCATGATATTTCTTGATTGCAACAGAATATAATCTGTTACAGACAGGTGGTCATTGCGGGAGCGGGACGTTGGCAGGCAGACAGAGACGGGCATCATGGCGAAAGGCGCATTGGCTGCTGGTATTGGCCTGCATGCTGCCGCCTGCCGCGCACGCCCAGGCCGGCAGCAACCTCGAGGAGTATCTGACCGCCGTGCGCGACGATGGCCGCTTCGTGCCCGCGCGCGCCCTGCAGCGCCTGCAAGAAGTCGAGACGCAGGCGCGCAGCGCTCCCTTGCCCGTACGCGCGGAATTCCTGACCCAACTGAGCCACGCCCGCATGCGCCTGGGGCAGAATGATATCGCCATGCAGCTGGCCGAAGAGCTGATCGCCTACGCCCGCCTGAACAAGAGCGACGTGGCGCTGGCGAAAGGCATGCTCAACAAGGCCTACATCACGTTTGCCCGGAACGAGCGCCGCGCCTCGCACCTGCTGGCCTTTGAGGCGGAAAAGATCGCCAACCGCACGGACGACCTGCCCGTGCGCGTGCAGGCGGCCATCAGCGCAGGGCAGTCGTGGGCCGAGGAAGGTAATTTCCCGTTTGCGCTGGCCAAGCTGCAGGCGGCCGTCGACCTGGCGCGCCAGAGCAAATCCCCGTCCAGCCTGGCCGCCGCCCTGAACGCCCTCACCCTGCTGTACACGCAGATGCGCGAATACGACAAGGGTTTCGAGGTGCTCGACGAACTGCTGGCCGTGTCCAGCACCCTGGCATCGCCGGGCCGCATGGCGCAGGCGAAGAATACGGAGTACGGGCTGGCGCTCGACGCGCAGCAGCCGCAGCGGGGCCAGCGCGCCCTGCTGGCGGCCCTGGCGCTGGAACGCCAGTTGGGGGCGCGCGGCATGGTCGCCGTCACTCTCGTCAATCTGTCGGACAGCTACCTGAAGGAAGAAGGCTACGGGCAAACCTTGCGCTACGCGAATGAAGCCATCACGGCGGCGCGCCTCGTCAACGACGAACAGGTGGAAGCGACGGCGCGGCTCAATATCGGCCAGGCGCTGATCGGCCAGGGACGGTTGCAGGAAGGCAAGCAAAGCGTGGACACGGGCCTGGCCTACTACGAACGCACGGCCAACCAGCCGGAAATGCAGGCCGTGCTGCTGGAATACGGCATGGCGCTGGAAAAGGCGGGCGACCTGCGCGGCGCCGTCACGGCGTACCACCGCGAGCGCGGCATTTCCAACCAGCTGTTCGAAAAGCAGCGGCAAAAGGCCGTGTATGAGCTGCAAGAAAAGTATGAGGCGGAAAAGAAACAGCGCCAAATCGAACTGCTGAGCAGGGAGAATCAGCTGAAGAGCACGGAAATCGACAACCGCCGCCTGCAGCAGCGCGTGTGGTGGCTGCTGGCGCTGGTGCTGGCCATGGCGTCCGCCATCGTCGGTTTGCTGTACCGCAAGGTGCGCCATGCGAACGTGCAGCTGAAGGTGAAAAACCAGGAACTCAAGCGCCAGAGCTCGCGCGACCCGCTGACGGCCCTGTACAACCGCCGCCATTTCCAGGAATTCATGCGCAGCCATGCGGGCAAGCCGCAGCCTTCCTATGCCGGCGGCGATGTCGTGGGCGCGCTGTTCCTGCTCGACGTCGACCATTTCAAGCACATCAACGACGGCTACGGCCATGCTGCGGGCGACCTCGTGCTGACGACGATCGCCGAAACCTTGCACGACGTGTTGCGCGAAACGGACATGATCGTACGCTGGGGCGGCGAGGAATTCCTCGCTTTCCTGCCGGCCGTCGCCCGTGACGGGCTCGACGACATCGCGCGGCGCATCCTCAACGGCATGGAAGCACAAGTCATCCATTACCAGGGGCAAACCATCCAGGTGCATGTGTCCGTCGGCTTTGCGCCCTATCCGCTGGCGCCGTTGGGACGGCCGCTCACGTGGGAACGCAGCGTCAACCTGATCGACATGGCGCTGTACCTGGCCAAGGCGCACGGGCGCAACCGGGCATATGGCTTGCGCGGTTTTCGGCAGGTGGAAAGAACGACACTGGAAGCGGTGGAGCAAGACCTGGAACGCGCGTGGCGCGACGGCTTTGTCGATTTGAGCGTGGTACTGGGGGGAGCGGACGGGATGGACAAGACGGAGACGGCCGTATCAGACGGCCAAGCCAGCGAAGGCGTCGCCGCAGCCGCCATCACCTGACGGCAGCTGCGGGGCGCGCTGATGGCGTGCTTACTTGTGCGCGGCGTCCTGCATCTTTTCGCCGGCTTTTTCCACTTTCTTGCCCACGGCATCGGCCGCTTCGCTCATTTTCTTGTCCGCGTCAGCGGCGACCTGGTCCATCTTGGCGCCCGTATCGGCAGCGGCCTGGCTCACGGCAGCGTCGGCCTTGGTAGCGGCATCCTTGATGTCGGCTTCAGCCTTGGCGGCGGCCGCATCGATCTTCTGGCCAGCCTGTTCCGCAGGACCGGCGGCGGCAACATCATCCTTCTTCTGGCAGGCAGCCAGTGCCACAACCATCATGCCGGCGGCGCACACGGTCATCCAATTTTTGCTTGCTTTCATGGTATTCCCTTTCATTGTTATCAAAAGACACAGATCAGTTCGCAATATACACCTGCCTAAAATTTTCTAGCGTGCGCTAACGCACATAAAAACAGGCTTTTGTGGCGTAGTTGTAAGCAATGGTATCTTGATATCTTTTAGCCATGTTTTCCCTGTGCCGGGCGAGGTTCCCGATAGCCATCCGTCAGGGTGTGCAGGAAGGCGATCACGTCTGCGATCTCCCTGTCGTTCAGGGCTGGCGCCTGGCCCGGCTGGCGGTCGAACGGCGCTTCCACGTTCACGTTCGCCGCCAGGCCGAGCGGCAGGTCGTCGTATTTGCGCACCTTGCCGTTTTTATCCATCGGATACCATTTTTGCGGCGCCGTATCGCGCTGCACGTAAAAGCGCAGCACCTGCTCCAGGCTGGTAAAGCTGCCGTTGTGGAAGAACACCTTGCGCAGGGCGACGTTGCGCAGGGACGGCGTCTTGAAGCTGCCGCAGTACTCTTTATGTTCCATCAAGTCGGTGCGGTCCGGACCGCACAAGCCCATGTCGAAGTACGCGGGGTCCGCGTTGACAGGCAGCTTGCCATTGCGCGGCACACCGATATTGATCAAGCCGTAATCGGTAAATTGGGGAAAGGCGCCGCCGGAAGTAATCTGGCTGATATGGCAGGACGCGCAATTGCCCTTGCGTTCATCGTTGAACAGGGCCAGGCCGCGCGCTTCCTGCGGACTCAAAACGGCCTGCTTGCGCAGCACGGCGTCGTACTTGCTCGTGTACGGATAGAAGTCCAACGGGCTTTCCTGGAACACTTCCAGCGACATCAGCGCCCAGCGCAGCGCCTGGCCCGGCTGCGCGAAGATATCCGCGCCATACGTCTGGCGGAACTGCGCCGCCAGGGGGCCGGCCTGCAATTTGGCGACGACGGCGGCCGCATCGCGGTTGCCCATTTCGCGTTTGGAGAGCAAGGGCGCCAGCGCCTGCTCGTGGCCGGACTGGGCGCGGCCATCCCAGTTGCGCCCGCCCGTGGGCCCCGCGTCGACGCTGTCGTCGCCATCGTCGTCGTGATAGTGCTCGGTGAAGGCGGGCGCCGTCTGCAGGTAGCGCAGCGAGGGCGCGGCGCGCGTGCCCGCATCTTTTAGCTCTGGTCCCCCCAGCTGCACCGCCAGCCCATTCGGCGGGCCATACGCGTGCTCGGGACTGTGGCAGCTGGCGCACGACATTTTTCCTGAGACAGACAGGCTGGGCTCGAAAAACATGGCCCGTCCCATGGCCGTCATCTGGGCCACGGAAGGCTGGCGTTGCAGGGTGGGCGCGTAGGCGCCCGACAGATAGGCGGGCTTGGCGACGGCTTCTTTTTGCGCTGCAGGATGGCAGGCGGCCAGCAGACAGGCGGCCACGGCGGCAAGCAGCAAGGTGGAGTTCGTTTTCATCATGGGCTGGCAGCGTAGCAACGGCATGTGACAGCTGCGTGACAAAACCCTGCAAAACCTAATGTATCAAGTCCGTACATTACGTCATGTAACAGGGGCTGACATGTCACGCAGCTGACATATTGGCTGCCTAGCATGCGACGTTTTCCACCCAAAAGGCATGCACATGAAACCGCACTCCCACCCTGTCTTACGTCCCCTGCCTATTCTGCTGTCGCTGGGCCTGGCCGCCTGCGGCAGCAACTATGCGATCACGCCCAGCACCACGGGCCAGGTGATCGGCAGCTACTATGAAAACGCGCAGGTATGCCTCGAAAGCGCCAGCGCCAAGCTCACGTGCGACAGCGCTTCCAGCCCCGTGCGCACGGCCGCCGACGGCAGCTACACACTCGACGGCCAGGGCGCCGTGCTGGTGACCATCGGCACGGACGCCATCCGCCATGAAGTCGTCGGCGACGCAGGCACCAAGGTCACGCAAAAACTGCTGCTGCGCGCCCCTGCCGGCCACAGCACCTTCGTCAGCGCCCTGTCGACGGAACTGGCGCAAGTCATGGATGGCAATGGCGGCGACTTTGCATCCGCCAGCGGCAAGCTGGCCGCGCGCATCGGCGTGTCCGAAGCGGGCCTGGCGTCGGACTTCAACAAGGCCAGCGGCGACGAGCTGGCGAAACTGAAGGCGGAAAACGCCAGCGTGACGGCCTTGATCGCCAGCGCCAGCACGCAGGCGGCGCCCGCCGATACGCTGGCCGCACTGAATAGCAGCTTGGCGCTGAACAATATCCAGACCATCGTCGTCATCTATGCGGAAAACCGCGGCTTCGACAATCTGTACGGCCTGTTCCCGGGCGCGAACGGCGTACCGGGCGTCAACCCCACGTCAAGCGCCGCCTATGTGCCGCAGAAAGACATCGACGGCAGCACCCTGCCCGTGCTGCCACCCACCTGGGGCGGCATGACGGCGGCCGGCCAGAGCACCGTCATCACGCAGGCGCAATCGGCCAACCTGCCGAACAAGCCGTTCCAGATCGACGACGCCAGCAGCCCGCTGTACCTGCCGCAATCGGTGATCACGCGCGACCTGGTGCACCGCTTCTACAACAACCAGATGCAGATCAACGGCGGCGCCAACGACAAGTTCGCCGCCTATTCCGATGCAGGTGGTTTGAGCATGGGCTATTACGACGGCAGCAAGATGCAGCTGTGGGACATCGCGAAACAATATGCGCTGGCCGACAACCTGTTCATCGGCGCCTTCGGCGGCTCCTTCCTCACGCACCAGTACCTGATCTGCGCGTGCGCGCCCACGTATCCGAACGCGGACACTTCGGTGGCCAAGGGTTCGATCGCCAAGATCGACGTCGACGCCAACGGCAACTTCGTGCGCCTGACGCCATCCGCCACGGCGCCGAGCACGGTCTTGAACGGTGCGCCCGCCTATGCCAACGATGGAGCGCTGACGCCGGCCGACAGCACGGGCATGTTCTACGCCGTCAATACCATGCAGCCGCCGTTCCAGCCCAGCAGCAACGCGCCCGCCTCGGGCGACAGCAGCAAGCTGTTTGCGGACACGGGCAAGGCCAATACGCTGCCGCCGCAAACGCAGACGAATATCGGCGACCTGCTCTCTGGCAAGAACATCGACTGGGCCTGGTATGCGGGCGCCTGGAAGGACACGTCGGCCCTGGCCACGGCCAGCGCGCGCGCCGGCAGCTTCCCGAATCCGCCGAACTTCCAGTTCCACCACCAGCCGTTCAATTACTTTGCCAACATGGACCCCGTAAAGGCGCCCGCCTACCGCGCCGCCCACCTGCGCGACTTCGACAGCCAGTTCCTCAGCGACGCGGGCGCCGGCAAGCTGCCGCCCGTGACCTTCTACAAGCCGCAGGGCAATTTGAACCAGCACCCGGGCTACGCCAGCGTGGCCGACGGCGACGCGCACATCGCCAGCGTCATCGCCCAGCTGAAGAAAAGTCCGCAATGGAAAAACATGCTGGTCATCGTCACCTACGATGAGAACGGCGGCTTTTATGACCACGCCGCGCCGCCGAAGGGCGACCGCTGGGGTCCGGGCACGCGCGTGCCGGCCATCCTCGTCTCGCCATACGTGAAAAAGGGCTTGGTCGACCATACGCAATACGATTCAGCCTCGATCCTGCGCGCCATCACGCACCGCTTCGCCCTGCCCGTGCTCGATGGCTTGAGCACGCGCGACAAGGCGCTGGTGGCCAATGGCGGCAAGCCGATGGGCGACTTCAGCGCCGCGCTGGCGCTGGTGCCGCAAGAGTAAGGCTGAGTAAGGCTGAAAAAATTCTGCCGCCCGGCTTGGCCGCGGCGGGCGTTTTACCTGTTGGCGCTACTGCCCCGGTGACGCATCGAGCAGCGAGCGTTCGAGCAATTGCGACAGCGCCGTGCGCAGCGCCTGCGTGCGTGCCGCCAGTTCCGGCCGCTTGTAGCGCTCGGCGGCGATCAGGCTGTTTTCCAGGCAGATGCGGTCGCCCCTGGCCAGGCAAGCGTCGGCCAGGTCGAGCTGGGCGCTCGCTTGCGCCACTTTCACCTTGGCGTCGAGTTCCAGGGTGTCGGGATCGTCACCCCAGCGTTTCACGTAGATGGCCAGGCGCGTGGCGGCCAGGTCCGGCTTGCCCGCGTCGAGCGCCTGGTTGACGCTGTCCTGCAGCACCGTCCACGCCTGCGTCCGCTGTTGTTGCTTCTCGCAAGTAGCGGCGGACTTGGTAATGCTCGCCTGCAAGCGCTTGATGTGCGCGGCGGGCGCCTTGGCGCTTTTCAGCACGGCCAGCGCGCTGCGCGCCCCATCGAGGTCGCACTGCGCCGCCAGCGCAGTGGCGGCCTCGACCTGTTCCGCCACGCTGGCCGGCTTGTCGGCGGGCTTGTTATAAAACCAGATACCGGTCAGCACCACCGCCGCGGCAATCCACGTGCGCAAGCGCACGGGCGGGCGCGGCGGCGGCACCGAACCCTTGCCGGCAGGCTTGGCGGGCGGCGCCTTGGCCGGCACGGCAGGCGCTGGCGGCAAGGGTACTGGAGGGTCAGGCTTGGGAGCAGGCGCGGCAGCGGGCTGCGGTGCAGGCTGCGGCACGGGAATGGGCGGAGCCACGGGTACCGGGGGTGGCGCTACCGCTTTCTCCAGAACAGGCGCTTGCGCCACCTGGCGCGCGCCGCAAAACGGGCAATGCGCCACGCGCAGCGGCAAGGGTTGGCCGCAAGCGGCGTTGATGCAAACGTCATTCACTGTTTCAAGCACATTCCAACCTTTTCCTGGAGTCATTCCACTGCGTTCTGCCGCAATATTACCTTACGCAAGCATCACAACGGCGCACCCGCACCGTGTTCCACAGCCTTGATACCGATCAAAAAGCATCGGCCGCCGCAGCCTAAGCTGGAAGCACCGGCCAAGGACAAGGAGAACGCCATGCCAGCCCACCTGATCATCGAAGACGGCCAGCCCTGGTGGGACAGCGCCGATATCTGGGTCGTGCCGGGCAATGATCCGAATGGCCCGCCGGGTGCGCCCATCGCCGGCACCAGCAATTACCTGTGGGGCCGCGTGCACAACACGGGCAACAGCGCCTCGAACGGCGTGCGCGTGGATTTTTACTGGGCCGATCCTTCCGGCCAGATCGCCGTCGGCGCCGCCACGCAGGTCGGTTCCGCGTTTGCGGACTTGCCGCCGGGCGCCACGCAGGAAGTGCTGTGTCTGGTGCCGTGGATCCCCGTCATCGTCAATGGCGGCCACGAATGCCTGCTGGCCGTGGCCCATGGCCCGGGCGACGTCAACCCGCTGCCCGATCCCCTTCCCAACGGCTTTCCCTTCCAGCCCAAGCAGCACGAGCAGATCGCCCAGCGCAATGTCACCGTCGTGCTGGCGGCAAGACGCGCGCAATTGCTGAGCATCGCGGTGGCGGCCCTGCCCCGTGCGACGAAAAAAGTGGAGCTGCAGATTGAATATGGCGGCGAGCTGCCCGAGCGCCTGCTGGCCACCCTGGGGCTGGAGCGGTGGCAGCCGGCCAGGGACGCACGCCTGGTAGCGGGCCTGGTGCGCACGCCGCATTGCAATGGCGATGCGCCCGGTGAGCAAAAGCTGGTGCTGGAAGTGCCGCGCGGCCAGGCGCAGGCCGTGTACCTGAGCGTGCGCGCCGAAGCCTTGCCGCCACGCCAGTATGCGCTGCTGCGCGTGCTGGAAACGCGCGACGGCAAGGTCATGGGTGGCGTTACGTATGTCGTCACCGATCTCGAGAACGAGCAAGCTCAAGAGCCCGCGCAAGAACAGCACAGCCCCGAGGAGCAAGCATCATGAGCGATACCCCCCTGCAGGTGCTGACGCGGCCGTTCGCGATCGAGCCCGTCACCAATATCATGCTGCCCGATGGCATCTTCGACAATGCCATCTATGGCTTGCGCATCGCCGCCCACGTCACCAATATGTCCGGCAGCGCCCTGACGAATGTCACCGTGTACCTGGAAAGCGTGGGCGACCCCGGCATCGTGCCCGTGGCGCACACCTTTTTCTTTGCCAGCATTCCCGCCGGCGCGGCCATGCTGGTCATGTGGGATGCCGACTTCCAGCATGCGGCGCCCGGCAAGCGCCTGGTCAGCTTTGTCGCCAAGGCGGACGGCCACACGCCGCACCGCTCGATCCAGCAAATCTTCGTGTCGCAGACGCGCTTCGACAGCGCCACCAACACCTACACGTGCACGGTCGAGGAAGGCACGCTGGAACTGTCCAAACCGCAAGGCCACCTGCCGGGCAAGCGCTGGGGCAGCACGGGCACGGATGGGAAGGAGTGCCGCTGCCCGCCCGGCCTGGGTCCCATCGTGCCGACCGGCATGACCCTCGTCTGGACGCCGAACCCCGCTTATGCGGGCACGCACGGAGACTTGCCGTTTTCCGACCCGTGGTGGAAAGTGCTCGCCATCATCATTGCCATCATCGCCGCATTGGTGGCCATCATTGCCGCCGCGCTCGGTTCGGGCAAGGCCAGCTTCAGCGTGGGCGGCACCTTCGAGGAAACCGATCCCAGCGTCGATTGCTGCTCACTCGAGGGGGCCGGCTCGGGCCAGCCCGAATTCACGGTGGCGGGCGTGGCTTCGGCCATCGCCTCGGGCGCCATCGCCGTCGCCTGCTCCGATATCGCGGACCCGTTCTGGCGTGGCCAGGAAGCAACACCACCGGCCGCCGGCGAACTGACCCTGGCCGAGCGCGTGGTGGCGAAATGGGTGTTGCCGGAAGCGCCGAACGCGGGCTTGCCCTACACGGCCGACATCAGCTGGGAATATCAGCGTTTCACGACGGGCGCCACCTACCAGCATGCCGTCACCGAAACGCAAGTCAACATCCACGTGGCGGGGCCAGTGGAAACGGATACGCCCGCCGTCGTGCAGGCCTATGAACCGTTGTGGATACGCGCCAGCTTCAGGCGCGACAATGGCAATGTCTTCCGCGGCACGGAACTGTATGCCTTCGTGCTATTCCAGGCGCCGCAAGGCCTGTATTTCGTCGAATCGCTGACCGACAACGGCCTGGGCTTCGACCCGGGCGCCAACGATGGCGTCTACGCAGGCAGCCTGGACTTGAAGCGCGCTTACCGCACACTGCTGCAATATGATCAAAAGGTCTATGGCACGTGGAGAGTCTTCGTCTTCGCCCAGGACGTCAACCTGACCAAGCCCGGCACGCCGCCCGAAATCGCCGCCCAGCACATCGGCGGCATGTTCGTCGCCAGCGCCATCGAAATCACCTTCGACGACACCCTGCCCTGCCCGCTCAAGGCGCAGGCGAATATCGTCGTGGTGTAGTAAGAAGCGAGGTCAGGCGTAGGTCGCGTAGGTCGGATTAGCGGGGCAAAGCCCCGCGTAATCCGACAACATTGTTGGCACCGCGCGCACGCGAAAGGCAACAGAGGAAGTATCCTGGGGCAGGCAACATCTCCCCGGCCTTGTATCAGCCGTTCTTAAACCTTGACGCTTTCAGCCTTGGCAATGAGGGTACGAGGAATAATATCCGTCGCCGGGCAAGTATCCATCGCATCCGAATACGCAAGCCAGCGTTGCAGGCTTTCCATGCGGCGAATCGTGATGCCCTTGCCATTGATGTAGCCGATCTGCTCGAAATTGGCGGGGCTGGTGGTCAGTTTCGACACGGTGGGCGCATTGTCGACCAGGCGGTCGTAGGCCTTGCGCGCCTTGTGCTCCCACTTGGCCAGCACGGGGTCGTCAAAGCGGTTGCTTTCAAAATACACGGTGATGGTGCGGTCGTGGTTGGCAAAGCCGACGATGGCCGCACCCTTGCGTATGGTCAACAGGACATCTTCCTTGACGCCCGTGACGGGAACGAAGACGGCGGCGCGCCCATCCGTATCCGGCCGCTCCATGGGAATATCTTGTCCGATTATGCTCATCGCATCACACTCTTAGTTCTGGCTTGTCAGCCTGTTGTATTGATATGATTCTGTGGAACCGCGCCGGGCGCAAACGGGCTCTACCGCTGCTCCCCGCTCTGTCCAAGCTCGCCGTCAAGCGGTTTATCAATAATACATTGCCGTGTGGCACTACACAAGATCACCAGCGCCACAGGCAAGCGGCCCTACGCCCGATGGCGAATGGCGGCGCCCGCGGCAATCGCCTTATAATGCCGTGTTTACTTCACGCCCGACACCTTCGCACCATGACGCTTCCCGAGAATGACACCAGCCGGCTCGACGCCATCAGCGCCGCCGCCACCGAAGTGGCCGCGCAAAACGTGGCCGACCTGCTGGCCATGGCCATCTGCCACCGCCCGGACGAACCGTCCCTGATCGTCTGCGACAAGCGCAGCTGGCTCAACGTCGTGCTGACGGAAGCGTATCGCCAGGCCTTGCCGGACGCGGCCTTCATCGATTTCGACGAGGTCACGCCCGAGGCCGTACTGGCCGCGTTTGCCGACCTGCCGGCCGGCAGCCTCGTCGTGCTGATCCAGTCGACCAGCTTCCGCCTGGAAGCGTTCCGCATCCGCATCGAGTTGTTCAAGCGCGGCCTGAAAGTGATCGAGCACGTGCATCTGTCGCGCATGCCCGGCGTGCAGGGGCTGCACTACATCGCCTCGCTGGCCTACGACCCCGCCTACTACCGGGGTGTAGGCCACGCCTTGAAAGCGCGCATCGACGGGGCCCGCCACGGCATGGTCGACAGCGGCGGCGAACAGCTGGTGTTCGCTTCGCCATTCGAGGGCGCCAAGCTCAATATCGGCGACTACAGCGGCATGAACAATATCGGCGGCCAGCTTCCGCTGGGCGAAGTATTCACGGAAGCGCAGGACCTGGAAGCCGTGAACGGGCGCGTGCGCATCTTTGTTTTTGGCGACACGCACTTCATGGTCAACCGCCCCGACACGCCGATCACGCTGATTATCGACAAGGGCAGAGTGACGGGGACGGAAAACGCCACGCCGGAATTTACCGCCATGCTGGAGATCATCCGCGCGCACGAAGGCGAAGTGTGGGTGCGCGAACTGGGCTTCGGCATGAACCGCGCCTTTTCGCGCGAACAGCTGGTCAACGACATCGGCACGTATGAACGCATGTGCGGCATCCATCTGTCGCTGGGCGCCAAGCACGGCGTCTACACGAAACCGCAATTCAAGCGCAAGGATGCGCGCTACCACGTCGATATCTTCGCCGTCACCGAAGCAGTTTATCTGGACGACGAGCGCGTGTACGCCGATGGCGCGTGGACGGTGGAGCCGGTCGCCTTCAGTTAAAAAAACCCGCCGCTTCCAGCTCGCGGTCCCATGGCGGCACGGGCTGGTATTCGGCCACGAGGAAATCGATCAGCGCGCGCACCTTGGGCGACGGCTGGCGGCTGGCCGGATACAGGGCGCTCAAGTGATTCAGGGGCAGCTCCCAGTCCGTCAGCACTGGCACCAGACTGCCATCGAGCAGATTACGCCAGGCGAGGAAGGTGGTGCTGTAGACGATGCCGAGACCCCGCTGCGCCGCCTGGTGCAGCACCAGCCCGTTATTTGCTGTAAAACCCGCCTGTACGCGCACGCTCACGTCTTCGCGCGACTTGCCTTCTCCACGCTGGAAATGCCAGTTCGTGCCATCAGTCAGGTGGCTGAAATGCAGGCACTGGTGCCGCAATAGCTCTTGCGGCGTCTGCGGCACGCCCCATTGCGCCAGGTAGGCGGGGCTGGCGCACAGCACGGCGCGGCACGGCGCCAGCGGCCGCATGGCCAGCGCGCTGCTGTCCGGGATGCCGCCTACGCGTATCGTCAAGTCAAATCCGTGGCGTATCGGGTCGAGCAGCGCATCGTCGACAAACAACTCGGCCTGCACCTGCGGGTGCCGCAGGCTGAAACGGGCGACGGCGTCGGCCAGCCACGCGCTGCCGAAACTCGACGGCGCCTGGATGCGCAGCGGCCCTGCCAGCTCCGCTCCCGCTCCCGCCTGCGCCACGTGCGCCACCATGCGCGCCGCTTCCTGCGCCTGGCTGACGGTGGCCATGCACGGCGCCAGATAGGCGCGGCCCGCGTCCGTCAAGCTCACTTCGCGCGTGGAGCGGTGCAGCAGCCGCGCATGCAGGCGTTCTTCCAGCTGCATGATGGTCTTGCTGACCATGGCCCGCGTCAAGCCCAGGCGCTGCCCGGCCACCGTAAAGCTGCGCTGGCGCGCCACTTCGACAAAAATTTCCATCGCTTTTAATTGATCCATGTCAAAGATTGTCTGCGTTTTGGCGACAATCTGTCAACCGCTGGGCGATTGTTTGCCGCCCTCGCCCATCCTACAATGGCGCTTTCTACTGACTTCAGGAGCCGCCACCATGCTAACGATCGAACAACAAGAACAGTATCAACGCGACGGCTACATCATCCTGCCCGGTTTCAAGGGTGCAGACGACATCGCCGCCCTGCGCGCGCGCGCCGAGCAGATTGTCAACGAATTCGATCCCAGCCTGAGTCAATCCATCTTCACCACGCGCGACCAGGCAAAGAACACCAACGATTATTTCCTCGCGTCCGACAACACCATCCGCTGCTTCTTCGAGGAAGAAGCGTTCGGTCCGGACGGCCAGTTGAAGCAGGCCAAATCGCTGTCGATCAACAAGATCGGCCACGCCATGCACGACCTGGACCCCGTCTTCCGCGCTTTTTCGGCCGATCCGAAACTGGCTGAAGTGGCACGCGACCTGGGCCTGGCGGACGCGCAGGTGTGGCAATCGATGTACATCTTCAAGCAGCCCGGCATCGGCGGCGAAGTGCGCTGGCACCAGGACGCCACGTATTTCGAGACCACGCCGATCAGCGTGACCACCTTCTGGTTCGCGCTGGAAGACGCGACCCTCGACAACGGCTGCCTGTGGGCGGAACCGGGCGGCCACCGCGGTCCCCTGCGCGAACGCTTCATCCGCAACGGCGACCAGGTGCGCGTGGAAAAACTCGATGCCATGCCGTGGCCCGACGACAGCACGGCCGTGCCGCTGGAAGTGAAGGCGGGCGCCCTCGTCTGCTTCCACGGCTTGCTGCCCCATTACAGCGCGCCGAACCGCTCGCCCGTGTCGCGCCACGCCTACACCTTGCACGCCACCGACGGCCGGACACAATACGCGGCCCACAACTGGATCCAGCGCGACGACTCCTTCCCCGTGCGGGGCTTCGTCTGATGCGCATCGACGTCTTCGCCGCCCACTGGGGCAATAACGCGCTGCCGCCCGAGGTCTTCATCGACAAGGTGCTCGATGCCGGCTTCGATGGCATCGAGATGTCGCTACCGCTGGACGCCGCCCTGCGCGAGGAATGGACGGACCGCATCGCCAAGGCGGGACTGCAACTGATCGCCGCGCAGTGGGAAACCGTGTTCCACAGCGACTTCGCGCTGCACCGCGCGGCTCTCGCCGAGCTGCTGGAAAACGCCTGCCTGGCACGCCCCGTGCTGGTCAACACGCACACGGGCAAGGATTTTTATACGCAGGTGCAAAACGCAGAACTGCTCGACCTGGCCGCCGCCATCTCGGCCAGGCACGGCGTGCCCATCGTGCATGAAATCCACCGCAGCCGTTTCAGCGGCCACCCGATGCTGCTGCTGCCGTATCTGCGGCAGTATCCCGATCTGCCCTTGACGGCCGACCTGTCGCACTGGTGCTGCGCCTGCGAATCGCTGCTGGAAGACCAGCCGCACACGCTGGCACAAGTGCTGCCGCTGGTGCGCCACGTGCACGCGCGCGTGGGCCATGCGCAGGGGCCGCAAGTAGCCGACTTCCGCGCACCGGAAGCGAAACCTGCGCTCGACGCCCACCTGGCCTGGTGGGACGCCATCGTCGCCCTGCGCCGCGCGGCCGGCGCCGAACGCATGACGTTCACGCCGGAATTCGGCCCCGCGCCGTACACGCAAACCTTGCCGTGGACGCAGCAGCCCGTGAGCGACGCGTGGGAACAGAACGTCGCGATGCTGCAGCTTTTACGCCAGCGCTATCCGACGGACTGAGGAAACTGCGCAAAATTGGCCTGCACGAAATCGATGAAGGTGCGCAGCGGCGCTGGCAGATGGCGCCGGCCCGCATAGTATAAAAACGGGCCGGGAAAGGGCATCGCCCAGTCTTCCAGCACGGGCTGCAGCTGGCCCGCATCGATATATGGCTGCAGCCACTCTTCAAACAGATAGACGAGGCCATGGCCGGCGATGGCCATGCTGACCGCAAAATCGGCCGCCGTCGGCGTGACGATCACGGGGCCGTCCGGCTCCACGCTCACTTTTTGCCCGTCCCGCTCGAACTCCCACGGTGGAACCGCGCCGCTGAGGAATTTCCCCAGCAGGCAGGCGTGCCGCAGCAGGTCGCGCGGATGCACGGGCACGCCGCGCTGCGCCAGGTAGGACGGTGAGCCGGCCACCGCGAAGCGCTGCGTGCGGGGGCCGATGGGGATGGCGATCATGTCCTGCTCCAGCCGCTCGCCATAGCGGATGCCCGCGTCGCAGCCGCTGGCGACGACATCGACAAAATTATTATCGACCACCAGCTCGACCCTGATCTGCGGATAGGCGCGCAGGAACTGGTCGACCATGGGCTGCAAAAAGAAGCGCGCCGCGTTGACCGGCACGTTCAGGCGCAAGGTGCCGCGCGGGCTATCGCGCAAGTCGTTCAGCACATCGAGCGCGCTGCTCACTTCATCGAGCGCCGGGCGCAAACGCGTCAGCAGCAGCGCACCGGCCGCCGTCGGCGTCACGCTGCGCGTCGTGCGTTCCAGCAGGCGGATGCCCAGCTGCTGCTCCAGCCGCCGCAGCGCCTCGCTCATGGCGGACGCGGACTGGCCGCTGGCGCGCGCGGCCTGACGGAAACCCCGGTGTTGGGCCACCAGGGCAAAGGCGGACAAATCGGCCATGGAAGGGCTGTCTGCATGCATGGGAAGAGCTTTCATTGTGCGTAAATGAGTACAGCCTGTGCCGGATTGACCCGATTATCATACAGCGCAATCGGCCTTACGATGGCTGCTCCCTTACTCGACCACCACACAGGAGCTGCCATGCACACGCCTTCCCCCGCCCGCGACCAATTCACGCCCGCCCATTGCGACATCGTATTCAACCACCTCGGCTACGGCGCCATGCAACTGGCCGGCCCGCACGTCTGGGGACCGCCGAAAGACCGCACCGCCGCCGTCGCCGTGCTGCGCGAGGCCATCGAACTGGGCGTCAACCATATCGACACGTCGGATTTTTACGGCCCGCACGTCACCAACCAGATCATCCGCGAAGCGCTGCATCCCTACCGCGACGGCTTGACCATCGTCACCAAGATCGGCTTCGTGCGCGGCGCCGACCAGTCTTGGCTGCCGGCCGCATCGCCACAGCAGCTGCGCGACGCCGTGCACGACAACCTGCGCAATCTGGGACTGGACGTGCTCGACGTGGTCAACCTGCGCGCGCCGGGCATGGCCGGCCCGGACGGCTCGTCGCTTGCCGGGCCGCTGGACACGCTGGTGCAGCTGCAGCGCGAAGGCCTGGTGCGCCATATCGGCCTGTCCAATGTCGATGCGGCCCAGGTGGCCGAGGCACAGCGCATCAGCCCCATCGTCTGCGTGCAGAACCACTACAACCTGGCGCACCGCGCGGACGATGCGCTGATCGACTCCCTGGCTGCGCAAGGCATCGCCTATGTGCCCTTCTTCCCCCTCGGCGGCTTTTCGCCGCTGCAGTCCGATACCTTGAACCAGGTGGCGGCCGCCCTGCAAGCCACGCCGATGCAGGTGGCGCTGGCCTGGCTGCTGCAGCGCGCGCCGAACATGCTGGTCATTCCCGGCACCTCGTCGGTGGCGCATCTGCGTGAAAACGTCGCGGCCGGCGCGCTCAGGCTCGATGCACAGGCGCTGGCGGCATTGAGGTCGCTTGCAACTAAGTAGCGCACTATATATACTGTGCCCATGGATACCACTACCACTACCAACCCCTTGCACCAGGTGCCGCGCCTGGACGGCCAGCTGTGCTTTGCGCTGTACTCGACCTCGCTTGCCATGAACAAGCTGTACCGCAAGCTGCTGCGCAAGCTCGGCCTCACCTATTCGCAATACCTGGTGATGATGGTGTTGTGGGAGCGCGACGGCTTGACGGTATCGGAAGTGGGCGAGCGCCTGTTCCTCGATTCGGCCACCCTGACGCCCTTGCTCAAGCGCATGGAGCAATCGGGCTTGCTCACGCGCACGCGCGCCGCCAGCGACGAGCGCCAGGTCATCATTTCCCTCACGCAGCAGGGCGACCAGCTGCGCCACGAGGCGGCCCTGCTGCCAGAGGCCATCCTGGCGGCCAGCCACTGCAGCGTGGAGCAGGTTGTGGACATGAAACAACAACTGAACCAGTTGCGCGACAGCCTGATGAAAAGTGAGTGAAAGCACCGCTTTTCCGAGCAAAATCAGGCAAAGCATTGCCCTGACAGCGCCACGCAAAAGCTGGCGCGAAATCCGCCTTTCTTTATTACAAATCGATACATGGATGGCCCCACCCTGCGTATAGAATAGTTGCCACTATTTCCTTACAACAACATCAGGGTGATCATGCGCATACCTTTCGGCTCCGTCGCTTCGCTGGCTCTGTGCTTTACCGTATCGGCCTTTGCCGCCGAGCCATTCGACGACAAGTTCCGCCAGCTCGAAGAAGTGCTGCCCACCCCGAATACCTACCGCACCGCCTCCGGCGCGCCAGGCCACGCCTACTGGCAGCAGCGCGCCGACTACACGATCCGCGCCACCCTCGATGAAGCCAAACGCGAAATCGCCGGCAGCGGCACCATCACCTATCACAACCAGTCGCCCGACACGCTCGGCTACCTGTGGGTGCAGCTGGACCAGAATATCTACAAGCCCGATTCCGACGCGCGCCGCATGGCCACGGCGCCGTCGCGCCAGGCGTGGGCCAAGACGACGGGCGAAGACACGATGAAATTCGAAGGCTTGCGCGGCATCCTCGCGCGCGGCGACTTCCAGGGCGGCTTCAATATCCGCGCATTGAAAAGCGCCGATGGCCAGCCCCTGAAGTACGTTGTCAACCGCACCATGATGCGCATCGACCTGCCGCAGCCCTTGAAACCGGGCCAGGATTTCGTCTTCCAGGTCGACTGGGACTACCGCATCAACGAACAGAAGGTGCTGGGCGGGCGCGCCGGCTATGAAGTCTTCGACGACAAGAACGCCCTGTTCGAAGTGGCGCAGTGGTTTCCCCGCATGGCCGCCTATTACGACGCGGCCGGCTGGCAGCACAAGCAGTTCCTCGGCTCGGGCGAATTCACGCTGGAGTTTGGCGACTACGACGTGCAACTGACGGTGCCTGCCGACCATATCGTCGCCTCCACGGGCCAGCTGCAAAACCCGCAGGACGTGCTGTCGTCCCCGCAGCGCGAGCGCCTGGAAAAAGCCCGCGGCAGCGACAAGCCTGTCGTCATCGTCACGCAAAAGGAAGCGGAAGCGGCCGAGAAATCCGTCAGCCGCGCGCAAAAAACGTGGCACTTCAAGGCGGCCAACGTGCGCGACTTCGCCTGGGCCTCGAGCCGCAAGTTCATCTGGGATGCGCAGGGCTACAAGAAGGGCGGCAGCGATGTGATGGCCATGTCCTACTATCCGAAAGAGGGCAATCCGCTGTGGGAAAAGTACAGCACGCAAGCCATCGTGCACACGATCGAGCAGTACAACAAGTACAGCATAGCCTACCCGTACCCGACGGCCATTTCCGTCAACGGCCCCGTGGGCGGCATGGAGTATCCGATGATCTCGTTCAACGGCCCCCGTCCGGTGAAAGACAAGAAGACGGGCGAGCTGACCTACTCGAAACGCACCAAGTATGGCCTGATCGGCGTGATCATCCACGAGGTGGGCCACAACTACTATCCGATGATCATCAACTCGGACGAGCGCCAGTGGACGTGGATGGACGAAGGCCTCAACACCTTCGTGCAATACCTGGCGCAGCAGGCGTGGGAAGAAAACTATCCTGCCTCACGGGGCGAGCCGCGCGAGATCGTCGACTACATGCGCAGCCGCGACCAGGTGCCCATCATGACCAATTCCGAGTCCCTGCTGCAGTTCGGTAACAACGCCTACGCCAAGCCGGCGGCGGGCCTGAACATCCTGCGCGAGACCATCCTCGGGCGCGAACTGTTCGACTACGCGTTCAAGGAATATGCGCAACGCTGGAAGTTCAAGCGCCCCACGCCCGCCGACTTTTTCCGCACTATGGAAGACGCTTCCGGCACGGACCTCGACTGGTTCTGGCGCGGCTGGTTCTATACGTCCGACCCGGTCGACATCAGCATCGACGGCATCAGCGAATACGGCGTGAGCTCGAAAGATCCGGCCACGGAAAAAGCGTGGAGAAAGACGCAGAAAGAGGCCCAGCCGGAATCCGTCACGAGCCGCGCCAACAAGGGCATGCCGCGCCGCGTCGATGCGCATCCGGAGCTCAAGGATTTCTATAACCAGCACGACGATTTCACGGTGACCAACAAGGACCGCAACGCCTACGCCGAAGCGCTGGCCAGCCTGGAACCGTGGGAAAAGGACTTGCTGAAACAGGGCAAGCACCTGTACCTGGTCGACCTGTCGAACGTGGGCGGCATGGTCATGCCCCTGATCCTCGAGATCGAACTGAAAAGCGGCAAGAAATACGTCGAGCGCGTGCCGGCCGAAGTGTGGCGCTACTCGCCGAAGAAAATCACCAAGGTCGTCATCACGGACGAGCCGATGGTGGGCCTGGTGCAAGACCCGTACTGGGAAACGGCCGACATCGACACGAGCAACAATAGCTGGCCGCGCAAGATCACGCCATCGCGCCTGGAGCTGTTCAAGAGCGAGAAGTCGCCCAAGGATAACCTGATGCGCGATTTCCATACGCCGCTGAAAGGCCACAACGGCGGCGCGTCCAAGGGCGACGAGGCATGAACTGCTGGCGCGCGCTGGGCGCTGCCTTGCTGGCCTGCGCCAGCATGGCGGCCGGCGCCCACAACTTCCACATGGGTATCGCCGACATCAGCTACAACGCGGCCAGCGGCAGCACGGAAGTGGTGCACACCTACACGGGCCACGACGTCGAGGCGCTGCTGACGAACCTGTACCAGCGCCAGTTCGACCTGGGCCAGGAAGACAGCGAAGCGGCGCTGCGCCGCTATGTGGAAAAACAGTTTTACCTCGTAGGGCCGGATGGCAAGCGCTTGCGCCTGAACTGGGTCGGCATGAAGGTCAACGCCGACAATGTGGTCATCTTCCAGGAGCTCGAACGCACGCGCCTGGCCCCTGCCACGCGCATCCACAACCAGTTGCTGATCGACTTCCTGCCCAGCCAGCGCAATACCCTCAACGTGCAGGACAGCGGCGCCATCCAGACGCTGATTTTCGACCGCCAGAACACGGAACTGCCGATCCGCTAAGGCCCGCCCCCTATTACATCCATGACGCCACGCTCTCTTCCCTTGCTCCTTGCCGCCCTGTTTTCAGCCACCGCCGCCCGTGCCGACGACATCTTCCAGCGCGTGCTGATCGACGGTTCGCGCCTGAACCAGTTGGGCGTGGCCGATTCGGCCAACGCGGGCAGCGTCACGCAACAGCAGCTCGACGCGCGCACCAGCTACCGGCCCGGCGAATTGCTCGAAGCCGTGCCGGGACTGATCGTCAGCCAGCATAGCGGCGAAGGCAAGGCCAACCAGTTCTACCTGCGCGGCTTCAACCTCGATCATGGCACGGACCTGCGCACCACGGTCGACGAAATGCCCGTCAACCAGCGCAGCCATGGCCACGGGCAGGGCTGGACGGACCTGAACTTTCTGATCCCCGAACTGGCCATGCGCCTCGATTACAAAAAGGGGCCGTATTCGGCGGCCCAAGGCGATTTCTCCTCGGCCGGCGCGGCATCCGTCGTCTACGCGAACCGCCTGACGCAGGGCATCGCCAGCGTGGGCGTCGGGCAAAACGGTTTTCGCCGCGCCCTGCTGGCCGACTCGCTCGATGCGGGTGACGGCAGCCTGCTGTACGCGCTCGAAGCGCAGCACAACGACGGCCCGTTCACGCAGCCGGACCGCTACCGCAAGCGCAATGGCGTGCTGCGCTACAGCGAAGGCTATGCCAACAACGGCTTCAACGTCACGGCCATGGCGTATGACGCCAGCTGGAACGCCACCGACCAGATTCCGCTGCGCGCCGTGCAGGATGGCACCCTGGGCCGCTTCGACGCCATCGATGCCAGCGACGGCGGCAAGGCGCAGCGCTACAGCCTGTCGGGCGCCTGGCGCCAGACGACGGACGACGTGTCGTCCAGGGTCAGCGCGTATGTGATCGCCAACCGCCTGGCCCTGTTCTCGAATTTTACGTATGCGATGGACGCCCCCGATAACGGCGACCAGTTCGCCCAGCCCGACCGGCGCGTGACGGCCGGCCTCGACGCCAGCCACACCTGGCACCGCCACACGGACAGGGGCAGCAGCGACACCACCATCGGCCTGCAGCTCCAGAACGACAATATCCGCAATGGCCTGTACAACACGCGGCAGCGCCAGACCGTGTCGACCACGCGGCAAGACCATATCGTTGAATCGAGCATCGGCGTGTATGGCGAAAACAGCACGCGCTGGTCGCGCTGGCTGCGCACCGTGGCCGGCCTGCGCGCGGACGCCTACCGCTTCGACGTGCGCAGCGACCGGCCGGAAAATTCAGGCAAGGCCAGCGACCATTTGTTCAGTCCCAGCCTGAGCGTGATCGCCGGACCGTGGCGCGATACGGAAGCGTATATCAACATTGGCAATGGGTTTCACAGCAACGACGCTCGCGGCACGACGATCACGGTCGACCCGAAAACGGGCGAAGCTGCCGACAAGGTCACGCCTCTGGTGCGCTCGCGCGGACTGGAACTGGGCTTGCGCAGCGCCGCCATCGCCGGCCTGCAAACGTCGCTGTCGCTGTACCGCCTGGACTTCGATTCCGAACTGCTGTTCATCGGCGACGCGGGCGCCACCGAGGCGGGCCGCCCCAGCCGCCGCTACGGCATCGAGTTTTCCAGCTACTACAAGGCGGCCAGATGGCTGTCGCTGGACCTGGACCTCGCGTATGCGCGCGCACGCTCGCGCGGCAGCGACCCGGCGGGCGACTTCATCCCCGGCGCCATCGAAGGCGTGGCCCAGCTGGCCATGACGGTGACGCCGCCAGGGCCGTGGTCGGGCTCCTTGCGCCTGCGCTACTTCGGTCCGCGCCCGCTGGTGGAAGACAACAGCGTGCGCTCGTCGGCCAGCGTGGGCTTGAACGGGCGCATCGCCTACCAGATCGACAAGACCTTGCGCGTGGAGGTCGAAGGCTACAACCTGGCCAACCGGCGCGACTCGGCCATCGATTACTACTATGCCTCGCGCCTGCCCGGCGAGGCGCAGCCCGTCGACGACATCCACTTCCATCCGGTGGAATCGCGCTCGCTGCGCCTGACCCTGGTAAAGAATTTTTAAGTAAACAAGAATAATTCTTATCGGACTGCACAGGAAACGCCGCGAAGTCGTAGAATGCCAGGCTGGATAAACTGAGACAGGCCGCGTTGCGGCCGCACTGCCATGAGCACTTCCGCACCGATCTTTACCGACCCGTCCCACGTCAAGGAAGCCTTGCGCGATGACGGCTATGCCGTCCTGCGCCCGCAGGACATGGCCGCGCTGGCCGGCTGCCCGCTGGACGCATTGCGCGCGCTGGAAGGGAGCTGGAATACCCTGGCGCTGGACAATTACCTGAAGGATGGCGGCCGCTATCGCCGCCGGCGCCACTCGTGCTTCGTGCAGGATGGCGGGCGCCTGACGCAGACGGCGCACCGTCCGCACTGGCAACCGGTGGAATACAACGCCCTGCACGGGGGCATGCACCGCCTGTTCGAACCGGTCGAAGCGGCTATCGTCGCGCAAGCGGCCTGGCAGCAGCTGATCCGCGCGCTGGGCGACGTCTGCTCCCAAGTCAAGGGCAGCCAGCCGTGGTTCATCGAGGCGCACCAGTTCCGCATCGATACGACGGACGGCATCGGCCGCCCCACGCCGGAAGGCGCGCACCGCGATGGCGTCGATTTCGTCGCCGTGCTGCTGATCGGGCGCGAACAGGTCAAGGGCGGCGAGACGCGCATCTTCGAAGCGGACGGCCCCAACGGCAAGCGTTTTACCCTGACCGAGCCGTGGTCGCTGCTGCTGCTCGACGACGCTGCCGTCATCCACGAATCGACGCCGATCCAGCCCGTCGGCGAGCACGGCCACCGCGACACCCTCGTGCTGACCTATCGCGCAGGCCAGTTCCAGGGCGAAAACTGACAGGCGGCCACAGCATTGCCTGTGGCCAAAATAGTTACTTGGAAGTTACTTTTGCAGACCTAAATCCGATATAGTCATACGATGTCGATATTGCGCGCTCACGGCGCCCAGCATCACCACACTGAAATCCTAGGAGAGGTCTGTGGACTCCAACAACCAAATCAAGCCTGACGAAATCGAGATCCTGATCGTCGAGGACAGCCCGACCCAGGCGGAGCGCTTGCGCCGCCTGATCCAGTCGCTGCACTACAACGCGCGCGTGGCGGCGAATGGCCAGCTGGCCCTGGCCGCCATCCGCGAGCGCAAGCCGCACCTGGTGCTGTCCGATATCGTCATGCCTGAAATGAATGGCTACGACCTGTGCCGCGCCATCAAGTCCGATCCGACCCTGCGCGACATCCCCGTGATCCTCGTCACCTCGCTCAACGATCCGAAGGACATCATCCGCGGCATCGAGTGCGGTGCCGACAATTTCATCCGCAAGCCCTACGCGGAAGACTACCTGCTCAACCGCATCAGCCACATGCTGATGAACCAGAAGCTGCGCAAGAACCAGAACGTGGAAATCGGCATCGCCCTGTACCTGGGCGACCAGAAGCATTTCATCAATGCGGAACGCCAGCAAATCCTCGACCTGCTGATCTCCACCTATGAACAGGCGGTACAGGTCAACGGCGAACTGCAGGCGCGCGAACGCCAGGTGATCGAGCTGAACATGCGCCTGGCGCACCATGCGGCCGAACTGGAAACCATCAACCGCGAAATCGCCCTGAAAAACCTGGAACTGGCCGAAGCGAGCCGCATGAAGTCCGCCTTCATCGCCAATATGTCGCATGAACTGCGCACGCCGCTCAACGCCATCATCGGATTCACGGGCGCGCTGCTGATGAAACTGCCCGGCCCACTGACGTCCGACCAGGACAAGCAGCTGAACACCATCCGCGCCAGCGCGCGCCATCTGCTCTCGCTGATCAACGACATCCTCGACGTGGCCAAGATCGAGGCGGGCAAGCTGACGCTATCGATCGAGCCCGTGCACTGCCAGGAGCTGATGGCCGACGTGGCCGACACCCTGCGCCCGCTGGCCCAGCAAAAAGGCCTGGCGCTGGAACTCGAACTGGGCGAGCCAGGCCAGCCGCCCGCCATCATCGAGACGGACCGCCGCGCACTGACACAGATCCTCATCAACCTGCTCAACAACGCCATCAAGTTCACGGAACAGGGCACGGTGCGCATCAGCCTGTCCCAGCGCGACGAAGACGGCGTGCTGGTGACGGAAATGAGCATCGCCGACAGCGGCGCCGGCATCAAGGAAGAAGACCAGGCCAAGCTGTTCCAGGCCTTCTCGCAGCTCGATTCCACCTCCACGCGCCACGTGGAAGGCGCGGGACTGGGCCTGTACCTGTGCCAGAACCTGGCCAACGCCATCGGCGGCGCCCTGTTCTTCAACAGCGACTACGGCTCGGGCAGCACGTTTACCTTGGCCCTGCGCAGCAAGACCTGAGCTTCTGTGCGCCGCAGCATGGAATACGGGCTTTTTGCCATCGAAAAGAGGCCGATACAGTAGTTCTACGGTATTGCACCGCACCATTTTCAGCGCTATAGTAGAACTGTCTCCTCCAATTCGTTCTCCGAACATTGGATTCAGCCCGCGAATACAACCGCGGGCTTTTTTTTGCCTGCGTTTTTCATTATCTTCATCCTTTCTTAACTAAATCAACCGGCTTAGTTATATCAATCGTTTGAGATATATGATTAAATCCCCGGCATGATTGAAAAAAACGCCATCCCCACTTCCCATGCCGACGACGGGCGCAAGCCCCGTTCCGACGGCGAGCAGTCGCGCGAGCGGCTGCTGCATAGCGCCATCCGCCTGTTTGCCGAGCAAGGCTACGCCAAGACGTCCACGCGCGAGCTGGCGCAGGCGGCCGGCACCAACGCGGCCGCCATCAGCTACTATTTTGGCGACAAGGCGGGACTGTACCGCGCCGCCTTTGCGCAGCAGTCAGCGGACCCGCAAGACAATATCGCCCTGTACGAGCAACCGCATTTCACCTTGCGCCAAAGCCTGGAAGGCTTCTATGCGCAATTGCTCGCTCCCATGCAGCAGGGCGACATCGCGCGCGACTGCATGCGCCTGTGGTGCCGCGAAATGCTCGAACCGACTGGCCTGTGGGCGCGCGAAATCGACCAGAACATCCGCCCCGAACACGAAGCGCTCACGCGCGTGCTGGCGCGCCACCTGGGCGCCCCCGACAACAGCGACGACATGCATCGGCTGGCGTTTTCCATCGCTTCGCTGGCACTGCAGCACATGGTGGGCACCGAGGTGCTGCACACCTTGCGCCCGCAACTGCTGGAATCGCCGCATGCTATCGACACCTGGCTGGCGCGCCTGACCGACTACGCGCTGGCCATGGCCGACGTCGAGCGCCGGCGCCTGGCAATTCCTCCCTCACTCTCTACACCTCAACAACAAGCAGAAGGACCAGCATGACGACTATTCGATGCACCGTTCAACGCGCCCTGGCCGCCAGCATCGTGCTGGCGCTGGGCGGTTGCGCCCTGCAGGGGCCGCCCGCGGCGGTGCCCGCCAGCGCGCCCGCGCAGTGGCAGGCGCCGCTGCCGCACAACGGCAAGCTGACGGACTTGGCCAGCTGGTGGCAGGGCCAGGGCGACAGCCTGCTGGTGGAATTGATCAACGACGCGCAGCAGGTCAGCCCGACCATCGCCGCCGCAGGCACGCGCATCGTGCAAGCGCGCGCGGACCGCATCGCCAGCGGCGCCGCGCTGGCGCCCACCTTGGACGCGACAGGCAGCGTGGTGCGCACCAGCCAGCAATCGGCCCAGCCCAGCGGCACCACCTCGCAGGCCGCGCTGCAGGCGTCGTGGGAAATCGACGTGTTCGGCGCCAACCGCGCCACGCGCGACGCGGCCCAGGAGCGCTACGACAGCGCCCGCGCGCTCTGGCATGAAGCCCGCGTCTCGGTGGCCGCCGAAGTGGCGAACCAATATTACGCCTTGCGCACCTGCCAGCAATTGCAGGCCGTGTCCGAACAGGACGCCGTCTCGCGCCGCGACTCGGCGCGCCTGACGGAACTGAGCGCCGGCGCCGGCTTCCAGCCGCCCGCCAATGCCGCGCTGGCCCGCGCCAGCGCCGCCGAAGGCGCCAGCCGCGCCATCGAACAGCGGGCCGCCTGCGACGTGAATATCAAGGCGCTGGTGGCCCTGTCGGCCATGCCGGAAGCGTCGCTGCGTCAGAAGCTGGCGGCCAGCCCCGCCATCCTGCCTTCGCCCGTGGCGATTGCGGAACTGCCGGCGCAAACCCTGGGCCAGCGTCCCGACATCTACAGCGCCGAACGCGAAGTGGCGGCGGCCAGCTTCGAAGTGCGCGGCGCGCAGGCGCAGCGCTATCCCCGCCTGAGCCTGGCCGGCTCCATCGGCAAGGGCAATATCCGCGCCGGCGGCACCAGCATCACGGCCAGCACCTGGAGCATCGGCCCGCTGGCCGTCAGCCTGCCCATCTTCGACGGCGGCACGCGCCGCGCGCAGATCGATGCGGCCACGGCGCGCTACGACGAAGCCGTGGTGAAATACCGCGCCGGCGTGCGCCAGGCCGTGCGCGAAGTGGAAGAAGCACTGGTCAACCTGGCCAGCACGGACGAGCGCAGCGGCCATGCGAAAACGGCACTGGAAGGCTACCGCGTGTCGTTCGTCGCCACGGAAGACCGCTACAAGAATGGCCTGGCCAGCCTGATCGAACTGGAAGACGCGCGCCGCACGCGCCTGGCCGCCGAAAACACGGTGGTCAACCTCGAGCGCGAACGCAGTGCCGCCTGGGTAGCGCTGTACCGCGCCGCCGGCGGCGGCTGGACCAGCAGCGCCATCGCCAACAACGCCCCCTGACGGATACACAACATGAAAAAACTGACCTTGAAACCGATGGCGTTCGCCCTTGCCGCCCTTTGCGTGATGCTGGGTGCGGGCGTGGCCCTGTACTCTCCTTCCTCTACGGCGGCCGATGACGCCAAGGATAAAAACGCGACGCAAAAACCGGCGCTCACCGTCACCACGGCCAAGCCGCAGACGGCCAGCCTGCCCATCAAGCTGAAGGCCAACGGCAACGTGGCCGCCTGGCAGGAAGCCGTCATCGGCAGCGAATCGAACGGCTTGCGCCTGACCGACGTGCGCGTGAACGTGGGCGACGTCGTGCGCGCCGGCCAGGTGCTGGCCGTGTTCTCGAACGACACGGTGAACGCCGACGTGGCGCAAACGAAGGCCGCCGTGCTGGAAGCGCAAGCCAATGCGGCGGAAGCGGCCGCCAACGCGCAGCGCGCCCGCTCGCTGCAAAGCACGGGCGCCATCAGCGCGCAGCAGATCAGTCAGTACCTGACGGCAGAACAGACGGCCAACGCGCGCATCGCGTCCGCCAAGGCGCAGCTGGCGTCGCAGCAGCTGCGCCTGAAATACACGCAGGTGGTGGCGCCCGACAGCGGCATCATCTCTTCGCGCTCGGCCACCGTGGGGTCGGTGGTGGGCGCCGGCACGGAACTGTTCCGCATGATCCGCCAGGGCCGCCTCGAATGGCGCGCCGAAGTGACGGCCACCGAGCTGCTGAATCTGAAGCCGGGCACCCTGGCGCAAGTGAAGGCAGCCAACGGCAGCGTCTTGACGGGCAAGGTGCGCATGATCGCCCCTACCGTCGATCCGCAGACGCGTTCCGCCCTCGTGTATGTCGACCTGCCTGCCGGCACGGGCAGCAACGCGCCGTTCAAGGCCGGCATGTACGCCAGCGGCGAATTCGAACTGGGCACCTCGGGCGCGCTGACGGTACCGCAACAGGCGATTGCCGTGCGCGATGGCTTCAGCTATGTCTTCCGCCTCAATCCCGACCAGCGGGTCAGCCAGATCAAGGTGCAGGCCGGACGGCGCCTGAGCGACCGCATTGAAATCCTTGGCGGCATCACGGCCGACACCACCATCGTCGTCAGCGGCGCAGGCTTCCTCAATGACGGCGATCTGGTACGGAATGTACCGGCTCCGGCAGCGGCCAAGGCTGCTGTAGCACCGGCAGCGAAAAAGTAAGGAGAGGCCATGAATTTTTCCTCCCTCTCGATCAAGAACCCGATCCCGGCCATCATGCTGTTCGCGCTGCTGACCCTGGCCGGTCTGCTGGCCTACAAGGCCAATCCGGTGCAGGATTTCCCCGACATCGAACTGCCCATCGTCACCGTCAGCGCGGTGCTGCCCGGCGCCGCGCCAGCCCAGCTGGAAACAGAAGTGGCGCGCAAGATCGAAGACTCCGTCGCCACCTTGCAAGGCGTGAAAAACATCTACACCAAGGTGCTCGATGGCGTCGTCACGGTGACCGTCGAATTCATCCTGGAAAAGCAGATCGCCGAAGCCGTCAACGATGTGCGCGACGCCGTCGCCCGCGTCAAGGCGGACATGCCGGCCGAGCTGCGCGACCCCACCGTCACCAAGGCTTCCACGGCCGGCAGGGTCGTGCTGACCTTTATCGCCACGGCGAAACCGGGCGTGGACAACCCGCTCGACTCTCCCGACCTGTCCTGGTTCGTCGACAATACGGTGGCCAAGCGCCTCTTGACGGTGCCCGGCGTGGGCGCCGTCACCAGAGTCGGCGGCGTCTACCGCGAGATCCAGGTCGAACTCGACGAGGCGCGCATGGCCGCATTGAAAGTGTCGGCCCTCGACGTGTCGCGCCAGCTGCGCCTGGTGCAGCGCGAAGCGCCTGGCGGGCGGGGCGACATCAGCGGCGCCGAGCAGTCGGTGCGCACCATCGCCACAGTGAAAACGGCCGATGAACTGTCGCGCGTGGAAGTGCCGCTGCCGGACGGGCGCCATGTGCGCCTGGACCAGGTAGCCACCGTGCGCGACACCATCGCCGAACCGCGCGCGCTGGCCGAGCAGGATGGCAAGACGGTCGTCGCCTTTGAAGTATTCCGCACCAAGGGCGCCAGCGAAGTGGCTGTCGCCAAGGGCGCGCGCGACGCCATCGCCGACCTGCAGAAGGAAAACCCGAACGTGGTGCTGCAGCAGTCGATCGACAATGCCTTCCCCGTCGAGGAAAACTTCGACGGCTCGATGGAGCTGCTGTACGAAGGCGCGCTGCTGGCCGTGCTGGTGGTGTGGTGGTTCCTGCGCGACTGGCGCGCCACCCTGGTGGCCGCCGCCGCCCTGCCCCTGTCCGTGATGCCCGCCTTCCTCGGCATCTACTGGTTCGGCTACACGCTCAATACCGTCACCCTGCTGTCGCTGGCCCTCGTCGTCGGCGTGCTGGTCGACGACGCCATCGTGGAAATCGAAAACATCGAGCGCCATCTGCGCATGGGCAAGTCGCCAATGGAAGCGGCCATGGAGGCGGCCGACGAAATCGGCATGGCGGTCATCGCCACCACCTTCGCGCTGGTGGCCGTGTTCCTGCCGACGGCCTTCATGAGCGGCATCCCCGGCCTGTTCTTCAAGCAGTTCGGCTGGACGGCCGTGCTGGCCGTGCTGGCGTCCTTGGTGGTGGCGCGGCTGCTCACGCCGATGATGGCGGCCTATATCCTGAAACCGCTGCCGCACAAGGAAGAGCAGGATGGCTGGCTGATGACGCGCTACCTGACGGTCATGCGCTGGTGCCTGAACCACCGCGGCATCACGGCCATCGCCGCGGCCCTGTTCTTTGTCGGCGCCATCGCGCTCGTGCCGCTGCTGCCGACCGGTTTCGTGCCGGCCGCCGACCGTGCGCAGACGCAGATCAACCTGGAACTGCCACCCGGCTCCACCCTGGGCGAAACGCAGGCCGTGGCGGCCCTGGCGCGCGATGCGGCCATGCGCACGCCGGGCATCGAGGGTGTCTTCAGTTCGATCGGCGGCGGCTCCAGCGGCGACGCCTTCGCCCCCGGCGCTGCGGCCGAGGCGCGCCGCGCCGTGCTGACCCTGACCACCGTGCACCGCACGGAGCGCAAGGAATCGATGGCGGACCTGGAAACGCAGCTGCGCCAGAAGCTCGATACCATCCCCGGCGCCCGCTTCACGGTGGGACCGCCCGACACGGGCGTCAAGATGCAGCTGGTGCTGCGCTCGGAAGACCCGGTGGCGCTGATGGCGGCGGCGCAAAAGGTCGAGCGCGAACTGCGTAGCCTGAAGGGCATCGGCAACGTCAATTCCAGCGCCTCGCTGGTGCGCCCGGAAATCATCGTGCGTCCCGATTTCGCCAAGGCGGCCGACCTGGGCGTGACGGCGGCGGCCATCGGCGAAACCGTGCGCGTGGCCACGGCCGGCGACTACGACACGGACCTGACGAAAATGAACCTGCCCGAGCGGCAAGTACCGATCCGCGTCAAGCTGCCCAATAGCGTGCGCGCCGACCTGGCCGCCATCGAGCGCCTGACCGTGCCCGGCAAGAATGGCCCCGTGCGCCTGGCGAACGTGGCCACGGTGACGATGGAAAGCGGCCCGGCGCAGATCGACCGCCTGAACCGCAGCCGCAACGTGACCCTCGACGTGGAACTCGGTTCGCGCACCCTGGGCGAACTGAATGAAGAGGCGCGTGCGCTGCCGTCGATGAAGAATTTGCCGCCGTCCGTGAAGATCGCCGAACTGGGCGACGCGCAGGAGATGGCCTCGCTGTTCGCCAGCTTCGGCCTGGCCATGCTGATCGGCGTGCTGTGCATCTACTGCGTGCTGGTGCTGCTGTTCAAGGACTTCATGCAGCCGGTGACCATCCTGGCGGCGCTGCCGCTGTCGATCGGCGGCGCCTTCGTGGCGCTCCTGATTACGGGCAGCGCCCTGTCGATGCCCTCGATGATCGGCCTGATCATGCTGATGGGGATCGTCACCAAGAACTCGATCCTGCTGGTCGACTATGCGATCCTGGCGCGCCAGGCCGGCATGAACCGCTTCGATGCGCTGGTCGACGCCTGCCACAAGCGCAGCCGCCCGATTTTGATGACGACCATCGCCATGGGCGCCGGCATGATGCCGCTGGCGCTGGGCTGGGGCGCCGACCCCAGCTTCCGTTCGCCGATGGCCATTACCGTCATCGGCGGCCTGATCACGTCGACCCTGTTGAGCCTGCTGGTGGTGCCGGCCGTGTTCACCTACATCGACGACCTCGAGCACCTGCTCAAGCGCGGCATGGCGAAACTGCGCCGCCAGAAGGCGCCGCTGCGGCGCGATGACAAGGTGGCGCTGGAAAAATAAGCGCCACGGTCAATTGCAAAATCGCCCCCTGCGGGCAAGGAAACGAGGGACCGGCCGCCAGGCCGCGCTCCCTCGCTTTCATCTATCTGGCATACTGCGCCCATTCTCCATGAACGCAATCTGCCCTGCCTATGAATTACCGCACTCCGCTCGTCCTGCTGATGGCATCCGCGCTGCTCGGCGCCTGCTCGGACAAGACCGCCCCCGCCAGCGCCGACCTGGCAGCTGACGTGGTCACCGAAGTCCCCGCTGCCGCTGCCGCAGCAGACACCGCATCGGCCGAACACGTGCCGCCGCCGGCCGCCACCGCCCCTCGGACGGAAGCGATGAACACGCCCCAGGCGCGCGAGCGCGAAGTGGGCATGATGCGCGCCGTCTTCGGCAAGGACTACCGCAGCGACAGCGAAGATGCGCTGGCCGACCTGCCCGATCCCGATAACCACGTCGACAAGCTCAGTTACGTGGTCAGCGCCGTCAGCCACAAGCTGCTGCCCGATGGCAGCGCCATCCTGGTGGCGAATGCGGAAACGGCCAACACGGAAGGCACGGCCGAATCGGCGCATGCTTCACCGGGGCTGCTGAATGTCTTTTTTCTGGCGCCCAAGGGCCAGCCGGAAGACGGCCAGTGGCAAGTCGTGAAACGCCTGGAAAACATCGCCGCCCTGGGTTCGTCGGGGCAGCTCGGCGAAGTCCACTGGGTCATGCTGAGCGCGAACAAGCCGGGACTGGCGATCCGCCATGGCTATACGGGCCAGGGCTACACCATCACGCAACTGGCCCTGTTTGAAATCGGCGACGGCAAGGTCACCTCACTCGATGGTGCCATCGACCTGTATTCGGACAATATGGGCGCCTGCGGGCCCGAGACGGACGAGTGCTGGATGGTCAAGGGGAACTGGCGCTTCGCGCCGGCGCGCAATGGCGGCGCCTATGATGACTTGCTGATCGATTTCAAGGGCGCCTCCGAGAAGATCAAGCCCGGCGTCACGGTCAAGCCCGACGAAGACCCGCCGCGCATCGCCACGCCCCTGAACAACCACGCGCGCTACGGCTTCGATGGCAAGGGATATAAACTGATTGAAGGGAAGAACACGGTGCCTGGCGTGTAATGGGGTCAGACCCGCCGGGTCTGACCCCACGTAAGCCAGCTACTTGCGCGCCGCTTCCAGGCGCGCCAGCAGCGGCGCATACATGGCACGCGTATGGCTGCTCCAGCGGGCCATGGCGCTGTCGATATCGAGCAGCAGGCGTTCCGACAATACCTTGTCGCCCTGCTGCAGCGCCCAGATCGCGCACTCCGCGCGGCACTCGAAACTGTTGTAGCGCGTCAGCGCATCGTCGAATTCCGCCTTTGCTTCCACCTGGCGCCCGCTTTGCGCCAGCGCGCGCGCCGTCAGCAGGGACACCATCTCGGGACGGAAATGCATATCCGTGCGGCGGATGAATTCGAGGTGCGTCAAGGCCTCGGCGCCACGTTCGCACTCCAGGTAGGCGCGCGCCGCACCGAGGCGAATTTCCAGGTCCGATGCGAACGCCCCCTGCAGGCAGGCTTCGTACGTCGATGCCGCTTCCTTTGCATCGCCCGCCTCGAGCTGCGCGCTGGCCAGGCGCATCTGGTTTTGCGCCGTCGGCGTATACTCGAAGGCCGCTTTCGCCTCGCGCAATTCGCGGTTCGGATCGAGCACCTGCACGGCCACCGAAGCGACCTTGCGCGCGCCTTGCGGCAGGCGCGAATTGGGCAGGTAGATGGCGAAGAAATACACCACGCTGCCCAGCAGCGGAAACATGAATAAAATGAGCAGCCAGTACAGCTGCTGCCCGTTGCGCACCACATGGATCGCAAAAAATACCGCGATCAGGATGTGGATGCCTATGCCAAAAATCGTCATGCTGCGACCTCGTTCGTGATGGGAGCAGCTGGCACCATGCCGCCGCTTTCCCTGCTCAGAATATTACACTGGCCGCGCCGTGCACACGCGCCTATTGCGCCTTGGCCGACCAGCCGCCGCCCATGGCGCGGTACAGGTCGACCGAGGCGACGAGGATGCGCGTCTTCAGCTGCAGCAGCCCCACGTCGGCGCTGTACAGGGTGCGCTGGGCGTCGAGTTCTTCCAGGTAGGAGGCGTAGCCGTTGCGGTAGCGGTTGTGCGCGATGCGCAAAGTGTCGGCCGCCGTGGCGCGGCGCGCATCGTTTTCCACGGCTTGCTGCCGCAGCCGGTAGATGGCGCCCAGGCTGTTCTCCGTTTCGGCGAAGGCATTGCGCACCACGTTTTCATATGTGTACACGAGCTGGTCGCGCTGGGCGCCCGCCGCATCCGTCTGCGCCTGCACCCGGCCGCCATCGAACAGGGGGCCGGCCGCCAGCGCCGTCAGGCGCCACAGGGCGGTCGGTGCATGCAGAAAATCGGTCAGGGTCGTGGCTTGCCCGCCGCCGACGGCCGTCAGCTTGAACGAGGGCAGCAGCTGGTCGCGCGTGGCGGCCAGGCTGGCGTTGGCGGCCGCCAGGTTGTGTTCCGCACGCGCGATGTCGGGCCGCCGGCGCAGCAATTCGGATGGCAGTCCGGCCGGCACGTCGGGCGCCGCCAGCTCGGCCAGCGGCAAGCCGCGCGCGATGGGGCCCGGATTGCCGCCGACGAGGATGGCCAGCGCGTTTTCCTGTTCGAAGATCTGCCGCTGCAGCTGCGGCACCTGTTCGGCCGCCGCATGGTATTCCGATTGCGCCTGCAGCCATTCCAGGCGCGAGCTGTAGCCCACTTCGAACTGCTTGCGCGCCAGCTCGCGCGACTGTTCCCGCAGCTGCAGGGTCGATTGCGTGAGCGCCAGCTGCGCGTCGAGTCCCCGCAGATTCAGGTAAGCGGTCGCCACGCTGGCGGCGATCGACAGGGCCGCCGCATCGAGGCTCGCCTGCTCGGCGCGGTAGCTCTCGCCCGCTGCATCGCTCAGGCTCGCCAGCCGGCCCCACACATCGATCTCATAACTGGCCTGCAGTTCCGCCTGGAAGACATTCGTCACATACGGCTTGCCGCTGGACGCCAGGGTGCGCGTACGCGTGGGCGAACCGTCGAAGGCGAGGCTGGGTGCGCGGTTGGCGTCGGCCTGCGCCAGGCGCGCGCGGTATTCCTGCAAGCGGGCGCGCGCCACGCGCAAGTCGCCATTGCGCGCCAGCGCCTCGCCCACCAGGTCACTCAAGACCGGGTCGCCAAAGGCTTGCCACCACAACTGCTCGACATGGGCCTCGGTCGCCGCAGGCGCACCGGCCGCTTGCGCGCGCCAGCCGGATGGCAGCTGCAGTGCCGACGCAGGCTGCGGTGGCGCGTTGGCGGCGCAACCGGCCAGCGCCAGCGCGCCGGCCATCAGCAGGAAACGGCGCTTCATGGCTTGGCCTTCTTCGGCGGCGGTGGCGGCGCCGGATTGTCCGCCGAGTCGTTCAGCACGGCAGACGTATCGACGCTGACCACCACCGACATGCCGGGCACGAGCCGGCGCGCATTCGCCTGCCCCGGATCGATGCGGATGCGCACGGGAATGCGCTGGGCGATTTTAAGGTAGTTGCCCGTCGCGTTATCGGCCGGCAGCACGGAAAACTCGGAACCGGTGGCCGGCGAAATGCGCTCCACCTGGCCCGTCAGCACGGCGCCGTCGAGCGCGTCGACGTGGAAAGTGGCGCTTTGCCCTTCCTGCACGCCGTTCATCTGCGTTTCCTTGAAATTGGCGATCACCCACATCTGTCGCGGCACCAGCGCCATCAGCTGCGCGCCCGAATTCACGTATGCGCCCTGGCGCACCGTCACCTGGCCCAGTTGGCCATCGGATGGCGCCACGATGCGCGTGTTATCGAGGTCGATCTTGGCCGCCTTGACGGCCGCCTGCGCATTGGCCACGGCCGCTTCCAGCGCCTGTTTGTTGACCACCACGCTATGCACGCTTTGCTGGGCGATGTCGAGATTGGCGCGCGCCTGCGCCAGCGCCGCCGCCATCTGCGCCTGCGTGGCGCGCGACTGGTCATGTTCGCGCTGCGACAGCGAGCCATCGGCCACCAGCTGTTCCACGCGATTGAGGTCGGCGCTGGCCTTGCGCGCCTGCGCTTCCGCATTCGCCATCACGGCCTCGCTGACGGAAATGCCCGCCTGTGCGCTGGCCTTTTGCTGCGCCCAGTTCGACAGCGCCGCCTGCTGCGCGGCCAGCTGGGCCTGCGCCTGCTCGTAGCGCTGCTGGTAGATGCGGTCGTCGATACGCACCAGCAGCTGGCCTTCCTTGACGTCCATGAAATCCTGCACCGTCACTTCCACCACATAGCCCGACAGCTGTGTGCCGATGATGGTCACCTGTCCGCGCACGGTGGCGTTTTCCGTCGTCACGATGGGACTCGTGAACGGCGGCAGACGCCACGCGTACAGCACGATCAGCACGCCCACCAGGGCCACGGCGGCAAAGGCCAGCGCGGACAGCCACTGGTGGCGCCGGTCCGGCTGCGCCGTGGAAGTGGTTGGCGCCGGCGTGGTCGCGGCTGCGGGCGTTGTCGGTGCTGGTGGCGGAGTATTATTTTCTGTCATTGCTCGGTTCCGAATTGGTAATGGGGACGATGGCCATGGCCGTCTGCGCATCGCGCACGGGCCCGACCAGGCGGCGCGCGCCGGTGGTGATGCGGGTCCAGGACTGGCTGACCAGCATCCAGATCAGGGTGGCGATGGCAACGCCGGCGATCATCAAAAAAACGTCGTTATAGGCCAGCACATTGGCTTCGCGCGTGGCGACGGCGCCCAGGCGCGCCACGCCCTGGGCGCTGCGCAACGCAGGGTCCATCAGTACGCCGCCATAGCTTGCGGCGCCCGACTGCACGCGCGCAGCCACCTGCGGATCCAGCATGCTCAGGTGCTCGACCAGGTAGCTGGAATGGTATTTTTCGCGCGCCGTCTGGATGGTGCCGACGATGGCCGCACCGAGCAGGCCGCCCAGGTTCTGCGTCATGGTAAACATCACGGAAAAGCTCACCAGGTTGCGCGGTTCGGCAATCACGGCGCCCATGCCGGCCACCATGGTGGGACCGAGGAAATACGTGCCGCCAAAGGCCAGCAGGAACTGGCTCACATACATGTTGACGGGGCGCGTCTGGCTGGTGGCGTGCGCGTCGATCAGGGCGCCGGCGGCGATCAGCAGCAGCGCGAACATCAGCGAGCGGTTCAAGGTCGCCGGATTGATCGTCAGCGCGCTGACCACCAGGCCCGCCACGCTGCCCAGCAGCACCACGACGAACAGGTTCTGCATCTGGTCCGTGTTCAGGCCCAGCGCCTGCAGAAAGCCGACGGCGCCCGTCGATTCGGACAGCACGATGCGAAACAGCAGCACCGATAAAAACAGCTTGGCGATCTTGCCCGTCGTGAGCCAGCGCGTGTTGAGCAGCGGGCGCGCGCGGTTATGCTCGATGGCCAGCGAGGCGGCGATCAGCACGATGGAGCACGCCAGGCACACGCCCACCCACTCCGACTCCATCCACCACGCCGTGCGCCCCTGAGCCAGCACGGCGCACAGCAGGGCCACGCCGGGTGCGAACAGGATGAAGGTGAGGAAATCGAGCGGCTCGAACGTCTGCACCCGGTCGCCGGGCGGCAGTTTCAGGGCCAGCACGCAGCCCAGCGCCAGCAGGGCCAGTCCCAGTTCGAACAGGTACAAGCCGTGCCATTCGCCGATCTGCAGCAGTTCGGAGGTGAAGATGCGCGCCAGGGGCAGCGCCAGCTGGGCAAAACCCAGGCCCAGTACCACGCCCTTCAGGCGGTGCCGTGCGGGAAACGCCTGCAAGGTGTAGTACAGCCCCAGCACCCCAAGCGCGCCGCCCACCATGCCATGCGCGGCGCGCACGGCAATCGCCGACGGCAAGGTATTGGCATACAAGTGGGCGAACGTCACCAGCGCATACAGCACCAGGAACGCTTCCGTAAACAGGCGCAGGCCGAACTGCTGGCGGAACTTCACCAGCAGCAGATTCATGGAAACGATGGTCATCACATAGGCGGCCGGCAGCCACTGCATCTGATAGGCATAGGCGGCCAGCGAACCTTGCAGGTTCAGCAAATTGGCCGTCACCAGGCCGTTGCCCAGTCCCCCCGTCAGCGCGACGATCAGGCCGACGATGAAATACGCGACACGCTTGGGCGTCGAATGTTCGGGCATCGATGGCGACCCGGGCAAGGTCGGGCGTTCGCCCGGCCCCCAGGTGCGAGGTGTGTACTTGTCCATGCGGTAATCGCGATCCGGTTTGCTGAAGCCGTTCCTTGCTGCTGTTATAGAAATAGTTGCAAATGAACAGTTCTAGTCAGCAGCATATCACCGCGGGACGTTTTTATTGTTTACATTGTTGCAGGGCGTTGCGCACGAAACGCAAACAGGGTATGCAGCGGGGCCGGCGGATCCGGCCCCTGTGCAGACGCAGTCACTCACACCCGCGGCGGATCCGTCTCGCGCGCAAACGCCCGGTGCGCGGCCAGCGCTTTCTTGAACGCAGCCACGGCTTTCGCTAGGTCGCCGGAAGGCGCGACGATGATGGCGGGATCGGGTTTGCCGTCGGGCAGGGTCACCGGCACGCCCGCCTTGTCCAGCAAGTCCTTGCCTGCGCCGATGACCAGCATCGGCTTGCAGTGGCGGTATTGCAGGCGCAGGAAGTCGAGCGCGTTGGCGTCGCTGCCCAGCTGCTGCACGGCGCCCTGGCCGTCGGGCACCACGACGGCGTCGAACAATACCCCCGGCCCTGCTTCGAGCGAGATTTCCACGTCCAGCGGCGCGCCGCCGCTCGTATCGACTTTGCCCAGGTGGCTGCCCACCAGGCGCGGCGCGGCGCCATCGGCCAGCAGCGCGGCATAGATGCTGCGCACCTGCGCGCCATCGCTGCCCGGCCCCACCAGGATTGCCACGCGCCGGGTATGGATGCCCGTCTTGCCAGGGCGGAAAAAGAGCGACAGGGCTGGCGATGGCGGATACGCGGGCAGCGGATCCAGGGAAGCGCGCGGCATGACGGGCGGCAACGCCAGGCCCAGGCCATCGGCCAGGCGCTGCGCCAGGGTCTCGTCGACATTGCGCAGCATGGCGACGATGCGCTGGCGGATGGCCACCGTCTGCACCTTGCTCAGTTCAAAGCGGAACGCATGCACAATGTGCTCTTGTTCGACAGGCGTCTGGCTGATCCAGAACAGGCGCGCCTGGCCATAATGCTCGGCGAATTTCTCGGGCTTGCCGCGTACCTTGTCGCCTTCGGCGGAAGCAGGAAAACTGTTGAAACCCTTGACGCCCGCCTGGAACGGACAGCCACCCGCCAGCGAGTTCGGTTCATACGCGACCCGGCCCCGGTTGATGGCCTGGCGGTGCATGCCGTCGCGCTGGTTGTTATGCACGGGCGCCAGTGGCGCATTGATGGGAATTTCATGGAAATTGGGGCCGCCCAGGCGCGTCAGCTGGGTATCGACATACGAGTGGATGCGCCCCTGCAGCAGCGGGTCGTTACTGAAATCGATGCCGGGCACGATGTGCGCCGTACAGAAGGCCACCTGCTCCGTCTCGGCAAAAAAATTGTCGGGATTGCGGTTCAGGACCATTTTCCCGACGGGGATCAGAGGGACGACTTCTTCGGGAATCAGCTTGGTCGGGTCGAGCACGTCGAAGGGAAACGCTTCCGCCTGCGCTTCCGTGAAAACCTGGAAGGACAGCTCGTATTCGGGATACTCGCCGCACTCGATGGCTTCCCACAGGTCGCGCCGGTGGAAGTCGGAATCGGCGCCGCTGATTTTGACGGCTTCGTCCCACACGAGCGAATGCGTGCCGGCCATCGGCGACCAGTGGAATTTGCAGAACACGGACTGGCCCTTGGCATTGACGAGGCGGAAGGTGTGCACGCCGAAGCCCTGCATCATCCGATAACTGCGCGGGATGGCGCGGTCCGACATGACCCACATCAGCATGTGCGTGATTTCCGGCGACAGCGACGCAAAATCCCAGAAGGTGTCGTGCGCGCTGGCCGCCTGCGGCATGCCATGGTGCGGCTCGGGCTTGACGGCGTGGACCACGTCGGGGAATTTCATCGCATCCTGGATGAAGAAGACGGGGATGTTATTGCCGACCAAATCCCAGTTGCCCTCGTCCGTATAAAACTTCACGGCGAAGCCGCGCACGTCGCGCGCCGTATCGGTCGAACCGCGTTCGCCGGCCACCGTGGAAAAGCGCACGAAGACGGGCGTGCGCTTGCCCGCCTTGGCGAACGGCGCGGCGCGCGTCAGCTTGCTTTGTTCCTTGTAGCATTCGAAATAGCCATGGGCGGCCGAACCGCGCGCATGCACGACGCGCTCGGGGATGCGCTCATGGTCGAAATGCGTGAGCTTTTCACGCAGGATGAAATCTTCCATCAGGGTGGGGCCGCGCAAGCCCGCCTTCAAGGAATTCTGGTTGTCGCCCACGGGCACGCCCTGGTTCGTCGTCAGCACGCGGCCGCTGTCGTCGGCACGGGCGCCGTCGAGCGAGGCGTTACGCGCATTTTCGCCAAGTGCCGGGTGACCGTCGCCCGTCTTAGGAGACGCTGTCGTTTCGCCCGTGGTGCTGGCCGTGGCCAGCGGTTCGCCCGTTGCCACATGCACGCCTTCGACCGGCGTGCGCGCCGCGTCGCCATACTGGCCATCTTCCTTGGGATTGACGGCCATGGCGGCGGACAACTGCTGGCCGGCGGCCGTCTTTTGCAGCAGCGCGCGGGTTACGTCATTGTCCGCGCCCAGGCTGTGCGGCGCATTGCTATCGGATGGGCCGGACATGCTGCTCAATACGGAACCCGCACCGTCCGTGGACGGCGTTTTCTTGTTGGTAGCCATTACATCTCCTGTGAGTAGTTTGCCCCGGGAAGTAACGCTACAACTCCCTCATTCAGCGCACGAACAGGGCAATCAAAATAATGATGGGAATAGGTATGCCGATCAACCACAACAAAATGGAGCGCATCATCACTCTCCTTTACTGCTTGCTACTACCTTGTGCGCATGGGCGCCGGCCCACCCGCCATGACGGCGGAGGGAACAGCGCCCACGACAGTACCTTCCAGGAAGGCGCAGAACTTATCTACGCGAACCCAGCAGTTTCGACAGGCCATAGCCAGCCGCTGCCGCGATCAGCAGGGACACGGCCGGGCGTTCGCGCACATAACCGCGGCCCGTTTCGCCGGCACGCTGGCAGGCGGCGCCCAATTGCTTGCCGCGCGCCATCAGGCGTTCGGAAGCCTTGTTGACGCTGTCGCTGACCTGGCCGAGGCGGTCGCCCACTTGGTCCACGCTGTCATGGGCGCGCGTGGCCACCTTGTCGGCCAGGGGCTGGGCCTGGCTTGCCACCTTGTCGATGGTACGGTGCAAATCCTGTCGAGTATCCTGGGCGGTGCCATTCATATCGGAGCTGGTTTTTTCAATCGCGTTCATGATGGTTTCCTTTAACAGTGAATAATTTCAACCATGCTCGATGCCGTGACCGAATCATGATTCTCCTCGCTTCGGGGAAAAAGAAGCGGCTAAACGCTGCCGGGCTGAGCCATATCAAACAGTGGATCAGCAGCAAGCTGTTGGCACTACCTTAACTGCGTCCACCCCGCGCCACCGTGCGCTGCCACACCTTGAGACACAGACTTAAATTCCTGTTGGAAATAACAATCCCCGCCGGCCTGGTGGGGCGGACGGGGATGGAGGTGAGTTTGGCAGGCCTGGCCGGCGTGCGCAGCGAAGAGAACGCGTGTTGTGATCCGCATCGTCCTCACCGGCACCAGTCACACGCGCAACGACGGCATCCATCGAAGAAAGAAACCACGGCGCGAACGGCTGCTTCTATAGCAAGGACGATGGGCCAGGCGTTCCGATATCAGAAACCTGTCTCTTCAAGACTCCATACATATTGGATATAGGACCAAGCCTCAACCGTTTTTCCATCGATGACGGCAGGTTCAAATCGACATTTAGACAAGGAAATCAACGCAGCATCATCCAAATCCGCATTGCCGCTTGATTTTTTCACCTTGGCATCCAAAACCTTTCCGTTGACGCCTATCAAAAAGCTCAAAGTGACTGTGCCTTCTGCTTGTTTAAGCTGCGCGGCACGCGGGTAAACTGGTTTCCGGCAACTTGCGCCAATGCTGCCATCAATGCTGGAAGCCTGCTGGCCAAATCCTGTGTCTTTAACAAATTGCGCATTTGCAGGCAGGTTAACGACCCAGCAGGCGCCCCCGGAAACCACCGCTAGCAAAATTTTAAAAAATGGCGTTGACATTGATATAAACCCTTGCCTGTCAAGGTTGCAGGGGAGTGGCAGCGTGCGTCAGACGACGTGGCCGAAGCAAGATGGCTCGAGAAATGACGTGGACCCTGCCGCTAAAATTGAGCTGTTCAACTTGACGAATGACCCGCGTTAAATCCTGTTCGGATGTTACGCCATCGAATTGAATTTCTATCTCAACGCTTCCATGGCTGGTGCTGGAATTGACTTGCGCTACGCGCTCGAGCTTGTAAAAAGACTGTTCAAGCGGAGTCGTGATGAGAGTCATCAACTGCTCGGGCAAACTTTCGCTGACGTTGTACTGAACGGATACGACAGGGGCGCACGGCTGACTTGCGCCAGCGGCTGCAGCGGCGGCAAAGAGCGCCGCGGCCATCGGAAAGAAGGATTTCGACGACACGGTGCACCTCTTCTTATCAAGATAAAAACCACACCATCTGCTCCTGGTAACCAACAACGGTTACTTGCCAGGCAGGCTTTCAGGGAGTTTTTTGGTCGGTTTTCTTCCCTGGCCATATGGCCGAGCATATACCACAAAACACGCCTACAAAGACGGCACGGTGCCAGTCGAATGCATGCGTATCGCTCATCAGGCCTGTATAGAGAAGGCTGCCCGTGGCGGTCCCCAAAGTGGTGATTACAAATGTCTTCATGGTCCGCCAACTCCCATTCATTGAAATAAAGCCCGACGAAATGACAACGGCACCTGAATATTGTATCCAGATAAACGGCATCGTGGCATTAAAAATAAGAAATTATATTTGGACCATGAAACTGGTATGCATGCCAATACCTGAGTCAAGCACGCAGGCGCAACCGCGCATCGAGCGAATAGCGTCCAGCGCCGCTGATGGCAATGGTGCCGAAGACGATGATCAGCAGCCAGCCGAACTGGCCGTCGGCGATGCTCCAGTCCGGGTGCACGAGCAGCATGGACACGCCCAGCAGGAACAGCAATGGCAGACAGGCCAGGCGCGTCAGCAAGCCGGCGGCGACCAGCAGCGGGCAGACGATTTCCGCGAACAGGGCGCAGTACAGGGTGACAGCGCGGCCCAGGTGCAGCGGGTCGTCGATATGCGCCAGTTCATCGGAAAAATGCAGCAGCTTGGGCAGACCGTGCACGTGCAGCACCAGCAGCGCACCCGTCAGGCGCGCAAACAGCATACCCGCATCGGGTAAAAAGGGGCCGGCCAGCGCCGCCATCCAGTTTTTCTTCATGATCGCTCCAGTGGGAAAGCCAGTCGGCGCGGCGCGCCGCTGCCAGCCATCATAGGCAGGCGGACACGTGGGCGCGACTGGTCTTTTGGCAGAGGCGCCGGCGCGCGCGAAGGCCTAGACTGGCCGATGCCATCACTGGTCCAGGCCGTAACCGGCCTCCCTCCCCCATCCCCGAAGGAAATGCATCATGTCGAAGAAAATCGAAGCCGAAGAAGTCACTTCCCGCCGCAAGCTGCTCGTCAGCGTCGCCGGTGTCGCCGCCGGTGCGGGCCTGCTGGCCGCCGGTGGCGCCAGCGCCGCCGCCAAGCCTGCCGCTGCCGCTGCCGCACCGGGCAAGCTCACCGTCAACAGCGTCACCGTCAAGGACGGCACCGTCATCCACTTCAAGGACTGGGGCACGGGCACGCCCGTCGTCTTCAGCCACGGCTGGCCATTGCAGGGCGACGCCTGGGAAGACCAGATGATGTTCCTGGCCAGCCACGGCTACCGCGTGATCGCGCATGACCGCCGCGGCCACGGCCTGTCGAGCCAGCCATGGCAGGGCAACGACATGGATACCTACGCCGACGACCTGGCCACCCTGCTCGACGCGCTCGACATCAAGGGCGCGACCCTGGTCGGCCATTCGACGGGTGGTGGCGAAGTGGCGCGCTATATCGGCCGCCATGGCGAAAAACGCGTGGCCAAGGCCGTGCTGGTGGGCGCCGTGCCGCCGCAGATGGTCAAGTCGGACACCAATCCCGGCGGCTTGCCGATGTCGGTGTTTGACGGCATCCGCGCCGGCGTGCTGGCCGACCGTTCGCAATTCTTCAAGGACCTGACCGTGCCGTTCTTCGGCGCCAACCGTCCCGGCAACAAAGTGTCGCAAGGCATGCGCGACACCTTCTGGCTGCAGGGCATGCAGTGCGGCATCAAGAACGCCTACGATTGCATCAAGCAGTTTTCCGAGACGGACTTCACGGCCGACCTGAAGAAAATCTCCGTGCCGACCCTGGTCGTGCACGGCGGCGACGACCAGATCGTGCCGATCGACGCGTCCGGCAAGGCCGCGGCCAAGCTCATCAAGAACGCCAAGCTGGTCATCTATGAAAGCGCGCCGCACGGCTTGCCGGCTACCCACAAGGACCGCCTGAACGAAGATTTGCTGGCCTTTATCAAGTCCTGATCGTTCTTCGCTCCCCGCACCGCCGGCCCGCCCGGCGGTGTTTATCGCCTCCGCCGCATAAAAAACCCGCCCGCCTCCCCCATTCGTATAACTGCCTTGCCTGACGGCGCGTGCATACTTGTTGCAATGCGGCATACGCCGCGACAGCGACAGGAGCACGGCGATGGCGAGCATGCATTATTTCCCTCAGAAGCAAGACGCCGGCCTGGCGCACGCGCAGCACATGGGCGGCATGGACGGCATGGGCGAATTTGCCGCATCGGTCGCGCACGAGGTGCGCCAGCCGCTGGCGGCCATCGCGCTCAATGCCGATGCCGCCTTGCGCTGGCTCGACCACGATCCGCCCCGCCTCGACGAGGCGCGCGCGGCGCTGGCCCTGGTCGCCAGCGCCGGCAGCCATGCCAGCGCCGTGCTGCGCAGCGTGCATGGCCTGGCCTGCAAGACGCCGGGCAGCCACGATCATTTTGTGGCCGACGACGCCGTGCAGGACCTGCTGCCGCTGCTGCGCGCGCCACTGCAACGCCACGCCATCCACCTGGAAACGCAACTGGCACCGGGCCGCCCACTGCTGCACGCCGACCCGGTGCAATTCCGTCAAGTCCTCCTGAACCTGCTGATGAACGCCATCGAAGCCCTGCAGGGCACCAGCGGCAGGCCGCGCACGGTGCTGCTGTCCTCGCGCCTCGATGGGGGCGTGCAGCATTTCAGCATCGCCGACAATGGCGCCGGTATCGCGCCGCAGGCAGCCGGCCGCCTGTACGACGCCCTGTATTCCAGCAAGCCGGACGGCATGGGCATGGGCCTGGCCATCTGCCGCCGCATCGTCGACGCGCATGGCGGCCGCCTGTGGCATGCGCCCGGCGCGCCCCGCGGCAGCGTCTTCCACTTCACCCTGCCAGCGTTATGAGGACAACCATGGACATGACCACGCCCCCGGCGGATCCGCCGATTACCCTCTTGATCGCCGACGACCACCCGCTGATCCTGGCCGGCCTGGCCTCGCTGATCGCATCACTGCCTGGACTGCGCCTGCTGGGCCAGGCCGGCACGGGCCTCGCCGCCGTGGAGCTGTACCGGGAGCTGCGGCCCGACGTGGTGCTGATGGATTTGAACATGCCGGAGATGCATGGCATCGAGGCGATCGAGCGCATCTGCGCGGACGACGCGCAAGCGAAGATCGTCATCCTCACCAGCTACCAGGGCGAGGACAGCGTGCACCGGGCCTTGGGCGCCGGCGCGCGCGGCTACCTGCTGAAGGATTCCGGCTTCCTGCAACTGACGCAGTGCATCCGCCAGGTGGCCGCCGGCAGACATTACCTGCCGCCGGAACTGGCGGCGCAACAGGCCAGCCGCATTGACGCGAACCGCCTGTCGAAACGCGAACACGACATTCTGCTGCACCTGTCCGCAGGCAAGAGCAACAAGATGATCGCGCGCAGCGCCGGCATCGAGGTGGGCACCGTCAAATTCCACGTGAACAATATTTTGACCAAGCTCAACGTATCAAGCCGCACCGAGGCGGCCACGGTGGCCGCCCGGCGCGGCTTGCTGGGCGCGTTCTAGCTGCCGGGAACCGGGGTCAGACCCCAGCATTTACGCTGCATCATCATCCAACTTTGCCGCGGCCTTGGCCAGCGTTGGCTTCGCTTCCACGCCGCTGATCTTCGGCACGCATTCACTGCGCAGCCACGATACCGTCACAGGCTCACCCGCCATCAGGCGCTTGACGCTGGGGACGATCTGTTCGCCGATCAGCATGCCCAGCAGGCCGATCAGGGCTATCGCGGGCGGCGCCGGCGAGCGCACCTGCAAGACGGCGTAGATGATGCCAACCAACAAGCCCACAGCCAGCGAAATCACATATAACTTCATGGCGCATTCCTTTCGATGAAAAAAAACGCCGCGCGCGGTCAGGCGCGCGGCGCATGGCATAGCCGCGCGGCGATTACTTGGCCGGCACCGGCGCCAGGGTCGTGTGTTCGCCATGGATGCGCTGCGGCGCCTTGTGCACCATCGTGTAGGCGTAGTCGACGCCCATGCCGTAGGCGCCCGAGTGTTCGCGCACGATGGCCATGACGGCGTCATAGGTTGCCTTGTGCGCCCAGTCGCGCTGCCATTCCAGCAGCACCTGCTGCCACGTCACCGGCACCACGCCGGCCTGGATCATGCGCTGCATGGCGTAGTCGTGCGCTTCCTTCGACGTGCCGCCCGAGGCATCGGCCACCATGTAGATTTCGTAGTCGCCTTCGAGCATCGCGCACAGGGCGAAGCTGTTGTTGCACACTTCCGTCCACAGGCCCGACACGACGACTTTCTTCTTGCCGTTGGCGGCCAGCGCATCGCGCACCTTCTGGTCATCCCACGAATTCATCGAGCTGCGCTCAAGGATATCCTTGCCGGGGAAGACGTCGAGCAGTTCCGGATAGGTGTGGCCGGAGAAGCTTTCCGTTTCCACCGTGGTGATGATGGTGGGGATGTTGAACACCTTGGCGGCCTTGGCCAGGCCCACGGTATTGTTTTTCAGCGCCTGGCGGTCCATCGACTGCACGCCGAACGCCATTTGCGGCTGCTGGTCGATGAAGATGATCTGGCAATTGTCGGGGGTAAGGACTTCCAGTTTCGGATTGGTCATGATGTCATCCATGAAGGTTGGGGTTGAGTGGGTACTGCCGTGCATCGTATGCCTGGCGCCGCGCCCGCACCACTATCTAAATATAGGCTGGCATGTTGATTGCCTCTGGGAAATAGCTCCTACAGGAGGGCGGGCGCTGCGGTAAAATACCTTTTGCTTACCATGTTCCGACGACTCTTGATCGATAACTCTTCTTTGCCAGACAACATCATGCGCAGCGATACGGCACCGATACGCGTCCTCATCGCCGACGACCACCAGTTGCTGCTCGACGGCATCGCGGCCCTGCTGCGCGCCTTTCCCGGCGTGGTGCTGGTGGGCCAGGCGACCGATGGTCAGCAGGCGGCACAGCAATTTGACGCGCTGCGGCCCGATGTCACGCTGATGGATTTGCAGATGCCGGTCATGAGCGGACTCGACGCGATCGGCGCCATCCGCACGCGCCATCCGCAGGCGCGCATCATCGTGCTGACCACCTACAAGGGCGACACGCAAGTGCTGCGCGCCATCCGCGCGGGCGCCTGCGGCTATGTGCTGAAAAGCGCGCTGCGCCACGAATTGCTGGCGGCGATACAGAACGTGCACGCGGGGCGGCGCCACATCACGCCCGAGATCGAGGCGGAGCTGGCGCTGTATGCCTGCAGCGACGTGCTGTCGAACCGCGAACTGGACGTACTCAAACAGGTGGCGCAAGGCAATTCCAACCGCGAAACGGGCGCTCTGCTGCAGATCAAGGAAGAAACCGTCAAGGCGCACATGAGCACCATCCTGGCCAAGCTGGGCGCCAGGGACCGCACCCATGCCGTCACCATCGCGCTACGGCGCGGCATCCTCGACGCCTGAGCGGCGCCAGCGCTGCCACCAGCGGCGCAGCGGGCCGTGCGCCACCGGCCAGGCGCGGCGCGCCGGCACCCGCAGGTGCCACTGCGTGCCGCCTCCGTCGCGCCCGCCCACGGACAGGCGCGCGCCGAGCCTGGCGGCGCGCTCGCGCATGCCGGGCATGCCCCAGTGTCCGGGAATATGTCCATTGGCCGCCACCACGGGCGGCAAGCCCTGGCCATCATCGCGCACGAGCAGTTCAATGCCGCCGCACGCATAGCGCACCGCCACCTCGACCACCTGCGCGCGCGCATGCTGGAAGGCATTGCGCAGCGCTTCGCTGGCGATGCGGTAGATTTCATGCGCGGCGCGCGCATGCAGCATGCGCGGCTCGCCTTCCTCCGCATAGCGGAAGACGATGCCGTGCTGCGCCGCCAGCCGTTCGCCTTCGCGCTGCAGGATGGCGCTCCAGCGGGCGCCGGCATCGTCGCCGGCGCGCAAGTCGTGCACGTGGTCGCGCCCCTCGCCCAGCATGCGGTCGGCGTCGTCGAGCGCGCGCAGCATGGCGGCGCGCGCGGGATCATCCTCGGCGATGGCCATGCTGGCATTGTGAAAGTGCAGGATCATCGCCTGCGTGCCCTGCAGCAGGGTATCGTGCAGTTCGCGCGCGATGCGTTCGCGCTCGGCCTGCTGCGCCTCCATCCGCGCCTGCAGGCGCGCGGCATGCTGGCCCAGCCGCCAGCGGCAAACGCCATACGCGGCCGCCAGCAGCGCCGCCGCGCACAGGCTGCGGAACCACCAGGTCTGGTAGAAGACGGGCAGCACGCGGAACGGCAATTGCGCCACCGCGCTGGCCACGCCGTCACCATTGATGGCCATCACCTGGAAGCGGTAGGCACCCGGCCCCAGGCCCGTGTATTGCGCCTGGCGCCGCTCGTCCGCATGCTGCCAGTCCCTGTCGTAGCCTTCCAGCCGGTAGCGGAAGCGCAGGCGCGACGGCGCGCCCAGGCTGCTGGCGTTGTAGGCGAACTGCACGTCGCGCGTGCCGGCCGGCAGGCGCTCATAATCGGCGGCGGCAACGTTCTCGCCATCGACCATCAATGCGCCGATCTCGGCCCGCGGCGCCGGCAGTGGCGGCGCCGGCTGGCGCGGGTCGATCCAGAAGGTCGCGCTCTGGCGCGAAAACCAGATCCTGCCATCATCCGCTTCGGCAATCGAGTCGTTATGCAGCAAACTCATTTTGCCGTTCAAGCCATCGGCGCCATCGTACAACTGCGCCTGCATGGGATGCGACGGATCGCGCAGGGCCTGGGCTACTTCGGCCGCGGCCACGCGCACGGCGCCATTGCCCGTATTGAGCCACAGGCTGCCGTCGCGCGCGCGCAGCATCCCAACCACGCCATCGAAAACGCCGGGCGCCGCAGCGCGCAGCGGCACGAAGCGCCCATCGCGCCACAGCGCCAGGCCATGCTGGCCGCCCGCCAGCAGCTGGCCGCCGGTCTCCAGCAGCGCGGGCACCTTGCCCAGGTCCAGGCCCTGTGCGGGACCATAGCTGGCCAGCCGCCCGTCCTCAAGCACGGCCACGCTGCCGTCCGGATAGGACAGCCACAGGCGGCCGGCCGCATCGGCCAGCAGCGCCAGCGGCACCTTGCGCCCGCCCTCGGGCAAGGCTGGTTCGCGCCGCCATGCACCGTCCGCGTACTGGAATACGCCGGCGCCGCTGAAAATCGCCCACAGGCTGCCGTCGGGCGCGTTCACGGCCATGCGCACCCGTTTCAAGGCGGCCGCTTCCGGCGGATAGGCAATCGTGTCGAGCACGCGGCCATCGTCGCCAGCGAGCCGCAGCAGGCCGGCGCGGGTGCCCACGCGGATGCCGCCCGGCGCCGCCATGATGGCCGTGATCGGTCCCAGCGCGGGCGCGCGCAGCACCTTGCCGTCGGGCGCCGCCAGCATCAGCGGCGTATCGCCCTCCTTCGACAGCCACATGCGCCCTCCCGTGCCGGGCGACAGCTGCTGCGCGCGGAAGGCTTCGGGCGCCTCGGGTCCCGCGCGCGCGCTGAGGATCACGGGCGCGGCCTGGCGGAAGCGGTCCAGGCCAGCATACGTGGCAACCCAGACATTGCCTTCATTGTCGTCGCACAGGGAACCGATCAGCACATTGCTCAAGCCGTCGCGGGGCAGGAACGATTCCGTGTCGCCGCTGATGCCCAGCTGTTGCGGCTCCAGCGCGCCGGCGCTGCGCGTGCGGTGCAGGCCGAACTGGCTGTCGAACCACAAGGTGCCTTGGCGGTCGACCAGCATGCTGCCGCTGGTGCCGCTCGTATCGCGGTAGATCCAGCGATGGTCGAGCTGGTCGTAGCGCTCGAGCGAGTCGATGATGCGGATGCCGCGCAGCTCCAGCAGATACAGGCGGCCGTCCGGTCCCTGCTGCGGCGGCGCGCGCAAGTCGAGGCGGCCCACGGGCGGCGCGAAGCGCGCCTGGCCCGGCTGCCAGATAAACAGGCCCTGTTCGCTGAACACGCCCAGCCTGCCGTCGCGGTCCGCGAACACCGCCGAGGCCTTTTGCGCCGTGTAGCCCTGCGCCGGCCCCATCGCCTGCCAGCGCCGGCCGTCGAAGCGCGACACCCCGGCCACGCCGGCGGCCCACACGGCACCCGTGCCGTCGATGGCAAAACCCCAGATGGAACCGGGCCGCACGCCCTGCGCCTCGCCGTAATTGCGCACCAAGCCATCCTTGACATGGCTGATACCACCCACTTGCCAGCCCACCCACATGCCGCCATCGGCCGCGCGCTTGAGGGCCAGGGTCACCGTATCGGGAAACGCGCCCTGGCGCGCGCGCAAGGGCGCGAAACGCAGGCCGTCAAAACGCACGAGGCCCGAATGGGTGCCCAGCCACAGGAAGCCGTCGCCCCCTTGGGCGATGACGCTGATATCGTCCGGTGCGCCATCCCTGGACGTCCAGCTGGTGTGCTGCAGCTGGTGGATGCCGCGCGCCGCGTCGATGGCCAGCCCGGGAGGGCTGAACAGCAGCAGCAAGGGCAGCCAGCACAGCGCGGCCAGGACGGGCAGGCGCACGGCCGGTCAGGCGGCAGGCACGGCCGCGTGGCCGCTGCGGTGCTGCACGATGATCAGGCCGGCGAGCAGCAGCAAGGGCACGGCCAGCGCCACGAAGCCGAAAGCCAGGTAGGCAAAGGCGGCCGCGATGGCGCCCAGGGCGAAGGCTGCCAGCGGCCAGAAGAACTTGCCGCAGCGCGCATGGGTGGCGGCATCGGCCGCGCCGCGCAGCACGTCGACGGTGTCGATGACGATCTGCGTCACGTTCCCCGTCATCATGGAAGTGGGCGCCAGGTGCGCCAGCAGCAGCCGGCTGGTGGCGCTGTGCACGCCCATGGCGGCCGTGCCCAGCAAGCCCGCCGCCATGGCCATGGAACTGACGTCCTTGCCGATCGGTTCGGCCAGGATGCCAAACACCATGAAGCCGGCCAGCAAGGCCCACTGCAGCAGCATGGCCAGCGTCAGCGACGGGCCGGCGCGGCGCTCGACGGCCAGCACCATCAGGCGCGTGACGGCCACGCCGGCGATAAAGGCGGGAAAAGCGAGAAACTTCAGCAGGATGGAGGCGCGCGATGCGTCCGCCAGGGCGGCGCCGATCAGCACGAAGTTGCCCGTGACATGGGCCGTAAACAGGCCAAACAGGGCAATAAAACCCAGGGTATCGACATACCCGGCTAAAAATCCCAGGCTGGTGCCGAACAAGCGGCTGTGTGGTGGCTGATCCATCGAATGACTCCCGATACCGTGCAATGCACTAAAAAACAAAAAACGCGCCAGGGAAGCGCCCCGGCGCCACTGCCTGCATGGTAAGCCATGCGGCCGGCCTGCGCCCCCGCCATTCGGCCAGTGCGGCCCGCTTCACCTGATCTTTTGGCCCGTGTTCAAGCGCGGAATGCCAGCTACACTGGCCGACGTGACTTTCGCGCCGCGCACGCCGGCCCTCCCCCGCACCGCAACCATGGAGCTGCACCATGCCAGAACACACCCTCCCCGCCGCCGCACCCTTGATACTGCTCAATGGCTGCTTCCATACCGTCGACAAAAGCTGCCCGCAAGCGAGCGCGGTGGCCATCGCCGACGGCAAATTCCTCGCCGTGGGCGACGCAGACGACGTCATGCGCCACCGCGCGCCCGACAGCCGCGTGATCGACCTCGGTGGCCGCACCGTGATTCCCGGCCTGAACGACTCGCACCTGCACCTGATCCGCGGCGGCTTGAACTACAACCTGGAATTGCGCTGGGAAGGCGTGCCGTCGCTGGCCGACGCCCTGCGCATGCTGAAAGAGCAAGCCTTGCGCACGCCGAACCCGCAGTGGGTGCGCGTCGTCGGCGGCTGGAACGAATTCCAGTTCGCAGAAAAGCGCATGCCGACTCTGGACGAGATCAACGCGGCCGCACCGGACACCCCCGTCTTCATCCTGCACCTGTACGACCGCGCCCTGCTCAACCGCGCCGCCCTGCGCGTGGTCGGCTACGATAAAAATACGCCGAACCCGCCCGGCGGCGAAATCGTGCGCGACGCGGCCGGCAACCCCACGGGCATGCTGATCGCGCGTCCGAACGCCATGATTTTATATGCGACCCTGGCCAAGGGTCCAACCCTGCCGCGCGAATTGCAAGTCAATTCCACGCGCCAGTTCATGCGCGAACTGAACCGCCTGGGCCTGACCAGCGCCATCGACGCGGGCGGCGGCTTCCAGAATTATCCGGAAGACTACGCGGTGGTCGAGGAACTGGCGCAAAAAGAGCAGCTGACGATACGCATCGCCTACAACCTGTTCACGCAAAACAAGGGCGCGGAACTGCAAGACTTCCAGAAGTGGACGGAGATGGTCACGCCGGGCCAGGGCGACGATTACTACCGTCATAACGGCGCCGGCGAAATGCTCGTGTTTTCCGCCGCAGACTTCGAGGATTTCCTAGAGCCGCGCCCGGACCTGGCGCCCGGCATGGACGACGAACTGGAAAAGGTCGTGCGCCACCTGGTGTCGAAACGCTGGCCCTTCCGCCTGCACGCCACCTACGATGAATCAATCGAGCGCATGCTGACGGTGTTTGAAAAGGTCAACCGCGATATCCCGTTCGATGGCCTGCACTGGATGTTCGACCACTGCGAAACCATCACGCCGAAAAACATCGACCGGGTCAAGGCGCTGGGCGGCGGCATCGCCATTCAGCACCGCATGGCCTTCCAGGGCGAATATTTTGTCGACCGCTACGGCGCGGAAGCGGCCAAGGCCACGCCGCCCATCGCCCGCATGCTTGCCTCTGGCGTGCCCGTGGGCGGCGGCACGGACGCCACCCGGGTCGCCAGCTACAACCCGTGGACGGCGCTGTACTGGCTGGTGTCGGGCCGCACGGTGGGCGGCTTGCGCCTGTACGACGCGGGCAGCCGTTTGTCGCGCGACACGGCGCTGGAACTGTGGACGGCGGGCAGCGCCTGGTTCTCCAGCGAGCAAGGCAAGAAGGGCCGCATCCAGGAAGGCATGCTGGCCGACCTGGCCGTGCTGAGCGCGGATTTCTTCAGCATCGATGAAGAGGCGATCAAGTCGATTGAGTCCGTGCTCACCATCGTCGGCGGCAAGATCGTCTACGGCCAGGCGGAATTTACCAAGCTGGCGCCGCCTGCCATTCCCGTGCTGCCCGATTGGTCGCCCGTGAAAAACGTGGCCGGCCACTACCGCTCCGCGCCGCCGCAAAAAACCAGCGTCATACAGCAGCACCAGTGCCAGGGCGCCTGCGGCGTGCATGCCCACGCCCACGACGTGGCGCGCAAGAGTTCCGTACCCGTGTCCAGCCACTCCGGCTTCTGGGGCGCGCTGGGGTGCAGCTGCTTTGCGTTCTGAGGTGCGTATGGCGCGCGTGTTTTCATGCGCCGCCGGTGCCTTGGCACTGGCGGCGGCCCTGCCCGCTACGGCACAGGAAAATGTGCAGCTGTACGGCCGCCTGAACGTGGCGCTCGAAGCGCTGCGCTCGTCCGGTAGCGGCGACAGCGTGCAGCGCCTGTCCAACAACCGCTCGGTACTCGGTGTTCGCGGCAGCGAAGACCTGGGCGGCGGCTGGCAGGCGCTGTTCCAGGTCGAGGGCACCCTGTCGCCTGACACGGGCGCGGGTTCCATTGCCGCGCGCGACACGCGCGTCGGCATTGCCGGCCCGTGGGGCACGCTGTTTGCCGGTAACTGGACCCTGCCCTACAACAGCGCCACCTCGGCGCTCGACCCGTTCTACCCCACCACGGCGGGCTACATGAGCTTGATGGGCAATGGCGCGGGCGCCACCGAAAACAATACCAGCAACGCATATTCGTTCGACCGGCGCCAGCAGAACAGCGTCCATTACTGGACGCCGCAGTGGCAGGGCTGGTCGCTGCGCGTGGCGCGCGGCATGGCGGAAGAACGGCCGGCCAACGGTGCGCATCCGTCACTGACGTCGGCCGCCCTGCTCTACGACAGTGGCGACCTGTACGCCAGCCTGGCGCATGAAGAGCACCACGACTACCAGGGACGGGGCTTGAGCGACCGTGGCAGCAAGCTGGCCATCGCGTGGCGGATCGACAGCGCCACGCAACTGGCGTTAGCCTTGGAAAGCCTGCGCTATGCCACAGCGACGGGAGAGCTGCGCCGGCGCACGGTGTATGCCTCCGCCACGCGCCAGTTCGGCCGCCATGGCTTGCGTGTCGGCCTGGCCCACGCGCAAAGCGCCACCGGCAGCGCGCTGGAAACCATCGGCACCGTGCGCGCGGGAGCCGGCACGGGCGCCACCCACGCCACCATCGGCTACGACTACCAGCTGTCGAAACGCAGCAGCCTGTTTGCCTACTACACGCGGCTGGCCAACGGCCGCAACGGCATCGCCGGCTTTGCCATCAACAGCCTCGGACGCGAAACAGGTGCTGCAGGCGCCACCCTGTCGGGCGTGGCGCTGGGCATCAAGCACAACTTCTGAGGCACGGTTTTCATGGACAGCCCTGCGCGCGGCGCGTACAGTCTTCGTTCCGCAACCAGGGCAGGCATCTGCGAACAGACACCATGAAGCGAGCATCAGCGCCGGCGCTTGGCGACTGGGTCAAGTGCGCCGAACCGGTACAGGGAATCGAACGCATCGAGGCGTGGTTCCAGGGCAAGGCCTATGCCATGCACCGCCACGATACCTACGCCATCGGCCGCACGCTGGCCGGCGTGCAGCGTTTCAGCTACCGCCGCGGCCAGCGCGACAGCCTGCCCGGCAATACCATGATCCTGCATCCCGACGAGGCGCACGATGGCCAGGCGGGTACCGACGCCGGCTTCCGTTACCGCATGCTGTATATCGAACCGGCGTTGTTCCAGGACGTGCTGGGCGGCCGCGCGCTGCCCTTCATCGAAGGTGGCGTGTCGACCGATCCCCGCCTGGCGACAGCCACCTGCGCCTTGCTGCCGCACGACGGCCATCCGCTCGAAGCGCTGGAGCAGAGCGAGGCGCTGGCCGAACTGGCGCATGCGCTGGCGGCGGCGGCCGGCACGCCGGCGCAGCGTCCAAAAGGCGACTTCCTGGCGGCGCGGCGCGCGCGCGACTACTTGCAGGCGCACTGCACGCGCGCCGTCACCCTGGAGGAACTGGAAGCGGCAACGGGACGCGACCGCTGGAGCCTGTCGCACGACTTTCGCGTGTTTTATGGCACCAGCCCATACCGCTATCTGACGATGCGGCGTCTGGAGATGGTGCGGTGCCTGCTCTTGGGTGGCGCCACGCTCGCCTCGGCCGCCATGGCGGCAGGCTTTGCCGACCAGAGCCACATGACGCGGCATTTCCTGAAAACCCATGGAATCACCCCCGGCCGCTGGCTGCGCTATGCTGGCGGCGCCAGCACACGCTGAAAACACCCACGATCGTTCAATACGGCCGGCAAGCACCTGCGTATTCTGGCTGCATCGCCACTTGAACGGAGCACAGCATGCCAGACACTACCATTACCACCACCACGCGCGGCCAGGGCCAATCCATCGACCTGGCAGGCAAGATCGACCTGATCGACGGGCACTGGCAACCGCGCGTCATCGCCGAAATGAACGACTACCAATTCAAGGTCGTCAAGGTACTGGGCGAATTCCAGTGGCACCGGCACGCCGACACGGATGAAACCTTCATCGTGCTGGACGGCGAATTGCGCATCGCCGTGCGCGGCCCTGGCTATGCGGAAGGACACGCCATCGTGCTGACTGCCGGCCAGCTGGCCGTGGTGCCCAAGGGTGTCGAACACAAGCCGTGCGCCCTTGCCGAAACGAGGCTGCTGCTGATCGAACCGCGCGGCGTGGTCAACACGGGCGACGGCGGCGCGGGCGAACGCACGGTGGAGAACGACCAGTGGATCTGAAACAGGAAAGCGACAAATAACAAAAAACCCGCTGACTTTTGCAAGTAAGCGGGTTTTCTGATGAAACTTGGTGCCGTTGGCCGGAATCGAACTGGCGACCTTCACATTACGAATGTGCTGCTCTACCAACTGAGCTACAACGGCGAAGACCCACATTCTACAAACAATGCACAAAATTTGCTAGTGTCAACGCGAACTTTTTTGCATTTTTTTAGCGGCCTGGCTGCGCGCCGCTAAAAATCGTGGAAAAGTGCGGTTTTTTTACTCAGCGTGGTAGGCCGTGACGCGGGCCACTTCGTCTTTCGAACCGAGGAAGACGGGCACGCGCTGGTGCAGCTTGTGCGGGGCGATGTCCATGATGCGCTGCTGGCCGTCGGTGGCCGCGCCGCCCGCTTGCTCGACGATGAAGGCCATCGGGTTCGCTTCGTACATCAGGCGCAGCTTGCCCGGCATCGACGTGTCACGCAGGTCGGCCGGGTACATGAAGATGCCGCCGCGGTTCAGGATGCGGTGCACGTCAGCCACCATCGAGGCGATCCAGCGCATGTTGAAATTGGTGCCGCGCGGGCCAGTGTCGCCGGCCAGCAGTTCGTCGACATAGCGCTTCACGGGCGGATGCCAGTGGCGCGCGTTCGACATGTTGATGGCGAATTCCTTCGTCGTCGGCGGAATCTGCATATTGCTTTGCGTGAGGACCCACGAACCCATTTCGCGGTCCAGGGTGAAGCAGTTCACGCCATTGCCGAAGGTCAGCACCAGCATGGTTTGCGGGCCGTACACGGCGTAGCCGGCCGCCACTTGCTTGCTGCCTGCCTGCATGAAGTCCTGCTCGGTCGGCTGACCCATGCCGTCCGGCGCTTTCAGCACGGAGAAGATGGTGCCGATCGAGACGTTGACGTCGATGTTCGACGAACCATCGAGTGGATCGAACAGCAGCATGTATTCGCCCTTCGGATAGCGGTTCGGGATCGGGTGGATCGATTCCATCTCTTCTGACGCCATGGCCGCCAGGTGGCCGCCCCATTCGTTCGCTTCGAGCAGGATCTCGTTGGAGATGATGTCGAGTTTTTTCTGTACTTCGCCCTGCACGTTTTCCGTGTCGGCCGTGCCCAGCACTTCGCCCAGCGCACCCTTGCCGACGGCGTGGCTGATGGTCTTGCAGGCGCGCGCGACGACTTCGATCAGCAGGCGCAGTTCGGCCGGAATGCTGTTGTTCGAGCGCTGCTCTTCAACCAGGTATTGCGTAAGACTGATGCGTTTCATGAAACCCCTTCGTTAGTTTTAAATACGTCTCGTTCGGTGCCTGTCGGCTTACGCGCCCCTGGCGCTAAGCCGACCTACAAAATGATGAATGCCCATGCATGCGCGTAGGTCGGATTAGCCCGCAGGGCGTAATCCGACGTGCAATCAATTGGCCAATGCCTTGCTGACCACTTCCATCACGTCATTCGACAAACTGGCCTGGCCGGCGACTTTTTCCAGCGCGTCGCGCATGGAGCCTTGCAGCGCCGGCACGTAACGGCGCCAGCGGTCCATCGAGCGCGCCAGGCGCGCGGCCACTTGCGGGTTCAGGGCGTCGAGCGCGATGACCTGTTCCGCCCAGAAGGCGTAGCCGCTGCCATCCTGTGCATGGAACTGCGATGGATTGCCGTTGGTGAAATTGAAGATCAGGCTGCGCGCGCGGTTCGGATTTTTCAAGGTGAAGGCCGGATGCGTCATCAGCTGGCGCACGGCTTGCACATCGGTCGTGGGCGCGGCCGCCTGCATGGCGAACCACTTGTCGACCACCAGCGCTTCGTTCTCGAAATCGCTATAGAAGCTGGTCAAAGCCGCCTGCGCATGCGGCTGCGAGCCGGAATGAATCAGCGCCGCCAGCGCTGCTGCCCGGTCCGTCATGTTGCCGGCATTGTCGAACTGCAGCCGCGCCAGGTCCAGCTCCGCCGCTTCGGGCGCGATCAGCAGATACGACAGGGCCAGGTTTTTCAGCGCGCGCTTGCCGGCCGACAGGGCGTCGGGGCTGTACTCGCCCGGCGTCTGGTTGGCGTGGTACTGCGCCAGCCATTCAGGCTTCAGGGCCGCAGCAATCGTGCGGCGCATGAACTGGCGCGCCGCGTGGATCGCTTGCGGGTCGACTTGCGCCATGCGCTCGGCGATGATGGTTTCCGACGGCAGGATCAGGGCCAGCTCGCGGAAGGCGGGATCGAGCGTGTCGTCGGCCAGCAAGGCGCGCTGCGCTGCAATGAAGGTGTCGTCCAGCGCCAGGGTCTCGCCGGCGGCGACGGCGCCCGTCAGTTTCAGCAGCCGCTCCATGGCCAGGCGCTGGCCCGCTTCCCATCGGTTGACGGGATCGCTGTCGTGGCGGAACAGGTGCAGCAACTCGGCATCGGTATAGCCGTATTCGAGCACCACGGGTGCGGAAAAATCGCGCAGCAGCGACGGCACGGGCGCTTCCGCCACGTTCGTGAAGCGGAAAGTCTGCGACGCCTGCGTCAATTCCAGCACGACGCTGGTGGCGCCATCAGCTGCCACGCCATCGACGTGCAGCGGCAGGTCGCGGCCATCGGCAGCCAGCAAGCCGACGGTGACGGGAATGTGGAACGGCAGTTTCTTCGCCTGGCCCGGCGTGGCGGGACAGCTTTGCGCCAGGGTCAGCTCGAACGTCCGGCTGGCCGTGTCATAGCGCGTGGAGGCTTTTACTATCGGCGTGCCGGCCTGGCTGTACCAGCGCTCGAATTGCGTGAAGTCGCGGCCATTCGCATCGGCCATGGCGGCACGGAAATCGTCGCACTGGACGGCCTGGCCATCGTGGCGCTCAAAATACAGGTCCATGCCCTTGCGGAAACCGTCGCGGCTCACGAGGGTCTGGTACATGCGCACCACTTCGGCGCCCTTCTCGTAGATGGTGACCGTATAAAAGTTATTGATCTCGACAAAGGAGTCGGGACGCACGGGATGGGCCATCGGACCCGCGTCTTCGGGGAACTGCGCCTGGCGCAAGGTGCGCACCTGGTCGATGCGCGTGACGGCGCGGCCCGTGTCCGTGCCGATCATGTCGGCCGAGAATTCCTGGTCGCGGAATACCGTCAAGCCTTCCTTCAGCGACAGCTGGAACCAGTCGCGGCACGTCACGCGGTTGCCGGTCCAGTTGTGGAAGTATTCGTGGCCCACCACCGCTTCGATGCCCGCGTAATCGACGTCGGTGGCAACGCGCGAATTGGCCAGCACGTACTTGGTATTGAAAATATTCAGGCCCTTGTTTTCCATGGCGCCCATGTTGAAGTCGCCCACGGCGACGATCATGAAGCGGTCCAGGTCCAGCTCCAGGCCGAAGCGCTCCTCGTCCCAGCGGATCGAGTTTTTCAGCGACTGCATGGCGTAGTCGGTCTTATCGAGGTTGCCGTCTTCCACCCACACTTGCAGCAGCACTTCGCGGCCCGACTTCAAGGTGTAGCGCTCTTCCTGGCACACCAGGCGCGCGGCGACCAGCGCGAACAGGTAGGACGGTTTCTTGAACGGATCTTCCCACTTGGCGTAATGGCGGCCGTCGCCCAGGTCGCCCTCTTCGATCAGGTTGCCATTCGATAGCAGCACCGGATATTGTTCCTTGTCGGCGCGCAGCATGACCGTGTACTTGGCCATCACGTCCGGACGGTCCGGGAAGAAGGTGATGCGGCGGAAGCCTTCCGCTTCGCACTGCGTGAAGAAATTATGGTTCGATACGTACAGGCCCGACAGCGACGTGTTGTCCTGCGGCGCCAGCACGGTCTCGATATCGAGCAGCACCTCGTCCGGCGCCTTGGGGATGGTCAGCATGCCGGCCGTCAGCTTGTACTGCGACGGCTTCAGCACCTTGCCATTCAGGCGTACCATCACCAGTTCGATATGTTCGCCGTGCAATTCAATGCTGCGGCTGGCGCTGGCCGGGTTGTGGCGCAGATGGATCCGGCTCGCCACCACTGTGCGGGCGGGATCAAGATCGAAACCAAGTTCGACGCTGTCGACCAGGAAGCTGGGCGGCGTGTAATCTTTGCGGTAAATCGTCTGAGGGCTGTCTGTGCGCATAGGGATTTGGGTGGGAGCGGAGGCAAAAGCCTATTTTACCAACACCAGCCCCCGATAGTCGCGATTCAGCTCAGGAATGTTGGATTCCCTTACACGCCGACATGCTCCGTAACATTCTGTAATAATGAATAGAAACAAATAGAACTATTCTTATAATACTAAGCGATGAATTGTGTCTACTAATCAGGAGGTCATGCAATGAAACGTTATCTCACCATCATGATGGCCGCATTGACCGTGTTGCTGACCGGATGCGCCACCACCATACGCAGCGATGTCACCGTCTTCCATGAGTGGCCTGCGCAATTACAGGACAAGTCGTATGCGTTTGAAGCGCCAGCGGCGGAAAACGATACGCTGGAATACCGCAGCTACCAGAACCTGGTGCGCGCGGAACTTGCCAAGCACGGCTTTGGCGAAGCTTCCGGCCCTGCGGCAGCCAATTTGCGCGTAGCGATGAATTTCTCGACCGTCGACTATCCTGAGCGCGTGCTGCAAGCCACCGATCCATTCTGGTATGGTCCAGGCTACTGGCCTGGCCGCTACGGCTACCGTTACGGCGCCTGGCCAGGCTATGGCCGCTTCGGCTACAACCCCTACTGGTATGGTCCGCTGGACCTCGAAGAAAGCGTGCGCCATAAATACGAACGCGAATTGCGCATCACGATCAATGACCGCAACGGCAAGAAACTGTACGACGTGACCGTGCAATCGACAAGCAACAAGCGCGCCACGTCGCAAGTGATGCCGGCCATGGTGGCAAGCGCCTTTGCCGACTTCCCCGGCCAAAGCGGCGTACCCAGGAAAGTCGAAGTCAAGATAGAATAATGACGCGGCAATACAAAAACCGGCTGGTGCAGCAATGCGCCAGCCGGTTTTTTTTCACCTAAGAATAATACGCCTCGGCCGCAAAGGTCAGCGCGCCGATCAGGGCGACGGCCAATAACAGCACGATCAGCAGGCGGCCGAATTTCGGCGTGCCGTCACTGCCGCCGCTCATGGCACGATGATGGTCGAGCCCGTCGTCTTGCGCGCTTCCAGGTCCGTGTGCGCCTGGGCGATATTGTCCAGGCTGTAGCGCTGGTTGATCTCGATCTGCACTTCACCGCTACTGACGACCCCGAACAGCGAGGTCGCCATCTCTTCCAGGTTCGTGCGGTTCGACGCGTAGCTGAACAGAGCCGGGCGCGTGAGGAACAGCGAGCCGCGCGAGGCCAATTCGCCGAGGGTAAACGCGGGCACGGGACCGGACGCGTTGCCGAAGCTGACCATCATTCCCAGCGGCGCCAGGCAGTCGAGCGAGCCCGTAAACGTATCCTTGCCGATGGAATCGTAAACCACCGAGACGCCCTTGCCGCCCGTGATCTCGCGCACGCGCTCGACGAAGTTTTCCGTGTTGTAGTTGATGACGTGGGCCGCACCGTGCGCCTTGGCCAGCGCCACCTTTTCATCGGAGCCGGCCGTGCCGATCAGGTTCACGCCCAGTACCTTCGCCCACTGGCAGGCGATCAGGCCCACGCCGCCCGCAGCCGCGTGGAACAGGATGGTGTCGCCCGCCTTCAGGGCCACCGTGCGGTGGAACAGGTATTGCACCGTCAAGCCTTGCAGCATCATGGCGGCGGCCGTGTCGAAAGCGATGCGCTCGGGCAGCACCAGCAGCAGGGCCGCCGGCAGGTTGCGCTGCTGCGCATACGCGCCATTGATGCGCGCCGCATACGCCACCCGGTCGCCGACCTTCACTTCCGTGACACCCTCGCCCACCGCCTCGACGATGCCCGCGCCCTCGACGCCGAGGCCATTGGGCAGCGGCTGCGGGTACAAGCCCGTACGGAAATACACGTCGATGAAATTGAGGCCGATGGCCTCGTGCCTGACGCGCGCCTCGCCGGGACCGGGCGGCGGCAGTTCCACGTCCACATATTCCATCACTTCCGGGCCGCCCGTGCGCTGTACGCGGATAGCTTTGGTGGTAATCGTTGCACTCATGCTCATCTCCTTGTCTGGGTGAATCAGGCGGCCGCGTTGGCCCGCGCCTGCAGTTGCGACAGCACCAGGTGCGCCGACGACAGATTTGTCGCGCACGCCACGTTGTGCACGTCGCAGGCGCGCACCAGGGCGTTGATGTCCGGCTCGTGCGGCTGCGGCGTCATCGGGTCGCGCAGGAAGATCACGCAATCGATCAAGCCTTCCACCAGCAGGGAACCGATCTGCAAGTCGCCGCCGAACGGGCCCGAATGCTTGCGCTCGACTGCCAGCCCCAGCTCGTTGATCAGGCGCCCGCCCGTGGTGCCCGTGGCCGACAGTTCGCAGCCCTTCAAAAAATCCAGGTATTCGCCCGCCAGGGTAATCATGTCATCTTTTTTCTTGTCGTGGGCAATCAGGGCGATGCGTGTTTTCATGGTGAGGACTTTTCAGTGGGTGGAGGAATTATTTCTTTTTCGACAGCAAGTAAATACCGGCCAATACCAGGCTGGTGCCCGCCAATTGCCAGTTGGTGATCGGTTCATCGAGGATCATGGCGCCCAAGAACAGGGTCGACACGGGGCCGATCATGCCCGCCTGCGAAGCGACGGGCGCGCCGATGCGCTCGACGGCGATCATCGTCATGAAGACGGGCATCACCGTGCAAAAGATACCATTGAGCAAGGACAAGCCATACACGGGCATGGGCTGGATCAGCAGCTCGACGGGGCGCAGGATGAAGAATTGGGCGATGCAGGCAAAACTGGCCACGCACATCGCGTAGGAAACCAGCCGCATCGAGCCGATGCGTTTCACCAATTCACCAGAGCCCAGCAGATACACGGCATACGAGCAGGCCGAGCCCAGCACCAGGGTCGACCCCAGCGCCACATTGCTGGCGCCGCCCTGCAAGTCGTGCACGAACACCAGCACGATGCCGCAGTACGAGGTCAGCAAGGCCAGCCACTGCAAGCGGCTGATGCTCTGCTTGAAGTACACGGTGGTAATCAGGAGCACGAACGTGGGCGTGAGGAACAGGATCAATCGTTCGAGTCCCACGGAAATGTATTGCAGGCCCAGGAAATCCAGATAGCTGGACAGGTAATAGCCGACGAGGCCCAGCCCGACGAGGCGCAGGCGGTCGCTGTTTGATAACGGCGGCTCCGTGCGCATCTTCCACCAGGCGATGACGGCGAACACGGGCAGCGAAAAGATCATCCTGAAGGCGATCAGGGTGACGGCGTCGATCTGGTAGCGGTACAGCAGCTTGGCGACGATGGCCTTGGTGGAAAACAGCACCGCCCCGCCCACGGCGATGGCCAGGCCACCGAGGTAGACGGAACGGGGAAGCGATGCAGGGGTTGCTTGCGGGGAACTGGAGCTCATGTCCAGATTGTAATGGCAAAAGCGAAAGGAAGCTGAGTGCTGGGGTCAGACCCGGCGGGTCTGACCCCCAAATAGCGCGCAGCTCAAGCGTAGGTCGGGTTAGCCCAAAGGGCGTAACCCGACAACACCACCATTGCCCGCCTTTACGCCACCACCACCGCCGCCGCACCCGCCGTCACGGTCGCCGTCGTCACCCGTGCAATCACGTTCGCCGGCGCCGCCGTGCCGATCAGTTTATTCACCTGCTTGAACTGCGCCACCAGCTTGCCTGGTGTCAAAGTCACCACCGTGTAGCCTTGCGCATCCGTGTTCAGATGCTTGATCCACGGGTTGTTGCCCAGGCCGGACAATTGCTGCGCCAGGCCCAGCAGGGTCGTGCTGAAGTCAGTGCTCGCTTTCAAGCCAGCCTGCACGGCAGCGACCGTCGCGTCCAGTTGCGCTTCCGGAACGCCCTTGGCGGCCAGGGCGCCGCGCAACTGCACGCGCAATTGCTCGAGCAGGCTGTCGACGGTGGGCGCTGCCTTGCCCATGGTGTAGTCGAGCAGGTTGACGTCGAGATTGACCGTGCCCAGGCCCGTAACGGGAATGGCCAGCGGGTAGCTGACGAGGGTGCCGATATCGCCCATGCTGCCGGCGGCCGACTTCAGGTAGCTGAAGAAGGAGTCCGAGCTGACGCCGGCCGACACCAGGTCCACCATGACGGGCGTGCCGCCGCCTGCCGCGTCGAAATCGTCGCTGACGGTGCCCGCAAAAAACGAGTGGATATCGCCGGTCAGCGCCACCACGTTGCCGATGGCATTGGTTTTCAGGTGCGACATCAGGTTCTTGCGCTCGCTGTTGTAGCCATCCCACTGGTCGCAATTGAGCAGGAAGCGCGTGAAGAACGGCGCCAGCGCCGCTTGCTGGCCCGATGCGGCGACAAAGCTCGATCCGGCGCCCTTGGCCTGCACGTCGGGCTTGATCCAGCCAAAGGCGATCACTTGCGCGGCGGCGGCCGGCGAAGCGCTGTTGTAGGCGGCCACCGTGATGCCGGCCTGAACCGCGCTCAAGCCGGCGCCCACGGCAGCGGCGCCCTGGGCGCTGGCGTTCGCTGCCGCGCCGGCAATGGCCATGGCCGCCGCCTGCGCCACGTTTTGCGCCGCGCCCGCCGTGGAAGCTGCCACGATGGCGGACGCCAGCGGCACGCTGCCGCCCACCAAAGGAAGGGTGCTGGCGATGGCCTGGCCCACCTTGCTCATGGCGCTCAACGCCAGCAAGGTGGCGATCGCATCCGTGCCATTCAAGCCCATGCGCAGCAAGGACACTTCATTGCCCCACAGTTTCCAGGTCGAGGTCGCCGCCTTCATCTTGCTTTTCCACCAGTCGCGCTGCGTGCTGCCCAGCATGCCGACAGCGGCCAGCGGGTCGGCGCCAGCCTTGGTGGCGGCCGCCATTTTCTGCCCTTCCACGCTGTCGAACAGCGCTTGCGGCACCAGGTAGCGGCTGCCGATGCTGCCCAGCGGCTTGCCCGTGGCCGGGTTGATGGTCGACTCGGCGATCGCATGGTCGGCGCGGTACAGGCGCTCGTCCGTCATCACCAGCTGCATCAGTTTGCCGAACTGGAAATCGCGGTAGATCTGGATATTCTGGAACGTGGTCGCGGCGCTATCGAACGTGACGTCGGCCGGCATGTATTCGAACCACGCCTGGTTGGCGCTGCGGCGGCGGGCAGGCTGATGCAGATCGGAGCCGTCGGCGGCCACGATGCCTTCGTAGGTGGACGCGTCCTGCCAGGCGTCGTCCGTGAATTCATGGTCGTCCCAGACGGCGATGAAGGCAAAGCGCTCGTGCACGGCTTGCAGGCGCACATCGGTGCGGTATTTCTTGTACAGGTAGCGGTAATCGGCCACCGTGGTCGCGTATTTGGCGCCGGACGCGCCGCTTTTGAAGGTGCCGTCGGGCAGTTTCAGCTGGTCGTGGCGGCTTTCCACGGCGCCGCTCTGGAACGCTTCGCCCACCGTTTCATAGATGTAGTCGCCCAGGTGGACGATGAAATCGAGGCTTTCATTGGCGGCGATGTGCGACAGCGCGCCCCAGTGGTTGATGCTCCAGTCCTGGCACGTCAGGTAGGCGAACTGCAGCTGCGGCACGTCGGCCGTGGCGGCGGGCGCCGTCTTGAAGCGGCCCACGTTCGAGCGCACGTCGCCGGCGATGAACTGGTAAAAATACACCTGGCCCGGCTGCAAGCCCGTCACCTTGTGGCGCAAGGTATTGTCGAAATCGGCTTTCAGGGGCAATTTCGCGTCGACGATGGGCGTGCCCGCCAGGGCCGTATTGCTGCCCAGGGCGGCCGTATTGTCGCTGGCGCTGACGATCAGGCGCACGGCAACGTCGGACTTGCCGGCAACGGCGGGCGCGACGGCGTCGAAACTGGCGGGCACGACGCGTGTCCACAGCATGGCGCTGTCGGCGCGCGGGTCGCCCGACGCGACGCTTTGCGGGAATTTCCAGTCGCCGCCCGAAGCGAGCGGTACGCCAGGATCGCTGTAATCGGTGCTGCCGCAGGCGGCCAGGCCGGCGGTGGCCACGGAGACCGTGATAAAGCCGCCCAATTTCAGAAATTGCCGTCTGTCCATTTGACTTGCCATGATGTCGCGCCCTCGATATGGTGAAAGCGCGTCACTTTAGCAACAGATTATGTCATCCTGATGACGGGGCCATGCCGCTTGCCAAGGGGCCGATATGCTAAAATGTCGGCCACAATTGAACACCCGTCTAAGGAAGATTCGACATGGCAGGACATAGCAAATGGGCCAATATCAAGCATAAAAAGGCTGCCACCGATGCCAAGCGCGGCAAAATCTGGACGCGCCTGATCAAGGAAATCACGGTCGCGGCCCGCATGGGCGGCGCCGACGCCATCACCAATCCGCGCCTGCGCCTGGCGGTCGACAAGGCGGCTGACGCCAATATGCCGAAAGACAACGTCCAGCGCGCGATCAACCGCGGCAGCGGCGGCGTCGATGGCGCCAACTACGAAGAAGTGCGCTACGAAGGCTATGGCGTGGGCGGCGCGGCCGTCATCGTCGAATGCATGACCGACAACAAGGTGCGCACGGTGGCCGAAGTCCGCAATGCCTTCAACAAGAACGGCGGCAACATGGGCAACGAAGGTTCCGTCGCCTTCATGTTCCAGCACTGCGGCCAGCTGCTGTTCGCGCCGGGCACCGACGAAGACAAGCTGATGGAAGCGGCCCTGGAAGCGGGCGCCGACGACGTCATCGCCGATGAAGAAGGCGGCTTCGAAGTAGTGACCCCCGTGCACGATTTCGCCACCGTCAAGGAAGCGCTGGAAGCGGCCGGCTTCAAGGCCGAAGTGGCCGAAGTCATCATGAAACCGGCGACGGAAACCGTGTACTCGGGCGACGACGCCATCAAGATGCAAAAGCTGATCGATGCGCTGGAACTGCTGGACGACGTGCAGGAAGTGTTTACCAACGCGTTAATAGAGAATTAATCACTCTGTACTCAAGGGCGGCACCGCCGCCCTGCAACCCACATTGAACGAACGGTCCCTATGAAAATTCTGGTAGTCGGCTCTGGCGGCCGCGAACACGCCCTGGCCTGGAAACTGGCCCAGTCCGAACGCATACAGATGGTGTATGTCGCGCCGGGCAACGGCGGCACCGCGCGCGATGCGCGCCTGGTCAATCTCGACATCAGCGACCCGCAATTGCTGGCCGACTTCGTTCAGCAGGAACACATCGGCCTGACGGTCGTCGGCCCGGAAGTGCCGCTGGCAGCGGGCATCGTCAACCTGTTCCGCTCGCGCGGCCTGAAAATCTTCGGCCCGACCAAGGAAGCGGCGCAGCTGGAATCGTCGAAAGACTTCGCCAAGGCCTTCATGCAGCGCCACGGCATCCCGACGGCCGCCTACCAGACGTTCTCCGACGTCGCTCCCGCGCATGCCTACATCGACGCCATGGGCGCGCCCATCGTCATCAAGGCCGACGGCCTGGCCGCCGGCAAGGGCGTCGTCGTTGCCATGACCCTGGAAGAAGCGCACCAGGCGGTCGACATGATGCTGTCCGATAACCAGTTCGGCGACGCCGGCGCGCGCATCGTCATCGAGGAATTCCTGGCAGGCGAAGAAGCGAGCTTCATCGTCATGTGCGACGGCAAGAACATCCTGCCGCTGGCCACCAGCCAGGACCACAAGCGCCTGAAGGACCACGACCAGGGCCCGAACACGGGCGGCATGGGCGCGTATTCGCCAGCGCCGATCGTTACGCCGGCCATGCATGCGCGCGTCATGCGCGAAATCATCGTGCCGACCATCCAGGGCATGGCCAAGGATGGCATCACGTTCACGGGCTTCCTGTACGCGGGCCTGATGATCGACGACAAGGGCACGCCGAAGACGCTGGAATTCAACTGCCGTATGGGCGACCCGGAAACGCAGCCGATCATGGCGCGCCTGAAGACCGATCTGGTCACCGTCATGGAACACGCCGTCAACGGCACCTTGGACGCCGTGGAACTGGAATGGGACCGCCGCACGGCCGTCGGCGTCGTCATGGCCGCCGCCGGCTACCCGGACGATCCTGTCAAGGGTACGGCGATCGGCGACATCCCGGCCGAAACGCCGGACTCCGTCACCTTCCATGCGGGCACCCGCATCGACGGCGAACGCCTGGTCACCAATGGCGGGCGCGTGCTGTGCGTGGTCGGCCTGGGCGACAGCATCAAGATGGCGCAGAAGCAGGCGTATGAAACCGTGGAAAAAATCCATTTCGACGGCGCGCAATACCGCCGCGACATCGGCTGGCGCGGTTTGAAACACTGATCAGCCCTTTAGCGGCAAACGGCGGGGCCGGCGCGGAAGTCATCCGCCCCGGCCCCGTTTTAATTGGCGCGCCGGGAAAACGGGCTTTGCGCTAAGATTTTGCCTTTCAGACAAAACTGCCGCCCATGCCCAACCCCAGCCACATTCATCCCTCACTCGCCCAGGTACGCCAGCTCGGTCTGATCACGGACGATGAACTCGACGACGCCATCGCCGAACTGGAGATCATCGAACTGCAGCGCAAGCATAACGAGGAAGAAGGCATCGACGTGCCGGAACTGGCCGCTGGCGCGGGGCTTGTCGACACCCTGGCATGGCTGCTGCTCACGGACCTGCTGCCACAGGACGACTTTTTGCAGCGGGTGCGCGACCTGCCGCGCCAGCATGGCGGCGCGGCCCTACTCGAACGCCAGCAACTGGCCGCCGACGCGCTGCGGCAAGTCAACCGCCAGGCCATCGACACCCTGTACGACGAAGACCTGATCGACCAGTGGCAGCGCGACGCCGCGCACGCCCGCTTGCCGGCGGACCGCCTGCTCGCCTCGCCGGTCGCCGCCCTGCGCGACATGCTACGGCAAGGTATCTTGTCCGCGCCCCAATTCGAGGCGCTGCGCCTGCGCACTCGCCAGCGCGGCTCGGAGCTGGGCCGCATCATCGTCGATGGCGCCGCGCAGCGGGCCCATCGCCCCGCGTATGCGCGCCCGGTGACATGGGTAATGCCCGCGCTGCTGCTGGTGGTGGTATTGGCCGTTGCCGGCCGCGCCATCATGTCCCGGCAGGCCCCCGCTCCCGCCACCATCGCCGAGCAGGGCGTCGAGCGGCCTGAGCTGCAGCAGAACGCCGCGCACGCCGTCGAAAGCGCGCGCCTGCCCGGCGCCGGGCCGGACCTGTCCATCACCGTCGTGCAGGACGGCGCCACGCCGCCGGCGCCTTGAACCACAACGCACTTCCCGCGCAGGCGGCCATGATGGCATACTGCCGTTTTGCCACCAATGCGGGGAAGCCATGGCCTGGAATGAAGGATACGTGTCGGATATCGAGTACACCAACGGTTTTTACAGCGACCTGAGTCCGCATCACCTCAATTTCAGCTGCATCCTCAACGGCGTCGAACCGGTGCCCCTGGACCAGCCCTACACCTACTTTGAACTGGGCTTCGGCCGTGGCCAGACGCTCCATGTCCTGGCGGCCGCCAATGCCAACGGCCGGTTCTACGGCAACGATTTCAACCCGGCCCATGTCGCTGGCGCACGCGCCCTGGCGGCCAAGGCCCAGTCGAGCAATCTGACCCTGCTGGAAAACAGCTTTGAAGAATTGGCCCAGGGCCGCGTGCCCGATCTGCCGCAGTTCGACTTCATTACCCTGCACGGCATCTACACCTGGGTCAACCGCGAGAACCGCCAGCATATCGTCGACTTCATCGCACGCTACCTGAAACCGGGCGGCATCGTTTCGCTCAGCTATAACGCCATGCCTGGATGGAGTTCCGCCCTGCCCCTGCAGCGCCTGCTGCTGGAGTTTGCCGCCAGCTTCCCCGGCCGCAGCGACTTGCAGATGCAGGCTGGCATCGCCTACGTGCAGCAGCTGCAGAACCTGCAGGCCGGCTACATCGCAGACAATCCCGCACTCGCGCCGCGCCTCAATGCGCTCATCAACAGCGATCCCCATTACAGCGTGCATGAATACCTGAACCAGAACTGGGAGCCGTTGTACCACACGGACGTGATGCGCGATGTGGCGGGCGCCAAGCTCGATTTTGCCGGCTCCGCCGACCTGCCTTTTGCCTTTCCCGCGCTGTATCTGAACGCCGACCAGCAAGCCACCATCGACTTGCTGCCCGACGCCGCCATGCGCGAAATGATGAAGGATTATTTTCTCAATACCAGCTTCCGCAAGGATGTGCTGGTGCGGGGCGCGCGCCGCATGGGGGCCGTGCGCCAGGCCGAGTGCCTCGCCAGCGTGCACCTGGCCATGCTGGTGCCGCGTGAAAAAATGGTCTTTACCTTCCAGACCAAGGCGGGCGTCGTGACAGGAAACGAGCAGGTCTACGGCGCCGTCTGCGATGCGCTGGCGACCGGCCCGCATAGTCTGGCCGACCTGGCCGCACTGCCCTCCTTGCCCGGACAGAGCGTGCAAAGCCTGGCGGAGGTGGCGGCCATGCTGGTCACCGGCAGCCAGGTCGTGATGTATTTCCCGGCTGGGGCGCAGGACGGCAGCGGCGACGCGGCCGCGCGCCGCCTGAACCAGGCCATCGGCGCGCAGCTGCGCTACGGCGACGGCAATCGTGTCCTGTGTTCGCCATTGGCAGGCAGCGGCATCGACACGGAATTCATCGACCGGCTGCTGTTTTCGCTGCTCATCCAGGAAGGGGAACAGCCGGATCTGGCCACCTTGCAGGCACAGGCGGCCAGCGCCATGGCGCACTGCGGGCGCCGCCTGCTCAATGAGGGCGCGGCATGCGACGACGAGGCGGCGCACCAGCAGCTGCTCAACGCAGCCATCGAGGAATTCCTGCGTGAGAAACTGCCTGTGCTGCAGCAGTTGCGCATGCTGTAAGGGGCGCTGGCCGCAAAACCACAGCGCCAGCGCCGCCCTATCACAAAAACGCGTAACAGGGTACAATCCGTCCTTACTTTTTTATTTCGGCCTCGTCGGCCCACGCGATGTCGTCAACTCCCTCCCCTTCGGCCGTCAAGGCTTATTTGCTCGATTTGCAAAGCCGTATCGTGCAGGCGCTCGAAGCGCAGGACGGCAAGCCCTTCCTGACCGATGCCTGGCAGCGCCCCGAGGGCGGCGGCGGCATTTCGCGGCTGATCGAGGAAGGCAATGTGTTCGAGCGTGGCGGCGTGAATTTTTCGCACGTCACCGGCGCCGCGCTGCCGCCATCGGCAGCGGCCGCGCGCCCTGAACTGGGTGGCAAGGCATGGGAAGCGATGGGCGTGTCGCTGGTGCTGCATCCGCGCAATCCCTACGCGCCCACGGTGCACATGAACGTGCGCTTTTTCAGCACCGTGAATGCCGATGGCGCACCCGTATGGTGGTTCGGCGGCGGCATGGATTTGACGCCGTATTACGGCGACGTGGACGACGTGAAGCATTTCCACCAGGTGTGCCACGATGCGCTGGCGCCGTTTGGCGACGAGCTGCATCCGAAGTTCAAGCAGTGGTGCGACGATTATTTCTACCTGAAGCACCGGCGCGAAGCGCGCGGCGCCGGCGGGATCTTCTTCGACGACTTCAACGCCCTGGGCTTTGACGACAGTTTCGCCATGATGCGCAGCGCCGGCGACGCCTTCATCGAGGCCTATGTGCCGATCGTGGCGCGCCGCAAGGACACGCCCTACGGTGAACGCGAACGCGATTTCCAGTGCTACCGGCGCGGACGCTATGTCGAGTTCAACCTGGTCTTCGACCGAGGCACCCTGTTCGGCCTGCAGTCGGGCGGACGCACCGAGGCGATCCTGATGTCGATGCCGCCCGTGGTCAAGTGGCGCTACGACTGGCACCCGGAAGCGGGCAGTCCGGAAGCGGCGTTGTATACTGACTTCCTCGTGCATCGCGACTGGCTGCAGGCGTGACCGACGGTAGTACGGCGTGCGTGGCGCTGCTCGGCGGCAGCTACGATCCGGTGCATATGGGCCATGTCGCGCTGGGCACGCATTTTTCCAGCCTGCTGCACGCCGATGAACTGCGCGTGATTCCGGCGGGCGCGCCCTGGCAAAAGGGTAGCCTGGGTGCCACCGGCCAGCAGCGCGCCGAGATGGCCGGCCTGGCCTTTGCCGGGCTGCCCCTACCCGTGGTGATCGACCGCCAGGAAATCGAGCGCAGCGAACATGGCCAGGCCAGCTACACCATCGATACCTTGCGCCAGGTACGCGCCGAGCTGGGACCGCGCGCTTCCATCGTTTTCCTGATGGGCGCCGACCAGCTGCAGCGGCTCGCGACATGGCGCGAATGGCAGCAATTATTTGAATACGCGCATATCTGCGTCGCGGCCCGCCCCGGCTTCGCGCTGAATGACACAGCAGTACCGCAAGTGGTCGCCGACGAATTTTCGCGCCGCCTGGGGTCTCTGGAAAGCATCCGCAACACGCCGCACGGTCTGACTTATCTGGCACAGGACTTCGCGGTGGATATCTCCGCCACCGAAATACGTGCGGCATTACAACGGGGGAATCGGGCAAACTCGCTTGTTTCCCCGCTAGTGCTAGACTATATTGAACAACATAATTTATACAAAAGCTAAATGGACATCAAAAAACTGCAAACCCTCGTCGTTGACGCCCTTGAAGACGTCAAAGGCCAAGACATCGCCGTCTTCGAAACGAGTCACCTGACCAGCCTGTTCGACCGCATCGCGATCGTCTCCGGCACCTCGAACCGTCAAACCAAGGCGCTGGCCGCCTCGGTACGCGACAAGGTCAAGGATGCCGGCGGCCAGATCATCGGCATGGAAGGCGAGGAAACCGGTGAATGGGTGCTGGTCGATCTGGGCGACATGATCGTCCACATCATGCAAGCGCCTATCCGCGCCTACTACCGCCTGGAAGAAATCTGGGGCGACACGCCGGTCAAGCTGGGCGCCGCCAAGCGCGCGCCGAAAAAAGCGGCCGGCGACGAGCCGAAAAAGGTCAGCGGCCATCTGGCGGCAAGCAAGGCCAATGTGGAAGCGACGCCCGTGATCGAGAAAAAGACACCGGCCAAGAAAGCCACGGCTGCCACCGCCGCCAAGAAAGCCCCGGCGAAAAAAGCTACCGCTTCCAAAGCCGTCGGCAAGACCGTGAAAGTCGCGCCAACCAAGACCGAAGCGGCTGCCGTGAAAGCACTGAAAGCACTGCCAGAGAAAAAAGTACGCGCCCCACGCGCGGCCAAGCCGGCAGCCGATGCTGCACCGGCAAAAACCGTGATCAAGCGTATCAAAAAAGTCGAAGAGTAAGCCTCGATGCAGCTCATCATCGCTGCGGTCGGCCATAAAATGCCGGCCTGGATAGAGACGGGCTTCGCAGAATACGCGAAGCGCATGCCGCCGGAATTGCGCATCGTGCTGAAAGAAATCAAGCCGGTGGAGCGTTCCGGCAGCAAGACCGCCGCCACGGCGATGGCGCTCGAACGCGAACGCATCGAAGCCGTCCTGCCCAAGGGCGTGCGCATCATCGCCCTCGACGAACGCGGCAAGGACCTGACCAGCGTCGGCCTGTCACAGCAATTGATGGCGTGGCAGCAGGATGGCCGCGACACCGCATTCCTGATCGGCGGCGCCGACGGCCTCGATCCGCAACTCAAGGCACGTGCCGAAGGCATGCTGCGCATTTCCAGCATGACCCTGCCGCACGGCGTGGTGCGCGTGATCCTCGCCGAGCAGCTCTACCGCGCGTGGTCGATCACGCAAAACCACCCCTATCACCGCGTCTGAACTCCCCCATGAAAACGGCTGATCACAAGATCTACCTCGCTTCCAAAAGCCCGCGCCGGCGCGAACTGCTGCGCCAGATCGGCGTCGATTTCGAATTGCTGCTGCTGCGCAGCGACGGCCCGCGCGGCGCCGACGTCACCGAGGAAGTCCTCCCCGGCGAATCGGCGCTCGACTATGTCGCCCGCGTATCGAATGAAAAAGCCGCCTTCGCGTGGGACCTCGTGCGCCGCCGCCACCTGACCCCGCGTCCCGTACTGGCGGCCGACACCACCGTCACCATCGACGGCGTCATCCTCGGCAAACCGGCCGACCGCGCCGAAGCCGTGGCGATGCTGGAGCAGCTGTCGGGCCGCACGCACGAGGTACTCACCTCGATCGCCGTGCACTACAAAAACTTCGCCGAGCAGCGCACGCAGGTATCGCAAGTGCGCTTCGGCGTGCTCTCGCCCGCCTCGATCGCCGCGTATTGCGCCACGCCGGAACCGTACGACAAGGCCGGCGCCTACGGCATCCAGGGCAGCGCCGCCCTGTTCGTCGAGCATATCGAAGGCAGCCATTCCGGCATCATGGGCCTGCCCCTGTACGAGACGGCGCAATTGCTGCGTGAAGCAGGTTTGCCCCTGCCCTGATCCCGGGTATGATGTCATTCGTTGCCTCCACTCCCGCGCCTCCATGAACGAAGACATCCTGATCAATATCACGCCGCAAGAAACGCGCGTCGCCCTCATCCTGCAGGGCGCCGTGCAGGAATTGCACATCGAGCGCACGCTCACGCGCGGCCTGGCCGGCAATGTGTATTCCGGCAAGGTGGTGCGGGTGTTGCCGGGCATGCAATCGGCCTTCATCGATATCGGCCTGGAGCGCGCCGCCTTCCTGCACGTGGCCGACATCTGGGAAGCACGCGGCCACGACGGCCAGAACGCCACGCCGGCGCCGATTGAAAAAATTCTCTTCGACGGCCAGGTGCTGACGGTGCAGGTGATCAAGGACCCGATCGGCACCAAGGGCGCGCGCCTGTCGACGCAGATTTCCATCGCCGGGCGCATGCTCGTGTACCTGCCGCAAGACAAGCACATCGGCATCTCGCAGAAGATCGAGAAGGAAGCGGAGCGTGAGCAGTTGCGCGTGCGCCTGCAAAGCCTGCTGCCGCCCGATGAAAAGGGCGGCTACATCGTGCGTACCATGGCCGAGGACGCGTCCGACGCGGACCTGAAGGCGGACGTCGACTACCTGAGAAAAACCTGGAGCACCATCACGCACGGCGCGCGCACGCGTCCCGCCACCAGCCTGCTGCACCAGGATTTGAGCCTGGCGCAGCGCGTGCTGCGCGACTTCGTCGGCGATGAAACGGCCACCATCCAGGTCGACTCGCGCGAAAACTATGTGAAATTGCGCGAATTCGCGGAGATCTACACGCCCAGCGAACTGACACGCTTACAGCACTACACGGGCGAGCGCCCGCTGTTCGACCTGTATGGCGTGGAAGAGGAAATCCTGCGCGCGCTGGGCCGCCGGGTCGACCTGAAATCGGGCGGCTACCTGATCGTCGACCAGACGGAAGCGATGACCACCATCGACGTCAACACAGGTGGTTTCGTCGGCGGGCGCAATTTCGCCGACACGATTTTCAAGACCAACCTGGAAGCGGCGCACGCGATCGCGCGCCAGCTGCGCCTGCGCAACCTGGGCGGCATCATCATCCTCGACTTCATCGACATGGACAATGCCGAGCACCGCAACGCCGTGCTGGCCGAACTCAAGCGCACGCTGTCGCGCGACCGTACCAAGGTCTCGGTGAGCAACTTCTCGCCGCTGGGCCTGGTGGAAATGACGCGCAAGCGCACGCGTGAATCGCTGGCCCACATCCTGTGCGAACCGTGCCCCGCCTGCGCCGGCAAGGGACAAGTCAAGACGTCGCGCACCATCTGCTATGAAATCCTGCGCGAACTGCTGCGCGAAGCGAAACAGTTCAACCCGCGCGAATTCCGCATCCTCGCGTCGCAGGAAGTGGTGGATTTGTTCCTCGAAGAAGAATCGCAGCACCTGGCCATGCTTGGTGACTTCATCGGCAAGAAAATTTCGCTGCAGGTGGAGAATGCCTACCACCAGGAGCAGTACGACGTCATCCTGATGTAGCCATGCCGGGCACCACCGCCTTCTGGCGCGACCCGGCTCTGCCCCACGTGGAAAGCCGGCGCGCCTGCCACAGCCGGGCGTGCTACAAGCCGCACAGCCATCCCACGTTTTCCATCGGCGCCGTCGACGCTGGTGGCAGCGTCTTTACGGGCAGCCAGGACGGCCAGGCCGTGCTCGCCAATGGCAGCCTGGTGCTGGTGCCGGCCGGCTGCGTACATGCCTGCAATCCCCTGCCTGACGCCCTGTGGAGCTACCAGATGCTGCATCTCGATGCACAGTGGCTGCAGGCACACGCGCCGGCGCTCGATGGCGACACGGCGACGGTGCTGCACTGCCCGCTGCTGTATGCGCAGTTTTGCGCCATGAATGCGCTGCTGTTTTCCACGGCCGGTGCGGCGGAGAAAGATGCGGCGCTGCTGGCGTTCCTGGACGCTTGCGCCAGCGCCCGTGCAGACTTGCTACCCTCGGAACGCAAGCCGGTGCCGCAACGGCTGGCGCCCGTGCTCGCAACGCTGCAGGCACGGCCCTCGGCCAGCCTGCGGCAACTGGCGCAAGCGGCGGGCTTGAGCCCGTATCAATTGATCCGCGCCTTTCGCGCCGCCACGGGCATGACGCCGCATGCCTACCAGTTGAACGCGCACGTCAACCGCGCGCGCAGCAGCCTGCAGGCGGGGACGGCGTTGGCGCAACTGGCGCATGAGCTGGGCTTTGCGGACCAGAGCCATTTTCAGCGCGTGTTCAAAGCCCATACGGGCATCACGCCGGGACGCTACCGCTAAGCTGCAATTTTCTTCAATACAGGCTGCCGCCTGCCCCTGCATACTCGCGCATCGCCATTGCCGAAGCCGACTTATATGCAGGATTTCCTCTTCATCGCCGCCGCCCACTTTCTTTCCCTGCTGTCGCCCGGTCCCGATTTTTTCCTGATCGCGCGCACTTCGCTGGCCCATGGCTGGCGCGGCGCCGCCGGCACGTGCGTGGGCATTACCGTGGCCAATGCCGTGTTCATCGTGGCGGCGTTTGGCGGACTGTCGGTGCTGAAGGCGGGCAGTACGGCCTTCATGGTGGTGCGACTGGCGGGATGCGCCTATCTGCTGTACCTGGGCTGGCTGTTCCTGCGCCATGCGGGCAAGAGCCGCCTGGAAGCCGCGCCCGCCACCGGCAAGGCGCGCTGGCGCGGCGGTGTCGTGATGGGGTTTGTCTCGGCCATCCTGAACCCGAAGAATGCGCTGTTCTACGTCAGCCTGGCCACCGTGCTAGCCGCCAGGCAAACGAGCCCCGCCGCGATGGCGGCGTATGGCGCGTGGATGGTCTTTGCCGTGCTGGCGTGGGATATGGCGGTGGCGCTGGCCATCGGCAGCAGCGTCCTGCGGCAGCGCTTTGCCCGCGCGCTGCCGTTGCTGGAACGGCTGTCGGGCGTGATGCTGATTGCGTTGGCGATAGGGCTACTGATTCAGGCCGGCAGCGGATCCAGGTAAAACACGGCATACACCTTCAAGGGCGTCGTTTCCGTGGCTTTTTCCGAGCGCACGACGGAGCAGTCGTCGGCGGCCAGGCTGCGCCAGTTCTGGATGCCGGCCTTGGCGAACATGGCATGCGCGGGCGCGTTCGCGGCCAGGTCCAGCACCAGGCAGGCGTTGCGCGGGCCGGCGCCGTAGTTGACGGCGCGGATCTCGATGCCGAACGTGGTCATCCACGGTTCCCACAAGCCTTTTTCCTTGCCAGCGGCCATGCGGTCGAGCATCTCGCCAAAGGTCAAACCTTTCTTGACAGTATCGCGCAATGCTTGCAGCGATGGCGCCAGGCGAGGATCGGGCTGCTTGTTGCCGGCGCGGATCTCGGCGATCGCCTTCAATTCCTTGATGATGGCCGCATCGCGCTCCGTGTAGTCGCGCATGCGTGCGTAAAACTCGGCGTCGAGGAAGGGATTGACGGTCAGCTTGGCGACGCCCTCTTCGCGGCGTTTTGGGGAAGGCGTGTTGGTTTTGGTCATGGCGGTAGAGGGCAAGAGAAACGATGAGGGGCGCCAGTTTAACATCATGGCGCATCGGCGGCGGCGTTAGCGCCGCTTTAATGTTGCGCCTGGCGGGTGCGGGGCGGCCACCGCGGTGCGCGCGACAGGCCGTATGAAGCCACGCCGTGGCCCGAACAGGAAGACGGCGCCCGCATACAGTCCCGCCAAGGGGAAGCGCACCTCCCTGAGCAACTGCCGGAAAATGGCGATCGACTGCGCACGGGTGACGGGAATGTCGGCGCGCCACTGGCACAGCACGTCATGCACGAGGCTGGCGTGATAGGTGGCCGGCAAGCCCAGATGCTGCGCGCCATCGGGCGTGCCCACATAAAACAGGCCGAGCACGCTGATACAGGGCGAACAGCCATCCCAGGCATAGCCGGCGCGGATGCGGATCGCCGATTCGCGGATGGTGACCCACTCGTTTTCAAACTCTATGCCGTCAAGCAAGGGCGAGCAATAGCCATAGTCGCTGTCCAGCGCATAGCGCCAGGCGTTGCCGGGCATGCCGAAATTCTTCGGCATCAGCGGCCTCCCTGCTGTGCTTGCTTGGCTCTCGTCTGCATGGCGTTGCCTTGATCATTATCAATATCAAGATTTAAACATACTCGGCAGAAAGAAGGGCAAGAAGGTGTCAGGCGCGTGGCGCGGCCGTCGATTCGCGCACCACCAGTTCGGGTTTCAGGCGCACGTCGAGCACCGGGGAATCGGGCGAGGCGATGGTTTGCAGGATCAGCCGGGCCGCTTCCGTGCCGATGCCGTGGTGGCGGATGCGGATGGTGGTGAGAGGCGGGCGGATCATGTCCATGTACGGCATGTCGTTGTGGCCCACGACGGAAATATCTTCGGGGCAGCTCAAGCCCAGTTCGCGGATGGCGTCGTAGCAGCCGAGGGCCACCAGGTCGCTGCCCGTCACCACGGCCGTCGTTTGCGGCGACTGGCTCAGCAGTTCCAGCAGGGCCGCCTTGCCGCATTCGCGCGAATAGCCGCTGCTTTCAAAGACGAACGCTTGCGAAGGAGCGAGTTCGCTGGCCTGGATGGCGGCCAGAAAACCGAGGCGGCGCACGTGGCCGGTAGACAAATTTTCCGGGCCCGCGATGTGCGCGATATGACGGTGGCCCAGCGCCAGCAAGTGCTCGACGGCCAGGCGCATGCCGACCACGTCGTCGCTGACGACGCAGGACGCCACGCCGTTTTCATCGCTGCGGTTGACGGTCACGACAGGCACGTTCTGGTCGATGCACATCTTGATGACGGGATCGTCGCGGCGCGCCGTGGCCAGGATCAGGCCATCGACCTGCTGCCCCAGCAGGCGATTGATGACGAACAGCTGTTCTTCCTCGTCGGCGCCCACATTGGCGACGATGGCCAGGTAGCCATGTTTGCGCAAGCCTTCTTCGATGCCCAGCAGAATCGGCGGGAAAACCGCGTTGGTAATGTCGGGCAAGACCACGCCGATGATGCGCGACTTGCGCGTAACCAAGGTGGAGGCGGCGCGGTTGGGCCGGTAGCCGAGCCGGCCCGCCTCGGCCAGCACGCGCGCGGCCACCTCGGCGCTGACCATTTGCCGCGTTGCCGGGTTCATCACGCGCGATACGGTGGAAAAGTGTACGCCGCTGGCCCGCGCAACGTCACTTAAGGTGGGGTTCTTGTTTGTCATGGGCTTCCCGGATCGCAATACCGTGATTTTATCGCAAAAAATGCCCATTCCGTCAAAAACCGAGCAAACGCTTGCATTGAAATAATGCCGCTGGCCAAAGCGGTTTTGTTACGCTTAAGTACAATCCAGCCTTGACAGCGTGCAAACGCTTGCATACCATGGCTCGGACTTACCACTCGGGCCATGCATGCCCTTCCCAGAATTCCTATGTCTACTTCGCACAGCAAGCACGCCGAACAGAACGGCGAAACCTTCAACCTGAAAGAAGCCGCCCTCGCCTATCACGCGGAACCCCGCGCAGGCAAGATTTCCGTGACGCCCACCAAACCGCTGGGCGACGCCCGCGCCCTGACCCTGGCGTACTCGCCGGGCGTGGCGTTTGCCTGCGAAGCCATCGTGGAAGATCCGCGCACGGCCGGCATCTACACGTCGCGCAGCAACCTGGTGGCCGTGATCACCAACGGCACGGCCGTGCTGGGCCTGGGCGATATCGGTCCGCTGGCCAGCAAACCGGTGATGGAAGGCAAGGCTTGCCTGTTCAAGCAGTTCGCCGACGTCGATGTGTTCGACATCGAATTGGCCGAGAACGATCCCGACCTGTTCATCGACACCGTGGTGCGCATGGAGCCGACCTTCGGCGGCATCAACCTGGAAGACATCAAGGCCCCAGACTGTTTCTACATCGAACAGCAATTGCGCAAGCGCATGAACATTCCCGTCTTCCACGACGACCAGCACGGCACGGCCATCATCGTCGCGGCCGGCATCCTGAACGGCCTGGAACTGGTGGGCAAGGATATCGGCAACGTCAAGGTCGCCGTCTCGGGTGCGGGCGCGGCCTCGATCGCCTGCCTGGACCTGCTCGTCTCGCTGGGCCTGAACAAGTCGCTGCTGAAAGTATGCGACAGCCAGGGCGTGATCTACCCGGGCCGCGATGTCAACATGGAAGAGAACAAGGCGCGCTACGCGAACGATACGAGCGACCGCGACCTGGCCGATGCCATGGCCGGCGCCGACATCTTCATCGGCGTCTCGAAGGGCGGCGTGGTCAGCGCGCAGATGGTCGAATCGATGGCCGCCAAGCCGTTGATCTTCGCCCTGGCCAATCCACATCCGGAAATCGCCCCGGAAAAAGTGCATGCCGTGCGTGACGACGCCATCGTGGCCACGGGTCGCTCGGACTACCCGAACCAGATCAACAACGTGCTGTGCTTCCCGTACATCTTCCGCGGTGCGCTCGACGTGGGCGCCACCACCATCAACGAAGAAATGAAGCTCGCTTGCGTGCGCGCCATTGCCGCGCTGGCCAAGGAGCCGCTGCCGGGCCACGAGAGCAGCGCGCTGACGCCGCTGCAGCTGATTCCATCGCCGTTCGATGAACGCCTGCGCAGCTGGGTCGCGCCTGCCGTGTCGCAAGCGGCCATCGCCACCGGCGTCGCCACGCGCGTGCCAGCCACCGCCTGAGACGCATGACGGGCCTTGCGGCCTTGGCAAAATAACAGCAAGTTACCATTGCTTACAAAAAAACCATGGCTAAAAACCATGGTTTTTTTCATTCTTCCCCTTGAGACCGTCTACATAGTTATCGAAGAGTTAATTCCAGAGAGCCGTTTTTGCAGCCACCTTCGATTACAATGACGCCTACTTTATGTTGCTACAGTTGCCATAATGGCGATACGTGCGTTACCAAGGATATTCATGCTCGGCCTGACCTCTGTTTGTGTTTTTCTCTTTTCGGCATTGGCGCTGGCTGTCAACAGCGGATATTCCCTTGGCGCACTGGTGCTGCTGCTGGCCAGCAGCTGGCTGTTATGGAAACGCCCCCGTCTGAATCTGCAGCGGCGCGATTATCTGCTGCTGGGCACCCTGCTGCTGTACTTCGCCATCTTCACCGCCAATATGCTGTATCACGGCGATCCGGCACGCGAACTCGACATGCCCCTGCGGGCATTGCTGGCGGTGCCCGTGCTGCTGCTGCTGATTGCGTATCCGCCGAGGCCAGAGGCTTGGTGGAGCGGTTTGGCAATCGGTGCTATCGCGGGCGCGGCCTTAGCGGCCACACAATTTATTCCAAGTAGCCCCTTCCGGCCACAGGCCGCCACCAGCAACGCTATTCATTATGGCAATGTCAGCATGCTGTTTGGCATGCTATCGCTATGTGGGCTCGAATGGGCCATCAAACAGCGTCACCGAATCGCCTGGAGCGTATTACTGCTGGTCGGCGGCCTCATCGGAATTTTCGGTTCTGTTATCAGCGGCAGCCGCGGTGGCTGGCTGGCGCTGCCTGTCTGCGGATGCATATTTGTCGTCCACTATGCGAGAACACGCGGCAAGCGCTATATGACTGGACTGCTGGCAGTGCTACTGGCCGTGGCTGTATTGTCCTATGCAGTGCCCAATTCACCTGTACTTGAGCGAACGACAGATGCCGTAGAAGATTTGAAAAAATTTGAAGGGAGTGACAACGTCAGCACATCCGTCGGCCAAAGGCTGGAAATGTGGCGTACCGCACTAACTTTATCGGAGGACCATATATGGCTCGGCATGGGACGTAACGGCTATTTAGATGCAAAGAAAGAGCTGTCAACAAAAGGAAAAATGAGCGAAATCGTGTTGCATTACACAAATGCGCATAACGATTACATAGACTCCTTGGTCAAACGTGGCATCTTCGGCTTGCTGGCCCTACTGCTGCTATTCCTGCTGCCATTGACCCTGTTTGCGTGCGCCTTGCTGCGCAGCACCGTTGCAGCCTACCCATTTGCGCTGGCTGGCGTGATGCTGTGCACTTGCTATATGATTTTCGGTCTGACGACGAGCTCACTTACCCTGAATATCGGCATCATCATGCTGGTCTTCCCGATGGTGATACTGTGGGCCATGCTGCGCCAGCAAGAGCGCACTGCTTGAGCTTGTTTTCCGCCTGACCGTTTTTGTTGTCCCTGCAAGGAACCATACCGATGCTGACGCCAGACCTGAAGCGCCTCACCGCGCTGCACGCGCCCTATAAGAAACATTTGGCTCTGGCCCTGCTGGCGATGGTCGTCACGGCGGCCACGGAGCCGCTGCTGCCGTATGCGCTCAAGTTGCTGCTCGACAATGGTTTTGGCGGCAAGGTGAGTTTTTCCTTCTGGCTCGTGCCGCTGATCGTCATCGGCATCTTTGCCATGCGCGGCGCCTCGACGTTTGCCAGCAGCTACCTGATGAGCTATGTCTCCACGCGCATCCTCAACGAATTGCGGCGCCGGATGTTTGCCAGCATGCTGAATCTGCCCATCGACTTCTACAACACGCACACGGTGGGCAAAGTCATCAACTCCATCATGTTCGAAGTGCAGCAGATCATCGAAATGGTGACCAAGGTATTTACCTCGATCGTGCGCTCCTCGCTCACGGTGCTGGGCCTGCTGGCATGGCTGCTGTACCTGAACTGGGTGCTGACCCTGGTGACCCTGGTGCTGCTGCCCCTGCTGACCATCGTCGTGCGCACCACGGGCAAGCGCCTGAAAAAACTCAACCGCGACTCGCTGGCCGTCAATGCCGAGCTGACCCAGGTCATCGAGGAAACCACGCGCGCCCAGCAAGTGATCAAGATCTTCGGCGGCCAGAACTACGAGAAAGCGCGCTTTGAAGAGCGCGCCGAACAATTGCGCCGCTACAGCATGCGCATGACGACGACCTTTTCCGCCACCGTGCCCATCACGCAGGTAATCACGGCCGCGGCCGTGGCCCTGGTCATCGTGATGGCCCTGTTCCAGTCGGAACAGGGGCAGATCACGGTCGGCGGCTTCGTTTCCTTCATCACGGCCATGCTGATGCTGCTGACGCCCTTAAAGCAGCTGGCCGAAGTCAACGGCCCCCTGCAGCGCGGCATGGCCGCCGCCGAGGAAGTCTTCCAGCTGATCGACAAGACACCGGAACGCACGGGCGGCAAGCCGCTCGCTGGCCGCAGCAACGGCCGCATCGAGTTCAAGGACGTGAGCTTCGCCTACCCCGGACATCCGGAGCCGGCCCTGCAACATATCGACCTGAGTATCGCGCCCGGACAAACGGTCGCCTTTGTGGGCATGTCCGGCGGCGGCAAATCGACGCTGGTCAGCCTCCTGCCCGGCTTTTACTCGGCCAGCAGCGGTGAAATCTTGCTCGATGGACAGAATATCGATACCATCGCCCTGACCAGCCTGCGCAGCCAGATCGCCATGGTCAGCCAGCAGGTGGTGTTGTTCGACGATACCCTGGCCGCCAACATCGCGTATGGCGATGCGGCCCCGGACCGGCAGCGCGTCGAAGCGGCCGCCGCGGCCGCCTTTCTGTCGGACGTCATCGACGGTTTGCCCGACGGCCTGGAAACGCGCCTGGGCGATAACGGTTCGCGCCTGTCCGGCGGCCAGCGCCAGCGCGTGGCCATCGCCCGCGCGATCTACAAGGATGCGCCCATCCTGATCCTCGATGAAGCCACCTCGGCACTGGATACGGAGGCGGAACGGGCCGTGCAAGCGGCACTGGAGCACCTTATGCAAGGAAAAACCACCTTAGTTATTGCTCATCGGCTATCAACAATTGAACGTGCGGACCGTATCGTGGTATTGTCACATGGGAAAATAAGGGAAACCGGCAGTCACCAGCAATTATTGGATGCCAACGGCGCGTATGCCAATCTCCATCGCCTGCAATTTTCCCAGCAAGTGGTATGACACCATCGAATGAATACCTGAAATCGTACTGATACATGACGCCTTTGATTCCCGCCGAACTTCTACAAAAGTCGGAGAAAATTCTGTTCATCGCCCATCTGGCGCTGGGAGACTTTACCTACCTGCAAAACGGTTTCCGCGCCTTTGCCGCGGCTTACCCGCATATCCAGATCCATCTGTGGGTCGACGAAGTACGGCGCACGTCAGACGCCAAACAATGGGAAAGCTTGCGCACCTATTCGCTGTACGACTGGGTCGAACAGTCGGGCCTGTTTTCCAAGGTGTACCGCAAGACCTACAGCCCCGCGCTGTACGAAGAGTCACTGCGCGAAGCCAAGGCGGAGCACTATCCTGTGGTCGTGTCGCTGGCCCACGTACGGCCGCAGCAATATGCGGACCTTGCCCGCGCAATCAGCCCGCACGGGCTCGTGATCGGTACGCGCAAGCCGTTCAGTCCGCTTCGCCCCTGGCATTATCTGGCGTACCGCAAGATCGATGCCGTGCTGGCCTCGTATGCGGGACAGGATGCCGGCGAACACCATATCAGCAGCGTGTATGCGGACTGGTTCCATCAATTGACGGGACTCGACATTCCCGTGGCCGAACGCTATCCCTTCGTGCACATTCCCGAGCAAGCGCTGCAGCAGGCAAAGGAGCAACTGGCCAGCTGGGGCTTTGCCCCGCGCCAGGGTCCGCTCGTGCTCTTGAATCCGTTTGCCAAGTCGCACAAGCGTGGCTGGCCCCTGGAACGCATTGCCGAGCTGATCGCGCGCATGCAAGCAATGCCGAAGTGGAAAAATGCCTGCTTCCTGATCAATGCCATGCCGCAGGAACTGGCCAAGGTGAATGCCGTCGTGCAGGCGCACAATTTGCCGCGCACGCAGGCCTTCAGTGCCGTCGACAACTTTTTCCAGTTGCCGGCCATGCTGGCGCAATGCGACCTGATTATTTCGGTGGAAACATCGATCATGCATCTGGCGAACGCCGTGCATGTGCCCGTGGTGGCATTGATGCGCAAGAAGAATCCGGAATGGGCTCCCTTTGACAGCGCCAACAGCACCGTCATCACGGTGGCGCGGCGCAGCGACTGGGTCAAAGCGATTTCAAGCGATCAGGTATTGCAGACCATCGCCTAGAGAACGCTTCAGTGGCTAACCAGTGCCCAGCATGCTGATGCGCACCAGGTCGGCCACATTATCGACGCCCAGCTTGTCCATCAGGCGCGCCTTGTGCACTTCCACTGTGCGCACGGAAATCCCCAGCGCCGGGGCGATATCGCGGTTGTGCTGGCCCGTTACCACCAGTTGCATCACTTCGCGCTCGCGCGGCGTCAAGGCGCGCAGCAAGGCCAGCCCGTCCACCTGGCGCTGCAACTGGCCGCGCGCATGCGCCTCGTGCGAAAACGCTTCATCGATAGCGGCCAGCAGCTTGTCGTGATCAAATGGTTTTTCCAGGAAATCGCTGGCTTGCGCCTTGAAGGCCTGGCGTGCCAGCGCCACGTCGCCGTGCCCCGTAATGATGATGATGGGCAGCAGGCATTTGCGCTCCAGCAAGCGGCGCTGCAGGCTCAGGCCATCCATGCCCGACATGCGGATATCGATCAGCAGACAGCCGGCCCACTCGGGCCGCCAGCTGTGCAGGAAATCCTCGCCGCAGGAAAACAGGGCCGTGCGGTAGCCGCGTATGCCCAACAGCAAACCCAGCGCATCGCGCACGGCGGGATCGTCGTCCACGATAAACACCGTCAAATTACTTGTCACCATACTCTCCCGTAGCGCCTGCACCGGCGTGTGCCAGGGGCAGGATAAAACGAAACATGCCATGCTTGCCCACTTCGGCCCAGAGCTGGCCGCCATGCGCTTCGACGATGCTGCGGCTGAGCACCAGGCCCAGCCCCAGGCCGCTGGCCTTGGTCGAGACGAACGGTTCGAACAGGCGCGCGGCCAGGCTGTTGGAAATGCCGGGCCCGCTATATTCCACGGACAGGCGCAGCCGCCCGCCCTCTAGCGGCTCGGCCGAGACCGTGATGCGGCGCTGGCCGCGCGGCTGGCCCATCACCGCATCCTGTGCATTGGCCAGCAGGTTACGCAATACCAGTTCGATTTGCAGGCGGTCCGCGTTGACGGCCAGCGGCGACGGCGGCGCAAGCGCCAGCTCGATACCGTGTTCATGGAACAGCGGCGTGAACTGGCGTGCCAGGCCCTCGATCAGCTCACTCGCCCGCACCGCCTCGAGCTGCATCGCGCCCGTGCGGAAAAAGTCGCGCAGGCGGCGCACCACGTCCGCGGCGCGTCCCGATTCGACGATCATGTGCCCGATGGCGCCTTGCAGCAAGGCGCCGCTCTCGCCCCGTTCCAGCAGGTATTCACACGCCTTGCCATAGGTCGACAAGGCCGTCAGCGGCTGGTTCAGCTCGTGCGCCAGGGCGGCCGCCATTTCGCCGGCGGCAGCCAGGCGCAGCGTGTGTTTCAGTTCGTCGGCCACTTGCCGCATTTCATCGACGACGATGCCGATAAAAAAGCCCACCAGCGCCAGCACGGCATCGAGCAGCTGCAATTCATAAAACTGGATATCGACGGCATGCGTCCATTTCACCAGGGTGATGATGCATAGCTGCAATACAAACACGGCCAGCATGGCGCCGTGCAAGCCCTGGCGCGAAGCGGCCCAGATGACGGGAAGAAACAGGAAGTAGAAATGCTTGTATTCGGAACGCACGATGGAGCCGAAGAGGCTCCACAGCACGAAGCTGGCCAGGGCCAGGTAGGCCAGGGTTTCCCAGCGCCAGACGGCGGCATGCAGGCGTTCGCGCCCGCGCTCGCTGAACAGCACCCAGATCAGCGGCATCGACACCAGCATGCCGACCGTGTCGCCGATGCCGAAACGCCAGACGGCCGTGCCCCATTCACCGGCCGGTATGCGCCCCGTGAGCGACAGCAATGAAATATAGCCGAGCGCATTGAGCGCGGTGCCCAGCAGCACGATGAGAACCCAGGCGCTCAGGCGGCGCCGGTTGTCGAAGATGTCGCTGCTGCTGAAACTGCGGCGCAGGACTGCGCCGATTCCACCATAGCCGAGCACCAGCCACGCCGAACAGAGCAAGGTCAGGGGCAGGCCTGCCGGCATGCCGCGCACCAGCACCTCGCCGGCCACCAGGGCGATGAACCATGGCAGCGCCGCCTTGCGGCCATGGATCAGCCAAAACACGAGGCCCAGCGCGGGATCGGGATTCCACGGGGTAATGTTCAGCCCGTACATCGGGTCGATATACGTGGCCCAGTCAAACAGCAGATACAGGCCGACAAAGGCGGGATACGGCAGGTAGCGGGACAGGAATGGACGCATAACGGTGTTTTTTTAACTGTCCCGCATTATGCATCGCAAGCGTGCGCCACGCCATGCCATCTTGCGTTATATGCACATGAAATAATTTTCATGCAATATCGCAAGACCTATCAGCGCAGTCAGGCCACGGCCAAGGGCAAGCGCACCTCCACCAGTAAGCCCAGGCCGCCGTTACCGCTGTGCAGCTGAATCGTGCCGCCATGCTGGCGCACGACGGAAGCGACGATGGACAAGCCCAGGCCACTGCCTGGCTGCACCTGCTGCGGCGCGCGGAAAAAGCGGTCGAACACGCGCTCATACAGGGCCGGCGCGATGCCCGGTCCCTGGTCCGCCACATGCAACACGGCCTGGCCTCGTTCCGCATGCAGCGACACCGTCACGCTGCTGCCGCGCGGGCTGTACTTGATGGCGTTTTCCACCAGGTTGTCGATCAGCGAAACGAGGCTCTCGCGCTGTCCTGGCACGCTGAGCGAGACGCTGGCTTGCAACTCAAGCTCGATATCGCCCGCCTGGGCCAGTCCGGACAGGGCCGCCAGGCGGTCTTGCAGCAAGGTATCGAGCGCCTGCCGCCGCGGCAACTCGCCCGCGCCCGCCTGCACTTCGCTGCGCGTCAGCTGCAGCAGCTGGCCCACCAGGCGCGCGGCCCGGTTGCCGCTATTCAAGATACCGTCCAGCAGCTCTTGCTGGCGCGCATCATGTACCTGGCCCTGCAAGGCCTCGACATTCACGCGCATGGCAGCCAGAGGCGTGCGCAGCTCATGCGTGGCATCGGCGATGAAGCTGCGTTCGCGCGCGGCGCTGGCGTCGACCCGCTGCAGCAGTGCATTGATATTGTCGACCAGTGCCGCCAGTTCGCCATGCGGCGGCTTGAACGCCAGCGGCCGCAAATCCTGCGGCCCGCGCGCCGCCACCTCCTGCGCCAGCTTGCGCCACGGACGCATGGCAAGGCGGATCGAGAGCCAGGCCGGCACCAGCAGGAACGGCAGACTGATCAGCAACGGCAGCAGGTAGTAACCGCGTGAATTGATCGTGATGAACAATTGCCATGCGCCTCCCGCTTCCAGCACCGTCACGCGCGTGTTGCCCTCGGCCAGGCTGCGGCTGCGCCAGGCCTGGCCCTTGATGTACACCACTTCCATCTGCTCCGGGCCGGCGCTGCGGATACCGCTGGGCGCATCGGGCGACTTGTAGACCAGCTTGCCTTCGCGCCAGACCAGGATGCGCGGCGCCAGTTCCGGCACCTGTCCCGTTTCAAACTCTTCGCGCAAGGCTTCGTCGATGGCGCGCAAGCTTTGTTCCTGGCGCTGCGGCTGCTCGGCCAGGTTATCGGCCACGCTGATAATGGCGTGCAGGACGCCGCGGCTCACATTGCTCGCTTCGTCCGCTCCCTCGACCATCACATACGCCACGGCCAGGCTCCACACCATGGTCAGCATCAGCATTTGCGCCATCATCAGGCGGCGTACCAGGGTAGGCCGGCGCAGCATGGCCCAGAAACGCCCCATCATGCGCCAGCACCTGGCGCGGTGGGCGGTTCGCCCTGCTGGTCGATGACATAGCCGACGCCGCGCACGGTACGGATATACCCTTCGCCTATCTTGCGGCGCAGGTTGCCCATGTGCACATCGAGGGTATTGCTGGCATTGGCCAGCCCGCCGGGCAGGATGTGTTCTTCCAGCACGCGGCGCGTGATGACCCGGTTGGCGCGCATCAGCAAGGTCTTCAGCAGCGCATATTCACTGGCGGTAAGTTCCACAGGCCGGCCGTGCACGCTGACACGGCGCGTGGGCACCTGCAGCAGCAGGCCGCGCAACTCGATGGTGTCGCCGTCAAAGCCATAGCTGCGGCGCGCCAGCGCGCGCACGCGCGACAGCAGCTCGGCCAGCACGAAGGGCTTGACCAGGTAATCGTCGGCGCCCCCATCGAGGCCGCGCAAGCGCTGTTCCAGCGTGTCGCGGGCGCTGAGGATCAGCACCGGCAAACGGGCCGCGCGCAGCCGGGCCAGCAAATCGAGGCCATCGCCATCGGGCAAGCCCAGGTCCAGCAGCACCAGCTCGCAACTGTCGTGCTCGATGCTGCGCGCCGCATCCTCGAGGCTGCGCACCCAGACCACTTGCATGCCCTGGTCGCGCAAGGCGATCCGCACGCCGTTGCCCAGGTCCATATCGTCTTCAATCAGCAGTATCTTCATGGTCAGTATTAAACCACCGCAAGCTGAAGAAAGGGTAAAGAAGCGGTCTTCATGAAATCTTAATAAAAGGCTCATTTTTCCTTCATGGCAAGGATAGATACTGTCCGCAGTCAATCGAGCCACTCCGGCCTCGGTTCTCCACCTGACGGAAAAATCCATGCACGCATCTACAACCTTGTTGACCTCGCTGGCGCTGGCCTGCGGCCTGAGCTTGAATCCCCTGGCTGCCGCGGCGGCCGAACCGGCTGCGGAAAATGTCTTCACCATCGGCGGCGGTGTCGCCGCCGTGTCCAGCTATTCCGGCGCCGACAAGCTGTCGGCCTCGCCGCTGATCATTCTCGATTACGCCATGGCCAATGGCCTGTTCTTCAGCACGTCGCGCGGCATCGGCTATGGCGGCCAGGCAGGCCCCCTCAGCTACAGCGCGGCGCTGGGCTACCGAGGCAACCGCGAAGACCACAAACGCAATGGCGCCAACGGCTGGGGCGGCAGCGATTATCTGAAAGGCATGGGCGAAGTCAAGGGCAACGCCAGCGCCCTGCTCAGCGTGGGCTATTCGCCATTGCCGGGCCTGTCGCTGAGCGTGTCGAGCGACATTCCCCTGTCGAACCGCGAAAACGGTGCGAACGTGCATTTCGAAGCGACGGGCCAGGTCTACGGCAGGTCCGATGCCAAGGGCGTGCAGAAGGACAGCGTGACCATCGGCGGCCAGTTGGCTTGGGGCGAGCGCAAATACGTGCAGACCATGTATGGCGTCACGGCCACCCAGGCCGCGAACACCTCGTTCAAGCAATACACGCCCAAGGCCGGTTTCTATGAAGCGCAAGCCACCGTCAACTGGGAGCACCGCTTCGATGCGCGCTGGGGCATCAATACCCTGGTCGGCGTCGAGAGCCGCTTGGGCGACGCGGCCAAGAGCCCAATCGTGCAGCGCAAGACCTCGCCGATCGGCGCCGTGTATGTCACCTACCGCTATTAAAACAGGGCTGGCATAAGGGGAACACGTACGCTGTTTCGCCAATTTACAGGAGGAGATGGCGTGCATAAGATGACATGGTTTTCCGACCATGACCATCCCTCCCATGCATGCGGCACGCCTTGCCTTGTAACTCCACGCCACAATGATGCCAACTATTACCCTGTCTGACGGCTTGATGGCGATGCCGAGTGGCATGCGCCGCTGGCGCGAACTGCTCAAGCTGCATCTGCGCGCCCGCGTGCAACAGCGCCAGACCCGCCGCTGGCTACAACTGCTGAACTCGCATCCGGCGTTTCATGATCTGGTACAAGCCTATCCGCACATGATCCACAAGGTCTACCGCCCGTACCTGAGCCTGACCTTGAATTGCCAGCAGCGCGTGGAATTGCTGACCGAGCACTACCATTTCATCTTGCAGCAGGGCTGGGGCAAGCTGATGAGCCAAGCGGCGCACGGGCCCGTACGCCTGAGCACGGTGGCGGGCAAGTCGGGTGCACCCTACCATTTGCAACTGTGTTCGCTGCACCCGATGGACCGCGAAGGCGAGATGGTGCTGCAGCTGATGCATGACGACGACGTGCTGTATTCGATCGCCTTTTCCTTCTTCGGCAGCCAGCTGCGCGCCACCCTGGGCATGCGCATCGGCTGCCTGCAAGGCCCGAAGGGCGAGGACAGCGCGCACCGCGTGCGCGAGGCAACGCGCGACTTGCACGGCATGCGTCCGAAGACCCTGATGGTGCGCCTGGTGCGCCAGCTGGGATACGAACACGGCTGCCGCAAGATGCTGCTTGTCGGCAATATCAACCGCGCCGTGCATCATTCCGCCAAGAAAGGCCGTCTATTCGCCGACTACAATGCGCTATGGCAAGAACTAGGCGCGCAAGTGCGCCAGGATGGCGATTTTGAATTGGCGTGCGAAAACTTGCCCTTGCCGGCGCTACAAGAAATTCCTTCCAAAAAACGCTCGGAAGCACGCAAGCGCCATGAAATGACGCTTGCCATGATCGCCAGCCTGCGCAGCGGCCTCGACGCCCATCGCAGCCCGCTGCAAGCCGCCACCGCAGGCGCGGTTGCCGCCGCCGGCGAGGTGCGGCAATCGGTCATGCTCGACGAAGACGACGACTACGCTTCCGCCATCGCCTGAGCGTCCCCGCTCCTGCGGCACACGCTACAACCCGTGCACGGCACAATCCTGTTACGCTAGCGCTATCGGCATGCACTGCGGTGCACCGGTTCCCCCAACGCTTACTAGGAGGCATTCATGCGCGTAGACATCTACCGCCGGGCCGAGCACGACGGCATTTTTTCCTACCTCGCCGTGCCGGAAGGAAAGCTCATTCCGGAAGAAGTGACCAATACCGACTGGCAGCTCGAAGCACGCGCCAGCGAAGTGGCCGACGATGCCGAGATCTTGCCCGACTACCATATCGAACAGCCGCACCAGCAGATCGCCGCCAAAGGCTATGCGATCACGGGCCTGAAAGACATGTAAACGAAAAAAGCCAAACCAGCATGTCTGCGGTTTGGCTTTGTTGTATGCGCCAGACGGTGCCGGTCAGTATTCGACCGCCACCTCTTGTGCGCCCAGCATTTGCTCGAGCGCCATCTGCAACTCATCCGATGGCGCCACTTTCCACTCATCACCAAACTGCAGCACGCAACTGACGCCCTGCGGGCTGACCCGCGCGGCAATCGGCAAGCCCGTTTCGGCCCGGTGCGGCATGATCACGTCGCGGATGCGCTTGGCATCCAGGGTGGCCGGCAAGGTCAGGCCCAGCTGGCGGCCATACTGCACGCGCGCGGCGATGATGTCGAAGGCGCTCTCGGCCGTGATACGCAAGCCGCCCGAAAAACGGTCTTCCGACACCTTGCCCACGACGGCCAGGAATTCATCTTCCTTGAAGATTTTCCGGTTGGAGTCAAATAATTCGCCATACACCGTCACTTCCACCGTGCCGCTCTTGTCGTCCAGGGTGACGATGAGGATCTTGCCGCGCTGCGTCATCTGCGTGCGCAAGCCCGTGATGACGCCGGCCATCATGCGCGGTTCGCGCGACGGCGACAGTTCCGACAATTTCGTGCGAGCAAAACGGCGCGCCTCGGGCGCATACGAATCGAACAGGTGGCCGGACAAATAGAAACCCAGCGCGATCTTTTCTTCCGTCAATCGCTGTTTATCGGTCCACAGGGGCACTTTGACGTACTCGGGCGGCGCCACCATGTCGCTGTCGTCGCCGCCGAACAGGCTCACCTGGTTGGCCGCCTTGGCGGCCTGGTCGGCGCATTCCATGGCGAACGCGACGGATGCGAGCAGGATGGCGCGGTCGACCTTCAGGCAATCGAAGGCGCCGCTGCGGATCAGGGACTCGATGGTGCGGCGGTTGATCTGTTTTTTATCCACGCGCTTGCAGAAATCGAACAGACTCGTGAACGGCCCGCCGGCTTCGCGCGCGGCGATGATGGCTTCGATGGCATTCTGGCCCGAACCCTTCACGGCGCCCAGGCCATAGCGGATCTGCGTGACTTTCTTGCCGCTCACGGACGGCGGCGCACCGCTCGGCGTGAAGCGGTAATCGGATTCGTTGATATCCGGCGGCAACAAGGTCAGCTTGCAGATTTCCAGCGAGTCTTCCACCAGAATCTTGATCTTGTCCGTGTCATCCATGGCCAGCGACAAGTTGGCTGCCATGAAGGCGGCCGTGTGGTGCGCTTTCAGGTAAGCAGTGTGGTACGACAGCAAGGCGTAGGCGGCGGCGTGCGATTTATTGAAACCGTAGCCGGCGAACTTTTCCATCAAGTCGAAGATCTCGTCGGCCTTTTCCGCCGTCAAGCCGTCTTTCGCCGCACCGGCGCGGAAGATCTCGCGGTGCTCGGCCATCTCTTCGGCCTTCTTCTTACCCATGGCGCGGCGCAGCATGTCGGCGCCGCCCAGCGAGTAGCCACCGACGATCTGCGCCATCTGCATCACCTGCTCCTGATACACCATGATGCCGTAGGTTTCGGACAGAATCGATTCCGTGCGCGGATCGGGATAATCAAAACGTTCGCCGTGCTTGCGCTTGCAGAAGTCGGGAATCAGGTCCATCGGGCCCGGACGGTACAAGGCCACCAGCGCGATAATGTCTTCGAAACGGTCGGGACGCGCGTCTTTCAGCATGCCCTGCATGCCGCGCGACTCGAGCTGGAACACGGCGACGGTCTTGGCCTTGGTCAGCAAGTCGTACGACGGCTTGTCATTCAGCGGCAAGGTGGCCAGGTCGAAATTGGCCTGCGCCGGATCGAGCTGCTTGATGTAGCGCACAGCGCGGTCAAGGATGGTGAGGGTCGTCAGACCCAAAAAGTCGAACTTCACGAGGCCGACGGCCTCCACGTCATCCTTGTCGTACTGCGACACAACGCCGGAATCGCCGCCCTGCGTGTACAGCGGGCAGAAATCCGTCAGCTTGCCGGGAGCAATCAACACGCCCCCCGCGTGCATGCCGATATTGCGCGTGATGCCTTCGACTTGCTGCGCCAGGTCCAGCAGCTGCTTGACCTCTTCCTCGTTTTCCAGGCGCTCCTTGAGCAGCGGTTCCTCTTCAATGGCGTCGGCGATCGACACGGGTTTGCCCGGCTTGAACGGGATCAGCTTCGAGATGCCGTCGCAGAAGTTATAGCCGAAATCCATCACGCGGCCCACGTCGCGGATCGCGCCCTTGGCCGCCATGGTACCGAAGGTGGCGATCTGCGAGACGGCCTCCTTGCCATACAAATCCTTGACGTGCTGGATGACCCGGTCGCGCCCTTCCTGGCAAAAGTCGATATCGAAGTCGGGCATCGAGACGCGTTCGGGATTCAAAAAGCGCTCGAACAGCAAGTTGTACTGCAATGGATCAAGGTCGGTAATGAGCAGCGAATACGCGACCAGCGAACCCGCGCCCGAACCGCGGCCCGGACCGACGGGCACGCCGTTTTCTTTGGCCCACTGGATAAACTCGGCCACAATGAGGAAGTAGCCGGGGAATTTCATGTTGCAAATCGTATCCGTCTCGAATTTCAGGCGCGACTCGTAGCGCGGACGCTCCTTTTCACGGCGCTCGGGATCGGGATACAACTGCAACAAACGCTTTTCCAGGCCCGCTTGCGATTCGGCGACGAGGAACTGGTCGATCGTCATGCCGTCCGGCGTGGGGAAGTTCGGCAACTGCGGCTTGCCCAGGGTCAAGGTCAAATTGCAGCGCTTGGCGATTTCCACGGAATTGGCCAGCGCAGCCGGCAAGTCGGCGAACAGTTCGGCCATGTCAGCCTGCGACAGGAAGCGCTGGCTGTCATTAAACCGTTTCACGCGCTTGGCGTTGGCCAGCATTTCGCCTTCGGCGATACAGGTCCTGGCTTCGTGGGCAATAAATTCTTCAGGGGAAATGAATTGCACGGGATGCGTGGCCACCACGGGCAAGCCCAGCTTGGCCGCCAGCGCCACCGCATGGCGCACCTGCGCTTCCTGGTTGGCCTGGCCGCCGCGCTGGATTTCGATATAGAAATGCCCGGGGAAAATCTCGGCCCAGCGCTGCGCGTTGCGCTCGGCCAGGGCCAGGTTGCCATTCTCGATGGCGGTACCGACATCGCCGAAGTGCGCGCCGGACAGCACGATCAAGCCATTGGCCGCGCTTTCGCCCGGGTACAAGTCGTAGGTATTCGTCGCCAGCGCCTGCAGCCACTCGATGCGCAACTCGGCGCGGCCCTTGTACTGGTTCGTCAGCCAGGCCGTCGACAGCAGTTCGCACAGCTGCAGATAGCCCATGCGGTTCTTCGCCAGCAACAGCAAGCGCGATGGTTTTTCGCGGTTATCGTCATTCGTGATCCACACGTCGACGCCGACGATGGGCTTGATGCCCTTGCCACGCGCTTCCTTGTAGAACTTGACCATGCCAAACAGGTTCGACAGGTCGGTGACGGCCAGCGCCACCTGCTTGTCCTTCGCCGCCGCCTTGACGACGTCGTCGATGCGCACCAGGCCATCGACGATCGAGTACTCCGAGTGCACGCGCAAATGGACGAAAGCAGGACCGGGCTGCATCGCTTGCTGTGAACCTGCCGGAGCGCCGGCCTCTTGCATTACCATTTCCATCCTGTGTACCGTTTCGTGCAAAATTCAATGGGGTCTATTCTACCGCGTCGCGCGTACGGACCGGGTATCCTGCCTGGCCTGTCGGGCTTATAATATCGGCTGTTCAGTCTAAGCCGATCGCCATCATGCAAGCCATCACCCCAGCAACACCCGCCGTTTCCACCGCCGCCAGCCCGCTGGCCGCCACGTTTGTCAATATCGCCGCGTATAAATTCATCACGCTCGACGATACGGAAGCCATGCGCCCCTTGTATCAGGAGCAATGCCTGGCGCTGGAGCTGAAGGGCACGATCCTGCTGACACCGGAAGGCATCAATATGTTCCTGTCGGGCACGCGCGAGCATATCGACAGCTTCCTCGCCTGGGTGCGCAGCGATGAGCGTCTGGCCGATCTGGAATGGAAGGAAAGCTTGTCGAACGAGCAATCGCACAAGCGCATGCTGGTCAAGCTGAAAAAAGAAATCATCACCATGCGCATGCCGCTGATCAAGCCGGAACTGGGCCGCGCCCCGTCCGTCGACGCGCACACGCTCAAGCGCTGGTTAGATGCCGGCGTCGACGATGCGGGCAAACCCGTGGTCATGATGGAAACGCGCAACGCCTTTGAAGTGGACGTGGGCACGTTCAACAACACGCTCGATTACCGGATCGACAAGTTTACGGAATTCCCGGCCGTGGCCGCCGCCCACAAGGACGAGCTGGAAGGCAAAACCGTCGTCACCTTCTGCACGGGCGGCATCCGCTGCGAAAAGGCCGCGATCCACATGAAGGAAATCGGCTACGACAGCGTGTACCAGCTCGACGGTGGCATCCTGAAATATTTTGAAGAAGTGGGCGGCGAGCACTACACGGGCGACTGCTTCGTGTTCGACTACCGCACGGCCCTGAACCCGAAACTGGAACCGACGGAAACCGTGCAATGTTTCGTCTGCCGCGCCGTCGTCACGCCGCGCCAGCAACTGGCGCCGGAATATGTGTATGAGGTGTCTTGCCCGCATTGCTACGGTAAGAAAATCGCCGAGTAACGTGAACACAAATCATGGCGAAGGGATGCGTGACTTGTTGACCACAAAGGCGCAACACGCATGCCTTGGGGCTCCAAGACATTGCAGTGAGCGCACTGCAATGTCTCCCACGCGATGATTAAATAGTGGATTTTTCAACATCGTTAGATATTCCACCAGATACTCGTCCTGCTCTCGCTTCAAACGCAAGCAAATGTAACAACATTGGATTTACTTGGGATTTTAATAAACACTGTTCGTCTCCACCATAATAATTGCCGTTTGGATATTTTTTAATATCAGGTATTATTTCGTGCTTTATTTCGTATTCTCTCCGATCAGCCTGTAACCGGGCGGCGCCCGTTGAAGCAATGCATACATGGCAATTCCATGTATTCTGAATTATAATCAAGAGCTAATTGTATTTTTCTCACAGGAAATTTTAGATGATTTTGGTAACAGGCGCGTCGAAGTTTATTATTTTGTGATTTCACTTCATGCTGAATCGGCTTGCACAGAACGATGAATCTGTAATTGATGTGATAAGCACGCTTACGCAGAAAAGTTGCACAGCAGGCGTTCAGTCAATCTGGCTATTTAGCAACCAGTTTCGTGATGCTCACGTTGCTAGAATTTCCACAAGAAAAAAGAAGGCTACACGAGCAGGCCGTGGACCAGAAGAGTTACATGGCACATGATTGGGCACTGGACAGCACTCGGGTAGACGCAGACAATCGCCTGTTATCGCGACGCCTTCAGGGGCGCCACGCTTACGCACATTGCAGGATGATGGCAGGACCAATGCATCAAATTGAGCGATGCGGGAAGGCAGGGACATGAGCGGACATGGTGGCGTGTTGCCTGACCTACACACCGAACTTATACTTTTCCGCCAGGCACGCTGGCCGGTCAATTGTACGGGCGCTAGCCTGCAACTCGATAAAGCAGGCAAATTTACTTCGTTCAACAGGAATAATAAAAATGAAAGCAGTCATTCTTGCGGGTGGCCTCGGCACCCGGATCTCAGAAGAGACCCACACCAAACCTAAGCCCATGATTGAAATCGGTGGCAAGCCAATTTTGTGGCACATCATGAAAAGTTATTCAAGCCACGGCATCAACGATTTTGTGATTTGCTGCGGCTACAAAGGCTATGTCATCAAGGAATATTTCGCCAATTATTTCCTGCACACGTCGGACGTGACGTTCGATATGGAGAATAATCAGATGGAAGTGCATGCGCGCAACGCTGAGCCCTGGAAGGTTACGCTGGTCGATACCGGCGACGAAACCATGACCGGCGGGCGCCTGAAGCGCGTTCAGCCCTACCTGGAAGGCGAAGAGGCGTTCTGCTTCACCTACGGCGATGGCGTGAGCGATGTTAATATTACCGAATCGATCGCCTTCCACAAAGCGCACGGCAAACTCGCCACCTTGACCGCGACCCAGCCGCCAGGCCGTTTTGGCGCGCTGAATCTGGATGGCAACAAGATCAACAGTTTCCAGGAAAAACCACAGGGCGATGGCGCCTGGATCAACGGCGGCTATTTCGTGCTGTCGCCGCAAGTCATCGACTATATTGCCGAGGACAGCACCGTGTGGGAAAAGCAGCCATTGGAGCGCCTCGCCCAAGAAGGCCAGCTCGATGCCTACTTCCATCACGGATTCTGGCAACCGATGGATACCTTGCGCGACAAGGTGCATCTGGAAGAGCTGTGGCAATCGGGCAAGGCGCCCTGGAAGGCGGTTTGATGAATCCCGCATTCTGGCAAGGGAAGCGCGTTTTCCTCACCGGCCATACCGGCTTCAAGGGTGGCTGGCTGAGCCTGTGGCTGCAACAGCTTGGCGCCGACGTGACCGGTTACGCGCTGGAAGCGCCCACCACGCCCAGCCTGTTTGAGGTCGCCAATGTCGCGCACGGCATGCAATCGATCATCGGCGACGTGCGCGATGGTGAAGCCGTCAAGCGCGCCATGGCGATCGCGCGCCCGGACATCGTGATTCACATGGCGGCACAGCCACTGGTGCGCTACTCGTACGTGAACCCGGTGGAAACGTATGCCACCAACGTCATGGGCGTGGTGAATGTGCTTGAAGCCGTGCGCGCCACGCCTGGCGTGCGCGCGGTGGTCAATGTCACCAGCGACAAGTGTTACGAAAACCGCGAGTGGCCCTGGGGCTACCGTGAAAACGAAGCGATGGGCGGCTACGATCCCTACAGCAACAGCAAGGGCTGCGCCGAACTCGTCACGGCTGGCTATCGCAGTTCCTTCTTCCATGCGGACAAATACGCCGAGCACGGCATTGCCCTGGGCAGCGGCCGCGCCGGCAACGTCATCGGTGGTGGCGACTGGGCGCTGGATCGATTGATTCCCGACATGCTGCGCGCCATTGGCGCCGGCGAGCCGGTGATGATCCGCAATCCTCACGCCATCCGTCCGTGGCAACACGTGCTCGAGCCGCTGAGCGGTTATCTGACGCTGGCGGAAAAACTGTACACGGAAGGCCCCGTGCATGCCGAGGGCTGGAACTTCGGCCCGCACGATACCGATGCCAAGCCCGTCGAATGGATCATCGAGCGCATGACGCAGGAGTGGGGCGCCGGCGCCTCCTGGTCGCTCGATGGCCAGGACCATCCACACGAAGCTACCTATCTGAAGCTCGATTGTTCCAAGGCGCGCGGCCAGCTGGGCTGGCATCCGCGTTGGGATATCGGCCAGACCATCGCCAACATCGTCGAATGGCATAAAGCCTGCGACCAGGGCGCCGACATGCGTGCAATGACGCTGGCGCAAATCACGACTTATCAAAATACTTAACAAATTGAAGGCTGTATCATGAGCGAACAACTGACCCAACAACAAATCCGCGAACAGATCGCTGCCCTGGTAGCGCAATACGGCGCACTGGCCAGCGTACCGAAACCATTCGAACCGGGCGTGACGGTGATTCCACCGGCCGGCAAAGTAGTCGGTGCGCCTGAAATGGGCCTGATGGTCGAAGCCTCGCTCGACGCCTGGCTAACCACCGGTCGCTTCAATGACGAATTTGAAAAACGCCTGGCCAAGTTCATCGGCGTCGAATTCCTGATCACCGTCAATTCTGGCTCATCGGCCAACCTGGTGGCCTTTTCGGCGCTGACCTCGCCAAAACTGGGCGCGCGTGCCATTCAGCCAGGTGACGAAGTCATCGGTGTGGCGGCGGGTTTCCCGACCACCGTCAACCCGATCTTGCAATTTGGCGCCGTGCCCGTCTTCGTCGACGTCGAGCTGGGCACCTATAACATCGATGCCTCGAAAATTGAAGCGGCCATCACGGACAAGACCAAGGCCATCATGCTGGCCCATACCCTGGGCAATCCATTCAACTTGGAAGTCATCGTCGCGCTGTGCAAGAAATACAATCTGTGGCTAGTGGAAGATTGCTGCGACGCCCTGGGCGCCACCTACAACGGCCAGATGTGCGGCACCTTTGGCGATATCGGCACCATGAGCTTCTACCCTGCGCACCACATCACCATGGGCGAAGGCGGCGCGGTGTTTACCAACAATCCGGAACTGAAAGCGATTGCCGAGTCATTCCGCGACTGGGGCCGCGACTGCTATTGTGCGCCGGGCAAGGACAATACCTGCGGCCAGCGTTTCTGCTGCAAGCTCGGTACCCTGCCAGACGGCTACGACCACAAGTACACCTACAGCCACCTCGGTTACAACCTAAAAATCACGGACATGCAGGCCGCTTGTGGCCTGGCACAGATGGACCGCGCGGCCGGCTTCGTGCAGGCGCGCAAGGACAATTTCCACTACATGAAAAACGGCCTGCAAAGCTGTGCGGAATTCCTGATCTTACCGGAAGCGACGCCGAACTCGGACCCATCGTGGTTCGGTTTCCCCATCACCCTCCGTCCGGAAGCAAACGTCGACCGTGTCAGCCTGCTGACATTCCTGGACCAAAACAAGATCGGTACGCGTTTGTTGTTTGCCGGCAACTTGACGCGCCAACCGTACATGATCGGGCGTAACTACCGCGTCTCGGGCGAGCTGACGAATACCGACCGTATCATGCATGACACGTTGTGGATTGGCGTCTTCCCTGGCCTGACCAAGGAAATGATGGACTTCTCGATCAGCAAGATTGAAGAATTCTTTGGTGTGAATTTCTAAATTACATTATGAAACTAGTAAAAGAACTCCTTCCCGCCTGTTTTCTACTTGAACCTAGCCGCTTTGAAGATGCGCGAGGTACCTTTGTTAAAACCTATCATGAAGGCATCTGCAAAAATTTAGGCGCAAATCTGGATATACAAGAGGAGTTCTATTCTATTTCACGCAAGGACGTAATTCGCGGCATGCATTTTCAGCTGCCACCCCACGATCATGACAAGCTGGTTTACTGTACTCGCGGTGCCGTCCGCGATGTACTGTTAGACCTGCGAAAAGGACCAAGTTACGGCAAAGTGGCTTCTGTGGACCTGTCTGGAGAAAACGGCCTGATGGTCTTTATTCCAAAGGGAATAGCCCATGGTTTTGTCGCGCTGACAGACGAAGCGTTGATGTTGTACAAGACCAGCACGGTGCACACCCCGTCTGCCGACTGCGGCATACATTGGGACAGCTTCGGGTTCGATTGGCAAGTGACGGCACCGGTCCTGTCCGTGCGCGATGAACAACACAGCGTCTTTGCCGATTTCATTTCTCCGTTTTAATAGGATATCTTCCGTGAAAGTTTTCCTTACCGGCGCTACCGGTTTTATAGGCAGTCAGCTAGTCAAACGTCTGCTTGCCGATAATCACGAGGTTGCAATCCTGGTACGTCAGCATTCCGATCTCAGCGTATTGCAAGATGCTTTACCAAAGATTAGCGTGCATATCCATGATGGCAGCTATCCCTCCGTATATGCTGCACTAGAGCAAACTCAGCCAGACGTCGTTTGCCACGTTGCCTCCTTGTTCCTGGCACAGCATAAGCCGGAAGATGTGAACCGCTTGATCGAGTCAAATCTCGGCATGCCCACACAGTTGCTTGAAGCCATGCAACAGTTGGGATTGCGTCGTCTGATTAATACCGGCACGTCCTGGCAGCACTTTGAAAGTGCTGCATACAACCCCGTTAACCTGTATGCGGCAACCAAACAAGCATTCGAGGATTTGCTGGCCTATTATGTATCCGCACACGGTTTTCAAGCCATCACATTGAAGCTGTTCGACACTTACGGCCCCGGCGATACCCGTGCAAAACTGTTCAGTCTGTTGCGCAAGACAGCCCGCAGCGGCGTCAACCTCCGCATGTCACCTGGAGAGCAACTGCTCGACCTCGTGTACATCGATGACGTGCTCGATGCCTACCTTTTGGCCATGCACCGCCTCCCCTCAGTTGGCGTAGCGGAATGCTATGCCGTCAGCAACCCTGACCGTCTGACCTTGAAAGATCTGGTTCAAGTCTATGGTGCCGTCGTAGGCAAAAACCTGCAGATCGAATGGGGTGGCCTGCCTTACCGTCCACGTGAAACCATGCAACCGTGTACGCGTCAACCTCGTCTGCCAGGTTGGCAGCCACACATTACGTTGCAGCAGGGAATTGCGCGCATGGAAGCCGACACGCTCATCGAGGGCTTGCTGGTCGGACAAAATAAATGAAAAAAGACATGCTCTGGGGCTATCTGTCTCAGTTTTTGCAGTACGGCGCAGCTTTGCTGGTCCTTCCATTATTACTGAGAAAACTGAGTAGTGCAGAGCTAGGCATCTGGTATGTCTTCATGACGATATCGGCACTGGTGACGATGCTCGACCTCGGCTTCACGCCCACGCTGGCGCGCAATGTCAGTTATGTCTTGGGCGGCGCGAAACGTTTGCTAAAGGATGGTTTCGAGGTATTAACCACGCCATCCGCTGTCGACTATAGCTTGTTCAATGCCATCATTCACGCAGCACGGCGCATCTTCATGGTGCTGGCCGGCTGTGCCTTCCTGCTGCTGGCGACTCTGGGAAGCTGGTACATCGTGCATGTATCGGAAGGTCAGATCCCCGCGCAAGAAGTATTGCTTGCCTGGGGTGTGTTTGTTGTCGCTACAGTAATCAATCTGTATTACAAATACTATACGCCACTGCTGCAAGGACGCGGCCTGTATGCCGCATTCTACAAATCGAGTGCCCTGTCCAATCTCGGTTTCGTGATTGTTACGGCCGTACTTTTGCAATGTGACCTGACCTTACTGGCAGTGGCATTAGGATATCTTGCTTCGGCGCTCATTGGACGCTGGCTCAGCTGGTACTATTTCCACGATCAGTCTTTCCAGGCAGCCCTGCGTCAAGCGCCGCCTTCCAGCATTTCCACGCGCGATATCTTCGGTATTCTCTGGCATAACGCATGGCGCATGGGCCTGGGGGTCATCGGTGCCTTCCTGATACTCAGGGCCAATACGCTGCTATCGTCAGCTTATCTAGGCCTGGCCACCACCGCCGCTTATGCGCTGACGCTGCAGGTCTATTCCGTCTTGCAAAACATGTCGATGGTTTTGTTCAATATCCAGCAACCTAAACTTGCGCAATACCGTGTGGCGAATGAACCCGAGCGCCTGCGTCATACCATACAGATCGGAATCGGCTGTGCAATTGGGATCTTTCTCTGTGGATCGATCGTCCTGGTGTGTTTTGGCCCGACCATGATCGAATGGATCGGCGGTCAAACCGGGCTGCTGGCATTACCGCTACTGATTTGGGTTGGAATCATGGTGTTGCTGGAATTGAACCATTCGCTGGCCGCCAGCGTCATTGTTACCGGTAACCGTGTGCCATTTGTCAAACCAGCACTCGTCTCCGGGGTGGCTATTGTGGCGCTCTCATGGCTAGGCTTGCGTTTGGGGGGCATGGGCCTGACGTGGCTCATTGCAAGTCAATTTACAGTACAACTCGTCTATAACAATTGGAAATGGCCATACATGGTCTGGCTCGAACTGTACCGCAATAAAGCGTCGCCTGCCGCCTCCTCGCACCATCAAATGAAAGTGTAACGTTTGAATATTCTTGATATTGAAGACCAATTTGCCATTTGTGCAGATCGTCCTTCGTCACTCATCATTGATGGCGGCAAGCACATCATGCCAATACTGTCCATCATGATCCCGACCTATCGCCGCCCAGACATGCTGGCGCAGGCGATTCGTTCGGTACTAGCCCAGGCAAGCGATATCGACTTTGAAATCGTCGTGGTGGACAATGACCATTCGATGAGCAAACAAATTGACGAACTGATTCGTCAATTTGCAGATGATCGTCTGCGCCTGTTCCGCAACAGCGAAAATCTGGGTATGTTCGGCAATTGGAACCGCTGTATTGAACTGGCGCGCAGTGAGTGGATTTCCATCCTCAACGACGACGATTTATTACATCCGAACTTTGTCGACGAAATGTTTTCAGTGCTGGAGAAAAAACCTGCAATTAGCATGTTGTATTGTCGTTCCATTTTCATGGATGATCGCGGAAACTTTGCCAGAAAGCTCAAAAGCACGGTAAAACAGGGCCTGAAAAATATCAAGAATACCTGGCTGATGCCGCGCCTGAGCGCGATCCCGATTTCACACGTGTATATGGATTCGCCATCAAGCGCTCTCGGCCTCATTTTCAAACGCAGCAATGCTATGGAGATAGGTGGTTATAAAGCGGCGGCCTTTCCCAGTTCGGACTACGTATTTTTTACGATGTATTTCCTTCGCTTTGGCGCTAGCAGGCTGAACAAGACCTTGGCTTATTACCGCATTCATGAAAATGAAACCGCCAACCCGAGTACCGGTGAAGGTTTTATCGCAAAAAATCTACAATTACGCAGGAGCCTTGAACAGCATGTCAAGGCGCCGCCTTCGCTGTTGCGCATTTATGCACAACTCTATGCGTTGACCACGATAAAACAATATAAAAGCTTCTGGAATGTCGAGCTTGACCTAGACCGCCTGCGCCGTGAACACGGCTTGACGGAATTGCCAATATTTCCTTTTTACCATTTTAGCCGGCTGGCATTGCGTTTGTGGCTGCTCGTTTGCCGGTAACCGGATCGTCGCCATATTGAAATACGTTCAGCAATACTTTTATAAAAAATAAATTCATGACTTCCCAAATTTCGCAGAAGAAAAAGATACTGATTGCTGCCTACGCTATTTCTCCTTATTCCGGCTCGGAATTCGGCGTGGGATGGAATTTTGTTTCCAAGTTAAGCGAATTCTATGACATTACCGTCATGTACGGCACCTCTGGAGTCTGCATGGGCAATCGCGATGCTATGCTCGCCTATCTGCAATCCCAGCCTGCGGATGGCGTCAAGTATGTCTACGTCGAGCCGAATGCACTGGTGCGCCTCTTCGACTGGATGAACCGTTCGGTAACGCCGCTGTTTTTCTCCTTTTCTTACATGTTATGGCAACGCCAAGTACTGGCAACTGCAAAAAAGTTGAAAAAAAATGAAGATTACAGCCTGGTGCATCAGTTGAACACCATTGGTTTTCGTCATCCTGGATTTTTGTGGAAACTCGACCTGCCATATGTATGGGGCCCGGTCGGCGGGAGTTCGGATTTGAACGATATCTTTTTCCCCATCCTCAGCAAAGGAAATTACCTACGAAATAAGCTGCGTAACTGGACAAACCGATATTTTCTGCGGCATTCAGCACGCGTCAGGAATGCAGCAATAACTGCAAAGGCGGTTTTTTGCGCCACCTCGGCGGACCGCGACAACTTCAGACGGTTTCTCAATGTGGATTGCCAGGTCATCCGCGAAAATTCGGTGCTGAACATGAAGGACGCGATCAAGCCTACAGGTGCCCAGGTGCAGTTCGTCTGGGCCGGCAGCGTCGACGAGCGCAAGGCATTGAATCTGCTGTTTAGTGCCCTCGAGCAATTGCCGTCCCGTTCAGACTGGTGCTTGCACGTGATCGGCGACGGACCGATCAAATCCATGCTGCAGGCCAGGGCCGTGGTATCCGAGCTGGACAAGCAGATACTCTGGCATGGCCAGGTCCAGCGCGAGGAAGTGCTGCGCATTATGCGCGAAGCAGATGTGCACATCATGCCCTCGATCATGGACAGCAATCCGACTGTTTTGCTGGAAGCGTTTGAAATGGGCTTGCCAAGTATTGCTCTGGACCAATTTGGCGCGCATGACCTGATAACGGCAGAAACAGGCTTCAAAGTGAGCGTCAATACGCTGGAAGAAATCGTCGAACAATTGGCACAGCATATAACGTTCTGTCTCGATAACCACGCCACCGTCGACCTCATGAAGACCAATGTCCTACTCCGCCAAAAGGAATTACATTGGGATATCAGCCTTCGCCAGGTGCGCGACCTCTACGAAAAGGTATCACATGAGTGATTTTTTCTCGGCACTGGCCTCACGGGCGAGGAAGGAGAAATTCGCCATCGATCCGGACGTGCCTCGCTCCTACTTGCTGCGTTTTTTCTTGACTAAGGTCATTGACCTCCTGCGGGGCGTGCTCGTCTTCCGGAGACTGAATGCGCGTATTTTTATCGGCAAGAAAGTCGAGATTCTGTGCGCATCGAAAATCAGTACGGGTCGCTTCATTAAATTCGCTTCCGGATGCTATGTAGATGCCCTGTCGCGCGATGGCATCAGGCTGGGTAACAATTTTTCCCTGGGACGGGGTGCCTCCATTGAATGTACGGGTTCGCTGGCCACCTTAGGCATAGGTTTTTCTGCGGGCAATAATGTCGGCATTGGTTCCTTCAGTTTCCTGGGTTGTGCGGGTGGCATCAGCATTGACGATAACACGATACTGGGAAATTTTGTCAGCATGCATTCCGAAAACCATAATTTCGAACGCCTTGATATCCCTATACGCCTGCAAGGCGTCACCCAGCAAGGCATACACATTGGGAAAAACTGCTGGATCGGCGCCAAAGCCACCATACTTGACGGCGCACGTATCGGCGACCACGCTGTCATCGCCGCTGGTGCGGTCGTCACGGCGGGAGAATATGAAGGCAATGCCGTATATGGCGGTGTTCCTGCGCGTAAATTAAAATCACTTATCGCATGACACAAACTACTCCCATCCCTCGCGCGGACCACGCAAAAATCGACCTGGTTTTTTGTCATTTGTTAAATGATGCGTCGGGCAGTCCACGCGTCCTGCGTGGAACGATCAAGGCATTGGTGGACGATCCTGCGCGCGCCATGCTGTTTGTCGGCTCCCAGGGCCGCGGTGTGCTGGAAAACTGCGGCATTCCCATCCGCCGCTATTGGTACCACCGCTCACAGTTTCGTATCATTACCCTGTTCAATCTGATACTCAGCCAGCTATTTCTGCTGTTTTCCTTGCTATGCGAGCGACAGATTGCCAAGGATGCCGTTATCTATGTGAATACCCTGCTACCATTCGGCGGCGCACTGTATGGCAAGCTCACCGGACGTAAGGTCATCTATCACGTGCATGAGATTTCGATAGAACCGAAGCCGTTGCGCGTGTTTTTATGTACTATCGCGCAAATCTGCTCTGCCTATAACATTTATGTCTCAAATTCACATGCGGATGCCTTACCCATCGCTGGCGTGCAGTCCGTGCGAATCTACAATGCGCTTGACGACGACTTCACGGCAATCGCTGCCCAAGCCGTCTATCAGGCGCGACACGACGACATATTTACTGTGCTGATGCTGGCTTCGCTGCGCGACTATAAGGGCGTACCAGAAATGGTGGCGCTTGCCGCTGCGCTTACCGACCGCGCGGATGTGCAATTTGAACTGGTTGTCAATGATGACCAGGCGGCCATCGATCAATATTTCGCCAATAAACCCGTCACGGCTAACCTGCGAATTTATCCTCGCACCGACAATCCAGCCATGTTTTACCAACGCGCCGGCGTCCTGTTCAATCTCTCGCGCATCGACAGCTGGATTGAAACATTCGGCCTCACGGTTCTGGAAGGAATGGCATTTGGCATACCGGTACTGGTACCGCCAGTGGGCGGACCTGCAGAACTGGTTCACGATATGCAAGAAGGTTTTCTAGTCGACTCACGTGACTTCGCCATGTTAAAGCAAAGAACGCTCACCCTGGCAGACGATACGGCCCTGTGCAAATCCATGTCGGAAGCCGCACGTCGCAGAGCGGACAATTTTTCAAAAGAAAAATTTTCTCAGGCACTCAGAAGCGTCATACAAAAAATACAATAAAGCGCAACACACCGGCCCAATTATAAGACGTGCCCTTCAATATAACGGGAAATAGTTTGTTAATCAGTAAAATAATCCATACACCACGTCAGATCGGTGCGCCGTCGCAATTCCTATTCTGGGGACTCCTGCTGTCTGTGCTTGGCCTCTTTTTCAGTTCCAACTATCTCAAGCTGGGCAGCCTGTTCCTGATGGGGCTTTATATTTTTCTGCCTGTAAAAAAGATCCGGCGCTACCGTGGGGAAAGGCTCGAATTTTATTTGCTTTTACCATGCGTCATTGGTATTTTTTTTGCGTGGAAAAACCATCTCGCCGATGCGGTCCGGGATATTTTATTCTTTCTCATTCCATACATTTATTTTTTGGCAGGTAAAAGGTTTTTCAAGCAAGGGGGAAATATTCGGGCGTTGATTTTTGGTTACTCAAAAATATACTGCGTTATTTTCCTGTTGCTTCTATGTTTCTTCTGGTATGAAATGGGATTCATAGGTGTATTGGAGATACGTGATTTTGTCAGCCCTGGCAGCTTCTTGCTGGTTTACTGTATCGTGCTGCTGTATGAAAAACGAAAATCATGGCAAAATCTCTTGCATAACCCCTGGTTCATTGCCGTGCACGCCGTCTTCCTCGCACAATTTTCACGCACATATGTAATTATTCTGGCGGCATTTTTCTTTCTATCCGGAAAGAAAATCGTAGACGGAAAAATAATGTGGCGAGCCATCGCCTTTTTTTTCATCGCCGCGCTCATAGCGGGAGCTTTTGGCTTGTATGATTTAATTGGCGAGACTCTGCATAAAGCCATATCTGAATTGCATTTCAATGACGATTGGACTCAGGAAGACATGGGCACCAGTTATCGTGCCTACGAGATTTTTGCCGCGTTTAATGAATTTAAAAACTATCCTTTTATCAATAAAATCCTTGGTGGTGGGTTTGGCGCTTTGGTGCATTTGGATTTTTCAGTCGTACTGGGTGGTGGCGAGTATTCGGAAATTCCCTGGATGCACAATGGTTATTTTTACATTCTGATCAAGAGTGGATTGATTGGCATGCTGTGCTATCTCACTTTCCTGGTAAAAATATTCAGGCGGGCCAAGCACTGTGTCGATACCAGTGGCAGAGTCATGATACTCGGCAGCATCGCGGGACTTTTACTGTCCAACATGGTCATCTGCGGCATATTCAGCAATGAATCCGTATTTTCTTACATTGTATTAGGTTATTTCTCAAGCTTTCTTGCAACAAAAAAAACAGGTTCACATTAATATGAAAAAAATCGCTATCGTAGGTTCCGTCGGATTACCAGCCAAATATGGAGGATGGGAAACACTTGTCGACCACCTGACGACGCGCTTGTCCACTTCCTTTGAGTTCACCGTGTATTGCTGCGCTGAAAAATATCCGGAGAAACTGGCAACCTATAATGGCGCCAAGCTGGTCTACATCAACCTTGATGCCAACGGCATGCAAAGTATCATCTATGACCTGTGGTCGATGTTGAAAGCGGTCCGTTATGCCGATACGATCGTGGTGTTGGGGGTATCCGGCTGCGTCTTCATGCCTGTGCTGAAGCTCATATCGCGCAAAAAATTTGTTATTAATATTGATGGCCTTGAGTGGCGCCGGGCCAAATGGAGTGGCTTTGCAAAATGGTTCCTGAAACTATCGGAGTCCGCCGCCGTACGCTATGCCGATCAGGTCGTGACGGACAATAAAGCGATTCAAGATTATGTCAAAACGCAATATGGACGCGATAGTGCACTGATCGCCTATGGTGGCGACCATGCCGTACGCCCACAGCGGGATGATGCAATACTAGCAAAATATGAACTCGATCGCGTGAAATACGCATTTAAAGTATGCCGTATCGAACCTGAAAACAATATCGACATGATTATCGAGGCATTCGCCAGTGCCCCCATGATGGATCTTGTCATCGTGGGAAACTGGGACAATAGCGAATATGGCAAGCAATTACGACAAAAATATGCCGGCATTGCCCATTTACATTTACTCGACCCAATCTACGATCACACCATCCTGAATCAGTTGCGCACTGCTTGCCAAGTGTATGTCCACGGCCACAGCGCCGGTGGAACCAATCCATCCTTGGTCGAAGCGATGAGCCTGGGCTTGCCAGTGCTTGCCTATGGCTGCATCTTCAACCGAGAAACGACCAATCAGCAGGCTTATTTTTTTGACACGTCAGTGGAATTAACTGAACTGCTGAACAGCTTGGATGAGGCCAAGCTGATGCTCTTGGGACAGCAGATGAAACAATTGGCGGATCAATTGTATACATGGGACAGAATTTCGAGCGGCTATGCACACATCTTTTAATCCCCACAGTTTTCTTGTGACAGGTGCCTCAGGTTTTGTCGGCAGGGCACTGACACAGTATCTGGGCGCCCAAGCCGGAACGCACGTGGTGTGCGCTGCCCGTCGCCACATCCCATGCACGGCGCCAAACATGACGTTCTTCCAATGCAACGATGCGCTTGAAACACAGGATTGGCACACGGCGCTCAACGGTGTGGAAGTGGTCATTCATCTTGCAGCCAGAGTCCACGTCATGCAGGACACGGCAGCGTCTCCAGCAGATGAATTTCGTCGTATCAACGTGCAAGGCAGCATCAATGTGGCCCGCCAGGCAGCGGATGCCGGTACCCGCAGATTCATCTTCATCAGTTCATTAAAGGTGAATGGGGAGCAGACGCGGCCAGGACACCCGTTTCAAGCCAATGATGCTGCGAATCCACAAGACCCCTACGGCATCTCCAAACACGAAGCCGAACAGGCGCTACTGGCCATTGGACGCGAAACGGGCATGGAAATCGTTATTCTGCGTCCACCGCTAATCTATGGGCCTGGTGTACGCGCTAATTTCGAACGATTGATGCGTTTGGTACAGCGCGGTGTACCATTACCATTCGGCGCCGTACACAATGTCCGCAGTATGGTTGCACTAGAGAATTTTGTTGATTTGATTGCACTCAGTACATGGCATGCACAGGCACCGGGGAAAATATTCCTAGTGTCAGATGACCACGATGTCAGCATTGCACAATTACTGCGTATGTTGGCAAAAGGCATGAAAAAATATATTTGGCTGATACCCATTCCTCCCGCCCTGATTGTGGCGTTGGCGTGCTTGGCAGGGAAATCGATGGATGCGAGCCGGCTGCTTGACTCATTGCAGGTTGATATTAGCGAGACCAAACGCACACTGAACTGGCAGCCTCCCTATGCAATGCAGGAAGCCATCAATAAGACGGTGACTTCTTTTATTTCAAAACAATAAAAATACTCCAATGAAAAGATTATTTGATTTCGCCCTTTCGGCCGTAGTGCTGCTGGCCTTTGCCGTCCCTATTATGATTGTCGCCATCCTTGTCAAACTGACCTCCCCAGGGCCTGCCATTTACTGGTCGGACCGGGTTGGAGTGCGTAACAGAATCTTCCGCATGCCAAAGTTCCGTACGATGCGTATAGACACACCGGCTGTGGCAACGCACTTGCTAAATAATCCTGGACAGTTCCTCACGCCAATAGGCTCCTTCCTGCGCAAGTCCAGCCTTGATGAGTTACCGCAATTGTGGAGTATTCTGCGCGGCGACATGAGTTTTGTCGGTCCTCGCCCTGCCCTGTTCAACCAACAGGATTTGATCGCGCTGCGGACGGAGTACGGCGTCGACCGCATACTACCCGGCCTGACCGGCTGGGCACAGATCAATGGGCGCGATGAATTGCCGATTCCAGAAAAGGTCAAACTTGATCTAGCCTATATGCAGCAGCAGTCATTCTTATTCGACTTGAAAATTATCATCCTGACGGCACTCAAGGTTGTACGCCGTGATGGCGTCACGCATTGATGAGTTTTACATTGGAAACCAGTATGGTTCTTGCAATATCCCAACAGTATGCAGTAAAACCAATGCTAACCCTTATCCTTTCTAAAGTAATTATTCGTCAAAATGAAATTAATTATTGATTTGTCACGCTTTAAAAAACAGCTCATCGCTGTTACAGCTGATTTGATATTCTTGCCATTGACCTTTTGTCTGGCGATTATTTTGCGTTACGATGTAGTTAACCTGAACTTATTCCTCAGCTATTTTTGGATCATCGTTGCGGCACCCATCGTCGCCATCCCCATCTTTATCAAAATCGGCCTGTACCGCGCCGTCATCCGCTTCATCGATCAGAAAATCGTGTATGTGGTCATCTTCGGTGTCACGCTGTCGGTTGCTGTTTTACTGGCATTGGCAGGGTTATTGACGCATATGGCAGGAGTCTCACGCGGCGTATTTGGCATTTATTGGGTGAGTGCCTTGACCTATGTAGTGGCCAGTCGCTTTCTCGCACGGGGTGTGCTGCTACACCAGATGGGACGCCGCTATACTCGCGTCGCCATCTATGGAGCAGGCAAAGCGGGCGTGCAATTGGCCAGTGCCTTGCGTGCAGGCCGCGAGTACATGCCAGTGGCATTCATCGATGATATGAAGGAATTGCGCGATGCAACTATTTCTGGCATCAAAGTCCATCCATCCAATGCGCTTGCCGACGTGATCGAAAAATATGGGGTGAACGAGATACTTCTGGCCATGCCGGCCTTGAACAAAGGCGAACAGAAAAAAATTCTCAATAGCCTTGAACACTTGAAAGTGAAGATCAAGGTTACCCCGCCCGTGGAAAGCCTGGTCAGTGGTGAATTACGCGTGCAAGATGTCCGCGACATCGAAATTGAAGATTTGCTGGGCCGTGACCAGGTGTCGCCCGATCTGTCGCTGATATCCAGTTGCATTATCGGGAAGTCCGTCATGGTAACGGGCGCTGGCGGCTCAATCGGTTCCGAATTGTGTCGCCAGATCATCCGATTGAAACCCTCGCGTCTCGTCTTGCTGGACATGTCCGAATTTGCTTTGTATTCGATCAAGCAGGAGTTAAAGAGCATCAATGAAGGATATGAGTTAGGAGTCAATATACTGCCCTTCCTCGGCAGCGTGCTCGATACCGAAAAATGTCAGCGCATCTTGCAGTCCTTCTCGGTGGAGACGCTATATCATGCGGCGGCCTACAAACACGTGCCGTTAGTAGAGCATAACCCCATTGAGGGAGTACGTAACAATGTATTCGGCACGCTCAGCATTGCCAAGGCGGCGATGGCGGCCCATGTCAAATATTTTGTCCTGATTTCCACGGACAAAGCGGTACGTCCAACCAATGTAATGGGCACAACCAAGCGCCTCGCGGAACTCATTTTGCAGGCATTTACACGCGAACAGAGCCACACGCGCTTTTGTATGGTGCGTTTTGGCAATGTCTTGGGCTCGTCTGGTTCTGTTGTTCCCTTGTTCCGTCGGCAGATCGAGGCCGGTGGTCCCATCACCCTGACGCATCCGGAAATCACACGCTATTTCATGACCATTCCAGAGGCCGCCCAACTTGTCTTACAGGCCGGCGCCATGGGTACCGGCGGTGATGTGTTCGTTCTTGACATGGGCGAGCCCGTGAAAATCATGGATCTGGCTGAACGCATGATCCATTTGAGTGGACTGGAAGTGAAGAGCAAGTCAGCCCCGGATGGTATCGAAATACAGCATGTAGGCCTGCGCCCAGGAGAAAAGCTTTATGAAGAGTTGTTGATTGGAGGCAATGTAGAAGGCACTGAACATCCCCTCATCATGCGGGCAGAGGAGTCGGAAGTACCTTGGCAAGATTTGAAAAATATCTTGGAGGAAATGGATCTTGCATGCAACAACTTCAATTTCGAGGCATTACGGAATCTGCTGCTGCGGGCTGTTCACGAATATGTACCGCAATGTGGTATCGAAGACCTTATCTGGACGGAACAGCAGCGTCAACAGGCTACGTCACAAGATAAGTCGCCATCGCTCCAGGATACCAATTTTTTGACATGAAGCCTACGAGAAACTGAAGACTGCTCTGAATAAAAATGGGGAAAAATGCAGGCAGCGAGACAAGGAAGCTCACAAATTGTAACAAATGCCTATTTCACGCCCCTCATTATTCCCTATAATATTTTGTGAAAAAATCTGCTCTCCGAAAAAACATCGAAACAGAAAAATTAACATCGTGTATTACCCTTGAATTGAAACCAAATACTTTCACTCAATAGCAACTGACTTATTCGTCAGAAATAGCCGTATAAAACAGATGCCCATCAAATACGGCATACTGCGAAGGCATATCAGTTCGACATCTTCAGGCAAGACTGAGCGAGATAACAGGGTAGCCCTTTGAAACATCCTTGCCATCTTCACCGTTAAGAAATGGCAAGCTGGAAAATTAAAAAAGAGAAATTATGGAAAAACATGACGAATTAAATGAAGTGGGATTTTACGTTGAAGACGATGACTTCAACTTAACAAATTTCCTCTCTATCTTATGGAAATCGCGTGGCGTTATCCTAGCGGGAACTGCTTTAGTGACGTTACTTGGCACTTCCAGCGCCTTATTTCTTAGCCGATACCAAAGTGAGGGTTTTTTACAATTTGGAGGTGCTATTCCTGAGAAAAAAATAGAGAAAGACGGAAAAGAAATAAAAGAACAAGCACCCGGTATCGCTTTAGCTGACTACAAGCGCTATTCCTCACCATTAAACACCAGTGAACGTTTTAATGAATTTGCCAGGCAAAACAATATAGAAAATGACCCTACTGTTATCGCTTTGAGCCAGACATTTGCCTCGCGCGGCGGGATTGCGAAGGTGATCGAACCGATCTTTCCGTTCACCAAGCTTGATGCAAAAGAATTGATGAGTAGCACCAAGGATTCCGACAACAATGTCATCGCCGTCTCCATCAACTATGCGGCCAAGACACCGGAAAGCGCGCAACAAGCGGTGAGATTGCTTGGACGATACACAGTCGACACTATTGTTTACATGATTTATACGGATATTTTACGCTTTAAAAATTCCGAAATTTCCGCTGCCATTACCAAGTTGGATAATAAAATCATTGAAAACAAGGAAAAAATCGACTCGTATCAGCGCACAGGCGCCAAGCTGAAGCAGATCGTTACGCGCTATCCGGACGCTGCCGGTCAGGCTTCCCGCCAGCTTGTATCAATCACCGAAGATACGGCACGCTACCTCTCGCCGCTTAGCCAACTGATGACTAGCGAAGTCGAGATTAATGAAGCAAATGAAGCCATCTACAAGGCAAAGCGGGAACAAAAACAGTACATGATTCTTGCAGAATATTATGATCGCGCAAAAGCATTGGCTGAGAGCACAAAATCTGGCGAAGCCATTCTGCGAGGACTGGAACCAATCAAGAAAACCGTTTTTAGCAATAAGGATATGGAAGACGAAACGATCAAGGAAGTCTATAACAAGATCAGTGTCGATAATAGTTCCGCAATTAGTCTTTATCTGGAAAAAACACGGTTTATTGCCGGTCCTAGCCTGCCAAAGAATCGGACAACCCGTACGTCAATCGCCCTGCTAGGCAGCCTGCTTGCAGGCTTGGGTATCTCTATCTTTTTTGTGCTGGGACGTCGCTGGTGGCAGAATAATCGTCAACAACTGCAAGGCTGATTACGATAGTACACGCGGCACTAGCGCTACTAACTGGTTTGACAACCGTCAATACCGGCCGTCGCCGCCACAGCGTCTGAATTTCCTTGCGTCCGGCCACCACAGCCATATCGCGGCGCACGCTAGCTTCCGCTCATAAAAAAACCCAAAAAGTCAGCATTGGACATTTTGGGTTTCATTCATCAATTCAGGGACTGTTGCTACCCGAACTACAACATGCAATAGTTAGTCGCGACAAAAAAGCATCAACTCTTCAGCAACCCACCCAACAACGCCGCCACCTTCTGCTTCGGCTTGGCCGCGGCAGGCGCCATGCTGGCGGCAGCGGGAGCGGCTGCTTTGGCGGGCTCATATGGCTTCAAGAACCAGGGATCGGCCTTTTCGCGGCGGGCGCCGGGACCAAAGGCGGGACGCGCACCGCGCTCGGCGGAGCGGCTGTCGCGGCTCTCGCCGGCATGGCGGCTCTCCGGGGCGCGTGCGGGACGCGCCTCGCCACCTTCGGTGCGGCGCGGTGGGCGGCGCTCGCTGTCGCTGCTGCGGGCAGGAGCGGGATTGAAGCCCGTCAATTCGCCGCGCTTGATGCTTTGCTTGATGAGTTTCTCGATATCGGCCAGCAAGCGCTCGTCTTTATCTGAGTAGATCGAGATGGCGTCGCCCGAGGCGCCGGCACGGCCCGTGCGGCCGATACGGTGCACATAGTCTTCCGCGTTGTACGGCAAGTCGAAGTTGATGACGCAAGGCAAGTCCGAAATATCCAGGCCGCGTGCCGCCACGTCGGTGGCTACCAGCACGTCGATCTCGCCCTTCTTGAACGATTCCAGCGCCGCCATGCGTTCCTGCTGGCTCTTGTCGCCGTGAATCGCCGTGGCGCTCATGCCTTCCTGTTCCAGCACGCGGGCCAGGCGCGAGGCGCCGATCTTGGTGTTCGAGAAGACGATAACCTGCTTCAGGTCGCGCTGGCGTAGCAGATGGGCTACCAGGGCATGCTTCTGGTCTTCCGTGACCTTGTAGACCACTTGCGTGACCTTGTCGGCCGTCTGGTTGCTGCGCGCCACTTCGATCGTCAGCGGATCGTTGAGGAAGGTGGCCGCCAGCTTCTTGATCTCTGGCGAGAACGTGGCCGAGAACATCAGGTTCTGGCGTTGTTTCGGAAGCAAGTTGATGATGCGTTGCAAGTCCGGCAAAAAGCCCATGTCCAGCATGCGGTCCGCCTCATCCATGACCAGCATCTGCACCTGGCTCAGGCTGATGTTCTTTTGCTCGATATGGTCGAGCAAGCGGCCCGGCGTGGCGATGACGATTTCCACGCCGCCGCGCAGGATGACGGTTTGCGGCTTCATGTCCATGCCGCCGAAGACGACGGTCGAGCGCAGCGGCGTGTGCTTGGCGTAAGCCTTGACGTTTTCGGCCACCTGCACCGCCAGTTCACGCGTCGGCGTGAGGATCAGCGCACGCACCGGGTGGCGTGCCGGCGACATGCTGCTGCTGGCATGCGCCATCAGCAACTGAATGATCGGCAAGGAAAAACCGGCCGTCTTGCCGGTGCCCGTTTGCGCGGCACCCATCACATCGCGGCCTTGCAGCACGACGGGAATCGCTTGTTCCTGGATCGGTGTCGGATGGGTGTAGCCCTGGTCGGTCAGTGCGCGCTGGATTTCAGGCGCGAGGCCGAAGTCGGCAAAAGTCAGGCTGGGAGCAGCGGATGCGGCAGGTGCTGGTGCAGGCGCAGCGGCGGCGGGCGCCGCTTCAGGGGCAATCGCCGGGCTTGGCGTAGGAGTCGATTCGGTTTCAGACATAAATTTTCTGGTGTGCCTCCGCACTGCGGAAGCCATGCTTTCTCAATAAACAACATTTCGGGGCACAGGCAGCTCCGTCTTGCAAGCCATGGATCATTGTTCTTGCGGCATCTCCGTGCTCCGGGACATGCTGGAAGGCGTATGCGGGAGCGTCGAAGAGATGTGCTGCGATGGCGGCGGAGATCGCGCCGGCGGAACATCGCGCGCAGAAGATACAATATCAGTGCTGTAAACGATACCCTAATTCACCGCAACTGTACACGGAAACCGTGATTTTTGAGCAAAAAGCATTCCAGCAATGCCCTGCGGGAATGCCGTATGATGCCGTTCCAATGCCTGCTCCGATCCCTGCCGCTCCATCCCCTGCCCTCACCATGCCCACCCCGCCCTTAGCCCACGATCCGCAACCGCAGCCACCCAGTAAACCGGGCAATGACGAGTGCTGCCATAGCGGTTGTACCTTTTGCGTGCTGGAAATGTACCAGGAAGACCTGGCCGCCTACGAAGAAGCCCTGAAGGCCTGGCAACAGCGCCAGCAAGCCGCTGCCGCGCCCGCTACCGCAGGCGTCAAGAAGCCGCGCAAGCGCGCTTGACTTCATTCACTTAAAAGCTTTCCCACTCATCGACTGGTGCCGCGCGACGCGCCGTGCTGGCCAGTTGACGCGGCGCCGGTACCGGCGTCACGGCTGCCGGCGTCTTGACGGTGATGGGTGCGCGCGGCCGGTTCGCGGCGGCGCTGGCCACGTCAAGCTTGAAGACGCTGACGACGGCGCTCAGGCTGGCAGCCTGTTCCTGCATCGATTCGGCTGCCGCGGCCGCCTCTTCCACCAGGGCCGCATTTTGCTGCGTCACTTGGTCCATCTGGGCGATGGCCTGGTTAACTTGCTCGATACCGGCGCTCTGCTCGCTGCTGGCGGCCGTGATCTCGCTCATGATGTCCGTCACGCGGGTGATGCTGGCAACGATGTCATCCATCGTGCGGCCCGCCTGGTCCACCAGTTTCGATCCCGCCTCGACTTTCTCGACCGAATCGCCGATCAGGACCTTGATATCCTTGGCTGCCGCAGCCGAGCGTTGCGCCAGGTTGCGCACTTCCGTGGCCACGACGGCAAAGCCGCGCCCCTGCTCACCCGCACGCGCCGCCTCGACGGCCGCATTCAGGGCCAGGATATTGGTCTGGAAAGCAATGCCGTCGATGACGGCGATGATGTCGACGATCTTGCGTGACGATTCGTTGATCGACGCCATCGTCCCCACCACTTCGCCGACGACCTTGCCGCCCTCGATGGCGATGCTCGACGAGGTCTGCGCCATGGTGTTGGCCTGGCGCGCATTGTCCGCATTCTGCTTCACGGTCGACGTCAGCTCTTCCATCGACGAAGCTGTTTCTTCCAGCGAACTGGCCTGCTCTTCCGTGCGCGACGACAAATCCTGGTTGCCGGCCGCGATCTGGCTCGACGCCGTGGCGATGGTATCGGTGCCGCTGCGTACCTGGCCCACCAGCTTTTGCAGGCTGGCATTCATGTCTTTCAGGGCCTGCATCAATTGCCCCGTTTCGTCTTGCGATTGCACAACGATATGCGCCGTCAGATCGCCGGCCGCCACCTGGCGCGCCACGCCGACGGCCTCGATCAGCGGACGCGCCACGCTGCGCGCCACCCACAGCGCCAGCAACATGCCGATGACGACGATACCTATCACCAAGCCGATCAGGCTGGCGCGCGAGGCCGCATAGGTTGCATCGGCGCTGGCGCTCGAGCGCACGCCGCCGTCCGTGTTAACCGACACCAGTTTATCGAGGGCCGCCATCATGTCCGTCATGACCTTGGCCGACGGCCCCACAGCCAGCGCGCGCGCCTCTTCCTTTTTCATCTCGCGCGACAGGCTCAGCATGGTTGCATGCAGACGCATGAATTCATCGTTGAGCGCCAGGAAGCGCTCGAACGCTTCCTTCTCGCCCGCTGCGGAAATCAGGCTGCGGTACTTGTCGGCATCGGCCTTCAGCTTGGCCTGGGTTTCCGTCATGCGCGTTTCGTTCTGCACCATGTCGGCATCCTGCGCGGCCAGCATGTGCGCCAGCTCCCAGCGGCGGAAATCGCTGACATCGCTGCGCATATTCATGGCCGTCAGCACGCTGGGCATCCAGTTGTCGGACAGGTCGGTCGACGCGGTATTGATGCGCGCCATGGACAAGATCGCCGACATGCCCAAGGCCGCCGTCAATAACAGCACGCCGCCAAACGACAAGATCAGCTTGGTGGCAATTTTCAAATCAAAAAACCATTTCATGCGTTGCTTTCCTTCATTAAACAAACGGGACAAAGTGAGCAGTGATGGAGAGCAAGTTCATACCGGCACACAAATCGAATTTCCGCAATGCAACATTTTATCACCGTCGTACTGCAGCGCAGAGTGGTTTGATCACGACATACGGCCAAAGTTCGCGCATAGCGGGCAGCACGGCATTTTTTGCCCAAACACGTTTGTTTCCACAAGGAAAAATGCAGTAGCAGGCGTAGGAGTCGGATGACACGAGGCAATGTTCCTAGCCTACATAAGCACGTCGGCTCATCCGATGCCCGCCGGCGCCCCCTGGTTCTATAGTGGATACAAGATTCAGCACAACGCTAGCAAGCCATAAAAGCAGCGCCATCCAACAAAATCAGAAGACGAGGCCCTACCATGTACAAAGCTTATAGCAACCTGACACCAGCAACGAATGCCCACGCAGCCGCCCAGCACAACTGGCAAAGCGCGCCCGCCACACCGATGATCAGCATCACGGGTGCGCAACAGAACGAATTGCTGCGCGCCTTGTCGCGCGCCGATCTGGAGCGCCTGTTTTGCCAATTGGAATTGGTCGCTTTGCCTGCCGGCAAGCACCTGTTCGATTGCGGCGGCAAGATTGAATACACGTACTTCCCCACCAACGCCATCGTTTCCCTGCTGTATGTGATGGAAGACGGCGCCACCACCGAGATCGCCGTCGTCGGCCGCGAAGGTGTGGCTGGCGTGGTGCTGTACGAAGCCGAGCGCGCCACCTGCACCGCCATCGTGCAAACGGCCGGCTACGGCTACCGCCTGAAAACGGCCTTCCTGCGCGAAGTGTTCAATGAAGGCGGCGCCCTGGCGCAATTGCTGATGCGCTACACCAGCGCCATGTTTGCGCAAATGGCGCAGAACGTGGTGGGGGGCCGCCATTGCAGCATCGAACAAAAACTGTGCCGCTGGCTGCTGGACCGCCTCGACCGTTCCCTGTCGAACGAGCTGAAGGTGACGCAAGACACCATGGCCAACATGCTGGGCGTGCGCCGCGAAAGCATCACCGTCACGGCCCGCAAGCTGCAGGACGAAGGCCTGATCCAGTACCGCCGCGGCACGGTCGAAGTACTCGACCGCGAAGGCCTGGAAGCGGCCGCCGGCAATTGCTACAAGGCAGCCCGCGCCGGTTTCGAACAATTCCGCAGCGGCATCAGCGCACACAATTAAGCAGCATGCTGGCAAACGGGCAGGCAAGCGGGTATCGTAGGCATTCCCGCCGACTTCCCCGGAGACTAGCCATGAAACTGATCGGCATGCTCGACTCGCCCTATGTGCGCAGGGTCGCCATCTGTTTGCAACTGCAGAGCATTAACTACGAGCACTTGCCGCTGTCCGTGTTCCGCAACATGGATGCCGTGCGTGAGATCAACCCCGTCATCAAGGTGCCGACCCTGGTCCTGGACGACGGGCAAGTGCTGATGGATTCCACCTTGATCCTGCACTATCTGTCGCTGCTGCGCCCCGCCACTTCCGTCCCTGAACTCGCCGACAGCGTGCGCGCACTGCGCCTGACAGGCTTGGCGCTGGCCGCCTATGAAAAGGCCGTGCAAATCGTCTACGAACGCAAGTTGCGCCCGCTCGACAAGCAGCACGCGCCATGGCTGGAACGGGTCAGCATGCAACTGCACGCCGCGTGGAACCTGCTGGAACAGGAATGCGCGCGCCTGCCTCTGCCTGGCGAGACGGGCACCATCGACCAGGTGGGCGTGACCATCGCCGTCGGCTGGAGCTTCGCCCAGCTGGAAACGCCCGATATCGTCAAACCGGCCGACTACCCGGCCATCCACGCCTATACGCGCTCGGCGGAAACCCTGCCCTCCTTCCTGGCCACGCCGCCAGTCTGAACCACCGGGCGAACTGCTTGCGGCAGGTGCGGCCCCAGCAGGCACGCACCCGGTACAATATTGGTATTCCCCTATCTGGCCCGCCCAACAGCGCGGCGCGCCGGCACCATGAAAGAATGAATGGAAGACATCAATTGCGAAGGCTTGCCGCACATCCGCGTACTGGCAGGCGAAAACACCGACGGCCCCGTGTATGAGACCCTGCCGGCGCGCCAGATCGACGAGCACGTCTACGAACTGCTGGCCTCGCCCGGCCTGACCCTGAACCTGGCGCGCGGCGACATCGTCAGCATCGCCGACCCGCTCGCCCCCGCCGAAGTATTAAAACGCGGCGGCAACTTCTGCATCCAGATCTATGCCGACGACGTGTCGCAAGAGGCAGTGGACCAGCTCGAACGCGACGTGCAAAGCCAGCTCGGCGGCACCATGGACGGCCAGTACAAGGGCAACCTCACCTTCAGCGTGCCGGGACACCACGGCATCTACAGCATCAACGGTCCCTTCGACGCCTTCCGCGAAGCGACGGGCGTGGAGTGGTACTTCGCCAATATCTACGTCAACCTCGATGACGACGATGATGAAACCTTGCTCAACTGGTGGGTGGATATGTAAGGTTGCCCGTGCGCCAGGCGGGGCCATGACACACGTCAATGCGTCGTATTGCCCTGGCGCACATCAAGATACCGGCCCGCATCTTGCGTACGCTCTCTCTACCGTCAACCACAGAGAGAAACGCTATGCCCTACATTGCGCGTGCCGACTATGCAAAGCAAAAAGAGATCGTAGGAAATGGCGAATGCGTCACCCTCGCCAGGCACCTCACTGGCGCCCGTGCCTCATCGCTTTGGAGCGAAGGAGACAAAGTGCCGGACCTGTTGGAAAAAGGTGGCATCGCGAAAGGCACGCTGATTGCCACCTTCGTCAATGGCCGCTATCAGAATTTGCGGCAGGGTAACCATGCAGCGCTCTTCATTCGCCAGGTGCCTGGCGGCATTGAAATTTTCGACCAGTGGCGCAACCACAAACCGAGCGCCCGCGTGATCCACTTTGGCCGTTCGGCGGCAGGAGCATCGAATCGCCCTGAGCTCTATTCGGTGGTCGAATGAAGCCGCTCGCACTGCTGGCATTGGCTATCGCGGCCACGACGATGCAGCCAACTGCAGCAGCCCCTCTTTCTTGCCCGCAAGCAGCTCCATCGACCTGGAACCTGTCCGTCACCAGGCTCGACAGCGTGCGCGTGCTGTCCTATCCGGCGGATCAGCCTCCGGTGGATGGCGGAGCCTTGCCTATCCTGGCCCCGATCAGGGAGTGGACACGTGCCGGCACCTTGTATCAACGCTGGAATATCAATTTCGATGCTCCCCACTATCTGTTCCAAGTGGACTGCCTGTATGCCGGTACCGAACGCTACCTGCGCATGGATTTGCCTGGAGTCAAACAGTGCACCGCAGCCATTCAACAGCGAACAAAGATAATAAGTTTTCAGTGCAAATAGTGCGCTGGGCCGAATTTCTCATGCATGCTCATGGGAAAAACGGAGTGCATGTGACAAGTCTGGCAGCAGTAGTAGCGGATCGCCCGCGCAGGGCACGGCCAACCGAACTCATCGCTACGTGCTACGATGCAAGACAAGTTCCTTTCAATGACACGCCATGAAATACAAGCTATTCCTGTTTGACCTCGACGATACCCTGCTCGACTTCCGGGCCTCCGAAAAACGCTCGTTCCTGCACACCATGCACGAACTGGGCTTGCGCGACAACATCGACGCGCTGTTTTCCCAATACCAGGCGATCAACGTCGACCTGTGGAGACGTTTCGAAACGGGTGACGTGACCAAAGATTTCCTGAAAGTGGAGCGCTTCCGCAAGACGTTTGCGCTGAACGGCATCGCCATCGATCCGGAACTGGCCAGCCGTTTATATCTGGACTCCCTGCCGGACACGGTCGTGCTCATCGATGGCGCCAGAGAAGTGTGCGAAACGCTGTCGCGCATCGGCGAAGTGGGCATCATCACCAACGGCGTCGACTCCATCCAGAACCGCCGCATCGCCGCCTCCGGCCTGAGCGACTACATCTCCTTCGTCGCCACCTCCGAAGCGTGCGGCCATGCCAAGCCGGACGTGCGCTTCTTCGAATACGCCGCCAACATGGCGCGCGCATTCAGCAAGGATACGACCATCATCATCGGCGACCGCCTGGACGCCGACATCCTGGGCGCCAACCGCTACGGCATAGCCAGCTGCTGGTTCAACCCGGACAGCATGGCCAATACCTCGGCCGCCATTCCCACCTATGAAGTGGCCAGCCTGCATGACATCGTGCCGGCGCTGGACGTGATACCGGTGAACTTGAAACAGGCTTGATCGCCAACAAGCGCAGCACCTGAAATACGCTGGCAGCGGCACGAAAACGCGCCGCTACTCGCGTACCATCAGGACTCGTCCATATTGGTGCCAGCTTATGCCTTCCTACACCGTCCTGCTCGCCATCGCGGCATTGATCCTGTTCTTTGCCATGCTGGCCACGCGCCAGGCTGCCAAGTCGCGCAAGCCGCTGAGGCTGCAAAGAAAACCCGTCATGACGGCGCGCGAACAACAGATGTACCACCTGCTGCATACGGCCTTGCCGGAGTGCACGGTACTGGCACAAGTGGCATTTTCCGCGCTGGTGACGGCGAAGGGATGGGCAAACAGAAACCGTTTTGACCGCAAGGTGGCCGATTTTGTTCTGTGCAGCCAGCAACTGCACGTCATTGCCGTCATCGAGCTCGACGACCGCAGCCACGCCGGCCGCGAACGCCAGGACAGGGAGCGCGACGCCATGCTCAGGCTGGCAGGCTATGTGACCTTGCGCTATCTCACCTTCCCCACCCAGCAGGCGCTGCGCGCCGACATCGAGCAACTGCTGCTGAAAAAGGCCGGCGTCGTATCTGCCTGATGACACCATCCAGGCATCAATCGCGCGTCAGCACTTCCAGCAATTCAATCTCGAAGATCAAATTGGAATGCGGCGGAATCAATCCCACCTGCCGCTCACCATATGCCAGCGCCGCCGGCACCCACAGCTTGCGCGTGCCGCCCACCTGCATGCCGTGCAAACCCAAAATCCAGCCCTGAATCACCTTGTTATTACTCAACACACAGCGGAAAGGCTCGCCCCGCTCGTGCGACGAGTCAAACTCCGTCCCATCTTCCAGCCAGCCCCGGTAGTGAGCAGTCACCAGCGCACCACGCGCCGCCGCCTTGCCATCACCCACCACGATATCTTCCATCTTCACTTCAGCCGTCATCTCGTTTCATCCTTCATCAATCGCTATGCCGCGATTGTACGACAGCACGAAAAAAGCCCCGGCAGTCACCTGTCGGGGCTCGTTCTATTCTTGCTAAATTCTGGTGGGCCTCCCGTGAGTCGAACACGGCACCAACGGATTATGAGTCCCTACTGACGCACAACAATATCCAACTTTACGTTACTTTACAAGGACTTAGCATCCTTTGTAGCACTTTACCACTGCGTTACACAACTATGTGGTTGAACCTTTGTTGAACCCAGCTTTATGCGGTTACTTCTGAACAGCTACCAGCCAACTGCACCTACAGATAAAAAAAGCCCGCATTTGTGCGGGCTTGACTCAACTTATAAAATTTAAATCGGACAAAATTGCAGAGAAAGCAAGTTATCCGACCAAACTCCATCAGCGTAAGTACGCAGGTAAGGTGGCTGACCATCAACAACACCTACGTTAGCACGGTTGCCACGAGCATCTTTCACATAAAACGTATGCTCTTTGTTTCTGATCATTGCGACAGCTTGTGCCACAGTAAGGCGCGAACTCCAAACCCCTGGGTTTCCAACATGAGTGATATGTTCATGGCGACCATTGGTATGAGACAAGTTAATACAAGTAATTTGGCAATCAGCCATATCAAAGCTCCTTTGAGTTGATGACATAGAAACAATAAAATAGTCCCGTTCTTCTCATTTGGCGATTGACAAGCGCCATCAGCTAGATAAACTTTGATTTCCACGTCGAAGCATATCCAAACGGGTATTCTTTGTGGGGGTTGTTCTAAGGAACTTCCCCCAACCTCCCTCGCCTCACACCACTAGATGTAGTACCAAAGCCAACGATTACCCTAATTGTAGGCCATTCTTCTCTCTGGTTGTCATACCCGTGTAGATTTTTTTACAGCATTTCCGCTTGACTTTCTCAAACTTGCTCTGCCGCGTACGCTCCACGAGAGCAATTACTCACACATAACCACACATCTAATTGCAAATACCGTCGCAAATATACAACACACAAGCAAAATTTTTTACTGTTTAAAAAACCAGTAGTTTTTACTGTCATTTTCATTCGTTGTCTAGCGGTTGCGTATAGCAAACCAGCTGGCATCGTCGCTCGCCGGCAAGACCGGCCAAAACCCTCCTACATGCAACCGTGGGGCAAAAAGGGTTCCGCTTCGCTTCAGCCCTCACGCGCCTCAAATCGCCCTTTTTTCGGTACGCTAGCACCAGGGGTGGCAAGCAATACGAGAACCACTTGATGTAATACGCCACTACCAACTGGCACCATACTGGCCTTCTCATTACACTTGGCTTATCAGGCATGCCAGATATTGCTATGGGCGATTTACCTTGAATCAAGCAGCCAACGCTAGCGTCCTCTACTAGGATCTCGCCTGGGTGGACAGGACGCATACCACTCTTGAACATGATGTACTCCACTTCAGTATAGAGCCACATTCCTAAGTAATCTGATGCGTGTCTCACCTCAACCATCATACGAATGCAGTACCAAATTACTTGACAGAAAAGTAATTTCATGTAAATATAGTTTCATTGGGGAAACATGAATTCCTCATTAACAACTATCGAAAGGTGTTCATGACTAAGAAGTTCGTTGCTACCTGGTTCTATGCTCCACTATCCACCTATCAGAAAAAAGAAGGGGTTATTTTTAAAGAAGTTGTAGAATATTCAAACCATCGCCTTGTCGACTTAGATCAATTTTCTCACCTGATTGCAGAAAAATATGAAGAATTGGACGAGAACGGCTATGACGTTGTAAACGTAATACCTATCACAATAGGGCAGTCAGAAAATTGTACGCAATCTAATGGAAATTACGTCGGAGATGTCGGCTTTTCAATTACGCGTGGTGCTGTAGTTGTCGGCAAACGTCGCATTGACTAATTTACAAAGCGTCTAAATATTACCGGGTTCCAAACTTGCGACAACAACCGGCTGGCATCGTCGCTGGCCGGGACGACCGGCCAAAACGCTCCTACATGCCACCGTGGAGTAAAAAGGGTTCCGTGTTGATTTGCAGCGAAATCTGACCCACTTCACCGCATAATTTGCACACGAAACTGACCCACGTATAAGACACAATCCTGCTCATGACATTGAGTGGGGAATTGGAGTGATCGACGTGGCATTACTAGGCATTATTCGACGCTGGCACATTCGCGACCAGGTCCCTTTGAGAGAGATCGCCAGGCGTTTGGGCATCTCTAGAAACACCGTCCGACGCTATCTGCGATCGGAAACCATTGAGCCAGCCTACTCTGAGCGGCGCTCCGTCCGGGCCATCGACAAATACGCGTTTCAGCTTTCTGCGCTCCTAAAAACCGAGGCGGCGCGATCACGCAAGCAGCGGCGCACGCTGAAACAGATCCATGAAGACTTGAAGGAATTGGGATTTGAGGGGTCTTACGACAGGGTCGCGGCGTTCGCGAGGACATGGAGGGAGGGTCAAACTGAGAGGGTCAATCCGGCCAGCAAACGAACACCACATTCTCAGGCACACGTTTGCAAGCCACTTCATGATGAATGGCGGAAATATACTTGCGTTGCAAAAAGTGCTCGGGCATCAAAGTCTCACGATGACGATGCGATATGCACATCTTTCACCAGAGCATTTACAAGAAACACGTCACCTCAATCCACTCTCTCGGCTCAGCTAAGTTAAGCAGAGAAGTCTGCAACTTACGCGTTGAACTTTCGTTGAACCTTTTTAAAAATGGATAAAAAAAAGGAGTTGCGAACAATCGCAACTCCTTGATTTTAATCATAATTCTGGTGGGCCTCCCGTGAGTCGAACACGGCACCAACGGATTATGAGTCCGCTGCTCTAACCAAGCATGAGCTAGAGGCCCAGGGGACTGCGGCGTGGCGGCGCTGTTGATGCCCGCCTCGTGCGGCCGTTTTGGAAACGGACACGCGAGGATAGGGGTATCAGGGGCGTACGTCAAGCCCTATTGGCTTCTAGTTGCCTTCCAAGAAGCTTTTCAGCTTGTCGGAGCGCGATGGGTGGCGCAGCTTGCGCAGCGCCTTGGCTTCGATCTGGCGGATGCGCTCGCGCGTCACGTCAAATTGCTTGCCCACTTCTTCCAGCGTGTGGTCGGTGGACATCTCGATGCCGAAGCGCATGCGCAGCACTTTCGCTTCGCGTGGCGTCAGGGAGTCGAGCACGTCCTTGACGACGCCGCGCATGGACGCGTGCAGGGCCGCGTCCGCCGGCGCCAGGGTGTTGTTGTCCTCGATGAAGTCGCCCAGGTGGGAATCGTCGTCGTCGCCGATCGGCGTTTCCATCGAGATCGGTTCCTTGGCGATTTTCATGATCTTGCGGATCTTGTCCTCGGGCATTTCCATCTTGATCGCCAAGGTGGCCGGATCGGGTTCCGCGCCCGTTTCTTGCAGGATCTGGCGGGAGATGCGGTTCATCTTGTTGATCGTCTCGATCATGTGCACGGGAATACGGATCGTGCGCGCCTGGTCGGCGATCGAGCGCGTGATGGCCTGGCGTATCCACCAGGTCGCATACGTGGAGAACTTGTAGCCTCGACGGTACTCGAACTTGTCGACGGCCTTCATCAGGCCGATATTGCCTTCCTGGATCAGGTCGAGGAATTGCAGGCCGCGGTTCGTGTATTTCTTGGCGATCGAAATGACCAGGCGCAAGTTGGCCTCCGTCATTTCGCGCTTGGCCTTGCGCGCCTTCATTTCACCGGCCGCCATCTGGCGGTTGATGTTGCGCAAATCCGGCAGCGGCAATACAACGCGCGCTTGCAGGTCGATCAGGCGCTGCTGCAGTTCCTTGACGGTCGGAATGTTGCGGCCCAGGATGGCGCTGTACGCGTGTCCTGCGTTGACTTCGCCATCGACCCAGTCGAGGTTGGTTTCATTGCCCGGGAAAACCTTGATGAAGTGGGCGCGCGGCATGCCGCAGCGGTTCACGGCCACGTCGAGGATTTGCTTCTCGATATGGCGCACTTCGTCGACCTGGCCGCGCAGGGTGTCGCAGAGCTTTTCCACGACCTTGGCCGTGAAGCGGATGCCCAGCAACTCTTGCGAAATAGCTTCCTGTGCCTTGGCGTACGGTTTCGAGTTGTAGCCTTCTTTTTCGAAGGCGCGGCGCATCTTGTCGAACTGCTGCGAAATGATGGCGAATTTTTCCAGCGCCGTGCGTTTCAGGGTTTCCAGCTGTTCGGCCGAGAAACCGGCCGCGCCCGAAGCGCTCGCTTCTTCTTCCTCTTCTTCTTCCTCTTCTTCCGCTTCGCCTTCTTCCTCGTCTTCTTCGACGGGAGCGGCCACGACAGGGGCGGCGGCGACCGGTTCGTTTTCATCGACGAGGCCGTCGACGATTTCGTCGATCTTGATCTCTTCGTTGGCGATGCGGTCGGCAGCGGCGATGATCTCGGCGATCGTCACGGGGCAGGCGGAAATAGCCTGGATCATGTCTTTCAAGCCATCTTCGATGCGCTTGGCAATCTCGATCTCGCCTTCGCGCGTCAGCAGCTCGACCGAGCCCATCTCTCGCATGTACATGCGCACGGGGTCGGTGGTGCGGCCGAAGTCGGAATCGACGGTCGACAATGCGGCCTCGGCCGCTGCTTCCGCCTCGTCGTCGCTGGTGACGACGGCAACGTTATCGGACAGCAACAACGTTTCCGCATCGGGCGCGTGCTCGTAGACGGCGATGCCCATGTCATTGAAGGTACCGATGATGCCTTCGATGGCTTCCGGGTCGACGATGTTTTCGGGCAAGTGATCGTTGATTTCCGCGTAGGTCAGGAAACCGCGTTCCTTGCCGAACTTGATCAGGGTCTTGAGTTTCTGGCGCCGGCGCTCAAGTTCTTCCTCGCTCGCTTCCGTATCGGACGAGAACGCATCTTTCAGCAGCGCGCGCTCTTTCGCCTTGCGGTCCTTGGCCTTGGCCTTGTCGACGGCCTTCAGTTCGGCCCGCTCGACGGCATTCAGGGCGGCGACTTCATCATTTTCTGGTTGGAATTCTTTTGGCTTGCGGCCGCGGCGGCCTGGCACTTTTACCGACGGCAAGACATAACCGGACGTATCGATCGCGGCCAGGGTGGCGGCGTCGGTGGTCTGGCTGACCACAGGCGCGCTGGTGACGCGCGCTTCTGGCCGGTCGAGCGCCTTTTCGGCTTTCGTGGTAACTTTAGTGGGCTTTGCAGCCGCTTTGGATTCGGGTTTCTTGATTGGCACAGGCGCTTTCGATTACACAACGACTTGCTTTACGGTGGATTAGGATAAAGTTTGCTGCCAGTTCCCTGTCTACCTGCGGGAACCACCATCTTCGAACCTGCCGACTACGCAAATTCGACACTGTTACGTTACTTACACCTCATCGGCCACGATCCGCGGGAAGCGCAGCAATTCCTGTCCACCGGCTGTTGCCAGCCGCCTCGGCAAAAATTCCTGCATCGACCGCGTTGGGAGCGAGAGCCTGGCGCGGCTTGCCAGCGTCTGCGAGCCTTGCCCGCAACGCCGAAAGCGCCTGTTGGCCCTGGCTGCCGACACGATCCACCGCGCCGATCAAGAGCCTAACTTACTGAAAACAAATACTATTTACGAAACAGAACTAGCTTGCCAAAGCACACAATACTTAGCATTTAATTATAGCACGCGAAAAATGTTTTTCCAGTGCGCGCCATACCCTCAGAGCAAGGTTAGCGATTCACCAACTCGGCATCGCGCTCGCGTTCCAGCGCCCCCTGCTCCTGCATGATTTCGCGGTAGCGTACACCAATTTTCTCCGATGGCAAACCCGAGGCAAACAATTGCTGCAATTCCGCCTTCAAGGCATTCAATTTGATCTCGCGGATGGTGCTCACCAGCCACGACAATTCGCTGTCGTAATCGGATTCCGTGCCGGCCGCGATCTCGCCGATGATCTCGTCGTACTCGCTGCCCAGTTCCTTCAACTGCTGCGCCAGCGCGGCAAAACTGCCGTGCTCGCCCAAGGCCTGGCCCACGGCCACCAGCTGCCCCAGGCTGTGCGCCGCGTCCGGCCCCAGGTGCTGGAAGGCGGCCAGGGCGGCTTCGTCGATGCGCATCGTCAGCGGCGGATGCGCCACCAGCATGCGCATGATCTTCAATTCCAGCCCGACAGGCACGGGGCGGCCCGATTTCGGCGGCGCCCGGTGCGCCACCGCAACAGGCTTGGCCAGCTCGAACAGGGCTTCGATCTCGGCCGGCGTGGACTGCGTCAGCTGTGCCAGGCCGCGCACGATCTGCAGGCGCAGCGACGACGGCGCCATCAGCTGCAGCAGCGGCTTGGCATCGAACTGCACGCGGGCGCGCCCTTCCGGTTCCGACAGGTCATGCTCGCCCGACACTTCTTTCAGTAAAAATTGCGACAGCGGCATGGCTTCATGCACTTGCTGCTCAAACCCTTCGGCGCCGAATTCGCGGATATAACTGTCCGGATCGTGTTCCGAGGGCAGGAACAGGAATTTGATCGTTTTATTGTCCGACACGTGGGCCAGGCTCGCTTCCAGCGCGCGGCGGGCGGCGCGGCGGCCGGCCTTGTCACCATCGAAGCTGAAAATCACGTTATCGGTCTGGCGCAGCAGTTTTTGCACGTGGGTCGGCGTGCACGCCGTACCCAGGGTCGCCACTGCCTGCGGGAAACCCATCTGCGCCAGCGCCACTACGTCCATATAGCCTTCCGTCACCAGCACGTAGCCGGCGTCGCGGATGGCTTGGCGCGCTTCGAACAACCCATATAGTTCGAAACCCTTGGAAAACAAGGGGGTTTCCGGCGAGTTCAGGTATTTCGGTTCGCCATGGTCGAGCACGCGGCCGCCAAAGGCGATCACTTGCCCCTTGGTATTGCGGATCGGGAACATGATACGTTCGCGGAAACGGTCATAGCGCTTGCGGTTATTGCCCTCTTCATCGACCTTGTCGATCACGAGGCCGGCCTCGGCCAGGGCCACCACGTCGTATTCGGGGAAGACGGAGCGCAGATTATCCCAGCCGCCAGGCGCGAAACCCATGCCGAAGCGAGCGGCCACTTCGCCCGTCAAGCCACGGTTCTTCAGGTAGGCGATGGCTTCCGGCGCGTGGCGCAATTGCCCCCGGTAATAATCGCACGCCTGCGTCATGGCGTCGGACAGGGCCAGGCTTTGCGCCTGGATCTGCGCGCGCTGGGCCGGCGGAATCTTGTCATCCGCTTCCGGCACGACCATGCCCACGTTCTGCGCCAGGTCCTTGACGGCGTCGACAAAGCCCATGCCCGAGTACTCGATCAGGAAGCCGATCGAGGTGCCATGCGCGCCACAGCCGAAGCAATGATAGAACTGCTTGGTGGGGCTGACGGTAAAGCTGGGCGATTTTTCACTGTGGAACGGGCACAAGCCCATGAAATTGGCGCCACCTTTTTTCAGTTGCACATAGCGCCCCACGACATCGACGATATCGACGCGGTTGAGCAAATCGGAAATGAAGGATTGAGGTATCACTGGCTAGGGCGGGTCTTGTTATAGGTCAGACTATACTACCGCACGTGGCCTGAGGTTGAGCCAGGTCAACGTGTGGGCTGTTAACAGGCTGCCAGCGCGACGGCGGGCAGCCCTTGCTACTATTGTTGCTTACGCTGCCGGCGTCAAGGCTTTCTTGACCAGGGCGGATACCACCGTCATGTCGGCGCGGCCAGCCAGCTTCGGCTTGACGATGGCCATGACCTTGCCCATGTCTTGCGGACCGGCGGCGCCCGAGGCGGCCACGGCGGCAGCCACTTCGGCCGCCACTTCTTCGTCCGACAGACCGGCGGGCATATAGCCCGTCAGGTGCACCAGCTCGGCTTTTTCGATGTCGGCCAGGTCGGCGCGGCCACCGGCTTCGAACTGGGTGATCGAATCCTTGCGCTGCTTGATCATCTTTTCCACGATGGCCGTCACGTGGGCATCCGTCAATTCGATGCGCTCGTCGACTTCCTTGCGCTTGATTTCCGCCAGCAACAGGCGAATCGTGCCCAGCTTGCCCGCTTCCTTGGCGCGCATGGCGTTTTTCATGTCTTCGGTAATTTGTTCTTTCAAGCTCATGGCAATCCTCGTTGGTCAGTAGGTGGGTGCTCGTGCGCGGCTACCATCAGCGGGCCACAAAAGCGAAAACCCGCTGCGGCGAACCGGAGCGGGTATGCGACTCATCTGAAGTATCACTCCAGGCGAATCAAAACAAAACCCGTGGCGAACAATGCGCCGAACTACCCGGGTTGGTTCTGACTGAACAGTCTTAGAATAATTTTTTCGGCAGTTGTTGGCTGCGGATGCGTTTGTAATGACGCTTGACAGCAGCTGCCAGCTTGCGCTTGCGCTCAGCTGTTGGCTTTTCGTAGAATTCGCGTGCGCGCAATTCGGTCAGCAGACCCGTTTTTTCGATGGTGCGTTTGAAGCGACGCATTGCGACTTCGAACGGCTCGTTTTCTTTAAGGCGAATAGTGGTCATGTAAAATTCAAACCGTTGAGGTGGTGTATAGGAAGAGATAGATAGTAGCAGCTTTTATTCGGAAAGGGAAGCCCCTCCCCCACTTGCGTGCGGCATGCAGCCTGCTGTCGCTGCCGGAATGTGGCGTAAACCACGCACCGGGGTGGGCGCACAGGGCGCCAGAACCTCATCCTACAGACTTGCTTACTGCAAGGCAATACCTGCCGCCACGCCGGAAGCCCAGGCCCACTGGAAGTTGTAGCCGCCCAGCCAGCCCGTCACGTCGACCGATTCGCCGATGAAATACAGGCCCGGCACCTTATTGGCCATCATGGTCTGCTGCGACAGTTCGCGCGTGTCGATGCCGCCACGCGTCACTTCGGCCTTGCGGTAACCTTCGGACCCGTTCGGCACGATGGACCAGGCATTGATGGCCAGCCCCAGCTTGCGCAGCTGCGCGTCGGGCATGTCGGCGATGCGCGCGTCCGGCGCCAAGCCGTTGACGGCCAGCAGGCAGTCGGCCAGGCGCTGCGGCAGCCATTGGGCGACGATATTGCCCAGCTGCTTCTTCAAGGTGCCCTTGCCTTCGATCAAGGTCTGCGCCACGTCCACTTCCGGCAACAGATTGATGACGATGGGCTCGCCCGGCAGCCAGTAGCTGGAAATCTGCAGGATCGCCGGGCCCGACAGGCCGCGGTGCGTGAACAGCAAGTCTTCGCGGAAACGCGCGCCCGTCGCCTTGCGGCCTTTCAGACTGCCCGTTTCCACATCCACTTCCAAGGCGATGCCGGACAATTCCGCGAACGGCGCCCAGCTGGCTGCATCGAACGTCAGCGGCACCAGGGCCGGACGCGGTTCGACCATCGTCAAGTCGAATTGCTTGGCGATGCGGTAGGCAAAATCCGTGGCGCCGATCTTCGGGATCGACAGGCCGCCCGTGGCGATGACGATGCTGGCCGTCTCGATGTCGCCGCTATCGGTCTGCAGCACGAAGCCGCCATCCGCTTGCTGAACAACGTTGTCGATCTTGCATGGCATGCGCCAATGCACGCCGCCAGCGGCGCACTCGTCCTTGAGCATGTCGATGATCTGCTCAGCCGATTCATTGCAAAACAGCTGGCCCTTGTGCTTCTCGTGGTAGCCGATCCGGTATTTTTTCACCAGCGCGAGGAAATCCTGCGGCGTGTAGCGCGACAGCGCGCTCTTGCAGAAATGCGGGTTTTCCGAGAGGAAGTTCTGCGGGGTGGCGTTGATATTGGTGAAATTGCACCGTCCACCACCGGAGATGCGGATCTTTTCGGCCAGCTTGGCCGCGTGATCGATCAACACCACGCGCTTGCCCTGCTGGGCGGCCACCGCCGCACACATCATGCCGGCCGCGCCCGCGCCGATCACTGCCACATCAAATTGTTTTGCCATAAGAATTCCGGTCACCGCTGATTACAAAGACGCCATTGTAAACTGCGGCGACGCGGCTAGCGCGGCCGTGCCGCAATCTGCCGCGATGCCGTCAAGCATTGCGTCACCTGCTCGGCGATCGACGGCGGCACGGGCACCTCGCCGCGCAGCACGGCCGCGATCCAGGCCGCCGTGGTGGCCGCATCGCGCTCGGCGGGCAAATGTGGCAACTCTTCCACCAGCAACTGCTTTTCAACCAGCACCGTGCGCTCCACGCCATGGAACCAGTCGATCTGCTGCGCCTTGTTGGCGTTGGCCACCGTCTCGCCCTCCGTGCCGCGCATCAGGAAAGCGTCTCCGCGCGTGGGATCTGAGGCGGTGAGGAAATATTCACCGAGCATTTCCAGGTATTCCGGGTGCGTGTACGACACCAGCCGCAGGGCGGGACCGGCGAACGGCTGCATGATTTTCACCAGGGTATGCGTGGAATTGCGCACGCCCAGCACGCGCCGCAGCGACAGCATCCAGGCCAGGCCCGGCGCCAGGGCCTCGATGGGCAGGAAGGCGGCCTCCCCGCGCGCCATGGTGGCCTCGGCTTGCGCATGGTCCTTGGAAGCGGGCACGCCCAGCGCGGCCAGCACTTCGGCCGTCGTGATGCGGCCCGGATCGCTGGTCACGCCATGCACGAGCACGGGTGCGCCCGCGCGCGCCAGCAGCAGCGCCAGCAAGGCCGTCAGATTGGCCATCTTGCGCGCGCCGTTGTAGCTGGGAATGATGATCGGGGAAAATTCGCCGGCCGGCGCAGCCAGCGGGGCGAATGAGGCTTCGGCAGCGTCGAGGAAGCCGGCGATCTCGTCCACGGACTCGCCCTTGATGCGCATCGACAATAAAATGCCGCCCAGCTCCAGGTCCGACACGCGGCCCTCGAGCATGGCGCGGTACAGGGCGCGGGCGTCGTCGCGCGTCATGCTGCGCGCGCCGTTCTTGCCGCGTCCTATTTCCTTGATGAAACGTGCTGCGGGGAATGGCTCACCGGCCACATCGGTATGGGGTATGGAAACAGTCGTCATGGCGCCAGCTTACACGGATTTTTCCCCTTGCAGACGGGCAGGCAGGCGGCTTAGGCGAGTATGCAACAGTCTTTCAAGCTCTTTTTTGAATGAATCCGCATCGCGGCTGCATCCAAACGCGCCACCGCTACGTATAAGACTGCACAGGGGGACTCATCATGGAACACGCGATCAAACGGGAAACGGCCTTCGTCGGCATCGAAACGAGCAAGCTGCTGCTGAAAGCCGTGCTGCTCTCGGGTAACGAAGTGCTGTGCAAAGTGCTTGAAAACGACGTGGCCGGCTACCGCTGGCTGCGCAGCTGGCTGCAAAGGAACGACGTGCCCGTCATCGGCTTGCGCGTCTGCATGCGCCTTGATATGCCGTACAGCGAGGCGCCCGCCCGCATGCTGGCCGACATGGGCATGGTGGTTTGCGATGCGCAGCCCGCGCAACTGGACGACTATCTGCGCGGCCAGGGCTTGCCCGATGACGCGGCGCACAGCGCCGTGGTGCTGGCCAACTACTGTGCGCACAGGCGCCCCGCGCGCTGGACGCCGCCCTCGCCCGCCTACGTGGAACTGCGCCTGTGGCTGCGCCGCCTGCACGCCATCGAAGGCGTGCGCCAGCAGGAATCGGCGCGCCTGAATGTGCATCTGCAGGCTGGCCAGCATGCGCTGCACGCCTTGCTGCGCCAGCAGATCGCCTGCCTCGACGCGCAGATACGCCAGCACGAAGGCGCCATCCTCGAGCATGTGAAGCGCCATCCCGGCCTGCCCCGGCCGCCCGAGCTGGCCGGCAACTACCAGCGCATCGCCCGCTACAGCGTTGGCGCCAGCCTGGCCGGCGGCCATTGAACGCACGGGGGCCGGCAGCGTGCCGGTCCTGCCATAAAAACAACTGAAGCATTGCCGTTTTTGCTCCATCCCCGCCGCCAGGCCGCATTTCCGCTACACTATTGCCTCTTAAAGAACGCAATCGCGAAAGCCGAGCCAGAATCATGAATACGCCAGACATCGAAAATATCAACGTCACCTCTTTCGCGCCCATGCCGACACCGGCCGAACTGCACGCCAAGCTGCCCCTGTCGGAGAGCGCCTTCGACACCGTCAGCCGCGGCCGCGAAGCGCTGCGCAACATCATCGACCGCAAGGACCAGCGCCTGTTCGTCGTCGTCGGCCCATGCTCGATCCACGACCCCGTCGCCGGCCTCGATTACGCGCGCCGCCTGAAAGCGCTGCAAGAGGAAGTCAAGGACACGATGCTGCTGGTGATGCGCGTGTATTTCGAAAAACCGCGTACCACCACGGGCTGGAAAGGCTATATCAACGACCCGTATATGGACGATTCGTTCAAGGTCAACGAAGGCATGGAAAAGGCGCGCCAGTTCCTGCTCGACGTGTGCGAACTGGGCCTGCCCACCGCCACCGAGGCGCTGGACCCGATCTCGCCGCAATACCTGGGCGACCTGATCGCCTGGACTGCCATCGGCGCGCGCACGACGGAATCGCAGACGCACCGCGAAATGTCGTCGGGCCTGTCGACGCCAGTCGGCTTCAAGAACGGCACCGATGGCGACATCAGCATCGCGGTAAACGCGATCTTGTCGTCGGCGCATCCGCACTCCTTCCTGGGCATCAATGGCGAAGGCAACGTCGCCATCGTGCGCACGCGCGGCAACGCGTATGGCCACGTCGTGCTGCGCGGCGGCGACGGCCGTCCGAACTACGATTCGGTGTCGATCGCCATCGCCGAACAGGCGCTGGCCAAGGCCAAGCTGCCGGCCAACCTGGTGGTCGATTGCTCGCATGCGAACAGCTACAAAAAGCCGGAGCTGCAACCGCTGGTGATGGGCGACGTGATCAACCAGATCCGCCAGGGCAACCGCTCGCTGGTGGGTGTGATGATCGAATCGAACATCGTTGGCGGCAACCAGAAGATCCCGCAAGACCTGTCGCAACTGACCTACGGCTGCTCCGTCACCGACGGCTGCATCGACTGGGACACGACGGCGACCATGCTGCGCGATGCGCATGCGCACCTGCTGAACCGCCCTGCGTAACTATCGTAGTTACTGCCAACAGTATTGTCGGATTACGCGCTTGCGCGCTAATCCGACCTACCCGGCCGGCCGCTTCAATGCGTAGGTCGGCTTAGCGCACAGCGCGTAAGCCGACACCACCACGAGACATATCACGCCATCTGCACATGCGGCAGCACGGCAAACGATCCCGCCAGCGCCTGTTCCGCCTTGCTGGCCGGGATATTCAATTCATTCATGTCCAGGTAGATGCGTCCGTCCAGGATGCGCACGGCGTACATACGCGCCAAGCCCTGCACGGGCGCCACCAGGCGGCCCGAATCGAGCTCGATGATCCAGCTGTTCTTCGGCCCCATCAGGTTTTTCTCCATCAGCACTCCCTGCGCGAGCGGGCCGCCCAGGCAAGGCACCGTGTCGAGCAGCGCGTACACCGTATCGTCAGCTGCGCGAAACAGCGCCACGCCCGGTAAATCCTGCCACGCCAGGCCCCGCTGCACCATGCGCGCGCCCGCCAGCGGCATGTCCTTCAGGCGGCAAATCATTTTCCATTGTTCCGACATCGCAAGCTCCCTCGAGAAAGGTACACGCTTGCATAAGCAAGAGCGGTGCCAGTGCCGGAGGGGCAAACTCCAAGGCGATATTCCGCTACCCAAGACCAGCATGCACCATCAGTGCGCAAAAATAGTCGGCGGCGGTGCATGGAAATAAATGCAATGCCAAAAACGAAAGACTATTCCAGTGTTATTTTGATAATTACATGTATTATTAGCATGCATTTTTAATACTTTCACTGAAAACTTCCCACTTCTCCAACAAAGAGGTTTATATGCATCCTTCCACACGACTTGCCGCAATCGGTTTCGCCGCCTTCCTGATGATGCCTGGCGCGCATGCGGCTCCTCCCGCCGATCTCGGCTCCATCACCATCAACTATCCGGCGGAAGTTCAATACTGGTTCGACAAACCTGCAAGTCCCACGCTCGTTTCCAGCACACCGGGAGCGGCTACCCTGGATTTCGGCGCGGGCTTGAACAAGTACAACTCGGTTCCCCTCCTAGGCACGCAATCATTCCAACTGACGGCAAAGCCTGGCTACAAGATCACCGGCTTCTCCTATTCATCGCAACTGTCCGGTCTATTGCAGGACAGCGAGGCGCCGCCAGGTTACAGCGGACAACCTGGCCATGCCACCAGCGTCGCCACGGCCTATCTGTCTGTGCGCGGCACAGATGGCAAGCAGCTCAGTCTCGTGGGAGCGAAGGAGGAAAATATCAATGGAAGCGGCCTGCTCAGCTTTAATACCGGCCTGCTGGATCTGCCTGATACTGTCAGCCTTAGCCTCGAAGGCAACCTGTTCCTCCAATTGGGCTATGGCTACTACTACAATGAGTTTGGCGACGAACGGAAAATATCATCGAGTGGCTGGCTGGGCGCCGAAAATTCCTTCCTGACTATCCATACCACCGCTCTGCCGGTACCAGAACCGTCGACCTGGATGATGCTGTTGGGCGGCCTGCTGCTGCCATGGGTCGTCAGCCGCCGTCAACGCGCGCGCGCTGCCTGATCACGCTTGAGCATGGGTGCAAATGCCACGCGGCGCTTGCACCCTGGAGCCTGCTGCTGGGCTTTCCATTACAATGGCGGATTACTCCTCCCTATTTAGCACCTTCATGATTGTTCTTGGCGTCGAATCCTCCTGTGACGAAACCGGCCTGGCCTTGTACGACACGCAACGCGGCCTGCTGTCGCACGCCCTCTATTCGCAAGTCGCCATGCACGAGCAATATGGCGGCGTGGTGCCGGAACTGGCGTCGCGCGACCATATCCGCCGCGCCATCCCGCTGCTCGAAGAAACCCTGACCAGGGCCGGCATCACCCTGCCCGCGATCGACGCCATCGCCTACACGCAAGGTCCAGGCCTGGCCGGCGCGCTGCTGGTCGGCTCCTCCGTCGCCTGCAGCCTGGGCCTGGCCATCAACAAGCCGGTGCTGGGCATCCACCACCTGGAAGGCCATCTGCTGTCGCCCTTGCTGGCTTCGGAACCGCCGGAATTCCCCTTCATCGCCCTGCTGGTCTCGGGCGGCCACACGCAGCTGATGCGCGTCGACGGCGTGGGCCAGTACACGATGCTGGGCGAAACGCTCGACGATGCGGCCGGCGAAGCGTTCGACAAGTCGGCCAAGCTGCTGGGACTCGGTTATCCGGGCGGCCCCGCCATTTCGCGCCTGGCAGAATTTGGCGACCCGCTCGCGTATAAACTGCCACGCCCGATGCTGCATTCGAAGGATTTCAATTTCAGCTTTTCCGGCCTGAAGACGGCCGTGCTGACGGTGGTGAAAAACCATGAAGAAAAAGTCATCGCGAATATCTGCGAACAGGACAAAGCGAACATCGCGCGCGGCTTCGTCGACGCCATCGTCGACGTGCTGACGGCCAAATGCGTGTCGGCCCTCAAGCACACGGGTTTGAAACGCCTGGTGATCGCCGGCGGCGTGGGCGCCAACGCGCAGTTGCGCGCCTCGCTCAACGCGGCCGCCGCCAAGAAGCGTTTCAAGGTGTATTACCCGGAGCTGGAATTCTGTACCGACAACGGCGCCATGATCGCTTTTGCGGGCGCCATGCGCCTGCAAATCAATCCCGACGCCGCCAAGCACGATTACTCGTTCAACGTGCGCCCGCGCTGGCCGCTGGACGAAATCCGCGAAGTTTAATCGTTTGGGGACAGTCCCGTCGGGCCTGTCCCCTGCCGTTTGTCGCTTTTTCTCCAGCGCCTACTTCGCCAGCAAAAAATTCCGCCCCGCAGCCACGCTCCCTTCCGCCACCGTTTCATCCTTCAATCCCACGCCCGATAGCTGCCGGCTGAACGCCTGCGACAGCAAATAATGCAGCCGGTACGCCGCCTGCGCATACGCCAGCCCTTCGGGGCGCACGTTCGAAATGCAGTTGCGGCGCTCGTCCAGCAAGCCCACTGCAGGTGCCCACGTCAGGTACAGGCCCAGGCTGTCCGGAGAAGTCAAGCCGGGCCGCTCGCCGATCAGCACCAGCACGGCGCGCGCCTGCAATAATTCCCCCACCTCGTCGCCGACAGCTACCCGTCCCTGCGCCACGATGTGCAGCGGCGACAGCGTCCACGTCTCCAGCGCCAGCCTTTCGCGCAGGGCGGCCAGGAACGGTGCCGCGTGACGCTGCACGGCCAGCGCCGACAGGCCATCGGCCGCCACCAGCGCCAGGTCGACTCCCGTAGCAGCGGTGGCCAGCCGCGCCCGTGAGCCTTCGTCGAGCCGGCGCCCCAGGTCGGGGCGTTGCAGATAGTCGGCGCGCGTGGCGGCGGCGCTGTGCAGCTGCACGCAATCTTGCCCCTGCGCGGCGAGAACGCGCGCCAGGCCCTCGCCATCGAGCGCCAGGTGCACGGCGTCGCGCGCCTGCGCGTGGGCCAGCTGGAACGCCAGCTGCGCCTTGGTCGGCACGCTCACGCCACGGCGTCCCAACGCGATGCGGGCGGCCGTATGCGCGCGCAGCGCCTGCCAAGGATAGTTTTCATCCATGCGTGCTCCCTAATCGTCCAGGCGCAGCAGGGCTGCCTGGAAGGCCGGCGCCAGCGCCGTGTTCAAACGGCCCTGCCCATCCGTGATCCGCATGCGCGCCAGCCAGGCCGCGAATTCCGGCGCAGGGCGCAAGCCCAGCACCCGGCGCGCATACAGGGCGTCGTGGAACGAGGTGCTCTGGTAGCCGAGCATGATGTCGTCCGCGCCCGGCACGCCCATGATGAAATTGCAGCCGGCCACGCCCAGCATGGTCAGCAAGGCGTCCATGTCGTCCTGGTCCGCTTCCGCATGGTTGGTGTAACACACGTCGCAGCCCATGGGCAGACCAAGCAGCTTGGCGCAGAAATGGTCTTCCAGCCCCGCGCGCATGATCTGCTTGCCGTCGTACAGATATTCGGGGCCGATGAAGCCGACGACGGAATTGACCAGCAGCGGCTGATACGCGCGCGCCACCGCATACGCGCGCGCTTCGCACGTCTGCTGGTCCATGCCGTGGTGCGCACCGGCCGACAGCGCGCTGCCCTGCCCCGTCTCGAAGTACATGACGTTGTTGCCCACCGTGCCGCGCCCCAGCGACAGGGCCGCCGCCTGCCCTTCGGCCAGCAGCGCCAGGTCGATGCCGAAGCTGCGGTTGGCCGCCTGCGTACCCGCCACCGACTGGAACACGAGGTCGACGGGCGCGCCGCGGCGTATCGCCTCGATGGTATTGGTGATGTGCGTGAGCACGCATGACTGCGTGGGAATCCGGTACTGGTCGATGACGGCGTCGAGCAGGTGCAGCAGCGAGACCACCTGCGCCACATTGTCGGTGGCGGGATTGATGCCGATCACGGCGTCGCCGCTACCCAGCAGCAGGCCATCGAGTATGGAGGCGGCAATCCCCGTCGCGTCATCCGTCGGGTGGTTCGGCTGCAGCCGCGTGGACAAACGGTTTTCCAGTCCCAGGGTATTGCGAAAGGCCGTCACGATCCGGCACTTGCGGGCCACCAGCACTAGGTCCTGCAAGCGCATGATTTTTGAGACGGCGGCCGCCATTTCCGGCGTGATGCCGGCGGCGACGCGCGCCAGCGTTTGCGTATCCGTCGCGTCATCGAGCAGCCAGTCGCGAAAATCGCCCACGCACAGGTGCGCAATCGGCGCAAGGGCGGTGCGCTCGTGGCTGTCGATGATCAGGCGCGTGACCTCGTCCTCGTCGTACGGCACCAGCGCCTCGCTGAGGAACAGCGATAGCGGCACGTCGGCCAGCGCCAGCTGCGCCGCCACCCGCTCCCGCGCGCTGGCAGCCGCCACGCCGGCCAGCACGTCGCCCGAACGCAGCGGCGTGGCCTTGGCCAGCAGCTCCTTCAGGCTGGCGAACGTATAGGTATGGCTGTCTATCGTATGGCTGAATGAGGGCATGGGCGTCTCCTGATGGGGTCAGACCCGGCGGGTCTGACCCCGGAGCATGCCTCATTCTACGCTCAGAACGGCGGCTACAGGCTGCGCAGCGCCCCTTCCAGCTGCGGATGACGGAAGACAAAGCCGTCGGCCAGCAAGCGGCGCGGCGCGACCCTTTGGCCTTCGACCAGCAAATCGGCCTGCTCGCCCAGCAAGGCTTGCATGACGAAGGCCGGCGTGGGCATGAAGCTGGGGCGGTGCAGCACGGCGCCCGCCACCTGGGCGAAACGGCGCTGCGCTATGGCTTCCGGCGCGCAGAAGTTATACGCACCGCTCACCGCCTGCTCTTCGCTGCGGCGCGCCAGATGGGCGATGCCGCGGATCACGTCGCGCACATGCACCCACGTGACCCATTGCCTGCCGCTGCCCAGCGGGCCGCCCACGCCAAAGCGGACCGGCAAGAGCATCTGCGGCAGCGAACCCTGGTGACCGAAGACGAGGCCAAAGCGCATGCAGCCCACCTGCACGCCAAATTTCTCCGCCTGGCGCGCGGCCGCTTCCCACTCCTGGCACAGCTGCGACATGAAGATGGCTTGCGGTGTGCTCTCCTCCGTCAATTCCGTGTCGTCGCCCTGCAGCTGCACGCCGTAGTAGCCGATGGCCGACGCCGACAGCAGCACCCGCGGCTTGTGCTGCGCGCGGGCGATCCACGCCACCAGTGCCTGCGTCAGCGCGACGCGGCTGCGGCGCAAGGCGGTCTTGCGCGCCTCCGTCCAGCGCCGCCCGACGATGCGCGCGCCGGCCAGATTGACGACCATGTCGATGCGCTGCGCGTCCGCCAATTCGTCGAACGACTGGATACAGCGCACCTGGCCATCAAAGGTCCACGCGGCCTGCTTCGGCTGGCGCGTCAGCACCGTCACCGCATGGCCGTCGGCCAGCAAGGCACTGACTAACTGCTGGCCGATGAAACCCGTGGCGCCCGTCACCAGTACGGACTGCGGCGTGCTGGCAAAGCGCAGGTGTTCCTCTTGCTCTGCTGTCTCTTGCACCTTGCGCCGTCCCAGCTGCCACACGGCATACGCGTCGCGCAGTCCGGACAAGCCCACACCCACGCCGCACAGGGCGAGGAAGACGCTGAGCCAGCCATACGGCTGCCACACGAGGGCCGTCGGCAAGCTCGCCCATTCGCTGCTGTTCAGGGCCAGCAGGGCGATGAAAGCGCCCGCGTTAATCGCCAGCACCGTGTGCGTGACCCGCTCCGTGGCGGGCAAGAGGCGCGTCCGGTCTTCGACGACGAAGTCCCACAAGGTCAATACGATTTCCACGCCAAACACGATCACCAGCACCCAGGCCCAGGCGCCATGCCACTCCCAGGCCGCCAGGCCCACGAACAGCAGGCTGTAGATCAGGGCGCGCGTCGCGTGGATCGTCAGCTCCAGGCGCGCCGATGCCTTTTGCGGCAGCGCCTCCGTAATTTCATGGTGGTAGATGGTGTCGAAGGCGCCCAGGCAGCCTTGCGCCGCCATCAGTTGCAGGGCCAGCAGATGCGTATTCATGGTGTCTCCTTCATTTCCGGTGCGGCCGATTCGCGGAACACGCCCGCCTGCGTGAACGTGGTGCCGAACAGCGCGTGGCGAATCTCGATGCGGATGTTGAACTGCTGCGGCGTTTCATTGCGGTGGCACAGAAAGGTTTTTCCGGGCGTGAGCACGCCGGGCAGCGGCAGGCGCCAGCCGAAAAGATCCCAAAAATAGCCGTCGCTGGTGAAATGCAGATTGCCGTCTTCGACGTGCAGCACCAGCTTCATGCCCAGGCCCATGCCCACGTATTCGAGCACTTCGCCCTTCGCGCTTTCCGCCATATAGGAGGTGAAGCGGATCGGCGCGCGGCCATGCAAGCGGTAGGTGCGCTGCTTGAAAATGAACGGGCAGCCGGGGCGCGAATAGACTTCGATATCGACGGGAAAATCGTGATCGTCATGCGGAATCAGGGCGCCATCGATGAAGGGGCGCGTCAGCCAGCCGAGGAATTTTCCCAGGCGCGAGCTGGTGAGTTCACTGAGCTCGCCCCGGTAATACAGGGGCTGGCCCGGCGCGGGATTTTTCTCGAAGCGGCGGCGGATATCGGGGTGCAGGGTCAGCCACTGTGCGCCCATCACCTTCTTGAACAGTTCTCCTTCCGAGGGGCTGTTCATGATTTTGCGCGCTTGCCAGGTTTGTCTTCCGGGCTGAGGAACTTGGCCACCTTGCCGCCCATCGACAGCATGCGCTGCAGGGTCGCCGGCGGCAGATTTTTATAGTCGCTATAGGTGCTGCTGAGCATTTCCAGAAAGGCCAGCACTTCGCCCATGCGCTCGAGCGTGGCCGGTGGAATGGCCGCATCGTGCTCGCCCTCGATCGCGCATTCGCGCAGCACCGTCAGGGTGGGATCGATCTCGCGCCGCTTGCGCTCCTCCATGATGACGCGGAAGATTTCCCACACATCCTGCAGGGCGACGAAGTGGTCGCGCCGGTCCCCCATCACGTGCGTACTGCGCGCCAGGCCCCAGCTTTGCAATTCCTTCAGGCTGTTGCTGACGTTCGAGCGGGCCACGTTCAGGCTGGCCGCGATGTCTTCCGCCGTCAGCGGTTCATTGGCCAGGAACAGCAGCGCGTGGATTTGCGCCACCGTGCGGTTGACGCCCCAGCGCGTGCCCATTTCGCCCCAGTGCAAAATGTACTTCTGCGTGGTCGGACTCAGTTCCATGATTTTCTCTAATTTCTGTCGTTACAGAAATGTAAGACGGAACGGAAACCGAGTCAAGCACGATTCGTCAGGTGCGAGTGGGCGGCTGGCCCATGGCGCGCAGGAATTGCTGCTGCGACTCTTGCAGCTGGCCGTAACCGAGTTCGCGGTAGACGAGGCCATGGCGCGGCGCCAGTTCGGCCAGGATGCGCGCCAGCGCCGGATAGTGGCGATGGTTCCAGGTGGGGAACAAATGGTGCGTCAGGTGCAGATTCAAGCCGCCCAGCCAATAACCGAGCCAGCGCAGCACGCGCGGTTTCGGCGTCCAGTCGCAGGCCGTATAAAACGTGTGCTGGTACCAGTCGTGCGGCAAGGTGCCGTCCTGACCCGGCTGGAAGAATTCCACTTCGGCCCAGTGGGTGCCGAGGATCAGCGCCACCAGCGCGCACGAGGCGATCATCTGGCCCAGGAAATACGCGCCCAGCACCACGTTCCAGGCGATGCCATGCTGCTGCAGCACCCACATGGGCAGCGCCAGCACCAGCGCCACGTGGCCCAGCTTCCAGCCGAGGAACGACAGCCAGCCGCGCCAGCCCTGCAAGCGGCTGTGCGCGGCCACCGGCGTCTTGCCGAAGCGGTCCAGCCAGTCGCCATACCAGTTCAGGTACGGCAGCGACAGGGCCGCCACCACGGGCCAGTACAGGTATTGATAGCGGTACTGGGGCGACCAGCGTTGAAACGGCGTCTGGCGCAGGAAGGGGTTCGGCTCCGTGTCGAGATCATAGCCTTCCACGTTCGCATACGTGTGATGAAAGTGTACGTGGCGGATGGTCCAGAAATCCGTATCCACGCCCACGGGCAAGCCCACCAGGCGGATCAGCACGCGGTTCAGGAATCCCCGGCGGAAGACGGCGCTGTGGGCCGCGTCGTGCAGGGTATTCATGGCCAGCGCCATGGCCGCGACCAGGCAAGCGACATAGCTGGCGACAAACGGCCAGGTACTGCCGGCATTCAGCGCCAGCGCATACAGGCCCACCGTCAGCGCGGCCAGGAAGACGGTTTTCGCATGCAGGCGCGCGTCGCCAAAGCGGTGCGTTCCTTCATCCGCCAGATAGGCGTCGGCGCGTGCGCGCAATTCGCGGCGGAAGGCGGAATCGCGGGCGGGCTGGAAGCGCAGCGGCGGCAGCGAAGGCACAGGCTGCGTCACGCGCGCGTCCCCGCTGCCGCCGGCCACCACAGGCGGCGCGCGCCATCGAGGCCATGCGCCAGCAGCGTGGCCAGGAAGACCATGCCCCACACGTCGCGCGCGCCATACCAGCCCAGGTACAGGGCCGGCATGGCCAGCGCGATGGCGACCCAGGCGATGGCGCCCCAGCGGCGCGCGTCGGACAGACCGCCCAGCGCCAGGGTGCCGCCGAAGATCAGCGCGAACAGAATGGCCTGCTGCGCACCGGCCAGCACCGCTTCATGGTTGACGTAATAGATCACGAGGCCGAACAGGATCACGCCGCCCGTGCCGATGAACAGCTCGGGCACGTGGAAGGTGCCGCGCGACTGCCAGTGGGGAAAGCGCGCGCGCAGCCATTTGAACAATTTCCCGTTGCTGGCCAGCAGCGGGTTATGCGTGGGTGTCATGCCCTTCACGCCATAGCGCATTTCCACGCCCTCGAGTTCGGGCTGGAAGCTGCCGAACAGCCTGTCCCACAGCAGCAGGGTGCCGCCGAAATTGCGGTTGATGTAGCGTTTATCCGTGCCATGGTGCACGCGGTGGTGCGACGGCGTGACCATGAAACGATCGAGGATGCCGGACTTGTTCACCAGCGCATTGTGGTTGTAGAACTGTACCGTGTAATGCAGCGACGAGACGACAAGGAAGATTTCCAGGGGCACGCCCAGCACAGCCAGGATGGCGATGAAGGGGAAATTCGTCAGCGACGAATACCAGGAATTGCGCACGCCCAGCGACAGGTTGAAATGCTCGCCCTGGTGGTGCACCACGTGCACGGCCCACAGCAGCGGAATTTTATGGTGCAGCCGGTGCATCCAGTAAAAGCACAAGTCCCAGGCAAAAAACGCGAATATCCATTGCGCCGCCACGGGCCACTGGTCGACGACGTGCAGGTTCGCATGGCGCAGCAGCAGGGCGAAGGCCGCCACTTCCACGCCGCGGAACACCCACATCAGGATGTGGCCGGAATTGAGATTGAAGATCACGTCCTTCCACGGCACGGGTGTCTTGCGTACCCATTTGAGTATCAGCAGTTCGGCCAGCACGAAGGCCAGCATGATCAGGAACGACAGGGCAAATGGATTCATCATGGTGCGGTTTTGATGGAAACGGCGCGGCGGGCAGCCAAGGATACCTGCATTTTCGCCAGCATGCCGCCAGCGATGCCGACAAACAGGCCGGCGGCCAGATCGATGCTCACGTGCCGGCGCAGCGCGATGATGGCGTAGCAGATAGCCACGCCCAGCACCAGGGCCAGCGCGGAACGAACCAGGTGGCGTTTGTCGCACAGGGCCCACGCGCACAGCAGGGTCAGGGCGCCGTGCAGCGACGGCAGGCAGTTTTGCGTGGAATCCGCCGCCTGCAGCATGCGCAGCGCCTGCGTGCTCCACGCGTTGCCCTCGCCCACGGGCGGGTAGGCGAGCGTGGTCGGATACAGCAGGAAGACCACGCCGCACAGGACGGCGGAAAGCGCCATGGCGCGCGCCAGCCAGCGCACGCGGGCCGCATCGGCCGCCAGGTAGGTGTACGGGATCAGGATGAAGAAGGACAGGTACAGCCAGATGGCAGAGTCGCTGTAGGGAATGGCGCGGTCGATGGCCGTTTCGGGCAAGAGTACCCCCTGCCCTTGCAGCAAATCGCTGGAAAAATACACGAGGCCGACGCTGCCCCAGCCGGCCAGCAAGTGCAGCAGGCGGGAATACAGCGTCATGGTGTCTACAGATTTCATGCGGTGGCAAGACGCCGGATGCGGCGCCGTTTCATGGTGGGGTCAAAAGGAGGCAGTTCGCTGCTCGTCGTCCAGGCCAGGCTATCGACAGCCACGCCCAGGCCCTGCAGCACCGTTGCCAGGTGCGCGCGCAGGGCGGCCAGGCCCGCATCGTCCAGCGCCGCATGCAGCTGCAAGGCGCTATCGCCCGACTGCAACAGGCGGTAATCGGCGTCCGGCGGCAAGGCTTGCGCGAACGCGCGCGTCAGCACGTCGGCAAACACGGCGACCGGTTCACCGCCGTTCGCCGATGGCAAGGATGGCAAGAACAACATATCGTCGCAGCGCCCTTCGATGCCATCGATGGCGCGCGTGGCGCGGCCGCACGGGCATGGCGTGGCGCGCGCGATCAGGATATCGTCCAGGCGGTAGCGCACGATGGGCTGCGTGATGCGCGTAAAGTCCGTAATCACGGGTACGAAGCGGCGTTGTTCCGCATCGAGCCACTGCGGCTCGATGTGCACGTATTCTTCGTTCAAATGCAGCACGCCGTGTTCGCAGCTGCTGGCAAGGAAACCCTCGGTGGCCTGGTAGATTTCATGCACGGCGCCAAACGCCTGCACGATCAGCGCGCGGTCCTGCGCTTCCAGCACTTCGGCCACGGAGATGACTTTTTTCGGCGCCAGCGCCAGGCTGCCGTCGATGACGCGCAAGGCCAGCTGGCGCAGTACCTGGGCCGGCGCGACGATGACGGATGGCCGGTATTGCGCCAGCCGCGCGCACAGTGCGTCGAACGGTTCGAACAGATCGTAAAACGCAAAGGTCAGCCACGGCGAACGCACGGCCGTGTACAGATTGCTGTTCGCGCGCAGGAACAGCGCCACCCGTTCGCCGGAAAACAGGCCGTCGGGCAGCGCCTTGGCCAGCATCACGCCCGCCCATTGCGCCTTTTCGCGGGGGCTGACGGTAAACACGGCGCGCCGCGACGAGGTACCCGACGACAGGCCCACCGTGATGTCGCCCACGGCCGGCGTGAAGTCGCGGCTATGCTCGGCCGCCATGGCCGCATCCATCGCCTGCGCCAAAGTTACTCCTTCCGTGTTCATGGCGTCGAAATGCTCGAGCATCAGCGCCTTGTTCATGGTCGGCCACTGCGCCAGCGGCAAGTTGCGGTATGGGGCGAAGTAGCGGCTGCGCGCGCACAGCACATCGATGAAACGGGCCAGCTGCCGCTGCTGATAGGCGTCCAGCTGCGCGCGGTCCGCGAAACGCAAGCGGCGCGTGCGCCAGTACGACAGCAACAGCCAGACGATACGCTTCACGGGCGGCCCGCCACGGCAATGTAGTCGACCGTATCTTCGTGCGTGATGCGGATCTGCGCATTGCCCGACTGGTGCAACTGGTGCAGCCGGTTCAGGGTGGCGTAGTACGGCGCGCGCTTGTGCTGGATGATGAACGACAGTTCCGATGGGCCGCGCAACTGCTGGAAGCTTTCCGGCACCCAGGCCGCGTCCGACGCCAGCAGGGTCCAGCCGCCCTCCTGCAGCACGAAGGCGCCCAGATGGCCGATGGCGTGGCCGGGCAAGTCAACGATGTAGATCTCGCCCGTGCCGCTGACGTCGCGCCCGTGCGTGAATGGCAGCAGGGCCGCCGGCAGGGCCGTTTCGGGCACGCTTTCCACAAAGGCGAGGCGGTCGGCGATATCGTTCGGCAGCAGCTCGGGCACGAAGGCCTGGCGCACGGCGGCCACGCCGGACAGGCCGCGCACGGCGTCCCAACCGGTTTTGGACGCCATCAGCCGCGCGCCGGGAAAGTCGCGCATGCCGGCGATATGGTCGGCGTGAAAGTGCGACAGCAGCAGGGTGTGGATGTCGCCGGGCGATACGCCATGCGCGCGCAGCTGGCCCTGCAGCGACTCGTTCTCGTCGAAGAAAATCGGCGTCACCCACGCATACATGCGGTACACGCCTTTCGACGTGGCGGCGCGGAAGTGCTCGGCGTAGCCCGTGTCCCACAGGTACGGGCCCGCGCGCGTCTCGATCAGGTAGGCGCGCGAAGGGAAGCAGCGGCTGGACAGCCCGCTGCCTTTCAGGACCATGCACGAAGGATGGGTGCAATGGCCGACGCGAAACGCGGTGATGCTAGCCATTGCGCTCCTTGCCCACCTTGTGCGCCGCCGCTTCCTGGCGCACCCACTGCGCCGTGCGGGCAATGCCGTCCTGCAGGCTGACGATGGGACGGTAGCCGAGCACCTTGCGCGCCTTGGCGTTATCGAGCGTCATGTCGAAACTGAGCGCGCCGATGCTGTAGGGCGTCAGCGATGGCTCGCGGCGGGTAAAACGCGAGGCGAACTGCATCAGGCGCGCGACCGCCGCCAGCACGCGGTAAGGCACGCTGACGATCTCGAACGGCTGCTGCAGATGGTCGCAGAACAGGGTGCGCAAGATGTCGCACAAGCGCGCCGGTTCGCCATTCGTGATGTTGAAGGCGGCGCCCGAAGCGATGGTCTTGTGTACGGTGGCCAGCCACATCGCATGCACGACGTTGTCCACATAGGTGACGTCGATGGTGGCCGCGCCGCCATTGGGCAACGGCAGCTTGCCGCCGCGCTCCTGCAGCACCCTCGCCAGGCGCGGAATCAGGACCTGGTCGTGCGGGCCGAAGATGGCGCGTGGTCGCAGGATCACGCACGTCATGCCGCGCTGGCGGTCGACGCACTCCTGCACCAGTTTTTCCGCCATCGCCTTGCTGCGCGCGTAGGCGTTGACGAAGGCGTCGGGGCGGAAGGATTCCGGCACCTCGTAGCGGTTGCGGTAGTCGAAATAGATGGCCGGGGTGGAGATGTGCACGAAGCGCGCCACGTGCAGGCTGGCGGCCGCGCGCAGCAGCTGGGCCGTGGCCGTGACATTGGCGGCGATGAAGTCGCGTTCCGCGCCCCAGGGCGACGACAGCGCGGCGCAGTGCCAGACGGTGTCCATGCCGCGCACGAGTTCGTCGACCTGGCGCGGCGTGGCCTGCGCCAGGTCGAGCGCGACGAATTGCGCGCCCATGCGTTCGAGTTCGCGGCCCACGGCGGCGTTGCGGCCCGTGGCGCGCACTTCCACGCCCTGCGCCAGCAGGGTGCGCACGGCATTGCGTCCCAGCCCGCCCGTCGCTCCCGTGACCAGTATCCGCCTCATTGCCCCACCTTCACAGGTCAAGTATCATGCCGCCGATGGTCAGGCCAGCGGCCGTGCCCATCATCAGCAAACGCTGGCCTGCCACGGCACGCCCCGTCATCACCGCCTCGTGCAGGGCGGTGGGCAAGGACGCGGCCACCTGGTTGCCATGCGTTTCAAAGATCTTGATGATTTTAGCATCGGGGACGTCGAGGATGCGCGCCGCATGCGCGAGCCCCAATGGGCTGGCCTGGTGCGGCACGACGACGTCGACCTTGTCCAGTCCCGCGCCCGACTCCTGCATCAATTCCGCCAGGAAATCCGGCATCACCTTGACGGCCAGGCGAAACACGGCCTTGCCATCCATGCGGAACAGGTAGTCGCCCGGTTCGCAGCCGTTGCGTGGGTTGCGCTCGGTGCCGCCGCCGCGGATTTCGCAGTAGCGCCGCCCTTCCGGATACGTGCCCATCTTGTAGGCGCGGATGCCCGCGCTGCCGTCGCCCCGCTCGACGATGACGGCGGCGGCGCCGTCGCCAAAGATCATCGACGCTTCCGGCTCGCTCCAGTCCACGCCGCGCGACGCGAGGTCGGACGAAACGATGGCGATGCGCCGATAGGCGCCGCCGGCCAGCATGGACGCGGCCACGCGGAAGGCGGCCATGAAACTGAGGCAACTGGCGTTGACGTCGAAGCTTTGCGTGCCAGGCGGCAAGCCCGCATGTTCGGCCACGAAGCAGGCCGTATTCGGCAATGCCTGCTCGGGCACGCCGCAGGCGCAGATCAGAAGATCGATGTCGGCCGGGCGCAGGCTGGCATTCTTCAGCGCATCGAGCAGAGCGGCGGCGCCCAGCTGGCTTTGCGACTCATCGGGCGCGGCGACAAAGCGCGACAGCACGCCGCTCTTGCGCAAGGTGTAGCCGGCCGGATGGCCCAGTTTCAGGTCCAGGCTGGCGGAGGTAACGCTGTGCGACGGCACGGCTTTGCCCGTCGCGATCAGGCGAACTGGAATCATGTTGGCCTTAAAAAAGTAAAGTAAATACGGTGGATGAAGGGTTCAGGCGCTAATCGCGGGCCAGCGGCGGCAATGCGACTCCGCAGTTCTTGCAGAAATTGGCATCGTCGTCGAGCCCTTCTTTCAGGCACGTGGGGCAGGTACGCGTGGTGACCAGCTTGGAGCTGCGCTGTACCGTCATCTCGGCGCTGATAATGCCGGTAGGCACTGCCAGGATGCCCCAGCCCAGCAACATCATCAACGAGGCGATGGTGCGCCCGATGTCGGTCTTCGGCGTGATATCGCCGAAACCCACCGTGGTCATGGTGCTGATGGCCCAGTATATCGACGTGGGGATACTGCTGAAACCGTTTTCCGGCCCTTCCACGACGTACATCACCGTGCCCAGCAGAAAGACCACCATCATGACGAATGACAGAAAGATGAGGATCTTGCGCCGGCTGGCCAGCAAGGCCCGCCCCAGCACCGTGTATTCATGCACATACGACGTGAGCTTGAGGATACGGAACATGCGCAGCAGGCGCAAAATGCGCACGTCGATCAGCACGTGCGCGCCCGGCAGCAGCAAGCCGATGTAGGTTGGCACGATGGCCAGCAAGTCGATAACGCCAAAGAAACTCTTGGCGTAGCGCACCGGATGCTGCAGGCACGCCAGGCGGGCGAAGTATTCGATGGTGAATAAAATCGTGAAAAACCATTCGAGCGCCGTCAGCCAGGTGCCATAGCGCTCGGCCACGGAGGCGACACTGCTGAGCACGACCACCGTCACGCTGATCAGGATGGCGGCGATCAGCAGCAAATCGAAGGCGCGGCCCGTGCGCGTTTCCGCCTCGAAGATGACGGTGTACACCTTCTCGCGCCAGCCCCGCTCGGGCTTGCCAAATTTTTGCTGCGTTTCCTGCGCCGCCAGCTGCTGCGGCGTCAGGGGCGCCGCTCCGCTTTTCGTCGCGGCTTTCATGTGGTTGATGTGCTCATATACTATTATTGTATAGATAATTGACAAAGCACGGCGACACGCACTGTTGCGCTACGGCAGCACTATGACAGCTTTTTCGCCAGCAGCACGGCATTGCGCCGGTCGCGCTCGGCTTGCACGATGTCCGTCGTGCGCGCTTCCGACAGGCCTACCTCGTGCAATACCGTGGCCGTCAGCTGCAGCGCCGACTCCAGCGCCTCGGGCACGACCAGGGTGGCGCCCGCCAGTATCAGGGCCACGGCATGCGCCTCGTCACGGGCCCGCGCATACACGGGCAGCTGCGGATATTCGCGGCGGATCGATTTCACGGCATGCAGCACGGAGGCCGCATGGTCCATCGTCAGCACGACGGCGGCAGCCCGGTCCGCATTCACCTTTTGCAACAGTTCCGCGCGCGACGCATCGCCGAAATACACGGGGAAACCGCGCGGATGCAGGGTCGTCACCAGGCGCGCGTCGTTTTCAATCGCCACATACGCGATATCCTGCTCCGTCAGCACCTTGGCCAGCAACTGCCCCACCCGGCCGAAACCGGCGATGATGACGGTGCTGCCCTGCGGCGGCAGCGCGCCGTGCGCCAGGTCGGCCAGCTGATGGTGGTGGCGCTGTTCCCACCAGTTGCCGAACGCGCGCGCCGCCTTGGCCAAGGCCGGCGTGGCAAACAGGCTCAGGCCCACCACCAGCATGACGAACTGCGCCACCTGCGGGCCGATCAGCTTGGTGCCGAGCGCATACGCGACGACGATGAAGGCGAATTCGCCGCCCTGACCCAGCAGCACGCCCGTTTCCACGGCGCGCCCCCAGTGAAAGCCGCCGATGCGGAAAATCACGCTGATGACCAAGGTCTTCAGCGCAAACAGGCTCAGCACGGCCAAGGGAATCAGCACGGGCGACTTGAGGATTTCACGCACGTCGATCTGCATGCCCACGGACATGAAGAACAGCCCCATCAGCAAGCCCTTGAAGGGCTCGATCGTCACTTCCACTTCGTGGCGAAATTCCGTTTCCGCCAGCAGCAGGCCGGCCAGCAAGGCGCCCAGCGCCATCGACAGGCCCGCCAGATACGTCAGGCCGGCGATGCCCAGGGTACTGAGCAAGGTCAGGGCCATGAACACGTCGGGCTGGTGCTTCTTGACAAAGAACTGGAACAGCGGGCGGATCACGCGGCGGCCCAGCAGATAGATGAGCAGGATGGCGCCCGCCGATTTCACGGCCGCAAAGCTGAGCAGGTAGGCCAGGTCGTCGCTGCGCCCGCTGGCGAAGACGTCGATCAGGATGAACAGCGGCACCACCATCAAATCCTGGAACATCAAGATGGAAAAACCCGCCTGGCCGGCCGGCGTCTGCAAAGAACGCTGATCGGTCAGCAACTGCATCACGACGGCCGTCGACGACAGCGACAGCACCAGGCCCAGCACGATGGACGCTTCCAGCGACAGGCCAAAGTAGTAGGCCACGCCGCCGATCAGGCAGGCGCTGACGGCCACCTGCCCCACGCCCGCGCCGAACACCCAGCGCCGCAGCGCCCACAGCCGTTCCGTCGACAGCTCCAGGCCGATCATGAACATCAAGAACATCACGCCCAGCTCGGCCAGGCCGCTCACCTGCTCGGCCCGCACGAACGAGAAATACGTCAGCCACGTAAAATCGCCGGCCCACAGGCCGAAGCCGAACGGGCCGAACAGGGCGCCCACGGCCAGGAAGCCCAGCACCTGGTTGACCTTCAGGCGTTGCAATAGCGGGATAAAAATCCCGGCCAGGGCGAGAAACAGCAGGGTTTCTCGCAAATACGGTAAGGCGTGCTGCTCTTCCAAAATAGTCCTAACTTAATGATATCCATGCCGAATTGGCAATTATTGCATGCTGGGTCGTGGCAAAACAGGCGCACCCGCGATATTTTTTGCCTAAAAGCAACACAGCCGTTCTCTATTTCGGCGGCGCCAGCATGTCCGCGCGGGGACGGTCCCAGCCCGGCACGTAGGCGGGGCATGGCCGGCTGCGGAACTGTTGCAATTCGACGGTCGTGAAATTGGGCTGCATGCCAGGATTGAAACGCACGTCCGTCAGCTTGTCGGCATTCAATCTGGGCATGCGCGCAAAGCGGAACCAGGCATCGACATAGCAATTGTCTTCCTGCAAGGCGCGCAAGGCGGCCAGGCTGCCCGCCGCCCGGGCGGACACGGCGATGCCGGGCGCCAGTTGCTGCTCCTTCTTGCCCGTCTCGGCCAGCCCGGCCGGACAAGCGGCGGGCGCCAGCGATGCGGGCAGCAGGCTCAGGGTGCCGCGCCGCAAGGTGTACACGTCCGTCTTGCTGTCGAGCGAGACATAGATCCAGCACAGCGGATTGCTGGGGAAAGCCGTCATCGCCACGTCCCACACGCGCGTGCCGGGGTCAAGGCGCTGCACGGCCGCCTCGATGCGCGTACGGCCGAGGGCGGAAGCCACGCCCTGCGTACCGATGAAGGTGGCGGCCAGCGCAAAGGCCAGCAGCAGTGGTCCCCGCCCCCGCTCGCCAGCCCGTCCCTGCAGCACGGCCAGGATCACGCCCAGCCCCAGCAGCACGGCCAGCGAGGCGGGCGCCAGATAGGTTTTATAGGTGAAGAAACACAGGGCCGCCGCCAGCCCCGCCAGCAGCACGCTTTTGACGATGCCGTAAGGCACAGACATGATCACGGGCACGCCCAGCAGCACCCAGAACATCGGCTCGACAATGAAGACCATGTCGCCATACAGCCAGCGGCTGTCGAACGGATAAAACGGGTGCAAGCCATAGGAATTGAGAAAATCCATGCTCATGTGCAAGCAGAATCCCAGCAGCAGGCAGGCGGCCAGGCCGATGCGGGCGGGCACGCTTTCCTTCAGCAGACGGCGCGCGCCCGGCCATAGCAGCCACAGCAAGGCCAGCAAGATCAGCGCCTGGGGCAAGGCCAGCAGCAAGGTATGCGTGTGGCCACGGTGGTGCAGCATGTAGCCGAACGGGCGCGGCAACAACTTGGTCAGCACCAGGTCGAGGTCGGGCGCGTTGCTGGCAAACCATGCCGAAAATAGAAACAGCGCACGCCGGGTGCGCTGCGCGGGTAGTTGCGGCTCGGGCGGCAGGCTGCGGTGTACCAGTTCGCCGACCCCGAGGCCGATGACCGAATGCGTAATATTATCCATCGGGCAATTTTACAGGATGCGGCCACCCCAAGAGCAAAGGCTGGGGTCGTACCCTCAGGTTACGACCCCGGATTCTGCCATTGGATTTGTTCAATCAAGCGGCTACAGCGCCTGTAAATCTTCCCCGCGCATGCCCACCAGCAAGGCGCGGCCATCGGGCAGCACGCGGAACTCGCCATAGCGCGCCTTTTCCCAGCGCGCCGCCTCGCCTTCCTTGAAGAACCAGGCATCGCTGACCAGCACCCAGTTCCCATCCTTCGGCGTCAGCTCGAGCAGGAATTCGCCGGGCGCCAGCGCCTCTTTGGTGTAGGGGCGCAGCAGTTCCGCCACGCCGCGCGCATCGCGCCTGGCCACGACGAAAGGCCGGCCGGGCGCCCGCTCCACGCTGGCCAACGTGCTCAGCACACCCAGGTTGACGAAATTGAGGCGCATGTAGTCGCCCTGCATCAGCGAGCGGGGATCGACCGGTTCCAGCGCCACGAAGATTGCTTCCCCCTTGGCAATCAGCTGCTCTTTTTGCCAGATGCCGCCATTGGCGACCAACAACACCAGCAGCAATCCGCCCAGCACGCCCAGGCGCAAGAAGCGGCGTTCGACCGCCACGCCCGCCGGTTTGCTTTCCACCAGGTGCAGCACGGCGCCGCGCGTGGCCAGCCACGACAGGGCGCACAGCACGGCGCCCGCGATCGCCAGCAGCGCCGCCTTGCTGGCCAGCGGCCAGGCCAGCTGGTAATAAAAGCTGCCGATGATCCACGCCGCCGCCAGCACGGCCGCCACGGCCACGCGCGAGCGCCCGCTCGTCACGCAATACGCAAGGATCAGCAGCACGGGCCCCAGCCCCGGCATGAACCACGCCAGCACGATCAGCACCAGCGCCACGCCGATGGCGGGCAACTGGCGCAGCGCCGGCCAGCGCCACCCCGTCCAGGCAGCAGCCGCCGCGGCCAGCACGAGCGACACGCCATTCAAGGCCTGCGCATACCAGGCAATACCCTGGTGCCGGGTCACTTCGCGCGCCACTTCGCCGGCAAAGCCACCGCCCAAGGCACCGCCCAGCATGAAGGTCATGCCCGACCAGAAGACCAGCCCCAGCAAGATCGCCAATACCCACCCCGTCGACAGCGATTCCAGGAAGGCGGCGACGGGCGCGCCGCGGCCATCATTGAACGCTTGCTTCTGCAGCCAGTGGGCGGCCAGCCACAGTGCCAGGGCCAGCATCCAGGCCAGATACAGTTGTGTGGGATCGTTCTCGAAAATCCAGTCGCGCGTGCTATCGACGATACCCAGCCCCAGCAAGCCGCAGGCGACCAGTCCCAGCAGCACGCGCAGCCAGTCGCGCGGCAAGGCGGCGGCCACCACCAGGCACGCCAGGCACAGCAGCAGCGACGCCGTCTGCGTGGAATAGTCGCGGTACAGGGCATAGCCGAGCAAGCCGCCGCCCACGAGCAGGCAGGGCACGGCCAGTTGTTCGACGAACAGCGCCACGCCGCGCGTGCGGATCAGCAGCACGGCCACGACCAGCACGATGGCGGCCACGACATACGCGCCGGGACCGTGGCGCACGATGCTTTCCAGGCCCACGCCCAGCGCAATCATCAGGGGAATGGCGGCCAGCCAGGCGCCGAATGCCGTCATCAGCACCAGCGGCCACGGCCGAACATCCTGCACGGGGCGGGTGGCGTTGGGCGGCAACAGGCCCGCGCGCGTGGCGTCGTCGATCAGGGTGGCGAGCGCATCGGTTCGTTGAGTATTGATATTGCTCATGCCGCCTCCCGGCGCGTGCGCCACAGGATGCCTTGCACGGTCAGCGCCAGCAGCACGGCGGCCAGCAAGCCCAGCACGGTCAGCGCGCCGACGCCATCGCCATGGCCGTTGAACAGCACGTGCGTCAGGCCGCCCACCAGCAAGGTGTTGATACCGAGCGCCACGGCGCTCAGGCCGAACACGTCAAAGAACCGGCCGGTGGCCAGCAGGACGCCGGCGACGAGCAGCAAGCCCAGTCCGGCCCAGTACGGCGATTCGATCTCATTGCCGAACAGGGCGCTGACGGCCGTGCCCGTGATGAGGATGGTGGCCAGCACCAGGCCCAGGCGCAGGGCCCAGCTGCCCGCGCCCGTCCAGCGCGCCAGCAGGGGCGAGACAAACGCACAGGCAAGCAGCACGGCCAGCCAGCCGCTGAGGAAAATGCTCAGGTCGGACGAATCGATGCGCCAGCTATGGCGCACGTGGGCCTGCATCCACAGCGTGACGGCCGTCGACAGTACCAGCATCCACGGCGTCCACAGCACGTCGCTGCGCGCGACAAAACACAGGGGCAAGGCCAGCACGGCCCACAGGGCGAACAGCTGCCATGGATCGGCGCCCGTCTGGTAGGTCTGGCCGAAATACGCGAACAGGCCGCCGATGGCCAGCAAGGCCAGCAACAACAAGGGAACGCGCGCCTTGGGCACGGCAAACGCGCCCACGCAGGCGGCGGCAAACATGCCTTGCAGCAGGGCAAAGCGGCCCATGCGGCCGAAGTCTTCCCAATTGGCGGCCACCCAGCAGATCAGGCCCATGCCCAGCAAGGCGGCCCCCAGCACGGCCACGCCGCGCGGCAGCCAGTGGGCCAGGCGCGCCGGTTCGCGCTGGAAACCGGCCACTTCCTGCAACTGCCGGGTTTGTTGGGCATCGAGCGCATGGGCCGAGGCGAGTTGGTACACGGCGAGGCGTAAATCCATCGTCTGCTTTCTATTGATTTTTAGTATGGAAAGAAAGTGTCAGCGCTCGACGCTGACGCCGCGCCAGAAGGCGACGTGGCCAGCAATTTGCTTGGCGGCATCCTTGGGCTGGGGGTAATACCAGGCCGCGTTGGCATTGACCTGGCCGTCGACGACGAGGTCGTAATAGCTGGCCGTGCCCTTCCACGGGCAGATGCTCGTGTGGCTGCTGGGACGCAGGTAGTCCTGCGTCACGGCCGACAAAGGAAAATATATATTGTTTTCAACGACTTGCACCTGCGCATCGGTCGCTTGCGCGATGACGGCGCCATTCCAGCGGGCTGTTGGCATTTGGCTATCCTCCTTCACTGCGGAGTGTAGCCGAAATTAACCGTCATGGCGCGCGCCATTGGCGCCTGGTTCAGGCGCCGGCGATGATCTGGCGCAAGGCTTGCTCGAACACCTCAGGCGGCTGGCCGCCGGAAATCAAATGGCGCTCGTTGATGATGACGGCCGGCACCGAGTTGATGCCGTTCTGCTGGTAGAACTGTTCCTGCGCGCGCACCTCGTCCGCATAGGCGCCGGATGCCAGGACGTCGGCCGCTTTCGCGGTGTCCAGCCCCACTTTGCCGGCCACGGCCAGCAGCACCTCGTGCGAGGATGGATCCTGGCCTTGGGTGAAGTAGGCATCGAACAGCGCCATCTTGAGTTCCTTCTGGCGCCCTTCCAGAGCGGCCCAGTGCAGCAGACGGTGGGCGTCAAACGTGTTGTAGATGCGGCCGCGCTTGTCCATGGCGAAGGTAAAGCCCAGCTGCTCGCCGCGCGCGCGGATCGCTTCGCGCGACTGCGCCATCTGTTCCGGGGTGGAACCGTATTTGCGGGCGATGTGTTCGCCGACATCCTCGCCTTCGGGCGGCATGTTGGCGTTCAGCTCGAAAGGCTGGAAGTGGATGTCGGCCTGGACGGTGTCTTGCAGCTTGTCCAGCGCCTGCTCCAGCGATTTCAGGCCGACCACGCACCAGGGGCAGGAAACGTCGGAAACGAAATCGATACGGACGGGAGTGGGTGTGGCGGAGGAGGTAGAAACAGTCATGGTGGGCAGCCTTTGCGCGAGTCGGTGGCGGCCGCACCGCGCGGCGCCGCAAGGTTGGGGTCAGACCCGGCGGGTCTGACCCCGGCATTTTACTTTTTCTTGACGGGCGCCTTGGCCGCATCCTTCTTGCCGCCGATCTTGCTTTCCTTGCCAGAGAGCAAGTTCGCGATATTCTGGCTGTGGCGGTAAGCGAGCAGCACGCTCATGACGATGACGGACAGCAAGATGGGATCGACGCCGAACAGCAAGCCATAGTAAAACGGCGCGAACAGGGCCGCCACCAGCGCTGCCAGCGAAGAATAGCGAAACGCGTAGGCGATGATCAGCCAGGTGGCCAGAGTCGCCAGGCCCAGCCATGGATTGATGCCCAGCAGCACGCCGAGGGCCGTCGCCACGCCCTTGCCGCCGACGAAGCGGAAGAACACGGGCCACAGATGGCCGAGGAAGACGGCGATGGCCACCAGGGCCACGGCCGTGTCGCCCACGCCCAGCGCGCCGGCAAAGTGGTCGGCCAGGAACACGGCCAGCCAGCCCTTGGCACCATCGCCCAGCAGGGTCATGATGGCGGCGCCTTTGTTGCCGCTGCGCAGCACGTTGGTGGCGCCCGGATTTTTCGAGCCATAGGTGCGCGGATCGGCAATGCCGTAGACCTTGCTCATCACCACGGCAAACGATATCGAGCCGAGCAAGTAAGCGGCCACTGTCATTGCCACGGTTGTGATTACTGGATTCATTTCTTCCCTTTATTGTGTTTATTACACCAGCATCGAGGCTGGCGCAGCAGAATATACACCAGCACCCCGCCTACGGACAGGGCGGGGACTGGTTTTCTTAATCCTGCAAGGCGCACTGCACCGGCTTGGCTTGCAGCAAGTCAACAAGCACCTGTGGCGCCAACGAGACGAGGAAACCGCGCCGTCCGCCATTGATGTAGATGCGCGGCAAGTCCAGGATCGACGCTTCCACGTACACGGGCATGGTCTTCTTCGTGCCGAACGGCGAGGTGCCGCCGATCATGTAGCCGGAATGGCGCTGCGCCACGTCGGGCTTGCACGGCTCGACGGATTTGCAGCCGATGCCGCGCGCCAGGTTCTTGGTCGACACCTTGCAATCGCCATGCATGAGCACGATCAGCGGCTTGGCCGCCTCGTCCTGCATCACCAGGGTCTTGATCACATCGTGCTCGGGCACGCCAAGTTCGCGCGCCGACACGCTGGTGCCGCCGTGCTCTTCGTACGGATACGGGTGTTCTTCGAAGGAAACTTGATGCTTGCGCAGCAACTGCGTCGCCTGGGTTTCGGAAATATGCTCTTTTTTAGCCATGCGTGATACGCTGATCGTTCAGTGAGGAGTGCTAATTATGCAGGAAGAAATCCGCTTTGCCACATTCAATGTCTGCAACCTTGCCCCCGCCGGGGCGAAATTGTATGACAACCTAGAACCGTTGAGCCCGGCGCAATACGCAGCCAAGGCGGAGTGGACGGCGCGGCAGATCGACCTGCTCGACGCCGACGTGATCGGATTCCAGGAAATTTTCTCGCAAGCGGCCCTGCGTGACGTCCTGTCGCGCACGCGCCATTACCGCGAAGCCACCGTGGCCGGTTACGACGCAATGGATATTGCCGGACGCATGCTGCCCACGGTGGCGCTCGTGTCGCGCTTGCCCCTGGTGGGCGCCGGTGTGGCCTGGGCGGATTTTCCCGCCGGCGTGAGCGTCTCCGCCGAGGACAACGCCTGCCGCTTCGCCCGCGCGCCCCTGCACGTCCAGGTCATCTTGCCTGGCGGACAGCTCACGGACGTGGTCGTCGTGCACTTGAAATCGCGCCGGCCCGACTACCGCCATGGCGACGGCAACGATGCGGCCGCTTACGCGCTGGCCAACCTGCGCTCGCTGCAGCGGCGCGGCGCGGAAGCCGTGGCCCTGCGCGTGCTGGCAAGCGAACTGGGCCATAGCGGCCGTCCCCGCATCGTGCTGGGCGACTTCAACGACATCGCCAATGCCGTCACCACGGCCATCGTCATGGGCGCGGGCGCGCCGTGCGAACCGCATGGTGACATGCCGGAAATGCGCGCGCGCCTGTACGACGCCAACGCCATCCAGCTGCGCCAGGATGCCTTGCGCCACGTGGGCTACACGAATATCCACGACAGCGCCTACATGACGATCGACCACATCCTCGTGTCCGAACATTTTCATCCGGCCTCGCCGCGCGCCATCGGCGTGCTGCAGGAAGTGACGTATCTCAACGATCATTTGCTGCTGGGCCTGCCGCACGCATCCGACCATGGCCAGGTGCTGGCGCGCATCAGGCTGCTGGGAAATGTCCACTAATTAACTAATGCAGCAACCTCGCCAGCGCGCTGCCCTCGACTTGCGCGCTGGCAAAGCGCCCCTGGTATTGCTGGCAGCCCTGCCCCCGCAGATACGCGAGTTGCTGCGCCGTTTCCACGCCTTCGGCGATCACCGTCAATTGCAGCTCGCGCGCCATGGCGATGATGGTGGCGGCGACCGCCGTGTCGGACTCGCCCGCCGCGCCGTCCGCGGCGGCGGGCAGGAACGAGGGGTCGATCTTGAGTTTGTCCACCGGGTAATGGCGCAGATTGGCCAGGCGCGAATAGCCGGTGCCGAAGTCGTCGATGGCCAGTCTGGCGCCCAGCGCACGCAACTGCGCCAGCACGCCGGCCAGGCGCGCGCCGCCCTTCATCAGCAAGGCCTCCGTCACTTCCAGTTCCAGGCTGGCGGCAGGCAAACCGGACACGGCCAGCGCTTCTTGTACGCTAAGCAATAAATTATTATGCATGCATTGCGCCGGCGACAGATTCACGGCCACTCTCCAGGCATGGCCCGCATCGTGCCAGGCGCGTGCGCGCAGGCAGGCGTGGCGCAGCACCCAGTTGCCGATCGACACCATCAAGCCGCATTCCTCGGCCACGGCGATGAAGCGCTCGGGCGGCAGCACGCCCAATTGCGGGTGGCGCCAGCGCAGCAGCGCTTCCGCGCCGAGGATCTGCCCGCTGGCCACATCGAGCGCGGGCTGGAACTCGAGCACGAATTCATCACGGCCCAATGCCTCGCGCAAGCCTTGCTCCAGGCTGGCCCGCTCGACGATTTGCGCATTCATTTCGGCATTGAAAAACTGGAAATTGTTACGCCCGTTCTCCTTCGCGTGGTACATGGCGATGTCGGCGTTGTGCACGAGGGTATCGATGCCGTCGCCATCGCTGGGAAAGATGGCCACGCCGATCGAGGTCGACACGTGCAGTTCATATTCGCCCAGCTGGTACACCTGCGTCACGGCATGCAGCAGGCTGGCCGCCACGTGGGCCACCTGGTCGATGCCGCCCACCTCGGCCAGGATAATGACAAACTCGTCGCCGCCATGCCGGCTGACCGTATCGACGCCGCGCACGCAGCGCACGAGGCGCCGTGCCACTTCCTTAAGCAGCAAGTCGCCCACGTGGTGGCCCATGCTGTCGTTGATGTGCTTGAAGTGGTCGAGGTCCAGGTACAGGATGGCCAGCATGCTCAGCTTGCGCCGCGCGGCCGCCAGCGCCAGCGACAGCCGGTCCAGCAGCAGCACGCGGTTCGGCAAGTCGGTGAGGAAATCGTGCTCGGCCAGGTGACGCGTGTGCTCCTCGTTTTTCTTGCGCTCGCTGATGTCGCTGAGGATGGCCAGGTAATTGCTTAATTGCCCCTGCGGGTCGCGGATGGCCGTCAGCGACAGCCAGGCCGGGTAGCGCCCGCCCGCCTTGCGCTGGCCCAGGATGTCGCCTTGCCAATAGCCGTTCGCCTCGACCTCATCCCACACGTGGTCGAAAAACGCGGGCGCGTCCGGCTCCACGCCGTGCAACACAAAAGGCTTGCCCAGCATATCGTCCAGGCTATAGCCGCTGATCTCGCTGTACGCGGGGTTCATGCTGACGACGCGCTGCTGCGGATCCATCACGACGATGGCTTCGCGCGCATGTTCGACCACCTGTGCCGACAGGTACAGGGCCCGCTCGGCCAGTTTGCGCGAAGAAATATCGCGGATCACGGCATAAAACAGATAGGTGTGGTCGAGCGTGACGGATGTGAGCAGCACTTCTCCCCAGAACAGCTCGCCGGTGCACGTCTGATAGCGCCAGTCGTAGCGGCAGTTGCCGTCGGCATGGGCTTGCGCCGCCAGCTGCGTGCCGCGCAACGAGGACAATGCGCCATCGGGCTGGCGCAAGGGCGAAAAGTCGCTGAGGCGGCGCCCCAGCAATCGTGGCCGGTCTTCGCATTGAAACAGGGCAATGGCGGCCGGATTCGCTTCGGCGATATGTTCGTCGCGCAGCAGCAGGATGGCGTCGGCCGATTTCTCGTACAACTGGCGGAAATTGTCGCCCATTAGCAACAAGGCGCCCTGCGCGGCGCCGTCGTGGCCGCCGGCCGTGATATCGACATCGACACAGACTACTTGCCGCACACGCCCGGATTGGATGACGGGAAACACGGTGGAGCAGATGCAGCGCGGCGCGGCTCCGTCGGCAGCGAGCTTCCACAGGCGCGTACTGCGCGCCTTGCCGCTTTCCCACACGGCTGCCAGTTCGCCCGCCGCCGCCTCGGCCACGCTGGCGGCGCCGGGCAGCGCGGCGGCCACTGTGGCCCAAGGCTGGCCCAGCGCCAATTCGGCCGCCACGCCATACAGGCGCGCAGCCCCAGCGCTCCAGTAGCGCACCATGCCGTCGCGGTCGATGCCGCGTACGGCCAGGCCGGGTGCCTGTTCGATCGCGGTAACAATGATCGACAGCAAATCGAGCGCCTTGCCGGCCGGCCCCGCCTGCGGTTCGGCCGCGGCCAGCAAACGGCCCGGCGACGGGGCGGCTCCGGCAATCCGATCAGACATCAGGCCCCCTGTGGCGCGGCCGCGCGGCAACCGGCAGGCGTATGGCCTGTCCGGTGGCGCAACCATCCCGACCATTCTTGCGCGCCGGCGAATCGGCTTCTTGAGGATGCGCAAGCATCGTGACGCGCATGGCGCGCATGCTGGCCGTGGTCTCCGGTCGCCGTTTTTTGCATTCCAGCCCCGATTTTGTGCAATCTGTCGCACAGCGATGGCGGCCCGGCTTGAATCTTCCTAAAGTGGCAACATGCGCATCGCCGTGAACGGCCGCAGCGGCAGGCGTGCTGTCTGCGGCCGCCACGGTGATGCGCTACCCGAATTCCCCCGGCCTGCCGCAGGCCGGCCGCACCGAGACCTGGCGCCGAACCCCTGCGCCGCTCCTGACTAAAAAACCTATGAAAAACGAGACCCTGCCCCCCGCCTCCCCCCTTGCCGCCACGCGCCGCCGGCGCTGGCGCACGCCCGTCTTGATCCTCGTCGTGCTGGGCCTGGCCGGCGGCGGCTGGACGGTGATGCAGTCGAAGCAGCAAGCCGCCAAGGCGGCCGAGCAGCAGGCGAGCAAGAAGAAGGAGCAGGAAAAGACGCCCGTGCATGAACTGGCGCAGGGCGACGTGGCCGCCATCGATGCGCGCGCCCTCAGTATCAGCCTGCCCCTGTCCGGCTCGCTGGCGCCCGTGACCCAGGCCACCATCAAGGCCAAGGTTTCCGGCGTGATCGAGGCAACGACCTTGCAGGAAGGCCAGCACGTAGCCAATGGGCAAATCCTCGTGCGCCTGGATGCGGCCGACCAGCGCGCCCGCCTGACGCAGCAGCAAGCCATGCTCGACGAAGCGCAGGCGCGCCTGTCGATGGCCAGCAAGAATGAAGCGAACAGCCAGGCGCTGCTCAAGCAAAAATACATTTCGCAGACGGCTTACGACACGACGCAAAACTCCGTCGACCTGGCGCGCGCCAACGTCAAGTCCGCCGCCGCCATGCTCGACATCGCCCGCATCGCGCTGGCCGACACGGTGATACGCGCACCGATGGCCGGCATCGTCAGCAAGCGCCACCTGCAGGCCGGCGAAAAAGTCTCGCCCGACATGCCCGTCTACACCATCGTCAACCTGGCCCAGCTGACCCTGGAAGCACCCGTGCCCAGCGCGGAAATCCCCCGCATCAAGCTGGGCCAGGACGTGCACTTCAAGGTCGACGGCTTCGGCGCGCGCGACTTCGCCGGCAAGGTCACGCGCATCAACCCCACCACCGAGAGCGGCTCGCGCGCCATGCTCGTCTACATCGCCGTCGACAATGGCGATGGCGCGCTGCGCGGCGGCATGTTCGCCAAGGGCAGCATCGTCACCGAGCGCTCGCCCGTGGCGCCGCTCGTGCCCCTGACGGCCGTGCGCAATGAAAAACAGGGCCCCGTCGTGTATGCGCTGGTCAACAACAAGGTCGTCGCCCAGCCCGTCACCCTGGGCTTGCGCAATGAAGATGAAGGCTATGCGGAAGTGACATCGGGCCTGGTGCCGGGCGCGAAAGTCATCGTCGCCAAGCTCGATGGCGTGAAACCTGGCCACGGCGTGACCTTCGCCGCGCCCGCCGCCGCTCCCGCTCCCGCCGCGCCGGCAGCCGTGCTGGCACGGAAGGACTGAGCCATGTGGATGACCAAAGTCAGTATTCAAAATCCCGTCTTCGCCACCATGGTCATGGTGGCGCTGGTAGTACTGGGCATCTTCTCCTACCGTGGCCTGGGCGTGGAGAGCATGCCCAGCGTGCAGTTCCCGTTCGCCGCCATTGAAGTGAACTACCCGGGCGCCTCGCCCGAAGCCGTGGAAAACGACATCACGCGCCCCATCGAGGACGCCGTCAACACCGTCAGCGGCATCAAGACCATCCGTGCCAACTCGTGGGAAGGACGCGCCGGCGTCTACCTGGAATTCGAGCTGTCGACGAATATGGACAAGGCCATGCAGGACTTGCGCGACAAGGTGGCCCTGGTGCGCCCGCGCTTCCCGAAAGAAGCCAAGGACCCGTTCATCGCCCGCGCCGAGGGCGACAACGAGCGCCCCATCGCCACCATCGTGCTGACCTCCACCGGACATGACCTGCGCGCGCTGTCGACCATGACGGAGCAGATCATCAGCAAGCGCTTCCAGGGCGTGGCCGGCGTGGGGCAAGTCAAGCTGCGCGGCTTGCGCGCGCGCCAGATCCTCATCAGCATGAAGCCGATCGAGCTCAATGCCCAGGGCATCGGCGTCGATGAAGTGATCCGCGCCATCCAGGCCACGAATACGAATTTGCCGGCCGGCTCCATCAGCCATGGCGCGGCCGAGCAATTGGTGCGCGTGGAAGGCAAGATCAAGGATGCGCGCGAATTCGGCAAGATCATCGTCGCGCGCCGCGCCGTCGGCCCCGTCTACCTGGACCAGGTAGCCACCGTCGTCGACGGCGAGCAGGAAGAACTGTCGATCTCGCGCATGAACGGCCAGCAGGCCGTGACCATGGAAATCACCAAGGTGCAGGATGCCAACGTAGTCGAAGTGGGCACCGGCATCCTGAAAGTGGCGGCGGACCTGCAAAAGACCCTGCCGCCCGATATCACCCTGCGCGTGCTCGACGACGAATCGGAGCGCGTGCAAAGCCAGCTCAATAACGTCAAGCGCACCATCATCGAAGGCGCCGTGCTGACCATGGTGATCGTCTTCCTGTTCCTGCACTCGTGGCGCTCGACCATCATCACGGGATTGACCCTGCCGATCTCCGTGCTGGCCAGCTTCATCGCCATGAAGGCCTTCGGTTTTACCCTGAACTTTTTGACCCTGATGGCGCTGTCCCTGTGCATTGGCCTCTTGATCGATGACGCCATCGTCGTGCGCGAAAACATCGTGCGCCACCTGGGCATGGGCAAGAACCACTACAAGGCGGCCAACGACGGCACCAATGAAATCGGCCTGGCCGTGATGGCCACCACATTCGCCATCGTCGCCGTGTTCGTGCCCGTCGCCTTCATGGACGGCATCATCGGCCGCTTCTTCCTGCAGTTCGGCATCACCGTGGCCGTCGCCGTGCTCGTGTCGCTGTTCGTCAGCTTCACGCTCGACCCCATGCTGTCGTCCGTCTGGCGCGACCCCGTCAAGGACCGCTTCAAGTACGTGCCGTGGCTGGGCCGCTTCATGGCCTGGATCGAGACGGGCATCGACCGTCTGCACGTCTGGTATGGCAAGGTGCTGGCGCTGGCCCTGCGCTGGCGCAAGACGACCCTGGCCACGGCCGTGGCCCTGTTCGCGGGCAGCCTGATGCTCGTGCCCATGATCGGCGGCGAGATGTTCCCCGAGACGGACCAGGGCTGGGTCAACCTGCGCTTCAAGACGCCCGTCGGCTCCAGCCTCGAATACACGGATAGCAAAGTGCGCCAGATCGAAACGGCCCTGAAGGAATTCCCCGAGATCGACAGCCTGGTGGCCAATATCGGCACGCCCGATGGACGCAATGCGGCCGAGGTGAACCTGAAGCTGACGGACATCAAGACGCACAAGCGCCGCTCGCAGCAGGAACTGGAAAAACTGATCCGCGAGCGCCTGGCGCCGATTGCCGGCATCACCCTGTCCGTCGGCCAGCGTCCCATCTTCATCGCCATCCTCGGCACGGACGAAGGCAAGCTCGATGCGGTGGCGCACACGCTGATGGACAAGATGCGCAACATCAAGGGCCTGGCCGACATGGAATACAGCCAGGAAGGCGCCAATCCGTCGACCACCGTGAAGATCAATAACGAACTGGCCAGCGACCTGGGATTGTCGGTGCAGCAGATCGGCAATGCCCTGCGCCCGTTTGTCGCCGGCGACACGGTCAGCCACTGGCTGGCGTCCGACGGACAGAACTACGACGTCAACGTGCAGCTGCCCAAGTCGGGCCGGCAAAAGGTGGCCGACCTGGCCGACCTGTCGCTGGCGTCGAGCAAGCTTGACGCGAACGGCAAGCCCGTCATGATTCCGCTGCGCCAGGTGGTCGACTTCGTGCCGTCATCGAGCCCGCAAGTGCTCAAACGCCAGGCCTTGCAGCGCCGCGTCGCGATCTATGCGGGCGTGCAGGGCCGTCCCGCCGGCGACGTCGACGCCGATGTGCAAAAGGCGATGCAATCGATCGACCTGCCGCCGGGCGTGCGCTTCGACGTGGCCGGCAATGCGCAGCAGATGGCCGAAACCATGGGCGGCGCGATGATGGCGCTGGGGATCGCCGTGATCTTCATCTACCTGGTGCTGGCCTCGCAATTCGGCAGCTTTTTGCAGCCGATCGCCATCATGGTGTCCCTGCCGCTCTCCTTGATCGGCGTGCTGGCTGCATTGCTCATTACGGGCAGCACCTTGAACATCTTCTCCGTGATCGGCTTCATCATGCTCATGGGCCTCGTCACCAAGAATGCGATTCTGCTGGTCGACTTCACCAACCAGCGCCAGCGCGAAGGTCTGGGGCAGTTCGAGGCGCTGATGGAAGCGGGCCAAGTGCGGCTGCGCCCCATCCTGATGACGACCCTGGCGATGGTCTTCGGCATGCTGCCGATGGCCATCGGCATGGGCGACGGCGGCGAATCGCAGGCGCCGATGGGCCGCGCCGTCATCGGCGGCGTGATCACTTCGACCTTGCTGACCCTGGTGGTGGTGCCCGTCGCCTACACCTACCTCGATAGCCTGGGCAAGCGCGCCGCGCGCTTCTTTGGCGGCGGCGAGCATGCCCACGCCGATGCCGACGACGCCAAGGCACACGCCCACTGATCCACCGGTCGCCTTCACCGTCCCCGCATTTGCGGGGACGACGCGGCGGCTTCCTGAAGAGAGCTTCAGTTGACCAAAGCAGCCCCACTGGCTAGACTGTCCCCGTTATCAATGATATGGAGTGACTCGTGGGTGCTTGTTCCAGTGACAGTAGTCGATTGACCATCGGCGATCGGCCTTAGGCAAGACGCGCGCATTCCGCCCGCCTTGCCCTCGGCAAGGTGCGGTTTTACCAGCGGCAGTATTCTCTCGCCGCCACTTCCCCCTCTTCGTTCCACCGTTGTCGTCTGCTGCCCCAATCCGGGCGGATAGTCTTCGCCTTATGCACTCGCCTGTTCCTCCCCAGCCGGGAGAAATAATGGTGGTATTTGACTTTGCGCTGCGCGTTGCCGCGGCATTGACCCTGGGCGCCATGATCGGCGCCGAACGCCAGCTGCGCCAGCGCATGGCGGGCCTGCGCACGAACGCGCTGGTGTCCGTCGGCGCCTCGCTGTTCGTGATGGTTTCCGTGCTCGAAGGCGATGCCTCTGGCCATATGCGCATCGCCGCGCAGGTGGTGTCAGGCATCGGCTTTCTGGGCGCCGGCGTCATCATGCGCGAAGGCATGACGGTGCGCGGCTTGAACACGGCCGCCACCCTGTGGTGCTCGGCAGCCATCGGCATCCTGTGCGGCCTGGGGTTTGCGCTGGAAGCGGCCATCGGCACGGGCTTCGTGCTGATCGCCAACCTCGTGCTGCGCCACCTGGCGCAGCGCATCAACGCGCACGGCAGCGAAGCGGGCATCGAGACGGAAAGCATCTACCGCGTGACGGCCGTATGCGAGGCGGAGCAGGAAGTCCAGGTGCGCAAGCTGATGCTGCGCTTGATCAGCGGCATGCCGGCCCTGATGCTGCAATCCTTGCACAGCGAGGATGCCGCGCACGCGGGACGCATCGAAGTGCGGGCCGACTTGCTCACGCCCTTGTCCAGCCTGGGATTGCTGGAGCAGATCGTCAGCCAGGTGAGCCTGGAAGGCAGCGTCTCGGCCGTGCGCTGGGCGCTCGTGAACAACGCGGAATTTGTCGCTGAGCGAGGTGTGTGATGAAAAAGTTCTTCCTTTGGTTTGCCAAACGTGGGCCGGCTGTCGCCACCTACCGCCTGACCGTCACCTGCCCTGCGGCGCAAGCCGACCATGTCGTGCGCCTGCTGCTGGCCGAACTGAAAGGCGCGGGCCTGGCGCCGTCGCAAATGCTGCGCAGCTGGGACGAAGCCAGACAGGTGGTGCAGCTGATCGCCACGGTGCTGTGCCAGGCCGTGCAGCGCGCCGTGCTGGTGCGCTTCGTCAACCGCGCGGGCGCCTGGCCGCAAGTGCGGCAAGTGCGCTGGGAAGGCGTCGCGCCGTCAATCTGAGGCCGGCAGGCGCATGAGGAACAGCGCGCCGCCTTGCAGGCGGTTCTGCGCCTCGATGCTGCCGCCATACGCGTGCACGATGGCTTGCGACAGGGCCAGGCCCAGGCCGAAACCGGGCGCCTCGCCCGCGCGCGCCTGGGCGCCACGGTAAAAGCGCTCGAACAGATGCGGCAAGTCTTCCACGCCGATGCCCGGTCCCGCGTCCGCCACGCCGACGACTGCATGCGCGCCATCGCGCGCCACGTGCACGGCGATGACGCTGTCGGGCGGCGAAAACTTCACGGCGTTATCGAGCAGATTGGCCAGCACCAAGTCCACGGGACCGGCCGCCACCCGCGCCTGCACGGCCACACTGTCATCGAAGACGATGCGGATGCCGCGCTGCGCCGCCGCCTTTTCCAGGCGCTGCGCGGCCGCCCGCACGAGGGGATTAAGCGCGATGGTTTCCACGGCATTGCGCTCCTGGCCCACGTCCAGGCGCGTGAGCATCAACAACTCTTCCACGAGGGTCGTCAGGCGTTGCACTTCATCGAGGCAGGACGCCAGCGCATCGACATACTCGGGCGCTTCGCGCGGGCGGCGCAGGGTGATTTCGATTTCCGTGCGCAGGCGCGACAGGGGCGAGCGCAATTCGTGCGAGGCGTCGGCCGTGAAGCGGCGCTGCGCATCGTAGCCGTGTTCCAGGCGGTCCAGCATGGCGTTCAGTGTGTCGACCAGGCGGCCGATCTCGTCCTGCGTGCCGGGATGGGGCAGGCGCTGGTGCAGGCTGGCTTCGCCGATCGAATGCGCCTGGTCCACCACGTCATCGATGGCGCCCAGCACGCGGCGCGTGAGCATTTCGCCGGCCAGCCCCACGGCCGCCAACAAGGCCAGCGCCATGGCGCCAAACAGCACGGTGGCCGCGGCCAGCACGTGGTTGGTGTCGTCGAGCGAACCGGCAACCTGCACGGCCAGGCCCGCGCCGGACGAGGGCACGGGGATCGACACCATGCGCAGCGGCTCTTCTCCAAACTTGGGCAGGGTCTCGAAGACGGTCTCGCCGGCCGCCAGGCGCGCCAGCAGGGCGGACGGCGCCGGCAGCTGCGCCGCCTCCAGGTTGCGGCTGCGCGCCAGCACGCGGCCTTCGCCATCGATGATCTGCACCAAGCGGTCGAGCCGCGTCAATGACGGCGGCGCCAGTCCCGGCGCCACCTCGTGCACCTGCACGGGCTGGCGCGGCGCGGCCGGCAGCATGGCCATTTCCGTCTCGCCCAGCGCCAGCAGGGCCGCATCGAGCTGGCCGTGCACGGCGCGCGACAGGCCCCAGTAGCCGGCCAGCGCCGTGCAAGCGACGATGGCGAGGATGACGGCCAGGTGCACCAGCAGCAAGCGTTTGCGAAAGCTAGCCACCGTTGTTTTCCGCCAGGCGGAAACCGCGTCCACGCACCGTGTGGATCAAGGGTGGCAAGCCCGGCGCATCCACTTTTCCCCGCAAATTGCGCACGTGGACGTCGATCAGGTTATCGATGCCGATCAGGTCCGCCTGCCAGATCTGTTCGGCCAGGCGCGCGCGGCTGACCACCTCGCCCGCCTGGCGCAGCAGGATCAACAGAATCGCATACTCCTTGGGCGTCAGCACCAGAGGCGCGCCGGCCCGCGTGGCCTGATGACTGACGGGATCGAGCGTCAGATCGGCCAGCGCCAGCACCAGCGGGCGGCTGATGTCGGAGCGACGCAGCAAGGCGCGGATGCGCGCCAGCAGTTCCTCGAATTCAAACGGCTTGGTCAGGTAATCGTCGGCGCCCGTATTCAGGCCCGCCACCCGGTCGGCCGTGGCGTCGCGCGCCGTGAGCATCAGCACGGGCGTCTGGATGCCGCGCGTGCGCAGGTCGCGGCAAAAGTCGATGCCCTGCTTGCCCGGCAACATCCAGTCCAGCACGATCGCATCGTAGTCGACGGCGTAGCTTTCATCCTCGCCCTCTTCCGCGCTGTGCGCCACATCGACGACAAAACCTTCTTCCTGCAAGCCGCGGGCCAGCAGACGCGCCGCCTTGCGGTCGTCTTCCACCAGGAGGATTCTCATGCCTGCCTTTCGCGTCGCGCCTTGTTTTCCATGCTGGCATTTTACCGCGCCGCAGCGTGCGCACACGGAACCTGAAGAATGATTCAGGCGTTCTTGGGCGCTTCTTCAGGAGCACATTGCTATGCTTTTCCGGCGCTGTACTGACGCTGCCTGCGCCACCTGCGCCCCTCTCTTGCCCGCATGGGCACGGCATCCACGCATGCCCCATCACCATCAATAACAAGGAAACACGGGATGAACACGACCACCCGCAACGCCCTGGGCGCCAGCTGCGCCCTCGCTCTCGCCTGTTCGGCCCTGGCCGGCTGCGCCAAGCCGACAGCGGCAGCCACGCCGCCCGCCCAGGCCATGCACCTGGATGATGGCAGCATCGCCGTCGACAAGATGTCGCCGCTGCGCCAGCGCCTGCAGATCGCCGCCGTGCAGGAACAGGAGATCGCCACGCAGACGCAGGCGCCCGGCAGCATCGAGGCGATGCCGGAAAAGCTGGTGAAAATCACGCCGCCGCTGGCAGGCCGGATCACGCGCTTGCAGCGTTCACTGGGCGACAGCGTGAAGGCGGGCGAACCGCTGTTCACGCTCGATTCGGCGGAACTGAGCGCCGCCTACGCGGACGACAGCAAGGCCAAGTCCATCCTGCTGCAGGCGCGCCAGGAACTCGAGCGCCAGAAGACGCTGTTCGATGCGGAAATCGCCGCGCGCAAGGAGTACGAAGCGGCGCAGGCCGCCTTTGCGCAGGCCGGCAGCGATGCCCAGGCCAGCGCCGACAAGCTGGCCCAGTACGGCGCCGGCGCGCGCGGCACCCGCCGCGACTATGTGCTGCGTTCACCGATCGCCGGCACCGTGATCGCCATGGAAGGCGCCCAGGGCGGCTACTGGAACGATATCAACGCGCCCGTCATGACGGTGGCAGATCTCTCCACCGTGTGGCTGTCGGCCAATGTGGCCGAGCGGGACCTGGCGCAGGTGGCCGTGGGACAAACGGCCAGCATCACCGTCGACGCCTGGCCCGGCAAGGCTTTCGAGGGCAAGGTCGCCTATGTCGGCGCCGTGCTCGATCCCGAGACGCGCACGGTGAAAGTGCGCGTGGCCATCGACAACCGCGCCGGTGCCTTCAAGCCGGGCATGTTCGCCCACGCGGGATTTGCCGGCGCTTCCCGCCGCGCCCTCCTCGTGCCGGCCGCCGCCGTGCTGCAAAGCGGACCATCAACGCGCGTGATGGTCGAGCGCAGCCCGCTGCGCTTCGAACCGCGCACGGTGCAGGTGGGCGCCAGCCATGGCGAGCAAGTGGAAATCGTCTCGGGCCTGAAGGCCGGGGAACGCATCGTCGTCAAGGAAGGAGTGCTGCTCAATGATTGACCGTTTCATCGCCACCTGCTGCCAGCGGCGCGGCATCGTCTGGCTCGTGCTGCTGTTCGTCGCCGCCTACGGCGTCTATTGCTGGAAACAGCTGCCCATCGAAGCGTATCCAGATATCGCCGACGTCACCTCGCAAATCGTCACGCAGGTGCCGGGGCTGGGCGCCGAGGAAATCGAGCAGCAGATCACGATTCCCCTGGAACGCGCGCTGCTGGGCACACCGGGCATGCACGTGCTGCGCACGCGCAGCCTATTCGCGCTGTCCTTGATCACGGTCGTGTTCGAGGATGGCAGCGACGGCTACTTCACGCGCGAGCGGCTGCAGGAACGCCTGGCCAGCGTGAACCTGCCCTACGATGCCAAGCCGGGGCTCGATCCCTATACCTCGCCCACGGGCGAGATCTACCGCTACACGCTGGAATCGACAACACGGTCTTTACGCGAACTGTCCGAGCTGCAGTTCTGGACCGTGATCCCGCGCCTGCAGCAGGTGCGTGGCGTGGCGGACGTCAGCAATTTCGGCGGCCTGACAACGCAGTTCATGCTGGAACTCGATCCCGCAAAGCTGGACAGCTACGGCTTCTCGCTGGCGCAGGTCAAGGACGCCATCAACGCCAACAACATCAGCGGCGGCGGCAGCGTGATCGACCGCGGCCAGCAATCGTACGTGGTGCGCGGCGTAGGTTTGCTGCACTCGCTCAATGACATGGGCAATGTCGTCGTCAGCAGCAAGGATGGCGTGCCCGTGCTGGTGAAGGACCTGGGCAAGCTTGCTTACGGCAACGTGGAACGGCGCGGCATCCTCGGCAAGGACAGCAACCCCGACACCATCGAAGGCATCACCCTGCTGCTCAAGGATTTCAATCCGTCCGAAGCGCTGGCCGGCATCCATGCGGCCGTGGACGACTTGAACGCCAACGTGCTGCCGAAGGACGTCAAGGTCGTGCCCTACCTGGACCGCAGCTCGCTGATCGACGCCACCCTGCACACGGTGGGATTTACCTTGGGCGAAGGCATGCTGCTCGTCGCCCTCGTGCTGCTGCTGTACCTGGGCAGCCCCCGCGCGGCCGCCATCGTCGCGCTGACGATACCGCTGGCCCTGCTGATCGCCTTCATCTTCATGCACCATTTTAGGATTCCCGCCAATTTGCTGTCCTTGGGCGCGATCGACTTCGGCATCCTCGTCGATGGTTCCGTGGTGGTGCTGGAAAACATGCTGCGCCGCCGCGAACGGGATCAGGAGCGGCCCCTCACCCTGCAGGACGCCATCGACGCGACCCTGCAAGTGGCACGTCCCATCATGTTCGGCATGGCCGTCATCATCGCCGCCTATCTGCCACTGTTCGCCTTCCAGCGCATCGAATACAAGCTGTTTTCGCCGATGGCGTATGCGGTGGGCGCGGCGCTCGTAGGTGCGCTCGTGGTGGCGCTGGTGCTGATCCCGGGCCTGGCTTGGCTGGCCTTGCGCAAGCCGCGCCGCATGCCCCACAACCGCGCGCTGGACACGCTGGCGGGCGCGTATGGCCGCTTCCTCGAGCGCATGGTGGGCAGCAAGCGCTGGGTGGCAATGGTGTGCGCAGGATCGCTCGCAGCGCTTGCCATCCTGGGCGGCAGCATCGGGCGCGACTTTTTACCGTACCTCGATGAGGGCTCCTTGTGGCTGCAGGTGCAGATGCCGCCCGGGATCACGCTCGACAAGGCATCCGAAATGGCCAGCGAACTGCGGCGCGCCGCGCTGGAATTCCCCGAAGTGTCGACCATCGTCACACAGACGGGGCGCAACGACGACGGCACCGATTACTGGACGCCGTCGCACATCGAGGCGAGTGTGGGACTGCATCCGTATAAAAGCTGGAAATCGGGCATGAGCAAGCAGCAGCTGATCGCGAAAATGAATGCACGCTTCGCCCGCATGCCCGGTATCACCGTGGCCTTCATGCAGCCGATGATCGATGGCGTGCAGGATAAATTGTCGGGCGCGCACAGCGACCTGACGGTGAAAATCTTCGGCAACGACCTCGATGAAGTACGCGCCATCGCCGGCAAGGTGGCCAATGTCCTGAAAACCGTCCACGGCGCCTCCGACGTGGCCGTGGACGTGGAACCGCCCTTGCCCAACCTGAAGGTGGAGCTGGACCGCGCCAAGGCGGCCCGCTACGGCATCAATGCGGCCGACGTGGCCGACCTGATTTCCACCGGCATCGGCGGCGCGCCCATCGGCCAGGTCTACGTGGGAGAAAAAAGCTACGACATCGCCGTGCGCTTTCCGCCCGCCACGCGCTCCAGCCCGGACGCCATCGCCAGCCTGAAGCTCACGGCCGCCAACGGTGCGAAGGTGCCGCTGGCGCAGGTAGCCACCATCAGCACCACCTCGGGCGAAAGCGTGATCGTGCGTGAAATGGGACGGCGCCACATCATCGTGCGCCTCAACGCCCGCGGGCGCGACCTGGCCGGCTTCCTGGCCGAAGCGCGCCCGCTGGTGGCGCAAACCGTGGCAGGCGAGCACCAGCGCATCAGCGTCGAATGGGGCGGCCAGTTCGAAAACCTGCAGCGCGCGCAAAGCCGTTTGGCGCTAATCCTGCCGATGACCCTGGGCGCCATGTTCCTGCTGCTGTTTGGCCAGTTCCGCAACCTGCGCCAGCCCGCGCTGGTCTTGCTGGCCGTGCCGCTGGCCATGCTGGGCGGCCTGGCCGCGCTGCACCTGCGCGGCATGACCTTGAATGTGTCGAGCGCCGTCGGCTTCATCGCCCTGTTCGGCGTGGCCGTCCTGAATGCCGTGCTGATGCTGGCGCAGATCAACCGCTTGCGCAGTGAGGAGGGCAAGAGCTTGCGCGACGCCGTGCTCGAAGGCGCGCGCGACCGCATGCGCCCCGTGCTGATGACGGCCACCGTGGCCGCCCTGGGCCTGACGCCGGCCATGCTGGCGACGGGCCTGGGCAGCGATGTGCAGCGCCCGCTGGCCACCGTCGTCGTGGGCGGCCTGGTGACGGCCACCGCCCTCACCCTGCTGCTGTTGCCGGCCCTGTATTACCTGATCGAGGCGCACCTGCAAAAACGCCAGACGCATACCGAAGGAGAGACCCATGACACGTTTTAATGTACTGGTGGCGGCCTGGCTGATCGCGCCCGGCGCCTTTGCCACGCCCTTGAGCTTTGACACTTACCTGTCCGCCGTGGAAAGCCACAGCCTGGAACTGCGGGCGCAGCAGGAAGGCATCGTCTCGGCCAAGGCCGGCATCGGCATCGCCGGCCTGCGTCCCGATCCCGAGTTCACACTGGGCGCCACGCGCGAAACCGTGCGCAGCGCCGAACACCGTCCCGTCACGTGGAACCCGGCCATCAGCATGGCCATCGAGACGGGCGGCAAGCGCGCCGCGCGGTTAAAAGCGGCGCACAGCAGTGTCGCGCTGGCCGAGGAAACGGTGGCCGGCTTCAAGAGCGAGCTGTATGGCACGGCCGCCGCCGCGTTCACGGAAGCGTGCCGCACGCGCGACGTCGCAGCGCGCAAGGAGCAGACCATGGCGGCCCTGTCAAAAGTGGTCGAGGCGAACGCCGTGCGGCGCAAGGCGGGCGACGTGGGCGGCATCGAGCTGCTGCAGTCGCGCGTGGAACGCGACCAGTTCCAGGCCGAGCTGGCGCAGGCGCGCAGCGAGGCGGACAGCGCCATGTTGAATTTGTCGCCACCCTTGGGGCATCAGTTCGACGCGCTGTTTCCGGACGCGCAGCTGGCGTGCGACTTCACCGCGCATGCCGACAAGGATGCCAGGGTGCTGGTGCCGCAGGCGCTCGAGGCCCGCAGCGATGTGCGCATCGCCCGCGCCACCGTCGACAATCTGCGCGACGGCGCGGCCCTCGTGCGCGCCAACCGCGCCGTCGATCCGACCGTCACCGTGGGCCTTGCCGCCGCGCGCGGCTACCATGACGGCATCGATGGCAGCGGCAATCCCGTCGAAGGCGCGGCCCGCTCGCGCGCCCTGTCCATCTCGCTGGCCATTCCCATCCCCCTGTCGCGGCGCGACACGGGCGATATCGTGCAGGCGGAAGCAAGTGTCACGCAGGCGATGCTGGCCTTGCGCCAGGCCGAACTGACGGTGGAAACGCAGGTGCGCACGGCGCAGCGGCAATTGCGTTCGGCGCAGGACAGGCTGGCGCGCTACCGCGACGGCGTGCTGGTCGATGCGCAAAAGGTGGTCGATGGCATGCGCCTGTCTTACGTCAAAGGCAATGCGTCGCTGCTGGAATGGCTGGCGGCGCAGCGTTCGGCCGATGAGGCCTACCAGGGCTATGTGCAGGCGCGCGCCGATGCGGCCATCGCCAGCACGCAGCTGCAACTGGCGATCGGCCAGCGGCCGAGCTTGTAGCGGGGAGAAAGTAGAACGAGGAGTTACCGGTGCGGCGATGGTGCCGCACCGGTCGTCAAGCATGGGGAATTACTGGGGCTGGGCGGGCGCGTCGGTAGCGTCGTCCGCATCGTCCGCTTCGGGCTCTTCACCCTCGGCACCCTCTTCGCCATCGGCCGGCTTCGGATTGTTCTTCGCTTCCAGCTTGCGCCTGGCTTTTTCCTCGGCTTTCTTCTTCTTTTCCAGCTCTTTTTGCCGTTTTTCGTATTGGAAATTTGTCTTGGCCATTTACTACCTCTTTAGTTTTTAGATGTTACAGATAAGCATATAAGGCACATTATGACGTAGTTGGAGCAAACACCAAATGTTTAGCCGCGTGGATGATGCTGCGCATGCAGCAGTTTCAGCCGTTCGCGGGCCACATGCGTGTAAATCTGCGTGGTGGAAATATCGGAGTGCCCCAGTAACAATTGCACAACACGCAAGTCCGCCCCATGGTTGAGCAAATGGGTGGCGAACGCGTGACGCAGCGTGTGCGGCGACAGCGGCGCCGTGATGCCGGCGCTCAGCGCATGTTTCTTGATGATGACCCAGAACATTTGCCGCGTCATGGCGCCCCCGCGCCGCGTGACGAACAGCGCGTCGTCCATTTGCCCGTCGAGGATGATGCCGCGCGCCTCCTTCAGGTAGCGCTCGATCCACAGCCGCGCCTGTTCACCGAACGGCACCAGCCGCGTCTTGCTGCCCTTGCCCGTGATACGCAGCACGCCATCGTTGAGGCTCAGTTCCACGGATTTCAAGTCCACCAGTTCCGACACGCGCAAGCCGCTCGCATACATGAGTTCGAGCATCGTGCGTTCGCGCAGGCCCAGCGGCGTGCTCACGTCGGGCGCCGCCAGCAGCGCTTCCACCTGCGCTTCGCTCAGGGTATGCACGAAGCGCGCGGGCTGCTTGGCCGAGACCATCTTCAGACACGGGTCGGCGGCGATATGCTTGTGCCGCAGGGCCAGCTGGTAAAACCGCTTGAGCACGGACAGGCGCCGGTTCGACGACGTCGCCTTGCTCTCGTCGTGGCGGGCAGCGAAATACGCTTCGATGTCGGCCGTGGAGACTTCGTACAGGCCTTCGCGCCCGGGCCGCGCCACTTCCAGCCAGCGCGCAAACAGCCGCATGTCGCGCCGGTAGGCGTCGAGCGAGTTTTTCGACAGGCCGTCTTCCAGCCACAGGCTGTCGCAGAATTCATCGATCAGGGTAGCGTTGTCGGGCGCCAGCAGGCTGTTCATCATCGTGTTGACCACCCCATGCCCGCCACGCCTTCGTGCGCCAGCAGCCAGCGCTTGACGCCCAGGTGGAAACCCGTCGCATCGTCGTGGTGGGCAAAGCCGCCCAGGCCGCCAGCGGCCGTAACCCGGTGGCAGGGGATCACCACGGGAAACCAGTTGGCGCCGCAAGCCTGGCCCACGGCGCGCGGCGCCGAGCCGATCAGGCGCGCCACGTCGCCATACGTGCGCACCTGGCCGCGCGCAATGCCGCTGATCGCCGCCCACACCCGTTGCTGATAGGCGCTGCCCGCAGCGGCCAGCGGCAGGTCGAAGACATGATCGGGATCGCGGAAATAGCGCGCCAGTTGCTGGCAGGCCCGCTCGGAGACGGCATCCTGCGCGTCTTTCTCGTCAAAGTGCGGCGGCAGATAGACCAGTTCGCATATCTGGCCATCCTGCGCGCGCACGCCCATGGCGCCGAATGGCGCGGCCACGATGGCGCTGAACAGTTCACTGCCCTGTTGTTTTTTCATCTGCTGATCATTATTCAAGTGTGGCATATATGCAACCTGCCGGCGCGGGAAGCGGCGCCACGGGAATTATGCACCGACTTTGGGCGTGCCGGCGGACGTTTCCTGCGCACGAAAAAAAAGCGCACCAGTCGGTGCGCTTCAAATATTGCTTCACGTTCCCGGTCATTTGGGTCCGCCGGTGCCGGCTTGTGGCCGCAGACAGCTATGACTCAACAACTTCTGTGAAACGTGTGTCTCCTCAATATATCCCCGGTATCAATACCGTTTTTATAGACCACTCCCCCACTAACCTTGTTGCCAATTCTGTATTTCAGCCTTGCTACCGGGGCGCATATGCATATACGTGTTTCCCCTTAAGGCTGCCCATCATAGCGCATTTATTCGGCCGTATCGACTTTTTTTGCACCATGACGGGGACAACTGTTTTAGTTGTAAATTAAATTTGGCAGCCACAGCGAGATTTGTGGTACGTAGGTGATCAGGCCCAGGAAGGCCAGCATCGTCAGCAGCCATGGCATCACGGCCACGGTCAGCTCCGAAATGCCCATCTTCGTGATGCCTGACGCCACATAGAGGTTCAAGCCCACGGGCGGATGGCACATGCCCACTTCCATGTTGACCACGATCAGGATGCCGAAATGCACGGGATCGATGCCCAGCTTCATGGCGACAGGGAACAGGATAGGCGCCATGATCAGCACGATGGACGACGGTTCCATGACGTTACCAGCCAACAACAGCAGCACGTTGACCACCAGCAGGAAGCTGATCACGCCCAGGCCCTTGCCCGTGATCCATTCGGCCATCGCTTGCGGGATGTTTTCACTGGTCATCAGGAACGAGAACAGCACGGCATTGGTGATGATGTACAACAGCATCGCCGACATGGCGGCCGAATCGAGCAAGACCTTGCCCACTTGCTTGATCTTCAAGTCCTTGTAGACGAAGACGGCGATGATGAAGGCGTACACGGCAGCCATGGCGGCCGCTTCCGTCGGCGTGAAGGCGCCCGAATAGATGCCGCCCATGACGATGACGATCAGCAGCAGGCCCCAGGCGCTCTTCTTGAACGTGACGAAGCGCTCGCCCCAGCTGGCCTTTTTCATGCGCGGATAGTTGTGCTTGCGCGCCAAAAACCACGTGGTCAGGCCCAGCAGCATGGCCAGCATCATGCCGGGAATCACGCCCGCCATGAACAGTTTACCGACCGAGGTATTCGTGCTGACGGAATACATCACCATCACGATCGACGGTGGAATCAAAATGCCCAGCGCGCCCGAGGTGGTGATGACGCCGGCGCCGAAACCGCGCGGATAGCCCTGCTTGACCATGGCCGGCAGGATGATGGAGCCGATCGCCACCACGGTGGCGGGGCTGGAACCGGACACGGCCGCAAACAGCGCGCACGCCATCACGCCGGCCAGCGCCAGGCCGCCATGCCAGTGGCCGACCATGGAGCTGGCGAAGTTGATCATGCGCCGCGCCACCCCGCCATGCGTGAGGAAGTTACCGGCCAAAATGAAGAACGGGATGGCCATGATCTCGAATTTCTCGATGCCCGTGAAAATCTTCAGGGCCACCGATTCGATGGGCACGCTGGTCATGGTAAACAGGAACGTCAGTACCGTCAGGCCCAGCGAAATGGAAATCGGCATGCCGGTCAGCATCAGCGCCAGCAGCAACACAAAAATGATCAGCGCGTTCATGCCTTGGCTCCTTTTTCTTCAGCCGTCAGTTCGTCTTCCAGCCCCTCGACATGCGAGTGGTCGTGTTTCGGCAAGGCGCCCGTCTTGATGAAATGCACCATCACTTGCAGGAAGCGGAAGCACATCAGGTAGGAACCGAGCGGCACGGCCAGATACACCAGCCACATGGGGATTTCCATGTCGGCAGAGGTCTGGTCCGTGTGGCCGATCGACCACACGAAGCTGGCACCCAGGGTCCCCACGATGCCCGTAAACAGGGCGCCGGCACCGAGGCCGAAGACGATGAAGCGGTCGCGCCAGCGCGGGTTCATACGGTTGATCAGCACATCGACACCCACGTGGATGCCCGTGCGCACGCCATATGCGGCGCCGAACTTGGCCATCCAGACGAACATGTAGATACACAGTTCCTGGGCCCAGCTGGTATTGATTTGAATCAGGAAGTCTTGCAGGCCCGGTATCGGCAGGCCCGCCAGGTAGCGGTGCACGACCGCAACGAAGATGATGAAGGTGGCCGCGCCCATCAGGGTCGCGATCAGCCACTCTTCCAGGTGATCCAGAAATTTCATGGTGGACTTTCAAAGAATGCGGGTACGCTGGCACCCGCGCAGGACGCGCAGGTGCCGTTGCTACAGAAAGACAGGAATATCCCTGACAGCCGCGCCGGGTGGCGCGGCCAGCGCGCTTACTTCGCGCTTTCCTTGTTGATGGCCGAGATCAGATCCTTGCCGATGCGCGCTTCCATGGCCTTTTGCACGGGCGCCAGCGCCTTGCGCCACTCGGCCTGTTCCTGCACCGTCAGCGTATAGATCTGCGTCTTGCCCGCTTTCTTGATGGCGTCGAGGGCCTGGTCGTTGTCGCGCTGGGCGATGGCTTTTTCAAACGTGGTCGCCTCGCGCATGGCTTTTTCCAGCTGGCCGCGGATATCGGGCGGCAAGCCATCCCAGAATTTCTTGTTGACGATGACGGCATAGCCCAGGTAGCCGTGGTTCGACACGGTCACGTGCTTTTGCACTTCATGCATCTTTTGCGTGTACATATTCGATGGCGGATTTTCCGTGCCGTCGACGACGCCCGTCTGCAGCGCCTGATACACTTCCGAGAAGGCCAGCACTTGCGGATTGGCGCCCAGCGCGCGCATCTGCGCGTCGAGTACCTTCGACGACTGGATGCGCATTTTCAGGCCCTTGAAGTCGGCCGGCATGTGCAGCGGCTTGTTGGCCGACATCACCTTGAAGCCGTTGTCCCAGTAGGCCAGGCCCGTGATACCCTTGGGTTCCAGTTTTTTCAGCAGGCTCTTGCCGATTTCGCCTTCGGTGACGTTATACAGCGCCGTCTTGGTGGGGAAGATGTAGGGCAGGTCGAATGCTTCGAACTCCTTCACGCCCAGCGGGCCGAACTTGGCCAGCGAGGGCGCCAGCATCTGCACGGCGCCCAGCTGCAGCGCTTCGAGTTCTTCCTTGTCCTTGTACAGCTGGCTGTTCGGGTACAGTTCGATCTTGACCTTGCCGTTCGTGGCTTTTTCGGCCAGCTGCTTGAAGCGCTCGGCGGCCTGGCCTTTCGGCGTGTCGGTGGCCACGACGTGGCTGAACTTGATGACGATGGGGGCTTGCGCGTAAGCGTGGACGCCGACGGTGGCGCCGATGGCCGCGCACAGCGCGACGAACATGGTTTTCATCTGCATTTTTGTCTCCTGAGTGGTTTTTGAAAAACTTTATTATTTGTCTACTTGAATATTGTGCCAAAGAAACTGCTTCGGCTATTGTGGTTAACCACAATAGCCGGTTCCCGATAAGCCGCTACCCTGCCAGCCATGCCGACTCCCCCCACCCTTGCGCGCCGCTTCAAGCTATCGAGCCCGATGCGCTGGCTGCTGCCCGTCATCCTGCTGCTGCTGTTCCTGTCCATCCTGTTCTGGCTGCCCTGGCAGGCGCGCCAGATGGAGAGCAACGAACGCCAGGAGCAGCTGATCGCCGATACGCTGTGGGTGGAGCAGACCATCCGCTTCCAGCTGGCGCGCAACGAGGAAAGTCTGTTCAACCTGGGCGTGGACATCGCCAGCGGCTCGCTGGGCGCGGAAAAAGTGCACGAACGGCTGCAGCAGATGTTGCGCAATGGCCGCGAATTGCAGCGCGTGCTGTGGCTCGACACCAGCGGCAAGGTGCTGGCCACCAGCGACAACAGCCTGCCGCACGCGCTGTCGTTTTCGCCGGCCTCGCTGACGGCTGCCGACAATGCGCGCCGTTTGCACCGGGGCCAGTATGCCCAACCTTCGCAGCAGACGGGCTTTCCCGACGCGCCGCCGGGCGCCATGCTGATGGATTACCACCAGCCCCTGTTCGATGGCCAGCGCTATGTGGGCAGCCTGGTGGCCACCTACCAGATCAGCAGCCTGCTCGATGAAATGGTGCCGTGGTGGTTTGCGCAGGATAACCAGATTTCGCTGATCGACCGCGACGACAAGGTGCTGGCGCGGCGCGCCGCCGCCGGCCCCGGTCACGGCGTGTACACGCACAAGCGCGCGCTCGACGTGCCCGGCGCCAGCATCACCCTGTTTACCGACAGCGTGAAAAGCCAGCCCAAGCTGCTGCCCAATCTGCTGGTCGGCTCCGTCATCGCCCTGTCGCTGGGTTTGCTGTGGAGCTTGCTTGCCCTGTGGCGGCATATTTCGCGCCGCCTGGTGGCCGAAGGCGCGCTGCGCCAGCAGATGCTGTTTCGCACGGCGATGGAAAACTCGCTGGTGACGGGCATGCGCGCGCGCGACCTGGAAGGCAGGGTCACGTATGTGAATCCCGCGTTTTGCCAGATCGTCGGCTATCCGCCCGAGGAAATCCTCGGACGCCTGCCGCCCATGCCCTACTGGGTGCCCGAAGCGCTGGAGGAATACCAGCAGCGCTTCGTCAAGGCCCTGGCCGGCAATCCCACGCCGCAGTTCGAAACCTATTTCCAGCGCCCGGACGGCACGCGCGTGCCCGTGCTGATCTTCGAGGCGCCCTTGGTGGACAAGAACGGCCAGCAGACGGGCTGGATGGGGTCCGTGCTCGATATCTCGGACCGCAAGCGGGTCGAGGAACTCAATCGCCAGCAGCAGGAAAAGCTGCAAACGAGTTCGCGCCTGGCCACCATGGGCGAGCTGGCGTCGATGCTGGCGCACGAATTGAACCAGCCGCTGGCGGCCATTTCCAGCTACACGACGGGCGCCTTGAATTTGATCCGCCGCGCCATCGACCATGACGCCCCCGTCGATCCGGGTACATTGAAGCCGGCACTGGAACAGGCCAGCGCGCAGGCGCAGCGGGCCGGCCAGATCATCCGCAGCGTGCACGATTTCGTGCGCAAGAGCGAGCCGCAGCGCCAGGATATCGCCATCCGCACCCTGATCGACGGCATCCGCGCGCTGATCGACCTGCAGGCGCGCAAATACTATGTCACCATCCAGGAAGAGCTGCCGCCGGACCTGCCGCTGCTGCGCGCCGATCCCGTGATGATCGAACAAGTGCTGCTGAACCTGACGCGCAACGCCATCGAGGCCATGCAGGATGCGGCGCCGGGACGGCGTATCATGCGCCTGCGGGCCAGCCACGACGCGCAGCAGGGCATGGTGACGGTGGACGTGATCGACCATGGCCATGGCATTCCCCAGGACGTGGCCGAACGGCTGTTTTCGCCGTTTTTCTCGACCAAGTCCGAAGGCATGGGCATGGGCCTGAATATCTGCCGCACCGCCATCGAATTTCACGGCGGCGCGCTGACCTTCGGCGCCAACCCCGCTGGCGGAACGATCTTTACCTTCAGCGTGCCGGCCGCGCCAAGCGCGCCGCACTAACGAATAACTAATAACGCATAACGACAAGCCGGAGACCCCATGCTACACATCATCGACGACGAAGAGGTCGTACGCGACTCCCTGTCCTGGCTGGCCGCCTCGCGCAGCATCGAGGCGCGCAGCTACGCCAGTGCCCAGCAATTTCTCGATAGCCTGGACGGCAACTTCGACGCCGCCGGCGACTGCGTGCTGCTCGACGTGCGCATGCCCGACATGAACGGCATCGCCATGTTCGACCAGCTGGTCAAGCGCGACCTGACGGCGCGCCTGCCCGTGATCTTCCTCACCGGCCACGGCGACGTGCCGATGGCCGTCGACAGCCTGAAACGGGGCGCCTTCGATTTCTTTGAAAAGCCGTTCAACGACAACGACCTGATGGACCGCGTACAGCAAGGCCTGGCCAACTCGCGCCAGGCCGGCGAACTGGCCGCCGTGCACGCGCGCCTGGCCACCTTGTCGACGCGCGAACGCGAAGTGCTGGACCTGATTTTGGCGGGCAAGATGAACAAGGTGGTGGCCGACAAGCTGGGCATCAGCATGCGCACCGTGGAAGTCCACCGCGCGCATATCTTCGACAAGATGCAGGTCAAGACGGCGGTGGAGCTGGCTGGGTTGTTGAAGTAATGACGCTGTCGTTGGATTACGCGGCGCTCTCGCGCCGCTAATCCAACCTACATTGCAATGCAGGTCGGCGTAGGCGTAGGTCGGCTTAGCGCGCAGCGCGTAAGCCGACACCACCACTCAAGACGAAGGTAAAGCGGGCGCGGTTGTTGACGACAACGGAAACGGGGCTTACCGCGTCAGCATGACCGTCGAGACCTTGCCATCCGCCACCGTCACTTCGGAGGTCAGCGTGCCGCCCTGCTTGCTTTCGACGGGCGTGAAGGCGCCCGGATAGAACACCGACCACGTCACGTTGGTGGTGACGTAATAGGTGCCATCGGGGACTTCCGTGAATTCGAACCGGCCGTCGCTGTCGGCCATGGTCGTGCGGTCATAGTCGCGGATCTTCGGGCTGACGGTGCCGACCACCTGACGCTTGTACAGCGAGGCAGGCAGCATGGCCAGCTTGCGGGCATACTCCGTCTTCGGTCGCAAAGTGACCTTCTCGCCACCGGCCTTCTTGAATTCGCCGCCCTTGGTCTTCATGAAGGCCTGGCCCTTGACACCGCCAGTACCGTTTTTTTGCAAGGCGTCATATTCCGCCTGCTGGAATTCCGGCATGACAACGGGTGGACGCGGCGTCGAGCATCCCATCAGCACTGCGGCCAGCACGCTCAAAGACAGTAATTTCAACATTTTCCCCTTGAATATTATTTCTATAAAAAAATATTATATGCAATTGGAAAGTTAAAAACCAGGCAATCGTCTCATGCGCGAAGCGGGCCTCCGGCTGGCGCGGCACATCAGGCGTAGGTCGGCTTAGCGCCCCGCGCGTAAGCCGACACCACCACCATCACTCATCGTGATGTTCATGATGCTCGGCCGCCCCATGCTTCCAGTAACTGGCCACATGCAGATGCTGCTTCGGCACCCCGCCTTCAATAAAGTGCCCGCGCAAGCCCTGCACCTGCGCATGCTCGCACGCCACCCACACATAGCCGTCGCCTTCTGACGGCAGCGTGACCTGACGCAGCGCGTCCAGCAGCAGCGGCCCCTTGCGGCCATTGCGCGCGACCCAGCGCACCTCCAGCTGCGCCGCGCAATCGAGCGCGATCTGCTCGCCGTCTTCGACGATCTCGATCACGGCAATGGCCCGCGCCGTGGCCGGCAGCTGCTCCAGGCGGCGGGCGATGGCCGGCAAGGCCGTCTGGTCGCCCACCAGCACATACCAGTCGAAGTCGAGTGGCACCAGCATCGAGCCGCGCGGGCCGCCCACGCCCAGGGTCTGGCCCGGTGCGGCTTGCGCCGCCCAGCTGGCCGCTGGGCCATCGCCATGCAGCACGAAGTCGATTTCCAGCTCGCGCCGCGCGGCATCGTAGCGGCGTGGCGTGTAGTTGCGGGCGATGGGACGCGCGCCTTCCGCGTACTGGATGGGATTCGGGCCATTGCCCAGCACGGGGAACACGGGAGTAGTCTGCCCCGGGGCGGGGAAGAACAGTTTCACGTGGTCGTCGTGCGCCGGCGAGACAAAGCCATCGAGGTCGTCGCCCGCCAGCGTGATGCGGCGCATGTGCGGCGTGATCTGTTCGGTGCGCACGACGGTGAGCACGCGCAGTTTCAAGTCATGCCGCACGCGTTCGATGGCGTGCGGGCGTGGCGTTGCAGTTGATACAGTAGTCATTGGGTATCCTTGTAAAGTGGGCTCAGTGGCCGTCAACGATGGCGTTGGCCGCCTGTTCCAGCACGGCGGAGACGCGCTCGGCTTCCGCGTCGCTCCAATTGGTCTTGTTCAGCAGTAGCGCATGCTTCAAGGTGTGCATGGCCTGGTGCACGCGCTCGGGCAAGGCCTTGCGCGCCTGGACGCGGGCAAACATGTCGAGGCGGGCCAGGATGCCGTCGACCTGGGCGCGGTTCTCGTCGAGATATGCGCGGCCCAGGTCCGTGATCGTGTAGAGCTTCTTGCCGCTGGCGCTTTCGGACGACGTCACGTGGTCCTGCTCTTCCAGCAGGGTCAAGGTGGGATAGACGGCGCCCGGGCTGGGGGCGTACGCGCCGCCGCAACGCTCTTCGATGGCCTTGATGATTTCATAGCCGTGGCGGGGGCTGATTTCGATCAGCGCCAGCACGATCAGCGGCAAGTCGCCGCGGCCGAAGACGCGCTCGGCCCGCTCGCCGCGTCCACCGCGCCCGCCAGGACCACCGCCCATGCCGTCACCGCGCTCGTCGAAGCCGCGCGGGCCGCGGCCATGCATGGAGTATTCGTGGCGATGCTCGCCATGATGGTGGTGATGCTGGCCACAATGGCCGTGATGATGATGACCGCCGTGGCCGTGTTCTGTATGGTGTGAGTTTCTCATGTTTTCTCTTTAAAGATATATCGTTAGTAGGTATCGCTATTTTATAACGATATATCGATAAGTCAAGGAGAAATTTGTTATGCTCGTCTTTCCCCACTCCACACGCCGATGCCATGTCCGAAAAAACCTTTGCTGAAAAAATGTATGTGAAAAATGCCACGGCCCTGGCCGTGCTCAATGACGGCGGCGAGCATGAGGCATTGCTGGCGCAGTTGCCGGCCGAGCGGGTGGTACGGGAAGGTGAAAATGCGGACTGGATACTGCTGTTCGCGCGCAGCCGCGCGGAACTGGAGCAATTCCTGCCAGCGGCGCAGGCGCGCCTGGCGCCCGGTGGCGCACTGTGGGTGGCGTACCGCAAGGGTGGAATCAAAGCGGGCAGCGATATCCACCGCGACGATATCCGCGACTTTGCGCAAACCGTGGGGCTCGACAGCGTGGCGATGGTCGCCATCGACGCGGACTGGTCGGCGCTGCGCCTGAAGCAGGTGTAAGGACGGTCTAGGCGATGCCGTGCAGCGCCAGCGCCCATTCCACATGTTCGCGCACGATGGCCGACGGGTGCTCGCGGCGCGACAGCAGGGCCGCGACGATGTCGGCCTGGCCCTTGGCCTTGGCGGCCGCGTTGCCCATGCCGACGGCCAGGTTGCGCAGCCAGCGTTCGTGGCCGATGCGGCGGATCGCGCTGCCTTCCATGCGGCGGTTGAATTCCTCTTCCGTCCAGGCGAACAGCTCCACCATGCCGGCGCTGCCCAGGCTGTGGCGCTCGTCGAAGTCCGGCACGACGGCGCGCTGGGCGAACTTGTTCCACGGGCAAACGGTCTGGCAATCGTCGCAGCCGTACACCTTGTTGCCGATCAAGGGGCGCATTTCGACGGGAATGGCGCCTTTCAATTCGATGGTCAAGTAGGAGATGCAGCGGCGCGCGTCGAGCTGGTACGGCCCCAGGATGGCTTGTGTCGGGCACACCGTGATGCATGCCGAGCACTGGCCGCAGCGCGGCGTTTCCGGCGGGTCGACGGGCAGCGGCACGTCGATGAGGATCTCGCCGAGAAAAAAGAAGGAGCCGCCCTGGCGGTTGATGAGCAAGGTGTGCTTGCCGCGCCAGCCCAATCCCCCTTTTTGCGCCAGCTCGACTTCCATCACGGGCGCCGAATCGCTGAAGACGCGGTAGCCGAAGTCGCCGATCTCGCCCTTGATGCGGTCGGCCAGCTGCTGCAGGCGCGAACGCATCACCTTGTGATAATCGCGGCCGCGCGCGTACACGGAGATCACGGCCGCTTCAGGGTCGGCGTCGCGCGCCGCCTCGCGTTCGCGCCAGTCCGGTCCCAGCGCCGGCGGCAGATAATTCATGCGGGCGCTGATGGCGCGCACCGTGCCCGGCACCAGTTCGGCCGGGCGCGCGCGCTTCATGCCGTGGCTGGCCATGTAATCCATTTCGCCGTGATACCCTGCATCGAGCCAGGCTTGCAAGGGCGCTTCCATGTGCGACAGGTCGACGTCGGCGATGCGCACCTCGGCAAAACCCAGCTCGCGCCCCCATTCCTTGATGGTGCGCGCCAGGACGGCGAGATCGGTGACGGTGGCGGACATAAGGGACTTTACGGAAAACGGCAGGCGCGCGGGCGGTTACAATGACAGCAGCCTCCATTTTATGCGATACCGAAGATAATGACCGAACACTTCAAAGCCCACCTCCACGACGAAGCCGGCACCGCCGCGCTGGGCGCCGCGCTGGCGCGCGCGCTGGCGCCGGGCCTGGCGATCTACCTGCACGGCGACCTCGGTGCCGGCAAGACGGCCCTCACGCGCGCCCTGCTGCACGCGGCCGGCCATGCGGGCCACGTGAAAAGCCCCACCTACACCTTGTCCGAACCGTACACGGTGCAGCTCGATGGCCAGCGCGTCAACGTCATCCACTTCGACCTGTACCGCATGGGCAGCGCCGAGGAATTCCTCGATGCAGGCTTTCGCGAAGACTTCGACGGCCGCAATATCTGCATCGTCGAATGGCCGGAGAAAGCCGAACCGGTACTGCCGCCGGCCGACCTGAATATTTATTTGAACGTTGCGGGTACAGGACGTGATGTAGAATTGCAAGCGTCTTCTGAATTGGGTCTGTCATGCCTTCACCGTCTCAAATTCGCCCCGAACCTTTGATCTCCTCGCCCATCACCCGGCGCACGGTCCTCAAGGCCGGCGGCACCCTGCTGTTGTCCGTGTTCGCGCCCATGTCGGCGATGGCGGCGCAAATTCTCGCCGTGCGCGTCTGGCCGGCCGAGGACTACACGCGTGTCACCCTGGAAAACGACAGCATCCTCAAGGCGACCCACTTCATCGTCAAGGATCCGGAACGGCTGGTGGTCGACATCGAGGGGCTGGAACTCAATCCCACCTTGAAGGGCCTGGTGGCGAAGATCCAGTCGAACGACCCGTACATCAAGCAGGTGCGCGTGGGCCAGAACCGGCCCAACGTCGTGCGCCTGGTGTTCGACCTGAAAGAGGAAGTCACGCCGCAGCTGTTTACCCTGCCGCCGGCCGGCTCCTATAACCACCGCTTGATCTTCGACCTGTATCCCGTGCGCGAACCGGACCTGATCGCGCAGATGATCGAAAAGGGCGACTGGTCGAGCGACCCGGCCAAGCCACCGATGGCCGACACGCACACACCGCCGCCCGCGCTGCCTCTGCCCGAGAGCGGCAAGCCGCCCGTGGCCGCCGTCACACCGGCAACACCGATCGTGCCGCCCGTGCCCGACGTACGTCCGGAACAGCGCCCCGAAGCGCGCCCCCAGCCTGGCCAGAAAGTGATGCGCATGATTACCATCGCGCTCGATCCCGGCCACGGCGGCGAAGACCCGGGCGCCATGGGCAGCCGGGGCAGCCGCGAAAAAGACGTGGTGCTGGCCATCGCCAAGCGCCTCAAGACCAAGCTGGAACTGCAGCCGAACATGCGCGTCATGCTCACACGCGACGCCGACTTCTTCGTCCCGCTGGGCATGCGCGTGGAAAAAGCGCGCAAGGTGCAGGCCGACCTGTTCGTCTCCATCCACGCCGACGCCTTCATCCAGCCGACGGCGCGCGGCTCGTCCGTGTTCGTGCTGTCCGAAAAGGGCGCCACCTCGACGGCCGCGCGCTGGCTGGCCAACAAGGAAAACCAGGCCGACCTGATCGGCGGCGTGAACGTGAAGAACCACGACAAGCAGCTGGCCAGCGTGCTGCTCGACCTGTCGACGACGGCGCAGATCAATGACAGCATGAAGCTGGGCAAGGCCGTGCTGCGCGAAATCGGCGGCATCAACCGCCTGCACAAGGGCTCCGTCGAGCAGGCCGGCTTCGCCGTGCTGAAAGCGCCCGACATCCCTTCCATCCTGATCGAGACGGCTTTTATTTCGAATCCGGAAGAAGAAGCCAAGCTGACCGACAACGGCTACCAGGACCAGATGGCCGACGCCATCGTCACGGGCATCAAGAATTATTTTGCGAAGAATCCGCCGCTGGCGAAAAGCCGCCTGACCTGACATGAAAGCCTAGCATGAGCGAGAGTATCTTTGGCGAGCTGCCGGCCGTGACCATCCGCGCGGCCGATGGTGCGCAGGCGACCGTCACCCTGTACGGCGGCCACCTGGTCTCGTGGCAGACCAGCGATGGCCAGGAGCGCCTGTTCTGCAGCCGCGATTCGGCCCTCGACGGCAGCCGCGCCATCCGCGGTGGCGTACCCGTGATCTTTCCCCAGTTCGGCGCGCGCGGTACGGGCATGCGCCACGGCTTTGCGCGCGTGGCAACGTGGCAGCTGGAATCGAGCGGCGACAGCGATGGCGCCGCATGGGCGCAGTTTATCCTGACCCAGGCCGACTTGCCCGAAGCGATCGCCGCCAGCTGGCCCTGCGCCTTCACCTTGTGCCTGCGCGTGGCCGTCAAGGCGCAGGCGCTGGAACTGGACCTGTCCGTGCACAACACGGGCGAGCAGGCGTTTCCGTTTTCGGCCGCCCTGCATACGTATTTTTCGATTGATGATTTGAGCGAAGCGCGCATCAAAGGCTTGCAGCGCGTGCGCTATTCGGACGAGACGCCGCAAGATGCCCTGCAGGCGGAAGAAGTGCTGCAATTTTCGGACAAGCTGGACCGCATCTACTACCAGCTGCCGGGCGCCTTGAGCCTGCAGTCTGGCCGCCACACCCTGCGCCTGGAGCAGCAGGGCTTTACGGACGCCGTCGTGTGGAACCCGGGCGCGCAAGACGCGGCCGCCCTGCCCGACCTGGCCGACGACGAGCAGCCGCGCTTCATCTGCATCGAGCCGGCCCTGATCCAGCCCGATACGCTGGCCGCCGGCGCCGAATGGACCGGGCGCCAGCGCCTCGCATTCGTTTAATTCGATTCCTTGATGATGCGGCCATTGGTCGGCTGAACCGGGCGCGCATTCAAGGGATACAGGCGGCTGAACAGCGCCATCTGCGCCGGCGACGCCTGCACCGGTTGCTTCATTACCATCCACAGCACGCCTTCGCTGCAAGGCGGCTCCGTCATCGATCCCATGTACGTGTAGTAGTCGCGCCGCGCCGGCAGCATTTCGGCCGGGTCGAGCAGGATGGTCGGCTGCATGGTCTCGAATTTTTCCAGCGGCAGGTTGTTCCACACGGTCTGGATGGTCGCTTGCGGCGCACCGCGTTCGAGCAGCAGCGCCAGCACGGCTTGCCGGCCTTCCGCGTCGCGGTGCACCAGGTGTACCACCATCTCGAAGGCCTTGCCATTGATACGCTCTTCGGACGGGCGGTGGAAATGGAATTGCTGCAGCTCGAACATGCGGTTCTGCACCGTGATGTAATTGCCGCCGCTCACGCCCACCTGCACCGTGTGGCCATTGTCGACCACGTTGAACGACGACGGGCGGTAGTCAAAGCTGATCTGCTCGAGCTCCACCTTCATGCCGTCGCGGATATCGATCGGCGACTGGCGGCTGCCATTGCCGCACTTGCCCCAGTCGACATTGATCTTGCTCCAGTTGGCCGGACCGCTGTCGCCCTCGTACGACCAGTGCGTGCCGCGCGGCACGGGTGGCGGTGGCGGCGGCGCGGCCTTCACCACGGCGGCGCGCTTGGCGCGGGCGGCGGCGCGGGCAGCTTGGGTGGCGCGCATTTCCGCCAGGCGCGCGGCGATGCGTTCGGACAGATCGACTTCGGCCGCTTCCTCCTTTTCGCGCGCCGTGGGCGCGACGACGACAGGCGCCTTGGCCTCCTTGCCCTTCACCGACTCGGTCAGGGTTTTCATGGCGGCCGCGCGCGCCGACGCCGACATGGGCGCGGATGCGGTGGCGCTCGCCGGGGCGGGGGCATCTTTGGCGCTTGCCATGGCCGTCATCACGGCAAGGCTGCAAGCTAACAGGGCGCTCAAATGTCGCATGGAAATCCAGAAAGTGAGAATACCTTCTGGTTTACGGCTGTAAAGCAACAAAACTTGAATCAGGGCAGGAGCAAAACAGAAGTACCGAAGAGAAAACGGGATCCAGGGCCAGCTGTGGACGGCGCCGCAGCATGCTTGCCCTGGATCTTTGCAGCAATTACGCCGACTTGCCGACCATGCGCTTGTAGAGTTTCCACATGCCGCCCAGTACCACCGGCACGACGGCGGCGCCGACACCGATCAGCACGATCAAGGTCAGATGGTCGCGGATCCACGGGATATTGCCGAAGAAGTAGCCCGCCGTGACCAGACCGACCACCCACAACAGGGCGCCCGTGATGTTGTACATCTGGAAGCGCACATGCGTCATGTCGGAAATGCCGGCCACGAACGGGGCGAAGGTACGCACCACCGGCACGAAACGGGCCAGGATGATGGTCTTGCCACCGTGCTTTTCAAAGAATTCATGCGTGCGGCGCATGGCGTCCTTGTTGATCCAGCGGTAATCGTGGGTAAACACCCTCTGCCCGATGGCCTCGCCTATCCAGTAATTGAGCGTATTGCCCGTGATGGCCGCCGTGACGAGCAGGAAGATCAGCAAGCCCAGGTGCATCTGTCCCGTCGCGCAAAACGCGCCGGCGATAAACAACAAGGTATCTCCAGGGAAGAAAAACAGCACCACGAGGCCTGTCTCGCAAAAAATAATGGCGAACAGCACCGCATACACGAGGGTGCCGTACTGCTCGATCAAGATACCCAACGTCTTGTCGACATGCACGATCATGTCGAGGAATTGCACAAAATCCATATATTTTTCCCTAAAGGTAGCGGCGGAATCATACACCACCCGGCCCGCGCAACGGCAGTCCCCGGGCCGATATTTCTGGATTAATTATGCGGCGCCCTTGCGCGTGTGGCAATTTAAGTAAAGGTTAAGGAAACACCATATCGGCAGGCAACTCTCAGGATTACGGTATGCAATGTTTTTACGACGAAATATTGCCATTCCGGTATACACTTTCTGCACGGCGCAACCCGCGCCGACCAGGAGAAAACATGTATCGACACCCACTGAGCGGCCTGACCATGGCCACCGTACTGGGCCTTGCACAGCTGGCTGCCCACGCGGCGCCCGTCCAGATCAAGGCGCCCGCCGAACTGCCCGCCAAGGCGACCTTGGCCGACGTGATCAAGGCCTCGAAGTCGTCCGACTGGCGTCCACTGGACCCGGACAACACCCTGTACCTGGACATTCCCGCCGGCCGCGTGGTGATCGAACTGGCACCGGACTTCGCGCCCAAGCACGTGGCCAATATCAAGGCCCTGGTGGCGGAACAGTATTACGACGGCCTGGCGATCACGCGCGCGCAGGACAACTGGGTGGCGCAGTGGGGCGATCCGAACGAGAAGAATCCCAAGCCGATCCAGCATGCGCAGCGCACCCTGCCCGGCGAATTCACGGTACCGCTGAAAAATATCAAGAGCTTCACGCGCCTGCCGGACGTCGACGGCTATGCGCCGCAAGTGGGCCATTCGAACGGTTTCCCGTCCGCGCGCGATCCGAAAACGGGCACGGCCTGGCTCACGCATTGCTATGCCACCGTGGGCGTGGGCCGCGACAGCGCCAGCGACAGCGGCGGCGGCACGGAACTGTACGCCGTCATCGGCCAGTCGCCGCGCCACCTGGACCGCGACATCACCGTCGTCGGCAGGGTCGTCTCCGGCATGCCATTGCTGTCCACCCTGCCGCGCGGCACGGGGCCCATGGGCTTTTATGACAGCCCCGAGAAAAACGTGCCGATCAAGGCCATCCGCCTGGCCGCCAGCGTGCCGCCCGAGCAGCGCAGCAAGCTGGAAGTGATGCGCACCGACAGCGCCGCCTACCAGGCCGTGCTGGAAGCCCAGCGCCACCGCGGCGGCCCGTGGAGCAAGGTCACGGCCGGCCACGTCGACGTGTGCAATGCGCCGATACCGGTGCGGGAGGTGGGGAATAAATAGGGACTAAGGCTGGGGTCAGACCCCCGGGCACGTAGGCGCTAAATTTTGAGTTAGCGGTGTTGAGGGTCTGACCCCAAGTACGCTGGCGTTGGCGGCGTTGAGGGTCTGACCCCGGTATAATTGGCGCATGAACGCTCCCATTACGCCCCACCGCCCGATCCAGGCCTTGCCTGACCAGTTGATTTCGCAAATCGCCGCCGGCGAGGTGGTCGAGCGGCCATCGGCTGTCGTCAAGGAACTGCTGGAAAACGCGCTCGACTCGGGCGCCACGCAGATCACGGTGCGGCTGGAAGAAGGGGGCGTGAAACGCATCGCGATTACCGATAACGGCCGCGGCATCGACAAGGATCAGCTGCCGCTGGCCCTGGCGCGCCACGCCACGTCGAAGATCGCCTCGCTGCACGACCTGGAAAACGTGGGCACCCTGGGCTTTCGCGGCGAGGCGCTGGCCTCGATCGCCTCGGTGGCCGCCGTCACCGTGACCTCGCGCACGGCTGACGCGGCGCATGCGTGGGAAATCGTCGGCTCGCACAATGGCAGCGTCTCTCCGTCGTCGGGCGCGCACGGCACCACGGTCGACGTGCAGGACCTGTATTTCAACACGCCCGCGCGGCGAAAATTCCTCAAATCCGAGCAGACGGAATACGGCCACTGCGCCGAAGTCGTGCGCCGCATCGCGCTGGCGCGGCCGGACGTATCGTTCTCGCTGTCGCACAACGGGCGCACCATCGACCAGTGGAATATCAGCGAACTGGCCAAGCGCAGCGCCCACATCCTCGGCAATGACTTCGCCGAAGCGCGCCTGGCGCTGGACGAGTCGGCCGGCAGCCTGCGCATACACGGCTTTGCCGGCTTGCCGACGGCATCGAAGGCGCGCGCCGATGGCCAGTTCTTTTATGTGAACGGACGCTTCGTGCGCGACAAGCTGCTCGTGCACGCCGTGCGCATGGCCTACCAGGACGTGCTGCACGGCGACCGTTTTCCATCGTACGTGCTGGCGCTCGACCTCGACCCGGCCCTGGTCGACGTCAACGTGCACCCGTCGAAGATCGAAGTGCGCTTCCGCGACAGCCGTTCCGTGCACCAGTTCGTCTTCCACGCCGTGCAGCGCGCGCTGGCGCAGACGTCGGCCACAGCGTTCGGCAGCGTACCGGCGCCTTTGCCGGCCGCCTCCAGTCTGAGCGGCGATACCGCGGGCGCGGGCTTGGGTGGGTCCGGCATCTGGCGCCGCGAGCAGACGCAGACCTCGTTCGGCGCGCAATTCACGAACACCTTCGCGCCCGCCTCGCCCGGCGCGAACCGTCCCTTTTTTGCCGACGCCCCAGGCGTGGCCCAGGATACGGCGGCCTATGGCGCCCTGTTCGGCGGCGGTGCAGGCGCCGCCAACTCGCCGATCACGCAGGTGGAGCCGTACATCGCCTCGCCCGAAGCGATGGCGCGCGAAGAATATCCGCTGGGCTTTGCCCTGGCCCAGCTGCATGGCATCTACATCCTGGCGCAAAACACCAAGGGCCTGGTGCTGGTCGACATGCACGCGGCGCACGAGCGCATCCTGTACGAGCAGCTGAAAAACGCGCTGCAGGCGCAAGTGTCCGGTCAGGACATGCAGGTGCAATCCTTGCTGATCCCCGTCACCTTCTATGCGGACGCCATCGAAGTGTCGACGGCGAATGAAAACCAGGACACATTGAAAGCGCTGGGCTTCGACATCGCCGCCCTGTCGCCCACCACGCTGGCCGTGCGCAGCGTGCCGACACTGCTGAAAAACGCGGACGCGCAAACCCTGGCGCGCGACGTGCTGCGCGACGTGCGCGAATACGGCGGCTCGCGCGTGCTGATCGAGCGCCAGAACGAATTGCTGGGCACCCTGGCCTGCCATACGGCCGTGCGCGCCAACCGGATCTTGTCGGTGCAGGAAATGAACGCCCTGCTGCGCCAGATGGAAAGCACGGAACGCGCCGACCAGTGCAACCACGGCCGGCCGACGTGGGTGCAGGTCGAGATCAATGCGCTCGATAAACTGTTCCTGCGCGGCCAGTAGGTCGGATTAGCGCAGCGTAATCCGACACTGCAGCGGCGGCATCACGTCGGATTACGCTTGCGCTAATCCGACCTACGCATCACCTTACAAGAGTCAACATGCTAAACACCCCACACCTCCCCCTGGCCGTCGCCATCATGGGCCCCACGGCCAGCGGCAAGACGGCCAGTGCGCTGGCCATCGCGCAAGCGATTCCGTCCGAGATCATCTCCGTCGATTCCGCCCTCGTCTACCGCGGCATGGACATCGGCACGGCCAAGCCGTCGCAGGAAGAACTGGCCCAGGTACCGCATCATCTGATCGACATCATCGACCCGCTGGACGCCTATTCCGTGGCGCAGTTCCGCAACGATACCCTGCGCCTGGTGAGCGAAATTTCCGCACGCGGCAAGCTGCCGCTGCTGGTCGGCGGCACCATGCTGTACTTCAAAGGCCTGGCCGATGGCCTCGACGACTTGCCCGGCGCCGATCCTGCCTTGCGCGCCCAGCTGGAAGAAGATGCGGCCGCCATCGGCTGGCCCGCCATGCATGCGCGCCTGGCGCAGCAAGATCCCGTCACGGCCGCGCGCCTGGCGCCGCAGGACGCGCAGCGCATCGGCCGCGCGCTGGAAATCATCGCCCTGTCCGGCCAGCCCATGTCAGCCCTGCTGGACCGCCGCGAAAAGACCGTGCTGCCGTTTCAATTGCAATCGTTCGCGCTGGAACCGTCGGACCGCGCCTTGCTGCACGCGCGCATTGCCGCGCGTTTCGACCTGATGCTGAAAAACGACGCCCTGCTCGATGAAGTGGATGGGTTGCGCCGGCGCGGCGACCTGCACCCGGGCCTGCCGTCGATGCGCTGCGTGGGCTACCGCCAGGCATGGGACTACCTCGATGGCCGCATCGACCGCGCCGCCTTGCGCGAGACGGGCATCATCGCCACGCGCCAGCTGGCCAAGCGTCAGCTGACCTGGTTGCGCTCGATGCCGGAACGCATCGTCATCGATTGCCTGGGCCCTGATCCGGCCTCGGCCATGCTGGCACAAATTGTCCCTTTGCTGAAATAAGCATCGCCACACAACAACTGGCCAAGCGCTAGGCTCGACTTAGGCTACGCTCAATGTCGGAACGCATCGTCATCAACTGCCTGGGCCCTGATCCGGCCTCGTCCATGCTGGCGCAGATCCAGCCGTTATTGAAATAATCATGCCTGCGCCGGCGCGTGAAAAAACCGCACATTTTTTTGCGCCGGCATTGACAAGGAAATGGGAAGACTGGATAATGCTCGGCTGTTGGGTGATATAGCTCAGTTGGTTAGAGCACAGCATTCATAATGCTGGGGTCGGTGGTTCAAGTCCACCTATCACCACCAAAGAACATCGATCAGGTTTCCTCTGGTCAAAACGAGCATCCGGTCTGACCGGTCTGTTTGGTGATATAGCTCAGTTGGTTAGAGCACAGCATTCATAATGCTGGGGTCGGTGGTTCAAGTCCACCTATCACCACCAAGAATTTGCAGTATGAAGAACCCGCCCCTGCCCCGTGCAGCGGCGGGTTTTTTCATTTCCGGCAGCACCACGCATGCGGCCTGCGCGCAACACCAGCCCCATCCACATGCAATCGGGGATTGTGACAAGTCGCCTCTGCCGCTTACAATGAGAATAATTCTCATTTATATTATTCATCCCCCATGTCCGCCATCCAGCCCAGCCTGCAACAGCAAGTGCACACGCTCTACAGCGAGCATCACGGCTGGCTGGTGGGCTGGCTGCGCAAGAAACTCAGCTGCCCGCATGGCGCGGCCGACGTGGCGCAAGACACTTTTTTACGCATCATCGCCTCGCGCGACGCCCTGTTCGGCATGCGCGAGCCGCGTGCCTATCTGTCGACGACGGCCAAGCGCTTGCTGCTCGACCGCGCGCGCCGGCAAGTACTCGAACGCAGCTACCTGGCGGAACTGGCCCTGCTGGCCGACAGCCTGCCCGGTGCGCCCTCGCCGGACGAGATCCTGATGGCCGTACAGGCGCTCGGGCAGATCGCCACGGCGCTGGACGGAGTATCCGCCAAGGCGCGCGAGGCCTTTTTGCTGCACTACCTGGAAGAGCAGCCGCAGGCCGCCGTCGCCGCGCAGCTGAACGTCTCCACGCGCATGGTGCAAAAATACCTGGTGCAAGCCTTGCTGGCCTGCCGCCACGCCTGCCCGGCCATGGCGGCATGAGCGGCACGCGCACCGATATCGCCGCCGAGCAGGCCGCCCGCTGGATCGTGCAGCTGAGCGCCGACGACACGGCCGAGCGCGACATGGCGCGGGCCGGCTTCGCCGCGTGGAAGGCGGCCGATCCACTGCACGCGACAGTGGCCGCCGGCATGGAAAACCTGCTGCGCCAATTGCATGCCGTGCGCGAGCCGGCCGGCGGCGACCATCGCCCCGCGCGCGCCGCCCTGGCCGCCATCGCGCCCAAGCGCCAGCGTCTGCGCCAGCTGGCCGCCGCCAGCGCCGTGGCCGTGCTGGTGCTGACCGGCGCGCTGGTCCTCGGCGAGCGCCCCGCCTACCTGCTGGCCGACCTACGCAGCCCCACGGGACAATGGCAGACGCACACCCTGGCCGATGGCAGCCGCCTGACCCTGGCCGGCGGCAGCGCCGTCAACGTACGCTTCAATGCGGGCGAACGGCATGTGGAGCTGGTGCTTGGCGACATCCTCGTCGATGTGGCCAAGGATGCGCAGCGCCCCTTCATCGTCGACAGCAAGCAGGCGGCGATCCGCGCGCTGGGCACGCGTTTTGCCGTGCGCAGGGAAGACGATGCCACCATCCTGAGCATGCTCGAATCGACAGTATCGGCGCAGGTGCCGCAGCATCGGGCCGTCGTGGTGCAGGCGGGCCAGCGCACGCGCATCACCGACGATGGCGTCGGGCCACTGACCAGCATCGATGCGACCAGCGTGCAGCAAGCGTGGCGCGCGCACCAGCTGGTGGTCGACGACTTGCCGCTGGCCGACGTGCTCGACGAGCTGGCGCGCCACCGTCACGGCCAGCTGCACTACGACCGCGCGCAGATCGCCGGCATCCGCGTGGCGGCCGTACTGCCGCTGGACGACACGGACAAGGCGCTGCAGCTGCTGATCGACAATTTCCCCCAGCTGCGCATCCGCATGCTGACGCGCTACCTGGTGATGGTGGACGCCCCCGCCAAAAAGTAAATATTTTTTGCGTTCGCGGTTCCACTTTGCGCATCTCGTGCGTCAAGGCAGCTGAGATCAATCAAAAAAGGCTGTCACCATGTCCGCTCGTATCCTTACCGTTTCCTCGCCGCGCGCGCTGCGCACGCGGCTCCATCCCCTGGCCCTGGCCGCCCTGCTGCTCGCTGGCGCCGGCATGCACGTCCAGGCAGCCGCCCAGGCGCAGGCCAGCCTTGCCACCGCCAGCTACGCCATCCCCGCCGGTCCGCTGGCCGCCGCCCTGAACCGCTATGCGCAGCAGGCGGGCGTATCCATCGTCATCGACGCAGCCAAGGTACAGGGACTGCAGACGGCCGGCCTGCAGGGCAGCTACGCCATCGACGACGGCTTTGCCGTGCTGCTGCGCGGCAGCGGCTACGCCATCGGCAAGACGGCGACCGGCTATGTGCTGGTGGCCGCGCCGGCATCCGCGCCCACGGCAGCGGCAAGCGCCGCCTCGGCGGCCGAGCGCACCATGCCGTCGATTACCATCGTCGGCCAGGCCGAGCAAGGCGCCACCACGGAAGGCAGCGGCTCCTACACGGCGCGCAAGATCACCCTCGGCAAGGGCGAGCAGTCGATGAAGGACATGCCGCAATCGGTCAGCGTGCTGACGCGCCAGCGCCTGGACGACCAGGGCATCACGGACTTGCGCGAAGCCGTCAACAACGTCACCGGCGTGGTCGGCGTGCATGGCGTGGGCGCGGGCGTGGTGATCACCTCGCGCGGCTTCCAGATCGACCAGTGGCAGTACGACGGCGTGCCGATCGACCGCAACACCTATGCGCTGGGTAACTGGGGCCAGGAAAACATGGTCATCTACGATCGCCTGGAAGTGCTGCGCGGCGCATCGAGCCTGCTCGAAGGCACGGGCAGCCCGGGCGGCTCCGTCAACCTGGTGCGCAAGCGCCCGCTGGCCACGCGCCAGGTCGCGCTCACGGGCCGCGCCGGTTCGTGGGACCATTACGGCGCGCAGCTCGACGTCAGCACGCCGCTGAATGCGGAAGGCACTTTGCGTGGACGCGCCATCATCGATGAAGACGACAGCCACTCCTTCATCGACCAGGTCTGGAGCAAGAACCGCACCGTGTATGCGGCGCTCGACTACGACCTCGGTCCCGCCACCACCGTGGGCCTGGCCGTGAGCAACGTCAATGGGCGCGGCCGCCCGATGTTCATCGGCCTGGCGCGCTACGCCGACGGCAGCGAACTGGGATTGCACCGCTCGACCTATACGGGCGCCGACTGGAACCGCAGCAAGGTGGAACAGACCACCGTCAACCTGGACCTCGAGCACCACTTCAACAGCCGGTGGACCTTCAAGACGGCCGCGCTGGGCGTCAATGAACGCACCAATTCGACCCACCAGCGCATGGCCGGCACCATCAAGGCCGATGGCAGCGGTTCCATGTACGGCGACTTCTCCACCGATTTCAAGAACCAGAAGCGCGGCATCGACGCCTTCGTGCGCGGCAAATTCGATGGCCTGGGCATCGCGCAGGAAGTCGTCATGGGCGCCAGCTATGTGAAATTCCACTCCGACGACCGCTATGCGCGCGCCTGGACGCAAGGCGCGCAGATCTTCAATATCAACCACCACCGTCCATGGCAGGACTTCGACACCATCGCCGCGCGCGGCGTGAGCTCCAGCAGCACCTACGACATGCGCCAGAAAGGCCTGTACGGCACCTGGAACGGCCAGTTGACCAGCAACCTGAAAGCGCTGCTGGGCGGGCGTTTCAGCTGGTATGACTTCGAGTATGCCCCCAAGGGCGGCACGGCGGACAGCACCAGGGTCACGGCCAAGTTCACGCCATCGGCGGCCCTGATGTATGCGCTGACGCCGCAATGGTCCACTTACGCCAGCTATGCGGGCGTGTTCCAGCCGCAGACGAACCGCAACGCGGCGGGCCAGGTCCTGAAACCGGTCACGGGCGACAGCTATGAAGCTGGCGTCAAGGGCGAACTGCTGGACGGCAAAGTCAACACCTCGCTGGCCGTCTTCCGCTACGAGCACAAGGACCGCGCCGTCAACGACTACGCCGCCGGTTTCGCCTGCGACGGCTGGTACTGCTCGCGCGCCTCGGGCAAGGTGCGCAGCCAGGGCCTGGAAGCGGAAGTGTCCGGCGAAGTGGCGCGCGGCCTGCAGCTGTCGGCCGGCTATGCCTACACGACGACGACCTACCTCGACGACCCGGACAACAAGGGCGAGGTCTTCTCGACGTGGACGCCGAAGCACATGCTGCGCCTGTGGTCCGGCTATACCTTGCCTGGCGAGTGGAACAAGTTCAGCGTCGGCGCCGGCGTGAACATGCAAAGCCACACGCTGGACTTCGGCCGCTCGTTCGACGTGGCCGGCTTCTCGCTGTGGAACGCGCGCCTGGCCTGGCAAGCCACGCCGCAGCTGTCGCTGGCCGTCAACGTCAACAACCTGTTCGACAAGCGCTACGTGATCCCGTCGTATAACGACACGGGCGGCAATAACCACTTCGGCGACCCGCGCAACGTGCAGCTGACCCTGAAGTACACGCCGAAGTGGTAGGCTGACGCGCTGCGCTGACGGCACAGGCGGGCCGGCATTCAGCCGTGCCCGCCTTTTTTTCCGCTTTTTTTCGTTCAGTGCTAGGCTGGCGTACGAGAAATATTCACCACGAAAAAACCATGCCCTTACTGCTACCCCTGTCCAGCATTGCGCTGGCCCTTGCCCTGTACGCCAGTCCCGTCCTGGCCACCGAAGGCCATTACCAGACCAAGACGCCATATGCGCCGCAGCAGGACCCGGCCACCTATGCCGCGCCACCGGCCGGCTTCCAGCCCATCTACACGCAACTGGTGGCGCGCCACGGGTCGCGCGGATTGACCGGCATGAAGAGCGATGCGGCCCTGTATGCGATGTGGCAGCAGGCCGCCGCGCAGGATGCGCTCACGCCGTTGGGGCGCGAACTGGGTCCCGACATCCTGGCCCTGATGAAGGCCAACGCGCTGCTTGGTTATGGCGTGGCCGGCATCGAGAAACCCGGCTACGGCAATCTGTCGCAGACGGGCATCGAGGAACACCGGCAGCTGGCCGTGCGCATGCTGGCGCGCCTGCCCGCCCTGTTTGCGCAAGTGGGCCAGGACGCAGCGACGGCGCCGCGCCAGCTCGTCACCATCGATTCCGGCGTGGACCGCGCGCGCGACAGCGCCCGTTTTTTCACGCAGTCACTGCTCGAGCACGCGCCCGCGCTGGCGCCCTTGCTCTACCTGCCGCCCGCGCCGGCGCCGTATCCGCAGGGACGCAAGGCGGTACCGCAAGCGGATGGCGTCAACCGCTTCCTGCTGTACGCGCACAAGCTGGCGCCGCGGACGGATCTTGTCGCTGATCGCGCCAGCCCGTATTACGCCACCTACGCCGCCAGCCAGGCCTACCAGTATTATGAGAGAACCAAGCAGCTGCATGCGCTGATGGATGCCCCCGCCAGGCTGCCTGCGGCGGCCGCGCATGCGCGCCACGTGCTCGAACGGCTGTTCGCACCCGCCTTCCTCGACCAGCTCGAGCGCGGCGCCGCCAGCTATGCGGACACGGGTAGCTACACCTTCACCAGCGCGGACGGCCAGCTCACGCGCACCATGACGGGCAGCGGCAAGACCGTCATCCGCAGCCTGAATGCGGCCGCGACAAAACTATATGAACTGTATGCGATCGCCGCAGGCATGCGCCATGAAGTGCCGGCCGATTTCAGCAGCTACATGCCCGCCGAGGATGCGCGCTACTACGCCGATATCGCCGACCACGAGGATTTTTACCAGAAAGGACCGGGCAGCACGACCAGCGCAGGCGTGACCTGGCGCTTCGCGCTGGCCTTGCGCGACGATTTTTTCAAGGAAGTCGATGCGCTGGCCAAGGGGGATTTACGCCACGCGGCCAAGCTGCGCTTCACGCACGCCGAAATGATCATCCCGCTCGCTTCGGCCATGGGCTTGAAAGAGGCGCTGGCACCGCTGCCGGCATCGGCCGGCGACAGCCATGACGGCACTCGATGGCGCGGCCAGAGCATCTCGCCGCTGGCGGCCAATATGCAGTGGGATGTGTACCGCAACGGCGCAGGACAGCTGATCGTGCGCCTGCTGTACAACGAAAAGGAAACCGATTTCCAGGCCGCTTGCGACGGCGCGCGCATCGCGCCCGGCAGCGTCTTCTACGACTATGCGGGACTGAAAGCCTGCTACGGCCACGTGGCGGCGAAATAAAAAAAGCCGCCAGCTGGGCAGCTGGCGGCTTTCGACCATCGTGTAGCAAGCAGTTACTGCCAGGCTTCCTTGCCCGCGCGCGGCTTGCCCACCATCAGCAGCGCGCCCAAGGTCAGCACGGCCGCCAGCGACAGGTAATAGCCCACGTATTGCAAGCCGTAGTTGGTGGCCAGCCAGGTGGCGATGTACGGCGCCAGCGAGGCACCGAGGATGCCGGCCAGGTTGAACGTCAGCGAGGCGCCCGTGTAGCGCACTTCCGGCGGGAAGAGCTCGGACAACATTGTACCCAGCGGTCCGTAGGTCATGCCCATCAGGCCCAGGCCGACGGCCATGAAGACGGTCACTTCCCAGGTCACGCCCGAACCGAACATCGGCGCGAGCACCAGGCCGAAGATGGCGATGGCGACGGAGACCCAGATCAGGGTGGCACGGCGGCCACGGCGGTCGGCCAGCACGGCCGAGAATGGAATCGTCAGCGCGAAGAACAGCACGGCAAACAGCTGCACGATGAGGAATTCCTTGCGCGTGAAGCCCAGTTTGGTCGTGCCCCAGCTCAGCGCGAACACCGTCATCAGGTAGAACAGCACGAAGGTGGCCAGGGCGATGATGGTGCCCAGGAACAGCATGCGGCCATGCTGGCGGAACACGGTGGCGACCGGCAGTTTGACGACTTCGTTCTTGTCGATGACTTTCTGGAAGTCCGGCGTTTCCGTGATCTTCAGACGCACGTACAGGCCGACGATGACCAGCAGCGCGCTGGCCAGGAACGGGATGCGCCAGCCGTAGCTGAAGAACTGTTCATCGGTCATGGTTTCGCTCAGCAGCAGGAAGATACCGCCCGACAGGAAGAAGCCGATCGGCGCACCCAGCTGCGGGAACATGCCGTACCAGGCGCGTTTGCCCGGTGGCGCGTTTTCCGTGGCCAGCAGCACCGCGCCGCCCCACTCGCCGCCCAGGCCCAGGCCCTGGCCGAAACGGCACAGCGCCAGCAGCAGCGGCGCCAGGGTGCCGATGGCGGCATACGTCGGCAGCAAGCCGATGATGACGGTCGAGATACCCATGGTCAGCAAGGCCGCCACGAGAGTGGCCTTGCGGCCGATGCGGTCGCCGAAGTGGCCGAACACGGCCGAACCGATGGGGCGGGCGAAGAAGGCGATGGCGAACGTGGCCAGCGACTGCAGCACGGCGGCCGACGGATCGCCGGCGGGGAAGAACAGTTTCGGGAACACCAGCACGGCGGCGGTGGCGTAGATATAAAAGTCGAAGAACTCGATGGTGGTGCCGATCAGGCTGGCGAACAGCACCGTGCCGGGGGAATTTTTCTTGGGGGGGGTGCTCATTTACTGCGCTCCTTGGGGAGGGTGTCTAAAGGCCATTCTCTGGATGTTTTTTCAGGCAGCAGCACAGCACGTTGTCTAGGCGCGCGGTTCACATATCATAGCTGTGCTCGGGCGTAATTGCTGCGAATTTGCTATTAAATTCGCAAACAAATTTCACCCCGCAACACGCCGTTGTTAACGGCAGACAACGGTGTACCAACGCGCGCTATCGCGCCGCGATCAGTGCTGATTTAGAGAAACAACGGTCGTGCGCCATCCGGTTACCCGGGGCACGGCAGGAAAGGCGTCAGGGGGTGGGCGACGTGTATCAGGCCCGGCGTATCGCCAGGCATTCCGTACCAGACCCGCGCGTCGGCATCGCGGCATCGGTCATTTGTGGTGAGTCCTTGCCTGCGGCCCCTCCGGGTGGAGCGGGCCGGCGATCATCGCGCTGCATCACTCAGGATGCGGTTGATCTTGCTGTAAGCGGCTTATGATACGCGCAGTGGTGCGGTGCGGCAAGAAGTTGTGGACAACTGCCGGGGTCAGACCCGGCGGGTCTGACCCCAAGTTATGCCGCAATCAGGGCAAACGCCCTGGAGATGTCCGCACTGTCGAGCGGGCGCACGAGGCGCGCCACTTCCTGGCCATCCTTCAAAAAAACCAGGGTCGGCCACAGCTTCACCCGGAACGCGCGCCCCAGGACGCGGCCGGGACCGTCTTCCACGCGGATATGCGGCACGCCAGGGTGCTGCGCAAACGCGGCGGCCAGCGGCGCCTGGGTGGCGCGGCAGTGGCCGCACCAGCCCGTGCCGAATTCCAGCAGGGCCGGCCCGGTCAAGGCGTCGATCTCGGCGCGCGTCGGTTGGGCTACGGAATACGTGTCGTTCATCATGTGCGTCTCCTTGAGAACTTAGACCACTTTCACGCGCAAGGTGCCCAGGCCATCGATGGCGCCCACCAGCTCGTCGCCGCGCTGCACGGCCGCCACACCGGCCGGCGTACCCGTGTAGATCAAATCACCCGGCTGCAAAGTGAAATAGGTCGACAGGTCGGCGATGGTTTCGGCCACGTTCCAGATCAGCATGTCGATGGTGCTCGCCTGGCGCAGCTCGCCGTTCACGTGCAGGGTGATGGCGGCATGGCCAATGTCACCCGCCTGCGCGGCCGGGGTGATGGGGCCGATGGGCGCCGAGTGCTCGAAGGCCTTGCCCGTGTCCCACGGGCGGCCCAGTTTTTTCGCTGCGCCCTGCACGTCGCGGCGCGTCATGTCCAGGCCGATCGCATAGCCCCACACGTGGCTCAGCGCGTCGGCCACGCCGATATCGCTGCCGCCCTTGCCGATGGCCACCACCAGTTCCATCTCGTGCTGGAAATCCTGCGTCTGCGCCGGGTACGGCAGTTCACCCGTCGTGCCCGCAGGCACGGGCAGCACGGCATCGTTTGGTTTCATGAAGAAAAACGGCGCCTCGCGGCCCGTGTGGCCCATTTCCTTGGCGTGGTCGACGTAGTTGCGGCCCACGCAATAGATGCGGTGGACGGGAAAGCTGTCGGCGCTGCCCGTGACGGGAACGCTGGGCTGGATCGGTGCGGGAATGACATACGACATGAAAACTCCTGATCGGCACGATAAAAAGGCGGTGATGAAAAAGGGACACCGCAGTGTCCCCCATTTTACGGCAAGCTTACTTCAGCAGTCCCGAGCGGCTCGGGTCCGGCATGCGGATGGCGACGATGAAGGAAATCAGGCACATGACGGTCACGTACCAATAGAAATACTCTTCCACGTGCCAGGCCTTGAACTGCAGCGCCACGTACTCGGCCGAACCGCCGAACATGGCGTTGGCGACCGCATACGACAGGCCCACGCCCAGCGCGCGCACTTCGACGGGGAACATTTCCGCCTTGATCAAGCCGCTGATCGACGTGTAGAAGCTGATGATGGCCAAGGCGATGATGATCAGGCCAAACGCCGCGTACGGGCTGGTGATGTCTTTCAGGGCATGCATGATGGGCAGCACGCACAGGGTGGCCAGGCCGCCGAAGAACAGCATCGAGGTACGGCGGCCGATGCGGTCGGACAAGGCGCCGAACACCGGTTGCAGAATCATGTAGACGAGCAGAGCGCAGGTCATGACGGCGCTGGCCGTCTTGGTATCCATGCCGGCCGTGTTGACCAGGTATTTCTGCATGTAGGTGGTAAACGTGTAGAACACGAGCGAGCCGCCGGCCGTAAAGCCCAGCACCGTGATAAAGGCGCGCTTGTGCTTGAGCAAGCCGCGCAAGCTGCCCGCATCCTTGTCCTTGCGCTCGCTGGCGGTAGTCGTTTCCGTCAGGGATTTACGCAGGTTCAGCGACACGAGGGCCGCCAGGGCGCCGAAGACGAACGGAATGCGCCAGCCCCAGGCACGCAGCTCTTCCAGGGTCAGCAGTTGCTGCAAGACCACCAGCACCAGCAAGGCCAGCAGCTGGCCGCCGATCAGGGTCACGTACTGGAACGAGGCGAAGAAGCCGCGCTTGCCCGATTCCGACACTTCGCTCATGTAAGTGGCGCTGGTACCGTATTCGCCGCCCACGGACAGGCCCTGGAACAGACGCGCCACGAGCAGCAGGAACGGGGCGAAGGCGCCGATGGTTTCATAGGTCGGCAGCACGGCGATCATCAGGGAACCGCCGCACATCATCAGCACGGAAATCATCATCGACTGGCGGCGGCCGTATTTGTCGGCGATGCGGCCGAACAGCCAGCCCCCCACGGGACGCATGAGGAAGCCGGCGGCGAAGATGCCTGCCGTCTGCAGCAGCTGCGTCGTCGGGTTACCGGAGGGGAAGAAGGCGTGCGAGAAGTACAGCGCGCAGAACGAGTAAATGTAGAAGTCGAACCATTCGACCAGGTTACCGGAGGAAGCGCCAATGATGGCCTTGATGCGCTGCTGGGAAGTCAGCTGCGCAACGTCATGCGGAGTATCGTGGGATGTCATATCAGTCTTTTTGTTCGTGTGAAAAAGCCAACGCCAGCCCGGTTGCCCGGGCTGGTTTTGCATCATACGCCCTTGATCAGAGTCAAAAAGCCGCCCGGCATACGCGTTAATACGTATCGCCGGTAACTTTTTTTCGCCTGCGGGCGTGTGGAATCAGACCCGTTCCAGCACCAATGCAATACCCTGCCCCACGCCGATGCACATGGTGCAGAGCGCATAGCGGCCGCCCGTGCGGTGTAGCTGGTTGACGGCCGTCATGGCCAGGCGCGCACCGGAGGCACCCAGCGGGTGGCCGAGGGCGATGGCGCCGCCGTTCGGATTGACGCGCGCATCGTCGTCGGGTAAACCCAGCTGGCGCAGCACGGCCAGGCCCTGGGCGGCAAATGCTTCGTTCAGTTCGATGACGTCGAAGTCGGCCAGGGTCAAACCCGTCATGGCCAGCACTTTCAGGGTGGCGGGCGCGGGGCCGATGCCCATGATGCGCGGCGCCACGCCGGCCGTCGCCATGGCCACGACACGGGCCCGCGGTGTCAGGCCAAAACGGGCCGCGTTCGCCTCGTCGGCCAGCAGCAGCGCCGCCGCGCCATCGTTGACGCCCGAGGCGTTGCCGGCGGTAATCGTGCCGTCCGCGCGCACGACAGGCTTCAATTTGGCCAGGGTGTCCAGCGTGGTGGCGCGCGGGTGCTCGTCACGGACAACGACGATGGGATCGCCTTTCTTTTGCGCGATGCTGACGGGACAGATTTCACTGTCGAACACGCCCGCCTGCTGCGCCGCCAGGGCCTTGACCTGGCTGGCCAGCGCGAACGCATCCTGGTCCGCGCGGCTGATACCGAAGTCGGACGCCACGTTTTCCGCCGTTTCCGGCATCGAATCGACACCGTACTGCGCCTTCATCAACGGATTGATGAAGCGCCAGCCGATGGTCGTGTCTTCCATTTTCATGCCGCGCGAAAAAGCGCTGTCGGCCTTGCCCATGACGAATGGTGCGCGGCTCATGCTTTCCACGCCGCCGGCGATCAGCAAACCCGTTTCGCCGCTCTTGATGAAGCGCGCGGCGCTGCCGATGGCGTCCAGGCCCGAGCCGCACAGGCGGTTCAGGGTGGCGCCCGGCACACTGTCGGGCAAGCCGGCCAGCAGGGCGGCCATGCGCGCCACGTTGCGGTTGTCCTCGCCCGCCTGGTTGGCGCAGCCGTACAGCACGTCGGTAACGGCAGTCCAGTCCACGTCGGGATTGCGCGCCATCAAGGCACGGATGGGCACGGCGCCCAGGTCGTCGGCGCGCACGCCGGACAGGCCGCCGCCGTAGCGGCCAAACGGCGTGCGCTGGGCGTCGCAGATATAAGCGTGGGTCATGTTCTTTCCTCCAAGAAAGTGGTTTGCGTATTGATACTGAATTAACGTCCGTCCGTCAGCGGCACGGCCGTCAACGCTTGCAGCTGTTCAAAACTCAGGCCATCGACCAGTTCGACCACCACGGCCCCGTTGGGCGACAAATCGAGCACGGCCAGGTCGCTATAGATGCGGCTGACGCAGCCGATACCCGTGAGCGGATAGGTGCAGGCCTGCACCAGCTTGCTTTCACCGGTCTTGGTCAGCAATTCCATCATGACCCAGGTTTTTTTCGCGCCGATGGCCAGGTCCATGGCCCCGCCCACGGCGGGAATGGCGTCGGGCGCGCCCGTGTGCCAGTTGGCCAGATCGCCCGTGGCGGACACTTGAAACGCGCCCAGCACGCAGATGTCGAGGTGGCCGCCGCGCATCATGGCGAAACTGTCGGCATGGTGGAAATAGCTGCCGCCGGGCAGCAGGGTGACGGGCTGCTTGCCCGCGTTGATCAAGTCGTAGTCTTCCTCGCCGGGCGCCGGTGCGGGGCCCATGCCGATCACGCCGTTTTCGCTGTGCAGGATGATGTCCGCGCCAGCCGGCAAGTGGTTCGCCACCAGGGTCGGCAAGCCGATACCGAGGTTGACGACACTGCCTTCATGGATGTCGGCCGCCACACGGGCCGCCATCTGGTCTCGATTCCATTTGTTCATTTGATACTCCTCAGGCTGCTTTGAAGCCGGCGGGGCCGGTGGCAGTGCGCGGCACTTGCACGATGCGCTGCACGAACAGGCCCGGCGTGATGACGTGCTCGGGGTCGATGCTGCCCAGCTCGGCAATTTCATGCACGGAAGCAATGCTGACCTTGGCGGCCATGGCCATGATCGGGCCGAAGTTGCGCGCCGTCTTGCGGTAAGTCAGGTTGCCCCAGCGGTCGCCCTGCTCCGCCTTGATCAGCGCGAAATCGGCGTGGATCGGCGACTCGAACACATACATGCGGCCATCGATCTCGCGCGTTTCCTTGCCCTTGGCCAAGTCCGTGCCATAACCGGTAGGCGTGAAAAAGCCGCCGATGCCGGCGCCGGCGGCGCGGATGCGCTCGGCCAGGTTCCCCTGCGGCACCAGTTCCAGTTCCAGCTTGCCCGCGCGGTACAGCGCGTCGAACACGTGGGAATCGGCCTGGCGCGGGAACGAACAGATGATCTTGCGCACTTGCCCGTTTTTCAGCAGGGCCGCCAGGCCCGTGTCGCCATTGCCCGCATTGTTGTTGACGATGACGAGGTCGCGCGCTCCCTGGGCGATCAAGCCGTCGATCAGCTCGGCCGGCTGGCCCGCGCCGCCAAAGCCGCCAATCATGACGGTGGCGCCATCGTGGATATCGGCCAGCGCATCAAGCACGCTGGAACGCAGTTTGTCGATCATTGCGGTCTCCTCCCAATCAAACCTATCGGCCATCTGTTCGCATAACGAACAAATATTCGTATTTAGAACTTATTCGTGAGAATATGCCTGATCGGGGCGCTTGTCAATTTGCCGTTTTCGCCAGCGCCATGGCTATAATTGCCACCTTGACCAATTGGAATTGCCATGACCGCACGCAGCAGCACCTCCCTTTCCGCCGAAGAAACCGCCGATGCCGACGGCGCGCCGCGTCCCGGCGACAGCTATGTGCAATCGTTCGCGCGGGGCCTGGCCGTGCTGCGCAGCTTTGGCGCGGACGCGCCGCAGCAGACCTTGAGCGAAGTGGCGGAACGGGCGCAGCTGACGCGCGCCGGCGCGCGGCGCATCCTGCTCACCTTGTTGCATCTCGGTTACGTGGAAGCGGATGGGCGGCTGTTCCGTTTGACGCCCAAGGTGCTCGACCTCGGCTACGCCTACCTGTCGTCGCTGCCCGTGTGGACGCAGGCGCAACCGCTGCTGGAAGAATTGATGCAGACCTTGCGCCAGTCGTGCTCGGCCACAGTGCTCGACGGCGACGACATCGTGTATGTCGTGCGCCTGTCTGCGCACCGCACCATGTCGATCAACCTGGGCATCGGCAGCCGCCTGCCCGCCTACTGCACCTCGATGGGCAGAGTGTTGCTATCGGGCCTGACGCCGGACGTGCTGCGCGAACGGCTGTCGAAGATGGCGCTGCTGAAAATCACGCCGGCGACCAAGGTCGATATCGACGTCTTGATGGAAGAGATTGCGCAAGTGCGGCGCCAGGGCTGGTGCCTGGTGCAGGAAGAGCTGGAACAGGGCTTGATCGCCCTGGCCGCGCCCGTGTTCGACCGGGCCGGCAAGGTGGTGGCGGCGATCAACGTCAGCGGCCAGACGGCGGGGCCGTCCGTGGCGCATCTGCTGGAACACAGCTTGCCGAAACTGCTCGATACGGCAAGCCGGGTCAGCGCTCTGGTGCGGGTGCAGCAGTAGGCTTATTTCTTGAACCTTATTTCTTGAACTTGGCGCAAGGATCCGGGCGCGGCTGCGCCGGCATTGTTTGCGTCAGGTCGAACGTGCCCTTGTAGCCGGTGGTCCCCTGCTCCAGGTAGCCGATGCTGCGCACGTTCAGTTGCGGGTCGGCCAGCTTCAGCCAGCGGGGCACACCGATATCCTTGCGCACATGTTCATTGCCGGCGATCAGCACCACGTCGCGCGGCGCCTGGTCGCGGATCAGCTTGGCCATCCAGATATCGCGCGCCACTTGCGCGTTGACGACGCCACCCACCATCATGTCGGGCAGCATATTGCAGCGGGCCGCCTGCACTTCCTTCTTTTGCCCTTCCAGGATATCGGCCGGCACGGGCGCGGCCAGGTACGTGGCCACCATGGCGGGCGGCATCGACCACTGGATGCCGTCGCGCACGATGCGCGAGGCATCGGCCGGCGACAAATTGCCGGCGACCAGGGTCAGCTGGTAGCTGATGACGAGGTCCAGCACGGGACGGTACACGCTCCAGTCCCAGCGCGGCTGTTCCATCACGCGGATGATGCAATCGGGGTCGGCGCATTCGCGCGCGGCGCGCGTCAGCAAGTCCTGATTTTCGCGGTCGAACTGCTCCATGACGATCACGGGACGCCAGCCGGCCGCCAGGCGGCGGCGCAATTCCTCGCCCCGCAGGCGCTGGCCTTGCGCATTGTCAGGGACTTCACCAAGCAGCAGCACTTGCGGATTGGGCAAGGCGTCGGCCACAGGCATGGGAGCGGGCGGCGCTTCCTTCTTCAGCAGGCTGCCGCAGGCGGCCAGCGCCAGCACGCTGCACAGCAGGGCGGCGCGCGCGCCGGCACGGAAAATCACGGTGGTCATGTAAGCGGTATCCAAAGTGGCGATGCGCCAGATTGTACCGTCTCAGGCCGGCGCAGGCAGCTTGCGGCGCTCCAGCACTTCAAACACGGCCATGCCTGCCAGCATGGCGCCGGCAAACATCCACGCCTTCGGCTGGCCCGCCAGCAGCGACACGAGGGCGGGACCGGGACAGAAACCGGCGATGCCCCAGCCCGCGCCAAAGGCCAGGCTGCCCAGCAGCAAGCGCCGGTCGATGCGCCGCGATGTCGGCAACTGCATGGCTTCGCCCAGCAGCGACCTGGTGCGCCGCCGCGCCAGCCAGAAGGCGGGCAAGGCCACGCCGATGGCGCCGCCCATCACCAGCGCCAGCGACGGATCCCAGGCGCCGGCCAGGTCGAGGAAAGCGAGCACCTTGGCTGGATTGGACATGCCGGAGACGATCAGGCCCAAGCCAAAGACGAGGCCGCTTAACAGGGAAAGAATCAGTTTGTTCATAGGTGGCGCAACAGATAGACGGTGAGGAAGCCGGCCGCCATGAAAGCGCAAGTGGCCGCCAGCGAACGCGGAGACAGGCGCGACAGCCCGCACACGCCGTGACCGCTGGTGCAGCCGGCGCCATAACGCACACCCACGCCCACCAGCAAGCCCGCCACGATCAGGGCGGGCGTGCCCGCGTCGATCTGCACAGGCGGCAAGGCTTGCCACAGCTGGTACAGCAAGGGCGTGCCGATCAGGCCGGCAAGAAAGGCGATGCGCCAGCCCAGGTCGCCGCTATGCGGACGCAGCAAGCCGCCGACGATGCCGCTGATGCCGGCGATGCGGCCATTGAACAGGATCAATAGCGCAGCCGCCAGGCCGATCAGCATGCCGCCGGCCAGCGAGGCCCACGGCGTGAAGTGCTGCCAGTCTATCGTCATGGCAGGGTTCAGTCCGCTTCGTCGTTGAACGGGGCGCGCGGCGCGCAAAATTGCGCGTACAGCACTTGCAGCACGGCCAGCACGGGCGCGCTGGCGACGCGGTAATAAATCTGCTTGCCATCGCGCCGCGTGGCCACCAGCATCTCTTCGCGCAGCACGCCCAGCTGCTGCGACAGGGTCGGCTGGCCGATGCCCACTTTTTGCTCGAGGTCGCTGACGCAATGCTCGCCCTGCGACAGCTGGCACAGCAGCATCAACCGGTCGGCATTGCCCATGGCCTTGAGCAGCGAGCTGGCCTTGTAGGCCGAGCCACGCATGGCGTCGAGGTTGTATTCGGCGTGTTGTGTTGCGACTGTCTCCATCTTGCCCTCCCACAGGCGGTCATGTTGAATAGCGTGCGATAAACAATATACTAATCAATATATTGTTTTCGTGCTGACGATTCGCACAAAAAAACAACAGTGTTTTTTCGTCGATAGCGTGCTTATGCAAAGTGTGCGGCAGCGATCACGTTTACGCTATCAAAATGACAAATATTCGTAATAAAGAGGAAATAAGCGTATCAAAATTGTCACGATCTATGCTGTAATGGGAGAACAGCAGAAAAACCATGATACGCCCCCGTACAGGCGAATTGTCCGTCCATGCGCTAGCCGGTTTCGGCTGCGCCGCGCGGTGAACAACAGGGAGAGCACGATGAGAATCTATCAGTCGCTATGCATGGCCTTGCTGGCGCTGTCGGCCAGCACATGGAGCATGGCGGCAGTCAGCGACACGACAGCCGGCAAGCTGCACGAAGCCGGCGAACGCGTGATGATCGATGAAAGCATCAGCTTGAATAATAATCCCGGCTGGGAAACGCCGGACTTGCCGTATGCACGCCTGCTGGCCAGCAGCAGCGCGACGGCGGCACCGCACTGGAGCACCAGTGGCGCGCGCCATGTGGCCCTGGCGCCGCCGAGGCCCATGACGGCCGCACCCGCACAGCAAGCCAACGTACCGGCCCCCGTGCCTGAAGCGAGCATGTACTCGATGTTGCTGGTGGGATTGGGCCTGGTGGCCTTGAGCCTGCACGGCGAAAAACAGGAAAAATTCGATAACTGACGGCGCCTGCACTGGCAAGGTGCTGCTGAAGAACATTCCGCCTGGTGCGGAATGTTTTGTTATGGCGCCATCATTTGTCGAGCAGGCGGCAGACCCGTTCGATGTTCCCCACCGGAATGCCGGACTTCAGGGCCCGCGCGATGCAGCCCGCCTTGTCCGGGCCCGAGGCGGAAATAAGCACGAAGGCCGTCACCACCACGCTGATGGCGACGAGGACAATCAGGACACCCTTGACGATATCCCAGTTCATTGCGCCTCAACAATGTCATACGTAAAATCATAATAATGCTTGCCGTCCTCGATGCGGATGGCCAGGCTGCCCCTGAGTCCTTGCAACTGCTCCGTCCCCGTATCGGGCACCACCGTCACCGACAAGGCGGGCGCGCCGCGCGTCATCGTGCCGCTGTGCTGCAAATAAAAACTGCCGCGGCGTCCGTCCAGAGTACCCTCCACCCGCTCCAATGCCACATAGCCTGCCGAGCCGCTCACGCTGGCGCGCGCGCTCAGCATCTCGCCCTGCGCGCTGGCCTCGAGCGCGCCGTGGTAGCGCTTGTCGAGCGACAAGCGTCCCAGTCCCGATTGCGCGGCCGTGTCCGACAAGGTTTCCGGGGTGATGGTGACGTCGAAGGTACCGGTAATGGAAGGCATCAGTGCTCCTTGGAAAATGAAGAGGTGGCTGGCGCATCGGGTTCGCTCAGCAGCGCATGCAGTTTTTGCATGGTGGCCCAGTTGCGCGAGGTGACGCCGTCGCCCAGCAGCACGCCCAGCGCCGCCACCACCTTGCTGGCCAGCACGCCATCGGGACACCACGCATATGCGGCCCAGCGCCCCAGCGCCAGCGCTTCGGGCTGCCACGACTGCTGCACGAGCGGCGCCAGACGCTGGATGTCGGCCGGATTGTTCAGCACCAGGGTCAGCAGACGGGCCGCATCGGCCGCCGGCGCCAAGGTGTTTTGTTCGACCAGCTCGGCAAACTGGCTGGCCGACAGCACCGTCACCCTGGCCGCCACGCCCAGTTTCAGCACCAGCGCTTCCTCGATGCGGGCAGCGGCCTCGGCCGGCGCCACCTTGCCGCCGTCATACACGACGTTTCCGCTGTTGAGCACGGTGCGCACCTGCGCAAAACCCAGGTCGCCCAGCAGCTTGCGCAGGTCGGCCATGGCCACGCGCTTGGCGCGGCCCACATTAATCCCGCGCAACAGCGCCACTTGCTGACTGTTTTCTATCTGTGCCATGCTGTCTCCTTGCCTATGCCTGGCTGTTGGTGCTTTCCGGCAACGGCGTCACCGTGGGCAGGCGCAGCAGGAACGCCGCACCCTGCCCCAAGGTGCTGCTGACCGTGATGGTGCCGCCAAACTGCTTGGCAATCAAGTTGAACACGATATTCAAGCCCAGTCCCGTGCCGCCCTGCCCGCGCCGCGTGGTGACAAACGGATCGAACACGCGGTCGAGCATGTCGGGTGCGATGCCGCGGCCGTTGTCGCGCACCTGCATGGCGATCGCGTCGCCATCGCGGTGCACGCCGATATGGATGTTGCCGGCCGTGTCCGCATCAAACGCGTGCTCGACGCAGTTCAACACCAGGTTGGTCAGTACCTGCGCCAGCGCGCCCGGATAGCTGTCGAGCATGATGTCTGGCGGGCAGTCGATATCGATGCTGATGCGCGTCTTTTTCAGGGTCGGCTGCAGGCTCGAGATCACCTCGCCGATATAGTCGCGCAATTCGAACAAACGGCGCGCCTCGCTGACCTGGTCGACGGCGATCTGTTTGAAGCTGTGGATCAGATGGGCGGCGCGGTAGGCATTGTTCATGATCAGCCGCGCGCTTTCGCCGGCCGTTTCCAGGTAGCGCACGATGTCGGTCTTCTTCACGCTGCCGCCGGCCACGGCCGCGCTGATGTCATCGGTAGCTTCCTTCAGCACCGAGGCGCTGGTCAGCGCGATGCCGACCGGGGTGTTGATTTCATGCGCCACGCCGGCCACCAGGCTGCCCAGCGAGGCCAGGCGCTCCGATTGCAGCAACGATTCCTGCGTGCGGCGCAGCTCGTCCATGGCCTGCGCCGTTGCCTGCTGCGAACGGCGCGCCATGTCTTCCGCCTCGCGGCTGCCCTCGATGATGGACTTGAGCTTGCGCTGCACGGCATTGAAGCCGCGGATCACGTCGCCCAGTTCGTCGCGCCGATTTTCCGGCAGCTCTTCGACCTCGTCGCTGCCGCGCGTGGCCAGGTCGAACAAGCCGTCGCGCAACTGTTTCAGCGGTTCGAAGACGATGCGCAGGCTCAGCGCCAGGGCGCCCACGAGGATGATGTCAAGCAGCAACACTTCCAGCACCTTGCGCCGCACTTCGGCATGCAGGGCCGCATCGATCTGCGCGCGGCTGAAATTGACGATGACCTTGCCGACGATCACCGGCTTGCCGCCCGTGGCCGCCGCCACGGCGTCGCGGAACACCAGCGGCGCCTCGACAGGCGTGCCGCCCATGGCCACGTCGGCGCTCAAAGGCACCAGGGTGCCGCCCGCGTCGCGCACCTCGCCCGCGAACAGGCCGACCGAGGCGTCGTAGACGCGGATGCCAACCAGTTCCGGCGGCAGCATTTCAGCCGCGACGATGCTGTCGACCTTGGATTTGTCGAGGTCCCACAGTGCCGAAGGCAAGCTCGTCTGCAAGCGCGTGAGCACGCCGCTGCGCAGGCGCGCGCTGCCCGATTCGAGTTCCTGGCTCAGTGTATATTGGGTATAGCTGCCGGAAATGCCCAGCACCAAGGTGACGATCACGACAAAAAGCAGGGTCAGCCGGACTTGGATACTCGCCATCAATCAACACTCCCCGGGCCAGGCCTGCCGCCGGCCCGCGGCGCGGGCGCAGATACGTCAGCAATACAAGGGCCTGAATCAAATGTACGGTATGACATGCTTATTGGCAAGATTTACAGTATTTCCACTTTCGATAGGGACTTTGATGCAGGTTGAGACATTGCGGCATGGCAATGGTAATATCCCGCAATCATCTAAGGAGTCGTCATGGCGGTCACGCATCAACATCTACCCCTGGAACAAGTTCGTCCCGGCATGATCTTGTCGGATGTCTTGCTCGATGCGCATGGACAAGTGCTGTTGCCGCAAGGCGCCGTATTGACGGAAAACATGCTGGCCCTGATGCCCCGCCACAACATCGACATGCTGCCGATCCAGGCGCCGCCCCCTACTCCGGAAGCCATCGCCGCGCAGCAGGCGGCCGACAGCGAACGGCTGGCCTACCTGTTCCGCAAGCATGATCCCGACGATCCCTTGGACGCGGCCACCACCTTGCTGCGCAGCTATGTCACGGCGTACCGCCTGGGCACGGGAGAGTCCGCATGAGCACGCAGCTGACGCTCGACGATATCGTCGCCCACCTCGATGACTTGCCATCCTTGCCCGCCGTCGTCATGGAGTTGCTCAACAGCATCGACCAGGAAGATGTCGATATTTCCGTGCTGGCCAAAAAAGTGTCGTACGACCAGGCATTGACGGCGAAAACCCTGCGCCTGGCCAACTCGTCCCACTATGGCTTGCAAGTGAAGGCCACCACCATCCAGCAGGCGATCACCTACCTGGGCTTCCAGACGACGCGCAGCCTGATCACGTCGGCCGCCATCACCGGTTGCTTTCCGGAAGGACGCTGCCCCGGTTTCGACGACAAGGCCTTCTGGCGTCATTCGGTGGCGACGGCCGCCTGCGCCAAGGTGCTGGCGCGACAGATCCGTTTCAACCAGGATTACGCGTTCACGGCCGGCTTGCTGCACAACATCGGCCGCCTGGTGCTGGTCAGCAGCTTTCCCGCGCACTACGCGCAAGCCATCGCGCACCAGGCCGCGCACGATTGCAGCCTGCTCGAAGCGGAGCAGGCCGTGCTCGGCGTGGACCACGTGCAGGCGGGCGTGGCCCTGGCCGAACACTGGAATTTTTCCGACACCATGCGCCTGGCGCTGGGCAACTATCTGCAGCCGGAAACGCCCGGGGCAGGCTTTCTCGCATCGCTGATCCACGTGGCCAACGCGATTGTTTGCGCGCTCGACCTGGCGCAGGCGGGCGACGATATGGTGCCGCGCGTCTCGCCGGTGGCCTGGGATGCGCTGGGCCTGGGCGAAGACGCGTATCTGCAGCTGTTCCGCGAAACGGAGCTGCGCTACGACGAAATCACCTCGGCACTGCTGAGCTAAGCAATATCCTCACAATGCCGCAAACGCAAACGGCCCTCGCTGCGAAGCGAAAGCCGTTAGGGGTATGACGGTACGTCCATGCTGCCCGGTCCACGCCAGCCTGTTGCCGCCAGCAGCTACGCAAGCGGCACAGTCAGCGTACAACCGCCACATCAGTGCGCGTAATTCGATTCTTGCGCATCGCCGCGGTCTTCCGCTTTTGGACGGCCCTGGGCGTCGGACAGACGGTACTTGGTGCGGCGGTCGCCCATCAAGTCGCGCAGGTCGCGGATGCTCATGCCCGTTACTTCGTGCATGCGGATCAGCAGCGAGGCGCCAACCGGCAAGCGGTGGTGGCGGATCTTGCTGATGACCGGTGGCGCCACTTCAAGCAGACGCGACAGGGCTGCATCGTTCTTCAGCTGCATCTTGCTCAGCAGAATATCCAGCAGGTGGTTCGGGTTGTAACTCTCTTGCGATGCTAATGCATGATGTGCCATGATTTTTCCTCGTCTGGTGAATGTAGAAAATAATGCCGATACGAACTTAAGGCTGGCTTAGAGTGTTTAAATAAACGTCTTGCCCACTGATTCAGCCTTCCCCCGCCCTTCCTCCTTATCGCACTGCCCGCACAGGACTCGCACAGCCACGCCCAGCCAACGTACGCAACTTGCCGCGTGAGTAAACAGCACTGCAATCCACCAAAATGAATTGCATATAAGACAATATACTAGCCCAAACACGCGGCATCTGCGCCTCGCGCAAACTTCCTGATTGTTAAATATCAATCAAGCTGCTGGTTGGCTTGGCAACGATGCTATTTCAACACATTAGGATGCCAGCGGGCGCACACAAGGCTTTGCAGCAACTTGTTACAAATCAATGGTGACGTACGGCAATAAATGCTTTTGAGCATCACGACACATGGCGGCATATACAAGCGGCAACCTTGTCGGCAAGGTCAGCACGACATGGCCCGTGCCCGCGATTTACGCTAAACTATGGCCTGAACTTGCAGCGAGCCTGCCACCGGGCAGCCAGAGGCGCCCGGCCGGTCATCCACCGCCTCCCGCCCCGAGCGGCGCACGGCGCAAGCCGCCTGCCCAGCTTATTTTCCGCCACACTTATTTGCAGCCACATTTACCGATAAGCGCCTGACTCCATGCAGAAAAAAGTATTCATTAAAACCTTCGGCTGCCAGATGAACGAGTACGACTCGGACAAGATGGCCGACGTGCTGGGCGCCTCCGATGGCCTGGTGCGCACCGACACGCCGGAAGACGCCGATGTGATCCTGCTCAATACCTGCTCCGTGCGCGAAAAGGCGCAGGAAAAAGTGTTTTCCGACCTGGGCCGGCTGCGCGAGCTGAAACTGGCCAAGCCGCACCTGTTGATCGGCGTGGGCGGCTGCGTGGCGTCGCAGGAAGGCGACGCCATCGTCAAGCGCGCGCCGTATGTCGACATGGTCTTCGGCCCGCAAACGCTGCACCGCCTGCCGCAGATGATCGAACTGCGCCGTGCCAGCGGCGATGCGCAAGTGGACATCAGCTTCCCGGAAATCGAAAAGTTCGACCACATGCCGCCAGCCAAGGTGGAAGGCGCTTCGGCGTTTGTCTCCATCATGGAAGGCTGCAGCAAATACTGCAGCTACTGCGTCGTGCCCTACACGCGCGGCGAGGAAGTGTCGCGCCGCTTCGAGGACGTGCTGACGGAAGTGGCGGGCCTGGCCGCCCAGGGCGTCAAGGAAATCACCCTGCTGGGGCAAAACGTGAACGCCTACCGGGGCGCGATGGAAGGCGGCGAGATCGCCGACTTCGCCCTGCTGCTCGAATACGTGGCCGACATTCCCGGCATCGAACGCATGCGCTTCGTCACCAGCCACCCGAAGGAATTCACGCAGCGGCTGATCGACGCCTACGCGAAGATCCCCCAGCTGGTCGACCATTTATATCTGCCGGCGCAACACGGCTCCGACAAGGTGCTGGGCGCCATGAAGCGCGGCTACACGGGCCTCGAATACAAGTCCATCATCCGCCGCATCCGCGCCGTGCGCCCGAACATGGCCATTTCGTCCGACTTCATCGTGGGTTTCCCCGGCGAGACCCAGGCTGACTTCGACGCCATGATGAAGCTGATCGCGGACGTGGGCTTTGACAACAGCTACAGCTTCATCTTCAGCAAGCGCCCCGGCACGCCGGCCGCCAGCCTGGAAGACGACACGCCGCACGAGGTGAAACTGGCCCGGCTGCAGCAGCTGCAGGCGGCCATCGACGCCAACACGCGCAAGTACAGCCTGGCCATGGTGGGCACGGTGCAAACCATCCTCGTCGAAGGCCGCTCCAAAAAGGACACCGATGACAGTGAACTGCAAGGCCGCACCGAGAACAACCGCGTCGTCAATTTCGACGCGGGCCCGGACGCGCTGCAGCTGGTCGGCCAGCTGGTCGACGTACGCATCACCGAAAGCCATTCCTACACCCTGCGCGGCGAATTGGTCGCCAGCGCACCCGCATTGAAAAGAGCCAGTTGAAAACCAAAGCCCCGATACAGCCGCATTACTTCATCCCCGAGCCGCTCGATAACACGCGCCTGGCGCACCTGTGCGGACCGCTCGATGAAAACCTGCGCCAGATTTCCGCCGCCCTCGACGTGACGATCTTCCGCCGCGGCGAGAAATTCATCGTCGGCGGCAGCAATGCCGAACGCGCCGTGGAAATCCTCGAGCAGTTCTACGCCATCGCCAACAAGGTCGTGCCGCTCGAAGAAGTGCAGCTGGCCCTGGTGGAACAGCGCGCGGGCCTGTCCGCCGCCTCCGAACACCACGCCAACGCGCCCGCCAGCACCTTCGTCGAACCGGACATCGCCAGCCCCGTGCTGAAAACACGGCGCTCCGACCTGCGCGGGCGCACGCCGCACCAGATCGCCTACCTGCGCGACATCCTCGAACACGACATCAGCTTTGGCGTCGGTCCTGCCGGCACGGGTAAAACCTATCTGGCCGTCGCCTGCGCCGTCGACGCGCTCGAAAGGGACGCCGTCAAGCGCATCATTTTGACGCGCCCAGCCGTCGAAGCGGGCGAGCGCCTGGGCTTCTTGCCGGGCGACCTGGCGCAAAAGGTCGACCCGTATCTGCGTCCCCTGTACGACGCGCTGTACGATTTGCTAGGTTTTGACCGCACGCAGAAGCTGTTCGAGAAACAGGTGATCGAGATCGCCCCGCTGGCCTATATGCGCGGACGCACCTTGAACCACGCCTTCGTCATCCTCGATGAAGCGCAAAACACCACCGTCGAACAGATGAAGATGTTTTTGACGCGCATCGGCTTTGGCAGCAAGGCCGTGGTGACGGGCGACGTGACGCAAGTCGACCTGCACAAGAGCCAGACGAGCGGCTTGATCGACGCCGTGCACGTGTTGAAAGATGTGCGCGGCATCGGCTTCACGCAATTTAACAGCACCGACGTGGTGCGCCATCCGCTGGTGGCGCGCATCGTCGACGCCTATGAAACGGCGCAGGCGGCCAATGCCGATGCCGCCCACTTGCCCTCCTTATTGAAACCAGCTGCCGCCAAAAATGTCCGAAAAAAATAAACTGTCCTTGTCCGTGCAATACCCGGACACCCGCCTGGAAACCCTGATCACGCGCCCGAAAGTTCGCCGCTGGGTCAAGGCGGCCCTGTTCGCGCCGGCCGAATTCACGATCCGCTTCGTCGACGCGGAAGAAGGCCGCACCCTGAACCGCGACTACCGCGAAAAGGACTACGCCACCAACGTGCTGACGTTCGCCTACAACGAAGGCGAAGAACTGGGCGACGACGAGCCGACGCGCGCCGACATCATCCTGTGCACGGACGTGCTGGAAAAGGAAGCGGCGGAACAAAAGAAAAGCGTGGAAGAGCACACGGCCCATTTGATCGTCCACGGCGTGCTGCATGCGCAGGGCTACGACCACATGGATGACGAGGAAGCCACCGAGATGGAGGGGCTGGAAACGGAAATCCTCGCAAAACTCGGCATCAGCGATCCCTACGCGGACCAAAAATAAGCCGAGTAGGTCGGGGTAGGTCGGGTTAGCCCGCAGGGCGTAACCCGACAACACCCAAAAACGTAACCGGAGCACCGCGACGTCTGACCCACATGCCACAATAGCGCCATCAACCACACACGCAACAAGGACACACTATGGGCACTTGGGCCACCGACGCCTTCGGCAACGACTACGCCATGGATTGGGCGCAAGACCTGCACGAATATAAAACCCTGGAACTGGTCGAAACGACGCTCGACAACGTCATCGGCAGCCAGGAAGCGGAACTCGAGGCGCCGTTTGCCGCCGAAGCGCTGGCCGCGCTGGACGTGATCGCGCGCCTCCTGGGCAAGCCGGGAGAAAACGACCCGGCCACCGCGGAAGTAGACGAATGGGTGGCCGCCTGCAAGAAGAAAGTCACGCCGCCGCTGCTGGAAAAAGCGCGCCTGGCCTTCGAGCGCATCACGGCAGAGTCGTCGGAGCTGCGCCAGCTGTGGCAGGACAGCGAGCATTTCGCCGACTGGCAGGCCGACGTGGCGGCCTTGCGCGCGCGCGTGCTGGGCCCGGAAGCGGCGTAAAAGATCGCGCAACGGCGCACTTCAACGTATTAAATTTGCATCAAAAGCGGGGAAATCCGGTATGGCCCCACTTTTGGTGTATCCTATATCCCTTCGCAACAACGGCTCACGCCTCCTATGCCCGAGCACCCTAGTGGCGTCAGAACTGACGTCAAGCCCCACCGGTCACTGTTTGAACGCCTGACCGCACTCATTTCCCCCGAGCCAGAGAACCGTGCAGAATTGCTCGAAGTTCTACACGATGCGCATGAACGCAAGCTGATCGACGCCGACGCCCTGTCGATGATCGAAGGCGTGTTCCAGGTATCGGATCTCTGCGCGCGCGACATCATGATTCCCCGTTCGCAAATGGATGTCATCGACATCAGCAAGCCGATCGAGGAATGGATGCCGGAAGTCCTGTCCACCGCCCACTCGCGCTTCCCCGCGATCGAAGGCGAGCGCGACAAGGTCATCGGCATCCTGCTGGCGAAAGACTTGCTGCGTTATTACGCAGAAGAAACTTTCGACGTGCGCGACATGCTGCGCCCCGCCATCTTTATCCCCGAATCGAAACGCCTGAATGTGCTGCTGCGCGATTTCCGCGCCAACCACAATCACATGGCCATCGTCGTCGATGAATACAGCGGCGTCGCCGGCCTGATCACCATCGAAGACGTGCTGGAACAGATTGTCGGCGACATCGAGGATGAATACGACTTCGACGAAGCCGAGGACAATATCCTCTCGCTCAAGGAAGGCCAGTTCGGCCCCCGCTGGCGTGTCAAGGCATTGACCGAGATCGAACAGTTCAACGAAGAAGTGGGCAGCCATCTGGTCGACGACGACGTCGACACCATCGGCGGCCTCGTGTCGAAGTATCTGGGCCGCATGGCGCACAAGGGCGATATTTTCGACCTCGGCAATCTGCGTTTCGAGGTACTGCGCGCCGATGCGCGCCAGGTGCACGTGCTGCTCGTCGAGCGCCTGCCCAACGTGCCGGAACTGGAACTCTGACATGCGCGTGCTGTAAATGCGTTTCAGACGCGCCGACCCCAACGCCCCCGCCAAACCGCCCCGCAGCACGTGGGCGCGCATGCTGACTGCCGCCGTCGCCGGCGCCGTCGCGGTGCTGGCGTTCGCCCCTTTCGGCTACTGGCCGCTGCAAATCCTCAGCCTGGGCGTGCTGTTCTACCAGGTGCTGCGCGCATCGAACGTCAAGGCCGGCGCGCTGATCGGCTGGGCCTATGGCTTCGGCTGGTGTGCGGCCGGCACGCACTGGCTGTATATTTCCATGCACCGCTATGGCGACATGGCCGCGCCGATCGCCGCCATCGCCGTAGCCCTGCTGGCCCTCTTGATGGCCATTTACGTGGCCCTGGCCATGGGCGCGGCCGCCTGGCTGCGCCAGCGCTGGGTACTGTCGCTGCCCGCCATGACCTTGCTGGTATTGCCCGCCACGTGGACCCTGTTCGAATGGACGCGCGGCTGGCTGTTTACGGGTTTCCCGTGGCTGGCCACCGGCTACGCCCACAATACCAGCCCGCTGGGCGGCTTTGCCCCCATCCTCGGCTCGTATGGCCTGGGCTGGCTGGCGGCGCTGTCCGCCGGCGCCCTGCTGCTACTCACGCACCGCACGCGCTGGTTTGCGCTGGGCGGCGTCATCGCGCTGTACGCGGCCGGCATCGGCTTGCAGTACGTGGCGTGGACCCACCCTGTCGGACGCCCGATCACCGTGCGCCTGCTGCAAGGGAACGTGCCGCAGCAGCAGAAATTCGACCCCGGCTTCGTGCTGGGCGCCCTGCAGATGTACCAGAGCGCCGTCACCAGCGCGCCGGCCGACCTGATCGCCACGCCGGAAACGGCCGTCACCGTGCTGCCGCACCAGCTGCCGCCAGGTTATCTGGATAGCCTGGCGACGTATTCACAGCAGACGGGCAGCACGATTTTGGTCGGCATGCCCGTGCTCGACGAGCAGCAGCGCTTCTACAATGCGGCCGTGGGCATCACGCCCAACGGCACGCCGGGACCGTACTACCAGTACCGCAAGCACCATCTGGTGCCGTTCGGCGAATTCGTGCCGCCCGGCCTGCACTGGTTTGTCGCCATGATGGCCATCCCGCTGGGCGACATGGGCCGCGGCGCGGAAGTACAAGCGCCTTTGCCCGTGCGCGACCAGCTGGTGCTGCCGAATATCTGCTACGAAGACTTGTTTGGTGAAGAAATCGCCGGCCAGCTGGCCAGCGCTCACCGCCATGGCAAGCAGTCGGCATCCGTGCTGCTCAATATCTCGAACCTGGCCTGGTTTGGCGACTCGATCGCCATCCCGCAGCATCTGCAGATTTCGCAGATGCGCAGCCTGGAAACGGGCCGCCCCATGCTGCGCTCGACGAACACGGGCGCCACCGCCGTCATCGACGGCAAGGGCGTCGTGCAAAGCCTGCTGCCGCCGGAACAGCAAGCCACGCTGACGGCCAAGGTGCAAGGCATGGGCGGCATGACGCCATACATTCTGTACGGCAATAAACTGGTGCTGGCCCTGGCCGCGCTGGCCCTGCTGACGGCCTTCCTGCTGTCGCGCGCCGCCCGCCGCGACCTCGCCGCGCAGCAATAAGCGGCCGATATTGCCCGAAGAGTCACAGTGGGCCCGTAAAAACCGCTAAAATTAGCAAAACCCCGGCCCGGACGCGCTGCCAAGCATGCGTCCGGGCTTCAAGCAAACCTTAACAAAGCGCAGCCTCCCGCGCGGCGAACTCATACGATGCTCACATTTCAACAAATTATTCTGACCTTGCAAACCTATTGGGACAAGCAAGGTTGCGCCCTGCTCCAGCCTTACGACATGGAAGTCGGCGCCGGCACTTTCCACACCGGCACCTTCCTGCGCGCGATCGGCCCGGAGCCTTGGCGCGCCGCGTATGTGCAGCCGTCGCGCCGCCCGAAAGATGGCCGCTATGGCGAAAACCCGAACCGCATGCAGCACTACTACCAGTACCAGGTGGTGTTGAAGCCGGCACCGGAAAACATCCTCGACCTGTATCTGGGTTCGCTGGCCGCGCTGGGCCTGGACTTGAAGCAGAATGACGTGCGCTTCGTCGAAGACGACTGGGAAAGCCCGACCCTGGGCGCCTGGGGCCTGGGCTGGGAAGTCTGGCTGAACGGCATGGAAGTGACCCAATTTACCTACTTCCAACAAGTGGGCGGCCTCGATTGCAAGCCCGTGCTGGGCGAAATCACCTACGGCATCGAACGCCTGGCCATGTATCTGCAAGGCGTGGAAAACGTGTATGACCTGGTATGGACGGAGTGGGAAGAGAACGGCACTACGAAAAAACTGACCTACGGCGACGTCTTCCACCAGAACGAAGTGGAGCAATCGACCTACAACTTCGAGCACGCGAATACGGACCTGCTGTTCGAACAGTTCGGCAACTACGAAGCGGAAGCGAAGCGTTTGATCGAGCTGCAACTGACCCTGCCCGCCTACGAGAAAATCATGAAAGCGTCGCACAGCTTCAATATGCTCGATGCGCGCGGTGCCATCTCGGTGACGGAACGCGCCGCCTACATCGGCCGCGTGCGCACCCTGTCGCGCCTGGTGGCGCAAGCGTATTACGACTCGCGCGAACGCCTCGGTTTCCCGATGCTGCCCGCCGCAGACCAACCCGCCGCCGCTTGATCGCCTAGCTCATACACCGCCGTACCAGACAAGAACACCATGAACCAAACACTGCTCATCGAACTGCTGACCGAAGAACTGCCGCCGAAAGCGCTGGCCAAACTGGGCGCCGCCTTCACGGCCGGCATCGTCAACGGCCTGAAAGCGCGCGACTTCCTCGAAGCCGACAGCGTCGCCACCAGCTACGCCTCGCCGCGCCGCCTGGCCGTCTCCATCACCAATGTGCGCGAAGTCTCGCCCGATAAGTCGATCCGCGAAAAAGTCCTGCCCGTCTCCGTGGCGCTGGACGCGAACGGCAACGGCACGCCGCCGCTGGCCAAGAAACTGGCCGCGCTGGGCTTCCCCGACCTGACGGTGGCCGAGCTGGAACGCGCCGCCGACGGCAAGGCTGAAAGCTTCTTCTACACGTACACGGCGCCAGGCAGCCAGCTCGCCGCCGGCGCGCAAGCTGCGTTGACCGAATCGGCCGCCAAGCTGCCGATTCCAAAACTGATGAGCTATCAGCGCCCGGACGGCACCACCGTGCAATTCGTGCGCCCTGCCCACAGCCTGATCGCCCTGCACGGCATCAATATCCTGCCCCTGACCCTGCTGGGCCTCACGGCCGGCCGCAGCACCCTGGGCCACCGCTTCCTGACCGACGGCGAACCGATCGCCATCGCGCACGCGGAAAACTACGCGCCATCGCTGATCCTCAACGCCAGCGTCATCGCCAGCAACGAAGAACGCAAGGAGCGCATCCGCGCCCAGCTGCTGGACAAGGCCGGCGCCGACCAGGTCTTGATGCCCGAAGCGCTGCTCGATGAAGTGACGGCCCTGGTCGAATGGCCGGTCGTGTATGAATGCCACTTCGAGGAAGAATTCCTGGCCGTGCCGCAGGAATGCCTGATCCTCACCATGCAGACGAACCAGAAGTATTTCGCGCTGACCGACAGCGAAGGCAAGCTGCGCTCGCGCTTCCTGATCGTCTCGAACATCGAGACGGACACGCCCGAGCACATCATCGGCGGCAACGAGCGCGTCGTGCGTCCGCGCCTGTCCGACGCCAAGTTCTTCTTCGAGCAGGACAAGAAGAAAACCCTGGCATCGCGCCTGCCGCTGCTGGCCAACGTCGTCTACCACAACAAGCTGGGCACGCAAGCTGCCCGCACAGAGCGCGTCAAGTCGCTGGCCGGCGCCATCGCCGCCAAATTGGACTACGACGTGGCTCTGGCCGAACGGGGCGCCCTGCTGGCCAAGGCCGATCTGCTGACCGACATGGTGGGCGAATTCCCCGAACTGCAAGGCATCATGGGTACGTACTACGCGCGCCATGACGGCGAGCCGGAAGAAGTGGCCTTGGCCGCCTCCGAACACTACCAGCCGCGCTTTGCCGGCGACGCCCTGCCGTCCACCGCCACCGGCACCGCCGTGGCCCTGGCCGACAAGCTGGAAACCCTGGTCGGCATCTGGGCCATCGGCCTGGCGCCGACGGGCGACAAGGACCCGTTCGCGCTGCGCCGCCATGCGCTGGGCGTGCTGCGCATGCTGCTGGAAAAACGCTTGCCATTGTCGATCCAGGGCTTGCTGGCGGATGCGGCCGCGCAGTTCGCAGCGGTGCCCGGCTTCAAGGACCCGGTCGCGGACGTCACCACCTTCATGCTGGACCGCCTGCGCGGCATCCTGCGCGAGCGCGGCTTCTCGCCGAATGAAATCGAAGCCGTCGTGGCACAGAATCCGGACCGCCTGGACGACATCGTGCAGCGTCTGGAAGCCGTGCAGGCGTTTGCCGCTTTGCCCGAAAGCGCCTCGCTGGCAGCTGCCAACAAGCGCATCACGAACATCCTGAAAAAGAACGAGGAAGCCGTCAGCCAGGTCGCCGCCGGCGGCGTCAACGTGGCGCTGCTGCAGGACGAAGCGGAGAAAAAACTGGCCGCCGCCGTCTCGCGCGTGCAGCCGGAAGTCGACGCGGCCTTTGCCAAGGGCGACTTCACCAGCACCCTGCAAACCCTGGCGCAGCTGCGCGACGATGTCGATGGCTTCTTCAATGACGTGATGGTGATGGCCGAGGATGTCGCCCTGCGCAACAACCGCCTGGCCTTGCTGTCGTCTTTGCACGGCATGATGAACCGCGTGGCCGATATTTCCAAGCTGGCGGCATAATGGGTACTCCGGCGCTGAAACTGATTATTCTCGACCGCGACGGCGTCATTAATCATGACTCGCCGGACTTCATCAAGTCGCCGGCCGAATGGCTGCCGATCCCAGGCTCGCTCGAAGCGATCGCCCGCCTGAACCAGGCTGGCTATCGCGTGGTGATCGCCTCGAACCAGTCGGGCATCGCGCGCGAATACTTCGACATGACGGTCCTGAACGCGATCCACCAGAAGATGCACACGCTGGCGCAGCAGGTGGGCGCCGATATCGACGCCATCTTCTTTTGCCCGCACGCGGGCGCGGACAATTGCGACTGCCGCAAGCCGAAACCGGGCATGTTCCATGAAATCTCGCAGCGCTACAACACCAGCCTGAAAGGCGTGCCCACGGTCGGCGATTCGTTGCGCGACCTGCAGGCCGGTTTCATCAGCGGCTGCGTGCCCTACCTGGTATTGACGGGCAAGGGCGAAAAAACCAACGAGACGGGTGGCCTGCCGCCTGGCACCCAGGTCTTCCCCGACCTGGCCGCCGTGGTCAGCCACCTGCTCAAGGCGCCAGCAGCGCCAGCGCCCACCGTGGCATTCAGTATCTAATTTTCGGAGAACCGCATTGCGTAATATTTCCCTGTTCCTGCGATCACTGCTGTTCATGATCATCATGATCGTGGCCACCATCGTCTGGGCCTGCGTGTGCTTTTTTGCCGCGCCATTGAGCTACAACAAGCGCTATTGGGTCACCTCGCGCTGGAACGTGTTTATCCTGTGGTGTGCCAAGGTCATTTGCGGCATCCGCTATGAAGTCAAGGGCGCCGAGAACTTCCCCGACGCGCCGGCCATCGTGCTGTCGAAACACCAGTCGGCATGGGAAACCATCTTCTTGCTTCCCAGCCTGCCACGCCCGCTCGTGTATGTGTTCAAGAAGGAGATTTTGTACATCCCCTTCTTCGGCTGGGCCATGGCGCTGCTGCGCATGATCCCCATCGACCGCAAACAGGGCAAGCATGCGTTCAAGAGCGTCGTCGCGCATGGCAAGCGCCGCCTGGCCGATGGCCAATGGATTATCATGTTCCCTGAAGGAACCCGCATTCCCGTGGGCCAGGCGGGCAAGTACAAAAGCGGCGGCACGCGTCTGGCCATTGCCACGGGCGCCGTGGTGGTGCCGATTGCGCACAATTCAGGCGAGTGCTGGCCCAAGCAGTCATTCCTCAAACGCCCGGGACTGATCACCGTCTCGATAGGCAAACCGATTTCGCCGGAAGGGCAAACCCCGGACAGCATGATGCAACAGGTGGAAAATTGGATAGAATCAGAAATGCGCGTCATTTCGCCTCACGCCTACAACGCTGGCTAGACGGCATCAGCGCGGTCATCCAGGAGCCGACACTGCGCCAGCAGATGAAGACCATCAAGGTCGGCGACCAGCAACTGGATTTGTTCGCGCATGACGTCTCGACCAGCACGCCCCCGGCGGTGCGCCCCACGGCACCGCCAGCGCCGCCCGTGGCGCCACCGGTAGTGGCGCCCGCGCCGCCCATCGTTCGTCCCGCCCCACCTCCCCTGCCGTCCCCGCCACGCACCGCCGATGGCCCGCCATTGCGCCAGCTGCAGCTGGGCAGTCACCTGGTCGAATTCGCGCTGCGCCGCTCCACGCGCCGTTCCATCGGCTTCATGATCGACGATAACGGCTTGCGCGTCACGGCCCCCAAGCGCGTCACCCTGGCCGAAATCGACAACGCCATCCGCGCCAAGCAAAGCTGGATCGTCTCGAAGCTGCTGGAACGGGGCGAGCGCAAGGTGCAGCGCCAGCAACGCCCGCCCGTGGCCTGGGTCGATGGCGCCGTGCTGCCCTACCTTGGTGGCGAGATCACCTTGCGGTTGCACCAGGCGCCGCGCCACCGCGCCAGCTTCCAGCGCGAGACGAATGAGCTGCACGTATGGGTCACGCCCACGGGCAGCGAGCAGCAATTGAAGGAAAAAGTGAAGGGCTGGTTCCAGCACGAAGCGCGCCAGCTGTTCGAGGCGCGCCTGGACGTATATGCGGACAAGCTGGGCGTGCGCTACGATTCGCTGTCGCTATCGTCGGCCGGCACGCGCTGGGGCAGTTGCACCATCGAGCGCAAGATCCGCCTGAACTGGCGTTTGATCCACTTCGCTTTGCCGCTGATCGACTACGTGGTGGCGCACGAGCTGTCGCACCTGCTGGAAATGAACCACAGCCCCCGCTTCTGGGCCACAGTGGAATCGATTTATCCCGACTACGATGGCGCCAAGCAGGCGCTCAGAAAACGCTCGCAGGAGCTGCCGGTGCTGTTTACGTAGGCGCCTGTCGGATTACGCTCTACAAGCTAATCCGACCTACAGCCACGTAGGTCGGATTAGCGCAGCGCGCGTAATCCGACGACATTGTTGGCCGCGCCCATCACGGCAGCAGCGGTTTGATCGCAGCGATGGTGCGCGGCGTGGCCCCCCGGTGCTGGTTGGCAAACGCCAGCGCCCGCTCTCCCATGGAAGATAAACGCGACGGATCCTGCAGCAAGGCCGACGCCTGCGCCATCAGCGCATCGGCATCCGCCACCAGCGCGGCGCCGCCGGCGGCGATCGCCTGCTCCGTGACCAGCGCAAAGTTGAAGGTGTGGGGGCCGATCAGCACGGGCTTGCCCAGCGCCGCCGGCTCGATCAGGTTTTGCCCGCCCAGCGGCAGCAGGCTGCCACCGACGAAGGCGCAATCGCAGGCCGCGTAATACGCAAACATCTCGCCCATCGAATCGCCCAGCAGCACTTGCGTGCCCGCCGCAACGTCGTCGCCTTGCTGCAAAGCCGATCTGCGCTGCATGGCCAGGCCCTGCGCCGCGATCAATTTTTCCACCTCGTCGAAGCGCTGCGGATGGCGCGGCACGATCAGCAGCAGCGCATGCGCGGGCAAGCTGGCGCGGATATACGCATCGAGGATCAGCTGCTCTTCCCCTTCGCGCGTGCTGGCGCACAGCAGCACGGGACGCTGGCCGATGGCTGCGCGCAGCGCCGCCCCCGTCGCCAGGGCAGCCTCGGGCACGACGACGTCGAACTTGATGCTGCCCGTGACGACCACGTCCCGCACGCCCAGCTGGCGCACGCGATCGGCGTCGTCCTGCGTCTGCGCCGCCACCAGGGTGATGCCGCGCGCCGCGTCGGCAATGAGTTTGCCCAGTCGCTGCGCCTTGCCCAGCGAGCGCTGCGACAGGCGTGCATTGGCCAGCACCACGGGCACTTTGTAGCGATTGCATTGGTGGATCAGATTCGGCCACACTTCCGTCTCCATCAGGATGCAGATGCGCGGCGCGAAATGGCGGATGAAACGGGCCGGCATGGCGCCCGTGTCGTAGGGCAGATAGCTTTGCACGAGGCGCGCGCCGTGTTTGGCGAACAGGGATTTACCCGTGGCGCGCCCCGTCGGCGTCATGTGCGTGAGGACGATGCGGCACGCGGGCCAGGCGGCCAGCAGCGCATCGATCAGCGGCTCGGCCGCGCGCGTCTCGCCGACGGAGACGGCGTGCAGCCAGATGGTGTTTGTAGCAGACGCCGGCTGGCGCCCGTAAAAGCCCAGGCGCTCGCCCCAGTGCTGGCGGTAGCCGGGTTCCTGGCGTCCGCGCAGCCACAGCCGCGCCAGCACCAGGGGCAAGGCCAGCCACCAGGCGAGGGTATAAAGAAGTCGCATGTTTATTGAATGTTAAAGTCAGGCGGGAGGATAGTCTGCCAGCAGGCGCCGTGCCGCGGCCAGCACTTCCGGCACGCCGGGCGGCGCGCCCTTGTCGCCCAGGTTGATGATTTTCGGCGACCAGTTGCCTTCCGTTTTCCACAGCGGCGAATCGGCATAGATTTCCACCGTCGGGCGCACGAAGGCGGCCGCAATGTGCGTCAAGCCCGTGTCGACGCCGACCACCAGCGCCGCATGGCGCGCCAGCAGGATGGCGTCGCCCATCGACAGTTTCGGCAGCAGGCGCGCGTTCGGCAGGCCGGCCGCCAGTTGTTCGGCTTCCGCCTTTTCCTTGGGCGAGCCCCAGGGCAGCAAAATCGGCATGGGAGCGAGCGCCTGGCCGAGGGCGATCCAGTTTTCCGGCGCCCATTTCTTGGCGTCGCGCGCCGTGCCGTGGAAATACACGCAGTAGGGCGCTTCGCCCATCCAGTCCGGGCGCGGCTCGCTACGCGGCACTTCCGGCAAGCCGAAATCGGCCGGCGTGTCGACCGTGTAGCCGAGCGCCGCGGCGGCCACCAGGCGGCCGCGCGCTACCGCATGTGTGCGCGGATCGAGAGGAATGCTTTTCGTGTGAAAAATGCGCGAGATGCCTTCGTATCCCGAGCCTTCGCTGCCATTGGCCAGGCCGACCTTCTGTCCTCCCGGCGCCAGGCGCGCGGCGCCCATGATGATGCCCGTCTTGAGCAAGCCCTGGGTATCGAACACGTAATCGTAGTGCGTCTGGCGCAGACTGCGGAAGAAGGCGGCGATTTCCGCGCGCGTCTCTTTCTTGCCCAGGCTCTTGCGCCAGCGCCGCAGCGCGAACGGGAAGATGGTGTTTACACGCGGGTTCAGGCGCACCAGGCTGGTGTAGCCCTCTTCGACCACCCAATCGATGGTCGCGTTCGGGAAATGGCGGGCGATGTCCGCCACCATCGGCAGGTTATGCAGCACATCGCCCAGCGAAGACACCCGCACCAGCAGGATTTTCAAGGGCGCCTGTGCGCCAGGTTGACCGGCCATGCTATCAGAACGGTAAGACGGCGTCAGGCTTGGCGGCCAGGATCACGCTCTTGAACTGGCCCTGGATACGCGCCAGCGCTGCCGGCGTTTCCGCTTCGAAGCGCATGACGATCACCGGCGTGGTGTTCGACGAACGGGCCAGGCCGAAGCCGTCCGCGTATTCCACGCGCAAGCCGTCGATGGTGATGATCTGTTCATTGCCGGGGAAGACGGCGTCGCGGCGCAGCATGTCCATCAGCGCGACGTTCTCGCCTTCCTTCAGTTCCAGGTGCAGTTCCGGCGTGCTGTCGGACTGCGGCAGGGAGTTCAGCAAGCTTGAGGGATCCGCTTCGCGCGTGAGGATTTCCAGCAGGCGCGCGGCCGAATACAGGCCGTCGTCGAAACCGTACCAGCGGTCCTTGAAGAAGATATGGCCGCTCATTTCGCCGCCCAGCGGTGCACCCGTTTCGCGCAGCTTGGCTTTTACCAGCGAGTGGCCCGTCTTGTACATCAGCGGCACGCCGCCATGCTTGCTGATCCACGGCGCCAGGTGGCGCGTGCATTTGACGTCATACAAAATCTGCGCGCCAGGGTGGCGGGTCAGCACGTCGGCGGCGAACAGCATCATCTGGCGGTCAGGGTAGATGATCTGGCCATCCTTGGTGACCACGCCCAGGCGATCGCCGTCGCCGTCGAAGGCGATGCCGATTTCCGCATCCGTCTCGGCCAGGCAGCGGATCAGGTCTTGCAGGTTTTCCGGATGCGCCGGGTCCGGATGGTGGTTCGGGAAATTGCCATCGACTTCGCAGAACAGTTCGATGACTTCGCAGCCCATGCCGCGGAACAGGTCGCCCGCGAATGCGCCGGCCACGCCATTGCCGCAGTCGACGGCGATCTTGATCGGGCGCGCCAGCTTGACGTCGCCCAGGATGCGCTCGATGTAGGCGGCGCGGATATCGTGCGTGGCATAGGTGCCCGGATTGGCAACGTCCCTGGCGCTGGCGCTGCCGTCGTGCGCGACGATGCTGTGGTACAGCGCCTGGATCGCTTCGCCGTGGATCGCTTCGCCGGCCAGCACCATCTTGAAGCCGTTGTAGTCGGGTGGATTGTGGCTGCCCGTGACCATGATGCCGGAGCGCGTATCGAGCACATTCGTGCCGAAGTAGACCATCGGCGTGGCCACCACGCCCAGGTCGATCACGTCGACGCCTGCCGCTTGCAAGCCCTGCGCCAGCGCCGCCGTCAATTCCGGTCCCGACAAACGGCCATCGCGGCCGATCACGACCCGCTGCTCGCCCTTGGCCAGGGCGGCCTGGCCAAATGCCTGGCCGATCTTGTGCGCCACGCTGGCATCGAGGGTTTTAGCGATGATGCCGCGAATATCGTAGGCCTTGAAGATCGTTCTGGACAATGGAAGCATGGTGTGGGCGGTATAAGTAAGGGGCGAATAAGGAATAAATAGGGAGCCTGGCAAGGTGCAGCGTGCGGCTGGCAGCTTGCTACTGCGCCAAGAGTATACCGAATTATACGCGCAGCAGATCGATCGACTTGCCCGATTCCACCCACTGCCTGACCCACAACGGCTGGCGGCCGCGGCCTGTCCATTGTTCAGCGGTATTGTCAGGATGGCGGTAACGTACCGCGACTTTGCCCGTGCGCGGGTGCAAACCATCGAGTATCAGCTGTTTCAGCGGAATGCCCGCCTGCTGCGCGATGGCCATGATCTGTTCGCGCGCCTTGTTCAAGTCTTCGCGCTCGCGGCTGTTCAATTCCTGTTTGACATTATCTTCCAGTTTGCGCAATTCCAGCATCGTCATCGTAGACAGATCCATTGGTACATCCTTTATATTAATTTAAATAATAAAATCACGTGGAATATACTACATTGCATAAACATTTGCGCACCATTGCATAATCCGTCGTCAATTGAATCACGGCTCCCGGTTTATTTAGCGGCCCAACATTAAGATTAAATGAAGAATATAACGGAAGCGCGCATGGAGGTGAATAAACATGAATGAAATGGCATTCCGGCATGCCGTCAAGGCTGGTGTGGCGCGGCGATTCATTCCGGCCGCCGTGCCGGCGGATTATGAGCGGTATATGACCGCAGGGAATGCGGCCAAATCAAATCCCCATCCGGCATAATCGGCACCGGCTTTTTTCTTCCCGCCCGCCATGCGCGCAATCAGGCATCTGCCGGCAATGCCGCCAACACCAAAGGGCAGGCATGCTTATAATGCAGGCGCGTAGTCCACTTCACCCCGGCACATATGAAAACTTATTTTATCGGCGATCTGCAAGGCTGCCATGACCAAACCGTTGAACTGATCGAACGGATCCAGGCGGCTGCGGATGGCCCGTACCGCCTGCTGTTCGCGGGCGACTTGATCAATCGCGGCCCGGCCTCGCTGGCCACCCTGCGCCACATTCATGCGCTGGCGCGGCAGGGCCTGGCCGACAGCGTCCTGGGCAACCATGACTTGCACTTGCTGGCCGTGGCCAACGGCATCCGCCCCGAGCATGCGTCCGACACCCTCGCCGAAATCCTCGATGCGCCCGACCGCGACGAGTTGATCGACTGGCTGCGCCAGCGGCCACTGGCACTGGAACACGACGGCCATGTGCTCGTGCATGCGGGTTTGCTGCCGCAATGGAGCGCGGCCCAGGCCCTGTCCCTGAGCGGGGAGGTGTCCAGCATGCTGCGCAGCGATGATTGGGTGGCCTTCCTGCGCACCATGTACGGTAACGAGCCGGCCGCCTGGCGCGACGACCTGCAGGGCGCCGACCGGCTGCGCTGCATCGTCAACGCCATGACGCGGCTGCGCTTTTGCACGCCGGACGGCGTGATGGACTTCAAGATGAAGGAAAGCGGCAGCCCGCCGCCCGGCTCCGGTCTGCTGCCCTGGTTCGACGTGCCGGGACGGCGCAGCGCCGGCGACACCATCGTCTTCGGCCACTGGTCGGCGCTGGGACTGCAATTGCGGCCGCACCTGATCGGCCTCGATAGCGGCTGCGTGTGGGGCGGAAAACTGTCGGCCGTGTGCCTGCAAGACCGCTCGCTGCTGCAGGTCGACTGCCCCACGTTCCAGCAGCACAGCGGCAAACGCTAAGTGGCAAGCGCGGCGCGCATATGCTTAGTCGAAATCGGTCGTTGGCCATGCCGCGCCTGGCCCGTATGATGGAGCTTTTGCCTTTGCCATCCCATGCATCCTGATACCGACAGACTGGCGCGCTGGCTGCTCGGCAGCCTGGAACTCGACACCGCCGTCCTGCATGTGGGCCAGTACTGCGGCCGCTGGCGCGCCTCCACGGCAGGCCGGGAACTGGGCAGCTTTCACCTGGTGCTCGATGGCCACTGCTATCTGCACCTCGATGGCGCGGCGCCGATTGCGCTCGGCCCGCGCGACGGCGTCTTCCTGCTGCGCGACTTGCCGCACTTTCTCAGCCCCCACAGCGACCCGCTGCAGGCGGTCCGCGCGCAAGCGATGCTGCCGCTGCAAACGCCCACGGAGCAGCCGGCGACGGCGCTGGCCTGCGGCTTCTTTCAATTTCGCGGCGCCCTCTCCGCGCTGATCGTCGACTCGTTTCCGCCGTATCTGCTGATACGCGGCGACGCGCCCGCCTTCAGCGCGGCCGCCGCGTTGTTCGACCTGATCCTGGCGGAGGCCGGCGGCGATCCGGAGCAGCCGTCGCCGCTGATCGCGCGCCTGGTCGAACTGCTGTTCTTTTACCTGATCCGCCATGTGGCGCAGGGCGAACAGGTGGCGGCCGGCCTGCTGTCGCTGCTGCACCAGCCCGCATTCTCGCCGCTGCTCGAACGCATGCTCGACGCGCCCGCCGACGACTGGTCGATCGAGAACATGGCCAAGGCGGCGTGCATGTCGCGCGCCAGCTTCTGCAAGCATTTCGCCAGCGCCAGCGGCCACTCGCCGGCCCAGTTCCTGCTCCTGCTGCGCATGAAGATCGCCGCGCGCCGGCTGCACGACGGCGTTTCCGTCGAACGCGCGGCCGAACTGGTGGGCTACCGCTCGCACGCCGCCTTTACGCGCGCCTTCAAACGGGTCACGGGCGAGCAGCCGGGCGCCTACCGGCGCGACCAGAGATTGCGACAGCTGGCCAGCTAAGCGCCTGCCGAAATCAAGGATCGCACAATCGCAGACGAACGAGCACAAAAGGACGACGCTGACGTCTGTTGCGTGCACGGCATGGCCGATATAATGGCCGGGTGACTTACTAACTTAGCAAGGTACCCCATGTCCCGTCTGACGCTGCACACTCTCGATACCGCCCCGGCCGATAGCCGCCCCTTCGTGGAAAAGGCCATCGCCAACAATGGCTTCCTGCCCAACCTGATCGGCGTGCTGGCCAATGCCCCGCTGGCACTGGAAACCTATCTGACCGTCTCCGGCATCAATGCGCGCGCCAGCCTGACGTTAATGGAACGCGAAGTGGTGCAGATCACGGCCGCGCGCATCCATGGCTGCGATTTCTGCATCGCCGGCCATAGCGCCATCTCGCTGAAAAAAGCGGGCCAGACGCCCGACACGGTACGCGCCCTGCAGCGCGGCCTGCCGACGAACGACGCCAAGCTGGACGCCGTCGCCGCCTTCGCCACGGCCGTCATCGCCACGCGCGGCGCCGTCAGCGACGTGGAATATCAAGCCTTCCTGGCCGCCGGCTACAACGAGCAGCAGGCGCTTGAAGTCGTGCTGGGCATCAGCCTGGCCACCCTGTGCAATTTCTCCAACAGCCTGGCTGGCACGCCCGTCAATCCGCAATTGACGCCCTACCTGCCTGGCGCCGTCTGACATGGCGAACCTCACTCACTGGCTGCACATGCATGCCGACCAGCTCGACCAATCACCGGAGCTGGCTGAAACCGTATTACCGGCCCTCGCTGGCGACAAGCTGCTGGCCATCGGCGTGCCACAGGAACACGGCGGCGCGGGCGGCGACGTGCGCGACGCCATCGACGCCATCGCCAAAGTGGCCGAGCAATCGGTGACGGCCGCCTTTGTCTTCTGGGGCCAGCGCTGCTTTATCGAATTCCTGCTGCAAAGCGAGAACCGCGCGCTGGCCGAGCGACGCTTGCCCGGCCTGCTGGCCGGCACGCAGGCAGGCGCCAGCGGTTTGTCGAACGCCATGAAATTCTTGTCCGGCATCGAGCAGCTGCAAATCACGGGCGCGCGCCACGGCGACGGCTTGCTCGTCGACGGCGGCCTGGCCTGGGTGACGAACTTGCGCAAGGCGGGCTTTGTCGCGGCGGCAGCCGTGGCGCCGGACGACGGCGCACCGCCCGTCATCATCGCCTTCGACAGCGGCACGGCGGGTGTCAAGCGCAGCGACGACCTGGACCTGATCGCCCTGCGCGGCAGCAATACGGCCTCCGTCAAGCTGGCGCAGGTGCACATCCCCGCCGCGGACATCATCAGCGACAATGCGCCAGCCTGGCTGCCGCAGGTGCGCCCGGCTTTTCTGGGCATGCAGTGCGGCCTGTCGATCGGCCTGGCGCGCGCCAGCCTGGCCAAAGCGGCGCAGATTTCCGCCGGTTCGCGCAACCAGCTCACGCCACGCATCGAAGCGCTGCAAGCGACTCTGGAGGCAGCTGTCGCCACCTTGCTGGCCGGCGTGCACGATGGCCGCTTCAAGACGCAGGCGCCAGCCATGTTCCGCCTGCGCATACAGCTGGCCGATGTGCTGCAGCAGGCCCTGATGCTGGAACTGCAGGCGATGGGCGGACGCGCCTACCTGAACGCCGAGCAGCAGGGCTTTGCCCGCCGCTGGCGCGAATCGTCGTTCATCCCCATCGTCACGCCCAGCCTGACGCAATTGCAGGCGGCCTTGCAGCTGTTCGACAGCCAGCAGGCGGCCAAGGCGGCGGGAGCGCAAGCATGAGCGTTGCCGATTGGGCCCTGCAGGCGCAGGATCTGAGCTTCTCGTATGCTGGCACGGCGCCCGTGTTCCAGCACGTCTCGCTCGGTGTGCGCAAGCGCGAAATCGTCTGCCTGCTGGGCGGCAGCGGCTGCGGAAAATCGAGCCTGCTGCGCGTGCTGGCCGGCTTGCAGCCGCCATCCACGGGCGAGATTCAGTTCCTCGACGCTCCCATGCGCGAACCGGACCCGCGCAGCGCCCTCGTCTTCCAGCAAGCCAGTTTGCTGCCCTGGCTGAACGTCACGGGCAACGCCGGCTTCGGCCTGGACTTCAAGCACCAGCCCAAGCTCACGCGCGAGGCGCACCAGGCGCGCGTGGCGCAAGCCATCGAAGCGGTCGGCTTGAAGGGCCGCGAAAAACTGTATCCGTCCGCGCTGTCGGGTGGTATGGCGCAGCGCGTGGCCCTGGCCCGTGCGCTGGCGCGCGAACCGGAACTGCTGTTCGCCGACGAACCGTTTTCCGCGCTCGACGCCATCACGCGCGCCGAGATGCAATCGTTGCTGGTCGACGTCGTACACCGCTGGCACACGGCCGTGCTGCTCGTCACGCACGATATCGACGAAGCGATCCTCGTGGCCGACCGCATCTTGCTGATGGGCGGCAAGCCGGGCAACATCGTGCGCGAATGGCCCGTCGCCATCAGCCAACCACGCATCGGCCACAGCGCCGACGTCATCGCCCTGAAGATGGACATCCTCGACGCCCTGCAGGCGCTGCAAAAGCAGGATCAAGCGCCCGCCTTTGCTCCCAATTAATCGACCGGAACATTCCCATGACATTCGAAGACCACAACAAACCCCTGCACATCTGCGCCTCGTCCGATTGCGACTGCGGCCTGACGCGGCGCGACTTCCTGCGCATGTCGGCGCTGGCCACGGCCAGCGTTGCTTCGCCGCTACTGTTCGCCGGCGACGCCATGGCCCAGCAGGGCCCGAAAGGCGACGACCAGCCCGTAAAGATCGGCTACCTGCCCATCACGGACGCCACCCCGCTGCTCGTCGCCCACGCCCGCAAGCTGTTCGAAGCGGAAGGCTTGCAGGCGGAAACGCCGCGCTTGTTCCGCAGCTGGGCGCAGATCATCGAAGCCTTCGTCGCCGGCCAGGTCAACGTCATTCACCTGCTGTCGCCGGCCACCCTGTGGGTGCGCTACGGCGCCAAGTTCCCCGCAAAAGTCGTCGCCTGGAACCACGTCAACGGGTCCGCGCTGACGGTGGCCAACGAGATCAACAAGGTTTCCGACCTGGGCGGACGCACGGTCGCGATCCCGTTCTGGTACTCGATCCACAACATCCTGCTGCAGCAGATCCTGTCCTCGAATGGCTTGACGCCGGTCACGCGCGCGCGCAACGCCGCCATCAAGCCGAATGAAGTCAACCTGATCGTACTGGCACCGGCTGAAATGGTCTCGGCCCTGGCCAGCAAGTCGATCGCCGGCTACATCGTGGCAGAGCCGTTCAATGCGGCGGCGGAAAACGCCGGCATCGGCAAGATCCTGCGCTTCTCGGGCGACGTGTGGAAGAACCATGCATGCTGCGTCACCTTCCTGTCCGAGCGCGACATCAACACGCGTCCGGAATGGGCGCAAAAGGTCACCAATGCCATCGTCAAGGCGCAGCTGTGGACGCGCACGAACCAGGTCGACACGGCCAAGCTGCTGTCGAACGTGGGCGAGCACCGCTACACGCCGCATCCGCTGCAGGTGCTGACCAAGGTGCTGGCCACCACCGATTACGCCGGCTACGAAAAGCAGGGCCTGATCGTGCACAAGAACTGGCAGCAGCGCCGCATCGACTTCCAGCCGTATCCGTTTGCCTCGTACACGGAAGAACTGGTGCGCGCCATCGGCCGTACCAAGGTCGAAGGCGATACGCGCTTCCTGGCCAACCTCGATCCGAAGTTCGCCGCGCGCGACCTGGTCGATGACCGCTTCGTGCGCAAGGCCATCACGGCGGTCGGCGGCCCTGCCGCCTTCGGCTTGCCGGCCAACCTGCTGCGCAGCGAAACCGTGGCGGTCTGACAATGGCGAGCAAGTTGTTCACGAAGTTCGGCCTGCCCCTCGTGGGGCTGGCCTGTGCCTTGCTGCTGTGGTCGATGGGCGTGACGGCGCTGGAGAAATCCACGCCCATCGCCACCGCTTTTGCGCCCTTGCCCACGGCGCTGGCGTTCCAGGAGATGGTGGGCGGTACGGATATCTGGCTGCACGTGGTATTGAGCCTGCAACGGGTGGCCGTGGGCCTGGGACTGGCCATCGTCATCGGCGTGCCGCTCGGTGTGCTGGTGGCCATGTCGAAGAGCTTTTCCGGCGCGGCCATGCCGCTGTTCCAGCTGCTGCGCATGATTTCGCCGCTGTCGTGGATGCCGATTGCCGTGATGGTGCTCGGCGTCGGTGACGCGCCCGTATACTTCCTGCTGGCGTTTGCGGCCGTCTGGCCGATTTTGCTCAATACGGCGGCCGGCGTGGCGCGGCTCGATCCGAACTGGCTGCTGCTGGCGCGCAGCCTGTCGGCCACGCGCAGCGAAATCGTCTTCAAGGTGATTTTACCGGGCATCACGGCCGACATTTTGACGGGCGTGCGCCTGGCCATCGGCATCATCTGGATCGTGCTGGTGCCGGCGGAAATGCTGGGTGTATCGGCGGGCCTCGGCTACTTCATCCTCGATACGCGCGACCGCCTCGCGTATTCGGAGCTGATGGCCGCCATCGTGCTGATCGGGATTTTAGGCTTTATCCTCGACTACCTGGCCCGCGCCGCGCATGCGCGCTGGCTGCATGTGAAGAATTAAGCGGCCTTCTCCAGCGGCAGCGTAGCGGCCACGGCCGCCTGCGTTGCCGCCGCCAGTTCACGCCGGTGCGCGTCCAGCGTCGCCACTGGCGCCAGGCAGGTCAGGCGCGCCGTGATGGGCGGGCCGCTCAAGATCGCCACCATGCTTTGCGCAAAGCTCATGTCGCCGATGAAATCGACGGCGTGGTGCAAGGCCCCCTTGTCATCCACATACACGAGCGCAAACGGCTGCACCGGCACTTGCGCGTCGATGGCAGCCTCGAACAGATTGGCGTGGAACGGCAGGATCTGCCCTTGCGCGGCGGTCGTCCCTTCTGGGAAGAACGCGATGCGCTCGCCCGCCGTCAATTTATCCACCAGACCCTGGAAGATCAAGCGCAGATCGCGCTTGCTGCCGCGCGAAATGAAGATGGTGCCCGCGCGTCCCGCCAGCCAGCCCAGGATCGGCCAGGCGCGGATTTCCGCCTTGGCGACGAAACGGCAGGGATGGACGGCATTGATGACGAAGATGTCGAGCCACGAAACGTGGTTCGCCACCACCATCGCATGATCGAGGGCCGGCACGCTGTCGGCCGGCTGCGCCACGTGCACGCCGCAAATGTCGAGCAGCTGCGTCGACCAGCGGCGGATGCGCCGGTTGCGTCCCTCCAGGTCCAGCCAGGGAAAGAGCACGGCGCTCTTGGCCATGCCGCAGCCCAGGTGAATGGCAATGCGCGCGAGGCGGTAGGTAAGCAGAAGTTTCAAATGACACCAGATAAAGAAGCAAACCCACAGCAAATTCTGGGGTCAGACCCGGCGGGGGAATCCGCCCCAATGGGGCGAATTCCGCTCCTGAAAGGACTGACCCCGGCAGTATGCTGGAGTTTCACTCCAGTACAAAAAATTAACGCTGAAACGCCACCTGTCCGGCAACGATGGTCGCCTTGACGATGCCGCTCAGCTCATAGCCGAGGAAAGGCGTGTGCTTGCCCTGGCTGGCCAGCGACGCCGACGACACGGTCCAGCGCGCAGCGGGATCGAAGACGCAGATGTCGGCCGCTTCGCCCACGGCCAGGCTGCCGGCCGGGATGCCGGCGACACGGGCCGCGTCGGACGTGACCTTGGCCACGGCGCGCGCCAGCGAACGTGCGCCCGCTTGCGGCTGCTCCAGTGCGTAGTCGTCGGCCCATTTCAGGGCCAGCGACAGCAGCAGTTCCAGGCCCGTGGCGCCGGGCGACGCTTCGCCGAACGGCAGCAGTTTTTCATCGTCGTCGACGGGCGTATGGTCCGAGCACATGGCGTCAACCGTGCCATCGAACAGGCCGGCACGGATCGCATCGCGGTCGCGCTGGCTGCGGAATGGCGGCGTGACCCTGGCGTTCGGGTCGAAGAAGCCGATGTCGGCATCCGTCAGGTGCACATGGTGCACGCCCACGTCGCAGGTGACGGGCAAGCCTTCGGCTTTCGCCGCGCGGATCAGTTCCAGGCCCGCCGCCGACGAGATGCGGCACAGGTGCACGCGCGCGCGGCTGGCACGCATCAGTTCGAAAATCGTGTGCAGGGCGATGGTTTCGGACATCACGGGCACGCCGGACAAGCCCAGACGCGAGGCCAGCGGGCCGCTGTGGGCGATGCCGCCACGGCCGATGTGCGGGTCTTGCGGGCGCAGCCAGACCGTGTAGCCGAAGGTGTTCGCGTACTGCATGGCGCGCAGCAGCACGGTCGTGTCTTCGATCGGCTCTTCCGCCTGCGCGAAGCCGATGCAGCCCGCTTCCGTCAGTTCCGCCATTTCCGTCAGCGACTTGCCCTTCAAGCCCATGGTCAGTGCGCCCAGCGGATGCACGTGGGCCTTGTTCTGCGTCTTGGCGCGGTATTTCAGCATCTCCACCAGGCCCGGTTCATCGAGCACGGGGTCCGTGTCGGGCGGGCAGACCAGGCTCGTGACGCCGCCTTGCAGCGCCGCCTGCAGTTCCGATTCCAGGGTCGCCTTGTATTCGTAGCCCGGCTCGCGCAGGCGCGCGGACAGGTCGACCAGGCCGGGGGAAACCACCAGGCCGGCCGCGTCAAACGTGGTGTCGGCCTTGAAGCCGGCCGGGGCGCTGCCCACGGCCAGCACCTTGCCATCGGCGATAAACAGGTCTTGCAAGCCATCGATGCCGTTGGCAGGGTCGATCAGGTGGCCGTTCTTGATATGTAGTGTCGTCATGCTCGCTTACTCGTCCTTGGGCTATCAGCCCTGATTACCAGCCAAAATACTCATCACCGCCATGCGCACGGCGATACCGAACGTCACCTGCGGCAGGATCACCGCCTGCGGACCGTCGGCCACGGCCGAATCGATTTCCACGCCGCGGTTCATCGGGCCCGGATGCATGACGATGGCGTCCGGTTTCGCCAGCGCCAGGCGCTCGGGCGTCAAGCCGTAGCTCTTGAAATATTCCTGCGCCGACGGCAGCAGCGCGCCGCTCATGCGTTCATTTTGCAGGCGCAGCATGATGATCACATCGACGCCTTTCAAGCCTTCATCCATGTTGGTAAAGGTGCGCACACCCATCTGTTCCAGGCCGCCCGGCAGCAGGGTATGCGGGCCGATGGCGCGCACTTCGGGCACGCCCAGGGTGGTCAGCGCGTGGATGTCGGAACGGGCCACGCGGCTGTGCAGGATGTCGCCCACGATGGCCACCGTCAGGTTGGTGAAATCCTTCTTGTAGTGGCGGATCGTGTACATGTCGAGCAAGCCCTGGGTCGGGTGCGCATGGCGTCCGTCGCCCGCGTTGACGACGTGGACGTGCGGCTGCTTGGTGTCGATCAGGTGCTTGGCGATCAGGTAGGGCGCGCCCGACTGCGCGTGGCGCACGACGAACATATCGGCATGCATGGCCGATAGGTTGTCGATGGTGTCGAGCAGGGACTCGCCCTTGCTGGCCGACGAAGCCTGGATGTTCAGGTTGATGACATCGGCCGACAGGCGCTTCGAGGCGATCTCGAAGGTGGTGCGGGTGCGCGTGGAGTTTTCAAAGAACAGGTTGAAAACGCTCTTGCCGCGCATCAGCGGCACCTTTTTCACGTCGCGGTCGGAAATGCCGACGAACGAGGAAGCCGTGTCGAGAATGTGGTTGACGATAGACTTCGGCAAGCCTTCAATCGTCAGCAGATGTTGCAGTTCGCCGTGTTTATTCAGTTGCGGATTAAGCATGGTGGGTATCTATGGTGAGCGTGAATTTTCCATCGTCGGCTTGCTTCAGGACCAGCGCCTGGCCCGGCGGCACGGCAGTGAAGGCGGCCACGAAATCGGCAGCCACCGGCAACTGGCGTTCGCCGCGGTCGACCAGGGCGGCCAGCATGATCTTCGCCGGGCGGCCATAGTCGAACAGTTCATTGATGGCCGCGCGCGTCGTGCGGCCCGTGTACAGCACGTCGTCGACCAGCAGGATAGTGGCGCCGGCCACGTCAAAGCTGATCTGCGTCGGCTTGACGTCCGCATGCAGGCCCTTCTGGGCGAAGTCGTCGCGGTAGAACGAGACGTCGAGCACGCCCAGCCGGTCGAGCAGATTCAGGTCGCGCGCCAGGCGTTCGGCCAGCCAGGCGCCGCCCGAATGGATGCCGACGATGGCCACGTTGGGGATGCCCGCCAGGCCGCTTTGCACTTGCTGCAGCAAGACCCCGTACAGGGCCTCGGCGTCGAGTTGGGATGGATTCGTAGGATGCGGCATAGAGTTCTTAATCATTCAGGGAGGGAGTCTAGGGTCAGATTAATAATTCGCGTCGAAATACTGTTGCAGGATGATGGCGGCGGCGCGGTCGTCGATGACTTCGCCGCGCTTGGCGGCGATGACGGCCGAGGAATAGCGCTCGTCGACCAGTTCCACGGGCAGGTTGAAGCGGCCATGCACCTGGTTGGCGAAACGGCGGCAGCGCGCGCTCATCTCGTGTTCCGTGCCATCGGGATGGCTGGGCAAGCCCACCACGATGCGGCTGGCGCCCCACTCCTTGATCAGGCTATCGATGGCGGCAAACTTCGGCTCGTTTGCCGTGGCCGTGATCACGCTGAGCGGCTTGGCCTGGCAAATCATGGTATTGCCGATGGCAACGCCGATGCGTTTCAAGCCGAAATCGAAGGCGAGGATGGTGTCGATGGCGTCACCGCTCATGCGTGGCCAGCCTCGCTCGCCAGCATGAGGGGATCGATACCGAGCAATTTGATGGCGGCCACGTAGCGCTGCTCGATGGGGAAATCGAACAGGATGTCGGCCGAGGCGCCCACCGTCAGCCAGCCATTGCGGCCGATCTCGTCTTCCAGCTGGCCCGGGCTCCAGCCCGAGTAGCCGATCGAGACGAGCATGCGCTCGGGACCATCGCCCTTGGCGACGGCTTCGAGCACGTCGATCGAGGTGGTAAACGCCACTTCATCGGTCACCGTCAGCGACGAGGAATAGCGCGCGCCCGGCGTATGCAGCACGAAGCCGCGGTCATCCTGCACGGGGCCGCCGAACATGATCGGTTCATTGATGATGGGCGTGTCGCTGCCGGCCGCCAGTTTCAGGTCGATGCGGTCGAACAGCACTTCCATGGTCATGTCGGTGGGCTTGTTGATGACGACGCCGAGCACGCCGTTTTCATTGTGTTCACACACGTACACGACCGTGCCGCCGAAGATCGGATCTTGCATGGCCGGCATCGCAATGAGGAAATGGTTGGCCAGATTCAGGGTGGAGGAACCGGTCGCGGCCGGTTCTCCCACACCCTGCATCAGACGATGTCCTGGTAGAGTCTGGTCGATTTTACTCTTTTTCATACGCGATGCTCTCTCTGTGGGCTTGCTGGCAAGTCTCGCTTACCCCGCTATCGTACGCCTGGCGCAAGCTGCCGCGAATCTTGGGCGGCGCGCACCGTGGTGCCAGGCGTTATTCTTGTTATCTTATAAATTAATGATCAATTCGCTATGCCTGCCGGCGCATTTCGATGCCAATTGTAAAATTGATTGCAAAATCGCTGTCGCACATAAAGTACCGCGAACATACCCGGTAGTTTACACTGAATTGCCGCCGCAGCGACGCCAAAGGCGCGACGCGAGCGGCCATAAAGCCCTGTTGGCGGCAAAAAATCGCCTATCTTTGACCCTGAACACGCGAAATAATGACAATCAAGACTTCCCTGGTGTGGTTCCGGCGCGATCTGCGCGCATTTGACCATGCTGCACTGCATCACGCCCTGCGCCAGAGTCAGGCCGTGCATTGCGTCTTCGTCTACGACACCGCCATCCTGGCTGCGCTGCCGCGCCGAGACCGGCGGGTCGATTTCATCCATGCCAGCGTGGCCGAGCTGGCCGCCGAGCTTCGCCAGCTCGGCGGCGACCTGATCGTGCTGCATGCGGACGCGGCCGAAGCCATCCCGCGCCTGGCCGCCGAATTGAACGCCGACGCCGTCTTTGCCAACCACGACTACGAGCCGCAAGCGATCGCCCGCGACGCCACCGTGGCCGCAGCGCTCACGCATGACGCACGCCTGTGGTTCAGCTTCAAGGACCAGGTGATCTTTGAAAAGGACGAGGTGCTGACCTTGTCGGCCAAGCCGTACACCGTCTACACGCCGTACAAGAATGCCTGGCTGAAGAAAATGCGCGCGGAACCCGCCTGCCTGGCGCCGTTCGATATCGAGCCGCATGCGGCCAGCCTGGCGCCGCCGCGCGCCGGCACGCCCGCGCCCCTGCCCACCTTGGACGAACTTGGTTTCGAGGCCAGCAACCTGGCCGAACTGGCCATCCCCACCGGCATGTCGGGCGCCAGCCAACTGTTCGAGGATTTCCTGCCGCGCGTGGACCGCTATGACGTGGCGCGCGATTTTCCCGCCCTGAAGGGACCGTCGTATTTGTCCATGCATCTGCGCTTCGGCACCGTCTCGCTGCGCTACCTGGTCCGCACCATCGTCGACCTGATGGACCGGGGCGGTGGCGGCGATGGCGCGTCCGTGTGGCTGGCCGAACTGATCTGGCGCGATTTCTACGCCATGATTTTGTACCAGAACCCGCACGTGGAAGGCGGCGCCTTCAAACCGGCCTACGATGCCATCGCCTGGGAAACGGGGCCTGACGCCGATGCCGCGTTTGCCGCCTGGTGCGAAGGGCGCACCGGCTATCCGCTGGTGGACGCGGCCATGGCGCAGCTGAACCAGACGGGCTATATGCACAACCGCCTGCGCATGGTCACGGCCTGCTTTTTGATCAAGGATCTGGGTATCGACTGGCGCCGCGGCGAAGCGTATTTCGCGCTGCACCTCAATGACTTCGACCTGGCTTCGAACAACGGCGGCTGGCAATGGGCATCGTCGTCGGGCTGCGACGCGCAGCCCTACTTCCGCATCTTCAATCCCATTACACAGTCGGAAAAATTCGATGCCAGCGGGCGCTTCATCCGCCGCTACCTGCCGCAGTTGAAGGCGCTGGGCGACAAGGAAATCCACGCGCCCTGGCTCGTGCCGCGCATGCTGCTCGATCAAAAAAACATCGTGCTGGGGCGCGATTATCCGGAGCCGCTGGTGCAGCACGACGAGGCGCGCAAGGAGACGCTGGAGCGTTATGCCGTGGTGAAGGTGGTGGCGTAATCGGGCCGCTGGTGGCGTCGGGTTACGCGCTGCGCGCTAACCCGACCTACGTCTGGCATCCCTCGGCCTAATGCACTCCACCGCCCAACAACCGCCCCACCTCCGCCAGCAATTCCTCCTCCTGGAACGGCTTGCCGAAATACGCATTCACGCCCAGCTCGAACGCGTGCGCGCGGTGCTTGTCGGCGCTGCGCGAGGTGATCATGATGACGGGGATGGCGCGCGTCTTGTCGTCGCTGCGCACATTGCGCGTCAAATCGAAACCATCCATGCGCGGCATTTCCACGTCGACCAGCAGCAGGGCCGGCATGGCGGCCGGTTCCAGCGCATGCAGCTGTTCCAGCGCATCGAGGCCATCCTTGGCCAGCAGCACCTGGTAGCCTTCGCGCTCGAACAGGCGCTGCATCACGCGGCGCACCGTCAGCGAATCGTCGACCACCATCACGCGCACGGCCGGCGTGGCCAGCGCGCTGGAAGCGGCATGCTGCTCGCTGCTGGCCAGCGCATACTGCGACAGCAGTTCCGGATGGTGTTCCAAGTGCTGCGCCAGCGCCACCGGGTTCAGGATCAGCACGATATCGCCCGTGCCCAGCACCGTAGCGCCGGCGATGCCCGGCATGCGCGCCAGTTGCGGGCCCACGTGCTTGACCACGACTTCGCGGTTGCCCACCACGTCATCGACCTGCAGCGCCAGCCTGTCATTGCCATTCCTCAGCAACAGCACGGGCGCATAACGCTGCGTGGCCTGCGCCGCCGGCGTCTCGCCCAGCATGGCCGACAGGTGGTGCAGCGCCAGCGACTGTCCGTGCGACTCGATGCGCCCGGCCGCCCGCACCTGCTCCAGCTGTTCGCCTTTCAGGTGCAGCACCTGCTCCACCAGCACCGATGGCAAGGCATACGTCTTGCCGTTCGCCGCCAGCAGCACCACTTGCGTGACGGCCAGGGTCAGCGGCAGGTGGATGGTGAAGCGCATGCCCAGGCCTGCCTGCGTCAGCGTTTCCACGCGCCCGCCCAGGGCCAGCGCTTCGGAGCGCACGATATCCATGCCAAAACCGCGCCCGGCCAGTTCCGTCAGGCTGTCGGCCGTGGAAAACCCGGGCGTGAAAATCAGTTCGGCCGCCTGCGCGTCGGTCAATGGCGCATCCGTCGCCACCAGGCCGGCGCCGTGCGCCTTGGCGCGGATGCGTTCCAGGTCCAGCCCCGCGCCATCGTCGGAAAAGGCGATCGCCACTTCATTGCCCTGCTGGCTGACCTGCACCAGCAGCTCGCCCGTCTCGCTCTTGCCCGCGGCCAGGCGCGCGTCGCGCGGCTCGACGCCATGCACGATGGCGTTGCGCAGCAAATGCTCGAAGGGCGCGGCCATGCGTTCGAGCACGCTGCGGTCGATTTCCACGCCGCCGCCACGGATGTCGAGGTTGACGCGCTTGTCGACTTCCTTGGCGCTTTGCCGCGCCACGCGGAACAGGCGTTCGGCGATGCTGGCAAACGGCACCATCCGTATCTGCATCAGGTCGCGCTGCAGCTCGCGCGTCAGGCGAGCCTGCAGCACCAGGTCGTCCGTCACCGCATCGACGCTGTGGCTGAGATTTTCATGGAACGACGCCACGTCGTTGACGCTTTCGGCCATCATGCGCGTGAGTTCCTGCAGGCGCGTAAAGCGGTCGAATTCGAGCGGGTCGAATTCGCGCTCGCTGCCGACGGCCATGCGCGAGGCGATCTGCGATTCGGCCTGCATTTCCACTTCGCGCAGCTGACGCCGCAAGCGCGCCAGGTTATCGGAAAACTCGGACAGCGAAGCGCCGAGCACGCCCACTTCATTTTCCATTTTGGAGCGCGTGATCGACACTTCGCCGGCCTGGTTCACCAGGCGGTCGAGGATATCGGCGCGCACGCGCACCAGCGCCGCCTTCGGTTCGGCGGGCGGCGTGTCTTCCATGCCCGGCAAAGGCAGCAACGGTTGCTGCAGCTGCTCGAACAGGTGCAGCGCATGGTCGTAATGGGCCAGCAATTCCTCGAAGGCCTGCGGCGTGGCGGTGCCCGCGTGCAGCATGTTTTCGATATGCGTCTCAATTTCATGCGCATGCTGGCCCAGGCGCATGGCGCCGGCCATGCGCGCGCTGCCCTTGACCGTATGCAGGGTACGCAGCAGCATCTGCGCCTGGCCGCTGTCGTGCGGCTGCTGCTGCCAGCTGCGCAGCGCCTCGCCGATCTGCGGCAGCAGGTCGGCGCCCTCCTCCAGGAAGACGGACAATAAATCGAGGTCGAGTTCATCGCTGATGCCGGCGCTGGCCGCCAGCAGCGCGGCCGCATCGGCCGGCATGATGGCGGGCGCCGGCGCTTCCGGCGCCGCATGCTCCAATGGCGGCGCGTGCTCGAAACCGGCGTCGAACAGGTCGTCGCTGGCGCCGCTGTCCTGCGCCGGCGACGGTGCCGGCACATCGGCAGCCTCCGGCTGCAGCGCGTCGGCGACGATGCTCGCATACGTCGCTTCGAACAGGGTCTCGAGCTGGGGCAGCGGGACTTCGGCCAGCGGATCGCCAGGCTGCGCCGGCGCGCCGACGATGCTGGCGTAAGCTTCCGCGAACAGGGCGTCGAGCCGGTCTTCCTTGCTCTCGCCGGGCGGCGCCGTCAAGGCACGCCACAGGGTGTTGAGCGCTTCGATCATGTCCGGCTGCGTTGGCGCCAGGTCGCCCAGCGCGAATGCCTGCAGCATTTGCCCGATGCGCTGCGTGGCCTGTTCCAGCACGTCGTGCTGCTCCGCGCGCAGGCCGGCCAGCGGCGGCACCACCGTTTCGATGACCGTTTCCAGCGCGTGCGCCAGGTCGCGCAAGGACTGGAAGCCGACCGTGCCGGACGTCCCCGCCAGGGTATGCACGGCTTGCAGCGCCTCGGCGCTGACGGCGCGCTGTTCATGGCGCCATTCGCCGAAGTCGCGCGTGAGCACGCGCAGCAGTTCATCCGTCTCGGCCAGGTAGATGTTGTACAAGGGAAGGCTGATGCGCAGTTCGCCCACGTGCTTGAGGTGATCGTCAGGCGCTTCGTGGAGCGTGGGCGCCGTGGCCAAGGGAAGTCCGATCACATTGCCATTGCTGGCCACGGGCGCGGCCGATGCCGGGCGAGGCTTGCGCAGTTCGAACGGGCCGCCTTCGCGCACGCGCTCGGCCGCCAGCAGCAGCATGCCGGCCTCGCGCTCGCGCCCCGCGCCGCCTTCCAGTTCGGCCACCCATTCGCTGAGCTGGTACCAGCCGTAATTGAGCAAGGTAAACAAGTCGTCACTGACGGGGCGCGCCTCGGCAAGCCAGGTATTCATGACGCGTTCGATGGCGCCAGCCGCTTCGGCAAACTGCGCCAGGCCGATCATGCGGCTGCTGCCTTTCAGGGTATGGAACGAGCGGCGCAGCATGGCCAGGTGGTCGCCGCTGGCGGCCTGCTCGCGCGGCAAAGCCAGGGTGGTGTCGATGAAGGCCAGCACTTCGCGCGCTTCGGCGATGAAGATGTCGAGCATCTCCGCGTCGACATCGGTCACCGCCGGCACAGCATCCATGCCGGCGGGCGCAGCGGGCGCCAGTGCCTGGTCGAGCAAGGGCACGGGGCCGGCGGCGGCGACTTTTTCAAATGGCAAGGCGCGGAAGGTGCCGGCGGCCGCATCGAAATGGAAACGCCCGCTGGCCGCCTGCGCGTTGCGGCCCAGCATATCGGCAAAAAAGCCCAGCGCGCTGACATTTTGCGCGATCTCGTCGAGCGCCTCGGCGCGCGCCTCCGCATTGGCATCCGCCTTGGCGTCGGCACCGGCCAGCTGCCGCACGGCCGCATCGACCTGCAGCACGGCGGCGCGCGCATCTTCCTGTTCCAGCCCGGCCAACTGCTGCTGCAACTGCTCCAGCACGGGCGCGACGCCATTGAGGGCTCCCGTCCCCGCACCCGCTGCATCCGCGTAATATGCGTTGAGCACCTTTTCCACCTGGCGCAAGCCCGTCTTCATTTCCTCGGCCAGCGCGGCCACCGTCTGGCCCTGTTCGATCTGACGCGACAGCTCGCCCGCCGTGACAGGCGGCGGCGCTTCGCCAGCCAGCAGCGCCTGCAGGCGCGCGGCGATGGTTTCCGCGTTGCCCGCGAAATCGTCGGGCAGGCGGCGCAGCTGCTCCAGGCCCGTGTCGGCAAACAGCAGCGCCATGCCGATTTCATTTTCCAGGGCCGCGCTGCGCCCGCTGGCCACGGCTTGCCGCGCCACGGCCGCGCATTCGCGCAGCAGGCTGGCCAGGGCCGGCTGCTTCAGCGTATCCACATATACGGCCACCTGTTGCAGCGACGCGTCGAAATCCGTGGCCAGGGCTGGATCGAGGTCGGCTTGCGCCAGCCGGCTCCAGCTGGCGCGCGCCTGCGCCAGGGCCGCGCGGGCGCCTTGCAAGGTGTCCTGGTCGACCTGGCCGTAGCGCCGCGTTTCCACGTCGACGGGCAGCATGCCTTCCAGGGCGAAAGCGGCGCGCAACTGGCGGGCTTCTGGCGTCGGCTCGCGTGCGGCGGCGATGAAGAACAGGGCGTCGCGCAGCATCGCTTCGGGCAGGCTGGCCGTCCCCTGTGCCAGGCGGCGCAATTGCAGGTTAATCAGGCCGAACAGCTGCTTGACGTTGAGCGTGCCCATGCCTTCGCCGCTGGCCGCCAGTCCCGCAAACGCCTGCATGGCGAACCAGAAGGTGCGCGCGGGAGCGTCCTGCTGCGCGTCGGCCACCAGGGTCAAGGTGGCGTGCAAGTCGCCCGCATGCTGGCGCCGCGCCGCGTCATCCTGCGCCTTCAGGAAGGGCAGCAAAGATTTTTCAAAGCGCCCGCGCCAGGCCGGGTAATCGGGCACCGGGGGTGCTTCCGCCAGCGCGATGGCGTGCCCTTCCAGCGTCGACGCCGGAGGGAAAAACAGGTCGGCCGGGTGGATGCGCTCGGCGCCCAGCATGGTTTGCAGGTCGCGGTAATAGGGGAACAAGCGCGCCGGCTGCGGCGGCGTGCCGGCCACCAGGTCTTCCAGGTATTCGCTCAAAGCTTGATACAGTTCGGCGACGACTTGCGCATGGTCCAGCGTGTATTCGAGGCTGCCGTCGCGAAAGCGCGCCAGTGCCTGTTCCGCAGCGTCCGTCAGCAGGCTGGCGCCGGCCACGTCCACCATCACCAGCGCGCCATGCGCCTGGTGCAAGTGCGAGCGCGCATGCTGCAGCGCCGTGGCGCGTTCCTCGCGCTCGCGGCCACCCGCTTCGAACAGGGCTGTTTTCGAGCGGCCCAGCGCTTCGCGGATTTCCACCATCACCCACGACAAAGGCTCGCTGTCGAACGGCTTGGACTGCTGTGGACTATCTGGTGTGCTCATGCATGCCTCGGTAAAGAATTCGCCCTGGACTGGCGCGGCGTTCAGGCGGCGACGCGGAAGCGCGACACCGAGTTTTTCAGTTCCTGCGCCAGCATCGACAACTTGTGGATCGACTGCGCCGTTTGCTGCGTGCCGTCCTGGGTCTGCTCCGTCACGCTCAGGATATGCTGGATATTCAAGGCCACGCCGCTGGCCGAACCGGCCTGCGTGCCCGTGGCGAACGAAATGCCCTGGATCAGTTCCGCCAGGTGTTTCGACACCTGGCTGATGTCGTTCAAGGCCGCGCCGGCCGCGTCGGACAGGCGCGCGCCCTCGACCACGCCCTGCGTGGACGTTTCCATGGCCCGCGTCGCATCCTGGGTATCGGCCTGGATGGTGCGCACCAGCGCGCCGATCTGCTTGGCGGCGGCTGCCGAGCGTTCTGCCAGGCGCTGCACTTCCTCGGCCACGACGGAAAAGCCGCGCCCCGCCTCGCCCGCCGATGCGGCCTGGATGGCGGCGTTCAGCGCCAGCACGTTGGTCTGCTCGGTGATGTCGGAAATGAGTTCGGTGATTTCGCCGATCTCCTGCGACGATTCGCCCAGGCGTTTGATGCGCTTGGACGTATCCTGTATCTGCTCGCGGATTTCATGCATGCCCTTGATGGCGTTTTCCACGGCCGTCGAACCCTGCTGCGCCGCCGCCACCGACTGGCGCGCCACGTCGGCCGAGACGCTGGCCGACTTCGACACGTCGGTAATCGCATTGGCCATCTTGACGACGGTGGCGCTGACGCCCTGGATTTCGCGCGACTGCTGCTGCGACGCGATCAGCAGCTTGCTCGAGATGCTTTGCGCCTGCGTCGAGGCGCGGTTGACCTGTTCCGCTGTCGCCGTCACCCGCCCCACCAGGCCGCGCAATTCCTCGACCGTGTAGTTGACGGAATCGGCGATGGCGCCCGTGATGTCTTCCGACACGGTGGCCTGCACCGTCAGGTCGCCGTCGGCGACCTTCTGCAATTCGTTCATCAGGCGCAGGATGGCCGCCTGGTTCTGCTCATTCCTGGCCTTCGCCACTTCCTCTTTTTCCTGCGACTGCAGGCGCCGGATTTCCGCTTCCTGGCGCCGCCGCTCGGCGTCGCGCGTGCGGTTGACGGAGTCCTGCAGCAGCACCCTGCCGATGCCGGCCGCCGCGATCAGGGTCAGCAACACGCCGCCAACCATCATCCAGAAGGCGATGCCCAGGGTTTCCTGGTTCGCGTGGTACATCTGCTGCAGCAGGGTCAAACGCTGGCGCAGGTCTTCGTTCTCGTTGAAGATCAGCTGTTCGGCGCTTTTCGCCGAACTGAATTTATCCAGGCGGTCGAGTATCGAGGAGACCAGCTTCTGGTACGTGTCGAAACTGGCTTTCAGCGCCACCATCCGGTCGCGCAGTTCGGCGTCGCGCGTGGGCGCCAGCTGCAGCGACACGCTGCCATTGAGCAGGCCTTCGACGGCGGTGCGGAAATACGTCGTGTCGCGCCCCAGCGAAAACGCCGTTTCCGAGCTGATGCTGCCCGACGAGAGGAACTCGCTGGCGCTGCGGCTCATGCGCTGGCTCAGCATCATCAGGCGGCCGATGACGGCCAGGTCGCGCGCATTGCCGCCGCGCTGCACCTTCAGGGCCGCGATTTCCTCGGTCTGCGCCAGCAGCGCCGGCGACAGCGCGTTCAATTGCTGCAAGGTCTTGTCGAATTCGCCCAGCTCCGGCTTCAGGCGCAAGATGGTGCTGGCCGCGCGGTCGCTGCTGGCCCATTTTTTACGTGCGTCGGCCACCGCCGCCAGCAGGGCGGCACGCGACTCGCCGATATCGCGGCCGTGATACGTTCCGCCGCGCAGCATCAGGCGGAAATCCTGGTTCAGTTCATTGCGGCTTTCCTCGAGCTGGCGGAACGCTTCCGGATTGCCCTGCACGGCGTTCGGCGCGGCCTTGCCGATGCGCTGCGAATGCATCAGCGCATCGCTGGCCAGCTGCGTCTGCGCCGAGGCGATATTGCCGCTGCGTGTATTGAGACCGACGAACAGCAGGCTGGCGGCCAGGCTCAGGGCCATCACCGTCGACAGGATGCTCAATTGTTTTTGCAGCGGGAAATGGCCGATCAGCGGCAGCCGCAAGTCGCTGACCGGCGCGCTGGCCAGCGACTTGCGCCGTCCCAGCGCATCGCGCAGGCGCAGCGGCAGGTCGGCCGCCGACGCCGGCTCGCCGGGCGCGTGCTCCGCTTCGGGCATGCCAGCGGCCAGGATGGGAGAATTGGCGCCCATCAGCCAATATCCTTGTGGACGGCAAGGCCGCCAAAGCCGGCATCGAGGAAGCGTTCCGATTGCGCCAGCTGCGCCAGGTCCAGGCGCAGCCACTGCTGCCCCTCGCTGTCGCGCAGCGCCTGCGCGGCCCACGATGGGAGCACACCGTGCGCCGCATCCTGAACGGGCACCGATTGCATCGCGCGCAGCTGGCGCAAGCCCAGTACGCGCTCGACCAGCAGTGCGCAATTGAGGCCCAGACGCGGAGAAAACGTGATGATGCGGCAGTGATTGCCGGGCGTGCAAGCCGGTTCGCCCATGTAGCGGGCCAGGTCGACGACCCCCGTCAGGCGTCCGCGCATGGCCGCCAGGCCCAGGTACCAGTCCTGCGCCAGCGGCACGCCCTGGATCTGCACGCCGGCGGCAATGACGATTTCACCGAGCTGCGTCAGGTCGAGCAGGCACGGGCGGCCACCGAGCATCACGCCCAGTTCCTTGCGCGCCGCCAGCGCGCCGCTGCGCGCGGCCTGTATCCGCTCGATCAATTGCAGCTGATACTGGCGCAAGCGCCCCTGCCGCGCGCCCGTCTCGAAAGATGGCATGGCGGCAGCGGCGGGCGGAAAGGCCGCTGTAGGCACGCCGTGACCTGGCATCGTGTGCATGCTCAGGAAAGCGCGGCGATCTTGGCCAGCAGCTCGGCTTCCACCACCGGCTTGACCAGGTAATCGCGCGCGCCCTGGCGCAAGCCCCAGATGCGGTCCGTTTCCTGGCTCTTGCTCGAGCAGATAATCACCGGCACGTCCTGCAGTTCCGGATCGCGGGCAATGGCGCGCGTGATCTGGAAGCCATTCGCACCGGGCATCACCACGTCCATCAGGATCAGGTCGGGCCTGGCCTGCTTCAGCTGCGCCAGCGCGTCGGCGCCGTCCTGCGCCGTGAGGACGGCATAACCGGCACGCACCAGCATCTCGCTCAGGTAGTAGCGTTCTGTCGGCGAGTCATCGACGATCAGAATTGTGTGTATGGCCATCTGCTTCCTTGCTGCGTTGTCAATCAATAAATCACTACTCAAAATGCCCGGCCAGGTGCAGCCGCACGGCCTCCAGCAGCGCCTCGCGCGCCAGCGGCTTGACCAGGCAGGCGCTGGCGCCTGCCATGGCGCCGCGCGCGCGGTCGAACAAACCTTCCTTCGACGACAGCATCAGCACCGGCGTGGCGTGATACGCGGCGCTGGCCTTGATCAGCGCGCAGGTGCGGTAGCCGTCCAGGCGCGGCATCACGATGTCGCACACGATCAGCGCCGGCTGGCAGTCGGCGATCTTGGCCAGGGCCTCGAAGCCGTTTTCCGCCACCACCACGCGATAGCCGGCCTCGCCGAGTATCTTCGCGGCCGCGCTGCGTATCGTCGCGCTGTCGTCGATGACGAGTATCGTGACGCTCACGCACACGGCATCGGACGGCGTCTCGGGCAAAAAAGGACGCGTCATGTGATTATTCGACAATTTTTCATACCATAGCACAGGCAGCCGCGATACCTGTGTGCGGCAGCGGCATCCCGTGGGCCTGATTGATTACAGCGCGACCATCTCGAAATCGTCCTTGCGCGCGCCGCATTCAGGGCAGGTCCAGTTCATCGGAACATCGGCCCAACGCGTGCCGGGAGCGATGTCTTCGTCAGGCAAGCCGGCCGCTTCATCATAAACCCAGCCGCAAATAAGACACATCCACGTTTGGAATTGCTGCGTTGTTTCGTTGCTACTCACGTTCTGCCACCCTTCAATCAAGTAAAATGCTGAATTAGGTATCTTAATCTACCCGCCGTGCAAAACCAAACTTCTCCCCTCATATTAAGCTTCGGCGTGTCCGATCCGGTCGGCGCGATCGGTATCCAGGCCGACCTGGCCACCTTTTCAGCCTTCGGCTGCCACGGCCTGTCCGTCACCACGGGCCTGTTGATCAGCGATACGGCCCGCGTGGAAGACGTGCAGGCGGTCGACCCGGACTGGGTTTCAGACCAGGCGCGCGTGCTGCTGGAAGACATGTCCGTGGCCGCCATCAAGATCGGCGCGCTGGGCAGCGTGGAAAACGTCACGGCCATCGCCGAAATCGTCTCCGACTATCCGGACGTGCCACTGATCCTCGACCCCTTCATTTCGGCGCTGCCGGAACAGGGCATGGACGACGAAGACATCCTGACGGCCGTGCGCCAGCTCCTGATTCCGCAAACGACACTGCTGGTGCTCTCGCCGGTGGAACTGGAACGCCTGGCCGAGACCTGGCGCGACGCCGACCCGGACGACACCCTGCAAAACGACGTCGACTACCTGGTAGCCCTGGGCTGCGAATACGTGCTCGTCACCGGCATGCCGGCCGACGCCAGCAAGTCCGGCACGGCCGAAGGCAAGCTGCGCGCCAATACCCTGTTCGGCGAAGACGGCGTGGTGCGCCACGACGAATGGCAGCACCTGCCCGGCATCTTCAACGGCGCCGGCAGCACCTTGTCGGCGGCGGCCACCGCCCTGCTGGCCCTGGCGGAAAACGAAGACGATGTGCCGCAGGTGGTCGTGGCGGCGCAGGAATTCACGGCCGGTGCGCTGGCCCACGCGCAGCGCCACGGCATGGGCAAGCTGGTGCCGAACCGGCTGTTCCGGCAGCAGCGCCAGCGCGGCGCACAATAAGACCAGACGACACAGACAACGATCCACTTTCAAGGCACGATTATCATGACGACGACTTCACAGAACGACATCCTGTTTGCCCGCGCACAAAAAACCACGCCAGGCGGCGTCAATTCGCCTGTGCGCGCCTTCCGCTCCGTGGGCGGCACGCCGCGCTTCATCACGCGCGCCGAAGGCCCGTACTTCTGGGACGCGGACGGCAAGCGCTATATCGACTACATCGGCTCCTGGGGTCCGGCCATCGTTGGCCACGCCCATCCGGAAGTGGTGAAAGCGGTGCAGGATGCGGCCGCGCTGGGCCTGTCGTTCGGCGCGCCGACGGAAGGCGAAGTGCTGATGGCCGAGGAAATCACGCGTTTGGTACCGTCGATCGAGCAGGTGCGCCTGGTCTCGTCGGGCACGGAAGCGACCATGAGCGCCCTGCGCCTGGCGCGCGGCGCCACGGGACGCGACAAGATCGTCAAGTTCGAAGGCTGCTACCACGGCCACGCCGATTCGCTGCTGGTGAAAGCGGGCAGTGGCCTGCTCACCTTCGGCAACCCGACGTCGGCCGGCGTGCCGGAAGACTTCGTCAAGCATACCCTGGTGCTCGACTATAACAACGTCGAGCAGCTGAACGACGCCTTCGACAGCTTCGGCGCGGACATCGCCTGCGTCATCGTCGAACCGGTAGCCGGCAATATGAACCTGGTGAAAGCGACGCCGGAATTCCTGCAGGCGATGCGCGAACTGTGCACGCAGCACGGCGCCCTGCTCATTTTCGATGAAGTCATGTGCGGCTTGCGCGTGGCACTGGGCGGCGCGCAGGCGCTATACGGCATCAAGCCGGACCTGACGGCGCTGGGCAAGGTGATCGGCGGCGGCATGCCGGTGGCGGCCTTCGGCGGCAGTGCGGCGCTGATGCACAACATGGCGCCGCTGGGCGCCGTCTACCAGGCCGGTACCTTGTCGGGCAACCCGGTCGCCGTGGCGGCCGGCATGGCCACCTTGAAACTGATCCAGCAGCCGGGCTTCTACGAGCAGCTTGGCGCCACGGCCAAGCGCCTGGCCGAAGGCCTGACCGCCGCCGCCAAAGAAGCGGGCGTGGTCTTCTGCGCCGACTACATCGGCGGCATGTTCGGCATTTATTTCAGCGAAACGCCACCGACCAGCTACGCGGAAATGATGGCCGGCGACCGCAGCAAGTTCAACGCCTTCTTCCACGCCATGCTCGACGAAGGCGTGTACTTCGCGCCCGCCGCCTTCGAAGCGGGTTTCGTCTCGGCGCAGCACGACGATGCCGTCATCGACGCCACCATCGCCGCCGCGCGCAAGGTGTTTGCTAAGTTAGCCTAAACGCAGTCAGACAGTCGCGGTGTCCATCACCGCGGCCACCAGCGCCGGCAAACTGGCCATGTCGCTGAACACGACATGCGCGCCGGCCGCCTTCAGACGCGCTTCCTGGCCGGGCGCGATATGCCCGCCGCCGATGAATCCCAATACCGTCATGCCCGCCGCCACGGCGGCCGTCACGCCCGTGACGCTGTCTTCCAGCACCAGGCACTGGCTTGGCGGCACGCCAAAGGCGGCCGCCGCCGCCAGGTAGACGCCCGGATGCGGCTTGGCGTGGCCGACCAGGTCCGGTGTGAACACGCGCTTGTCGAACAGCGGCGCCATGCCAGTGCGCTCGAGCGCCGACAGCACGCGCGCGCTGACGCTGTTCGAAGCGACGGCCTTGGGCAGCGGAATGGCGGCCAGCGCCTGCGCCACGCCGGGCACGGCGCGCAATTGCGCATCGCAAGCCGCATCGACGGCATTGCCGATGGCCATGATCTCGTCGGCCGGCAATTGCGGCAAACCCAGTTCCTTGTAGATATCCTGCATCAGCGGCACCAGGCGCTGGCCCAGGCGCGGCTCGATCAAGCCTTGCAGGGTGACGCCCTCGGGCAGGTTCGGCAGGCGCGGCCCCAGCAACTCCAGCAGCGCTTGCAGGGCCACGGCTTCGCTGTCGATCAGCACGCCATCGCAGTCGCTGATCAGATGGGTAAAGCGCGGTGGGGTGGTGGCGGTATCAGGCATGGACTCTCCAGAAGACAACGGTGACAGGAAATGCGGCGGCCAGCCGGCCAAGGCCGGCATCGTAACGATCATAGGTGGAACAGGCGGACGCTACCACGCAGAAAATGTCTGAATGACGATACTTTTCTGCACAGCAGGCGGCAGGCATCAATCGGCAAATACGCAATACCAATTTAATACCACGCAATACCAATGATTATCGCCGATTTTTGAAATTGCTGCGCTCGTGCTGAAACCGGGGCGCGGAGCACGCCGGCGATGCTGCGATACGGCTTATTTCAGCCAGCCGCGGTGGCGGAAGTACAGGAACGGTGCGATGGCGCTGGTGATCATGAGGCCCCAGGCCCATGGATAGCCGAACGACCATTCCAGTTCCGGCATCAGCTTGAAGTTCATGCCGTACACGCTGGCGATCAGGGTTGGCGGCAGGAAGGCCACGCTGGCCACCGAGAAGATCTTGATGATCTTGTTCTGGTTGATGTTGATGAAACCGACGGTGGCATCCATCAGGAAGTTGATCTTGTCGAACAGGAAAGACGTATGGCCATCGAGCGATTCGATGTCGCGCAAGATCTGCCGCGCTTCCTCGAACTGCTCGGAATTCAATAAGCGGCCGCGCATCAGAAAACTCACGGCGCGGCGCGTATCCATCATGTTGCGGCGGATACGGCCGTTCAAATCTTCCTCGTGGGCAATCGCATTCAGCGCTTCGGCCGCGTGCGCATCGGTAAATTCCTTTTGCAGCACGCGCGTGCTGACTTCTTCCAGGTTCTGGTAGATGCCTTCGAGCACGTCGGCCGAATACTCGGCATCGGTGGCGTACAGGTCGAGCAGCACGTCCATGTAGTCGGCAATCGAGCCTGGCCGCGAACGGGCGCGCATGCGCACCAGGCGGAACACGGGCAAGTCGTCCGTATGCATGGAAAACAAAATCTTGCGGGCAAGAATGAAAGCCACGGTGATGACGCGCGAGGGGCCGTCGTCCTCTTCGCGCAGGAAGTCCGTGCGCAGGTGCAAGTCGCCGTTTTCCGCTTCGTAATAGCGGGCCGACGCTTCGATATCCTTGACTTCGTCTTCGCCCGGCAGGGTGACGTTGTAGATGGCCTTGACCCAGGCCCGTTCATCATCGGTGGGGTCGGTCAGGTCGACCCACACCGGTTCGGCATTTTCGAGGTCTGCGCGGCTGTCGATCGGCACCTGGTTGAGCCGGCCATTCTGTAATACAAAGACATTGATCATGCGCGCTCTCAGCCGGATGTGGGGTTATCGTGATGTGCTGGCGCTGGCGCCAAAAATGAAAACAGCGCAAGTGTACCCGCAAAGGCCTTTTCACGACCACCCCCGGCACCGCTTTTTCACGGAAAAAGTGCGGCGTTGCACCAAGCGGGGCCGATTAAGATGCTGCGCCGCAATAGTGCCAATCAGGCAGCTTTAACTTTATGAAAAGAAAGCCCGCTGCCATCAAGGCAATTCCGCCGCTCCCATGCGGCGCAGGATCACACCCGTGCGCCGGTTCAGGTAACCCGTATCGCGGTGACGGTCGTAAAAGCGGGGATTCGGCAGCATCACGGCCAGTTTTGCCGCCTGTCCCGCGCTCAGGCCCGCCGCGCTGACCCGGTAATAGTGGCGCGCGGCCGCTTCGGCGCCAAAGGTGCCCGTGCCAAACTCCACCACGTTCAGATAAATCTCGAAAATGCGCTCCTTTTCCATCAGGTTTTCCAGCATATACGTGATGATCAGTTCCTGGCCCTTGCGCACATAGCTGCGCGAACCGGACAGGAACAGATTCTTCGCCAGCTGCTGCGTGATGGTGGAGCCGCCCGCCACGACCTTCTGCTTCTTGCTATTCTTTTCATATGCCTTTTGCAAGGCTTCCCAATCCACGCCTTCGTGCTCGGAGAAATTCGCGTCTTCCGAAGCGATGATGGCCCGTTTCAGGTTGTTCGAGATGCGGTTGTACGGCACCCACGTGTGCTTGATCGTGGCCTTGGGATTTTTGTCCTGCAAGACAGACAACTGTTCGCGCATGAAGGCCGTGCTGGACGGATTATGGTCGACCCACCACCAGATTTGCAGGAAGAAATACAGTTGCACGACGATAAAGGCCAGCACGGGGACGATGAACAGCCACTTGATCCAGCCGTAGCGGCCACCGCTTTTGCGGGCGCCCTTCTTGCCGGCGCTCACAGGGCACTGCGCAGTTGCGCCAGCAAGTCCTGCGTCTGCGGCCGCACGCCACGCCACACGTAAAACGCTTCAGCCGCCTGCTCCACGAGCATGCCCAGGCCGTCGCGCACCTGCGCGCCATGCTGTACGGCAAAGTCCATGAAGACGGTGGGCTGGGCGCCGTACATCATGTCCAGCGCCAGGGTATGGCTACCGAAGATACCGGGCGGCACGGGCGGCAAGTCGCCCGCTAGGCTGGCCGAGGTGGCGTTGATGACGATATCGAAGACGCCATCGGGCTGCGCGAAACCGCCGGCGCGCAGCTGGCCGGAGTGGGCAAGCGCATCGGCAAACTGCGCCACCAGCGCCTCGGCCGTGGCCACGGTGCGGTTGGCAATGAAGATTTCCTGCGGTCCCTGTTCCAGCAAGGGCAGCACGACGCCGCGCGCGGCACCGCCCGCGCCCAGCAGCAGGACGCGCTTGCCGGCGACCTTCACGCCCGCGTTGCGCACGATGTCGGCCACCAGGCCCGCGCCATCGGTATTGTCGCCAAGAATGGTGTCGCCATCGAAACGCAGGGTATTGACGGCGCCGGCCGCTTGCGCGCGCGGCGTCAGCTCGGTGGCCAGCGCGCACGCGTCCAGCTTGAAGGGCACCGTCACGTTCGCGCCCTTGCCGCCCTCGGCGGCAAACGTGCGGGCCGCCAGCGCAAAGCCGTCGAGCGGCGCCAGCCGGCGGTCATAGACGATGGGCTCGCCCGTCTGCAGGGCAAACGCGGCGTGGATCAGGGGGGACTTGCTGTGGGCGATGGGATTGCCGAAGACACAATATTGATCAGGATTCATTGCTTGCTTGTTCAATTGCTGCCGCCAGTCAGGTTAGCTTCCATTTTTTCTTCACGCGTAAATTTGAAGCGGGTAATCACCACCCACAGGTCATCCTTGTCACTCGACAACATGTTCGGTGGGAAACGGCCAAACGGCGCCGCGCGGCGCACGATGGCCAGGGCCGCCGCATCGAGGGCCGGATTGCCCGAACTTTTTTCCACGCGGGCGCCGCCTTCCTTCTGGTAAATCGTGCCGTCCTGGAAGATGGGGATGTAGACGACCAGTTCGCCATACATCTTGCGGCCATTCTTTTGCGGGAAATTCAGGGTGCCGATTTCCTCGATACGCTTTTGCAAGGTCTTGTAATACATGGCATAGCCGACCTCTTGCGTACTGGGTGTAATGAAGGTCTTGCGCGGGCGCTTGTTCTGGTCTTCCACGGTCTGGCTGATCTCGGCCGCCATACGGGCGATGGCCTTGCTGCTTTCCATCAAGTCCGAGCCGGTGGCCAGGGGATTGGGCTTGTCCTTTTCCGTGACGGGCGCGGCGCTGTAAGGCGTCGGCCTGGCCGCCTGCGTCAGCAGTTCCTGCTGTTTTTGTTCCAGTTCGGCGATGCGCCGGGCGCTGGCCTTGACGCTGTCGCCCTCTTCCACCTTGCGCATGTCGGGCAAGGGCGACTTGGCGCGGCCCTTGTCGGCTTGTCCGCCACCGTCGAGGTTGGCTTGCGCCAGGGCGTCGGCCTTCAGCGGCTTGTTCGCATGCTTGGCGTTGACCAGGATCACTTCCAGGCCGGGATCGGTGGCCACGGCCCGCTGCGGCGCCGGGGCGACAAAATGCATCGCCAGCAAGGCGCCGTGCGCCAGCAGCGATACCGCCACGGCTATCATCAGGAAACGATTCTCTCGGAAAGACTTCACGCGCAACCCAGTTCGCAACAAGCACACCATACAAGATGGCTGAATTCTACGTCAAAGGCGGTGCCGGCAACAGTTTTCAGCACCGCCTTTGCAGCCTGATTGGCGCCTTATTTGAGCTCGGGCTCGCTGACCACGTCTTCGCTGGCCAGTTCCGCCACTTCCGCATCGGCGTCGCTGACTTGGTTCGCCGCTTCCGGCGATGGCTCGGCCGCCACGTCGCCTTCGTCCGCAGCATCGTCGCCCGCCTCTTCTTCGTAGTCGAGCTCGGCGTCGGCCGCCGCATCGGGCACGGCGGCGATTTCCAGCAGGCGCGCTTCGATGCTCAGGTCGACTTCATCCCAGCGCAGCAAGTCCAGTTTCACCTGGGCGCCGCGTGCCACCGACGGCATGCCCGGCAGCTTGATGACCAGCGGAATGTCGACCAGGCGCAGGATTTCATCTTTCAGCACGACGGCGTCGACCTGGCGCGCATTTTCCTGGTGCAACCAGCGCAAGCACCAGTAGCGTTCCATGTTCGACTGGAAATCGCCATACGCGGCATACGCGGCGTCAAACGCCGAAACGATGGCGAACAGATTCGCATCGCGCGGCTTGAACGGGGCCACCAGCGGCGCCGTCACGCCATGCTCGGCGCAGGCGATGATTTGCCACTGGTTCACCAGATCGGTATAGCGGCGCAGGGGCGAGGTGCTCCATGCATATTGATCGACGCCCAGGCCCTGGTGCGGCGCCGCATGGGTAACCATGCGCACCTGCATCTTTGCCGCCCAGCTATTGCCGCTGCCGCCGCCCTGGCTGCGGTAAATGCCGGGCACGCCATGGTCGTGCAGCATCTTGCCCCAGGTACTGTTGGCAAAAATCATCAGCTCGGCGACGATCTTGTCGAGCGGCGCGCCACGCTTGCGGCGCGCCACGGTGACGATGTCATTTTCCACATAGAAGTTGAAATCGACGCGGTTATTCTGTTCCGGCTTCAGGCCAAACGCTTCGCGCTTCTTCATGCGGCCCTGTTCCAGCTGCTGCGCCCATTGCCACAGCACGGCAAAATCGGCCTTGTGCGGGTACTCGCCTTCGCCGCTGGCCAGGGTTTCCTCGTTGACCAGATCATCGAGCTGGTTATGGCGCAAGTTGCTGGCAATCGGCACCAGTTCGGCGCGCGTCTGCGTGCTGACCACGGCCCAGTCCGCTTTCGGGTCCAGGGTCGCGTACAGCGACAGGGCCGGGCACGTCGTGCCTTCCGCCAGCGTAAACGCGTTGACGATTTCGTCCGGCAGCATGGTGATCTTGTCGCCCGGCATGTAGACGGTCGACATGCGCTGGCGCGCCATCTTGTCGATCACGTCTTCCGGACGGATGCCCAGGCCCGGCGCGGCGATGTGGATACCCACTTTCACGGTGCCATCGGGCAGCGGCTGCACGGAGAAGGCATCGTCGATCTCGGTCGTGGTCACGTCGTCGATCGAGAAGGCGGCCACGTCGGCCAGCGGCAGCTTGGCCGTCACGGACGGCACGGGCACGCTCGGGAAACCTGCGCCTTTCGGGAAATTTTCAAATAGGAACTTCGACAGGTGCAAGTCTTTCGGCGAAGCAATACCACCGACAGCCAGCATCAGCCGCGGCGGCGTCGTGTGCAATTCCGTACACGCCGCTTCCAGCGCCTTGTATTCAATCGTGTTCTTGTCCGGCTTGAACAGCAGTTGCAGCACCATGGGCTGCATCGAGGCGGGCAAGCGGTTCTGCTTCAGCTCTTCCACATAGCCTGCCTGCACCAGCGCCTGCTGTTTTTTCTTTTCGATACCGGCCAGGGCTGCCTTCAAGGACGCTTCCGGCGCCGCCTTGTAGCGGCCACGGCCCTTCTTGTAGAAATACACGGGCGCCGAATGCAGGGCCAGGATCAGGCCGGCCGCTTCCGGCGGCAACGGTGCGTGGCCGAAATACTCGGCGCCCAGCTCGGCAAAGCCGAACTCGTCTTCGCCCGCCACTTCCCACAGGAAATCAAGATCGATCTCGGCGGCAACCGCCTTGGCCTGTTCCAGCAGCTCGGCCGGGGCCGGCTTTTCATACTGCAGCAGCACGTCCTTGACCTTGACCTTGGTGCGCTTGCCGCTGGCCATTTCGACCTGGTACGCTTCACCCGCTTGCGACAGGACCGTGCCGACCTTGAAATCGCCGGATTCTTCAAAAAATAGATTCATTGTTATGCTTTGTTTATTAATGTGTCGGTTGCAACGGTACGAGTGACGGGCGTCAACTCCAGCACCGCCGGCAAAAATACTTCCGTTACCAGCAGCAATCCCTGGTGACGCTGATACAGGCAGCGGCGGGCAAAAAACAGCGCCTGAGCGTCGGCGCGCCGCCCTTCGAATGCCAGCGCCGCCTGCGCCCGCTGCACCAGCGGGTGCCCGGCGCGCAAGCGGGCAAATTCCAGTTCGCCGCGGCGTACCATGCGGTCGCCAAACAGGGTCGTGCCCAGCGAACGCTCGCCCAGCGCGGAAAACAAGGGCCAGTCCGTGGCCGTCGCCTGCATGGGCACGACGGTATGGCCAAACACGGCCGGTCTGTCATCACAACGCAACAGCACTTCACGTTCCCACACGCGGCCCGCGCGGTGCAAACCAATGATGGCGGCCTCGTCGCTCAAGCAACGTGCCGTTTCCTGATGCAAACATTGCACGCGAAATGCCTGGCTATGCGCTTTCAGCTTGGCGGTCAGCGAACCGCCGCCCGTGAGCCAGTGGCGCAAGGCCGGCGGCGCATTGACGGCATTTACGTGCGCATGCCATTGCGCCTGCCGCAGCGAACCCGGCCTCACTGGGCAGCGTCCGCATCGATGCCGCAAAAGGCCAGCACGGGCGCCAGGTAGTCGGCAAATTCGCTGATGCCATGGTCGCTGCCGTCGATGAGCAACTGCCGCGCCCCCTGATAATGCGCCACCATGTCGCGGTAGTCGAGCACTTCATCGCCAGTGGCGGCAATCAGGAAATAGCGTTGCGGCTCAGTAATTTTCTCTACGGCAAACGTGCGCAGCTCGTCGATGTACTCGCGCTTGAACTCGAACGGCTTGTCCGAATGGAATTCCGTCGTCACGCCCACATGCTGTTCCAGGTCGATCAGGGGCACGATGGCAGGATTGAGCAATACGGCGCGGCAACCGAGCTGCTCGGCCAGCCAGGTGGCGTAATAGCCACCCAGCGAGGAGCCGATTATCGTCAGCTCGGCCGCCGCCACGTCCTTGACCAGCGACAGGGCCAGCTCAATCGCCAGTTTCGGCGAAGCCGGCAATTGCGGGCACAGCCACTGTCCTTCGCGGCCCAGCGCCTGCATCTGCGCGGCCAGCAGGCGCGACTTCATCGACAGGGGCGACGAGCGGAATCCATGCAGGTACAGAATCATCGGCCCAGGGCCTCCAGCAATTTCTGGTGCACGCCGCCAAAGCCGCCGTTGCTCATGACCACGATCTGGTCGCCGGGACGCGCGCTGGCCGCCACGGCCGCCACCAGGGTATCGATGTCTTCGTAGGCGCTGGCAATCTTGCCCAGCGGCGCCAGCGCGTCGCCCAGGCTCCAGCCCAGCGCTTGCTGGCTGCCGAAACCGAAGACGAGGTCCGCATCCTTGAGGCTGCCCGGCAGCGCATCTTTCATGGCGCCCAGCTTCATCGTGTTCGAGCGCGGTTCCAGCACGGCCAGGATACGGGTGCCGCTGCCTACCTTCTGGCGCAGGCCGCCCACGGTGGTGGCAATGGCCGTCGGGTGGTGCGCGAAATCGTCGTACACGGTGATGTCGTTGACGACGCCGCGCACTTCCATCCGGCGCTTGACGCTCTCGAACGTGGCCAGCGAGGCGCACGCCTGGGCTATCGGTACACCCACGTGGCGCGCGGCGGCGATGGCCGCCAGCGCATTGCTGCGGTTGTGCTTGCCCGTGAGCGCCCACGCCACATGGCCTTCCTGCTTGCCATTGAAGAACACGTCGAAGCTGCCATCGGCCTGCTCTTGCAGTTGCCAGTTGGCATCTTGACCAAAACTTTCCTTTTCGCTCCAGCAACCGCGCGCCAGCACGCGCTGCAGCGACGCTTCATCGCCGTTGAACACGAGACGGCCAATGCCGGGCACGGTGCGCACCAGGTGGTGGAATTGCGTCTCGATCGCGTGCAGATCGGGGAAGATGTCGGCGTGATCATATTCCAGGTTATTCATGATGGCCGTCTTCGCGTGGTAATGCACGAACTTGCTGCGCTTGTCGAAGAAGGCCGTATCGTATTCGTCCGCTTCGATGACGAAGAAGTCGGAATCGGCGCTATTGCCGTCGATCTTGCCGCTAAGGCGGGCGGAAATGCCAAAGTTCATCGGCACGCCGCCGATCAGGAAGCCTGGCGCGTAGCCCGCGTCTTCGAGTATCCAGGCCAGCATGGCCGACGTGGTCGTCTTGCCATGCGTGCCAGCCACGGCCAGTACCCACTTGTTGCGCAAGATGTGTTCGCCGATCCATTGCGGGCCGGACACATACGGCAGGCTGCGGTTGAGGATCTCTTCCACCAGCGGGTTGCCGCGCGAGACCACATTGCCAATCACATACAAATCCGGGTTCAGCTTGGTCTGTTCCGGATCGAAACCCTGGATCAGTTCGATTCCCTGCGATTCCAGCTGGGTGCTCATCGGCGGATACACGTTGGCATCGCAACCGGTAACTTTATGGCCGGCTTCCTTGGCCAGGACAGCCAGGCCGCCCATGAAGGTACCGCAAATGCCGAGAATATGAATATGCATGTGATCAGTGCGAAAGGCGCACGCTTAAGTAAGTAAGACGGTGGGATAAAAAACAGCAAGTGCAGGATTTTACCTGACGCCATGACTTTTTCCGCTTCGGAGTATCATCTCGCTCATGACGAACGATGCATTTGACGATAGCGCGCAGTTGCGCCTGGAAATCGCCGCCGCTGCCGCGCGCCTCGTGGCGCAGGACGGCGCCGACTATGGCAGCGCCAAGCGCAAGGCGGCGCGGCAAGTCCTCGGCGACGCGCCGAACCGGCCCAATATCCTGCCTGACAACGACATGATCGAGGAGCAGGTGCGGCAATACAATGCCCTGTTCCTGGCCGGCAGCCAGCCGGCGCGGCTGTTCCAGCTGCGCACGATCGCGCTGCAGGTGATGGAAGCGTTGCAACAATTTCATCCCCTGCTCAGCGGTCCCGTGCTCAATGGCACGGCCGGCCCGCACGACGAGATCTATTTGCAGCTGTTTGCCGAGAGCGCCAAGGAAATCCACATCTTCCTGCTGAATAAAAATGTCGTGCTCGACATGTCGGAAAGCCCGCATTTCAAGGGGGCGCGTTATGATGCGGTCGAGACCGCCAGTTTCTTGTGGAAAAACGAAGGCGTGCACGCGGCCATGTATGAGCTCGACGATATGCGCGGCGCGCTGAAAGCCAAGGCGGATGGCAAGGTGCTGCGCACCGACATCGCCGGGCTGCGCAGCCTGCTGGCCGCCAGCCTCGCAGATGGTATGCCGGCTGCCGACTAACATTGATATAGATAAAGTTATGACAAAAAAGAATTGGATCGCGTGCGCCATCGTGGCGCTGATGTTTGGCGGCATGGGCGCTTACGTCGGTTTGAGCAAGGAAAAAGCCAAAGCAGCAGGGCCGCTGACGACGACCATCGCGCCGGGCGCGACGGGCCCCGTCACCGAGCTGTATGCGCTGTCCCTGCCGGACGCGGCCGGCGCCACGCAAGCGTTGTCGCAATGGAAAGGCAAGAATGTGCTGGTCAATTTCTGGGCGCCGTGGTGCCCGCCTTGCGTGGAAGAAATGCCGGAGTTATCCGAAGTGCAAGGCCACTATGCGGCGAAAAACCTGCAGGTGATCGGTATCGGCATCGATTCGGCCAGCAATATTGCCACCTTTGCCAGCAAGTTCAAGATCGCCTATCCCGTGTATGTCTCCGGCATGAGCGGTACCGACCTGTCGCGCCATTTTGGCAATGCCACGGGCGGTTTGCCCTTCACGGTGCTGATCGGCGCCGATGGCGAAGTCAAAAAGACCTATCTTGGCCGCTTGAAATTTGATCAATTGCGCGCCGATCTGGATAAATTGTAAATTCGGAGCGTGCTTTTTTCTCTTGCCAATGCGTATCTTTGGCGGCAAAATGCGGAACTTTCGCTAAAACGGTCTTCCATACATGGCAAAAAACCTCCTTCTGCTCAACGGTCCCAACCTGAATTTGCTGGGAACGCGCGAGCCTGAGGTCTACGGCGCCAGCACCTTGGCCGATATCGAACAGGCAGCAATGGCGCAAGCCATGGCGGCCGGCGCCGACCTGGTCTGCTTTCAAAGCAACCACGAAGGCGCGCTGATCGACCGCATCCATGCCGCGCGAGCGGAAGGGATCGATGCCATCGTCATCAATCCGGGCGGCCTGACCCATACCAGCGTTGCCTTGCGCGATGCGCTGGCCGGGGTCGCCATCCCGTTCGTGGAAGTCCATATCTCGAATATTTATCAACGCGAGACGTTTCGACATCACTCATTTCTCAGCGCGATCGCGCAGGGGACGATCTGCGGGCTGGGTATCGATGGATATCGGTTTGCCATCGACTTTGCGCTTAAAAAACGTTAATCTACGCGATCTGCACGCATTTAGCGCGGCGATAGGTTCTTGGACATCACCGCATCACTCAAAAAACAAACTACATTCCTAGGGGTTTTACATGGATCTACGAAAACTCAAGACCTTGATCGACCTGGTCGCCGAATCGGATATCGCAGAGCTGGAAGTTACCGAAGGCGAAAGCAAGGTTCGCATCGTCAAATCGTCGGCCATGCCGCAAAACCAGATGGTCATGATGCAGCCGCAAGGCATGCAAGCCCAATACCAGCCAGCCGCGCCAGCCGCCGCTCCCGCTGCGGCAGCCGCCGTCGTGGTCGCCGCCGAGCCAACGGGCTATGTGGTCAAGTCGCCGATGGTCGGCACCTTCTACCGCTCGTCCGCTCCTGGCAGCGCCGCCTATGTTGAAGTGGGCGCTACCGTCAAGGAAGGTGATACCCTGTGCATCATCGAAGCGATGAAGCTCCTGAATGAAATCGACTCCGACAAAGCCGGTGTCGTGACCCAGATCCTGGTCGAAAACGGCCAACCGGTCGAATTCGGTCAACCCTTGTTTGTGATCGGCTAAAACCCAGTCCACACGGCCGGCAACGGCCGTTTGCAGTTTTAGCCCCTCACACTTGTTGTTTCGCCGGCTCGCCGGCTCTCACAGACATACGCGAACCTACCATGTTTGAAAAAATCCTGATTGCCAACCGTGGTGAAATTGCCCTCCGTATTCAGCGCGCCTGCCGCGAAATGGGCATTAAAACGGTTGTAGTCCACTCCGAAGCCGACAAGGACGCGAAATACGTCAAGCTGGCCGACGAATCCGTTTGTATCGGCCCGGCACAGTCGTCCCTGAGCTACCTGAACATGCCCGCCATCATCAGCGCCGCTGAAGTGACGGATGCGCAAGCGATTCACCCAGGCTATGGCTTCCTGTCGGAAAATGCCGACTTCGCCGAACGCGTCGAGAAATCGGGCTTCGTCTTCATCGGCCCCCGCTCCGAATCGATCCGTTTGATGGGCGATAAAGTATCGGCCAAGCAAACCATGATCAAGGCTGGCGTACCGTGCGTCCCGGGCTCGGAAGGCGCGTTGCCCGACGATCCGAAAGCGATCGTGCAAATTGCCCGCAAAATCGGCTACCCGGTCATCATCAAGGCCGCCGGTGGCGGTGGCGGACGCGGCATGCGCGTGGTGCATACGGAAGCGGCCCTGATCAACGCCGTGGCGATGACCAAGACGGAAGCCGGCACGGCTTTCGGCAACCCTGAAGTGTATATGGAGAAGTACCTGGAAAATCCGCGCCACGTGGAAATCCAGATCCTCGCCGACGAACACAAGAACGCCGTCTGGCTGGGCGAGCGCGACTGCTCCATGCAGCGCCGCCACCAGAAAGTGATCGAAGAAGCACCAGCGCCGGGCATCCCGCGCAAGCTGATCGAGAAAATTGGCGACCGTTGCGCCGAAGCCTGCCGCAAGATCGGCTACCGCGGCGCCGGCACGTTTGAATTCCTGTACGAAAACGGCGAGTTCTATTTCATTGAAATGAATACCCGCGTGCAAGTGGAACATCCGGTGACCGAGATGATCACCGGCATCGACATCGTGCAAGAACAGATTCGCATCGCCGCCGGCGAAAAACTGCGTTTCCGCCAGCGCGACGTCTTGCTGTCGGGTCACGCCATCGAGTGCCGCATCAACGCCGAAGATCCATTCAAGTTCACGCCATCGCCAGGCAAGATCGTGTCGTGGCATGCACCGGGTGGCCCTGGCATCCGCGTCGATTCGCACGCCTACGCCGGCTACTACGTGCCGCCGCACTACGACTCGATGATCGGCAAAGTGATCGCTTACGGCGCCACGCGCGAACAAGCGATCCGCCGCATGCAGATCGCCCTGTCCGAAATGGTGGTCGAAGGCATCAACACGAACATCGCCCTGCACCGCGAACTGATGATCGACGCGCGCTTCATCGAAGGCGGCACCAACATTCACTATCTGGAACAGAAACTGGCCGACATGCCGGACCTGGGCAAGAACCTGAATGGCGGCAGCCCCAGCATCGCCAAGAAGTCCGAAATCAAGGCGGGCGCATGAGCTGGACAGAAATCGTCATCGAAATCGCCCGTGACAACGCCGAGGCCATGTCCGACGCGTTGATGGAAGCGGGCGCCCTGTCGGTGTCGGTGGAAGACGCCGATGAAGGTACCGAAGCCGAGCAGCCCCTGTTTGGCGAGCCCGGCATGGAACCGAAGGAAGCGGCGTGGGAACGCAGCCGCGTGGTGGCGCTGACCGACGTCGACGCCGACCAGGCCGCCATCGTGGCCGCCGCAGCCCAGGCTGTCGGCATGACGGAAGTGCCCGCCTTTACCATGCGCCCCGTGGAAGAGCAGGACTGGGTGCGCCTGACGCAGTCGCAATTCGCACCGATTCACATCGGCAAGAATATCTGGGTCGTGCCCAGCTGGCACGAGGCACCGGACCCTGACGGCCTGATCCTGGAACTGGACCCTGGCCTGGCCTTCGGCACGGGCAGCCATCCGACCACGCGTTTGTGCATGGAGTGGCTGGAAGCCAATCCTGCTCCAGGCAAGACCGTGCTCGACTACGGTTGCGGCTCCGGCATCCTGGCCATGGTGGCCAAGAAACTGGGCGCGCAAACGGTAGCCGGCGTCGACATCGACCCGCAGGCGATCGAATCGGCGCGCGACAATGCCGAACGCAACCAGTGCGACATCGAATATTTCTTGCCAGACACGTTTGCCACGTCGGCACACGCCACAGCCAAGTTTGACATCGTCGTCGCCAACATCCTGTCGAGCCCATTGAAGCTGATGGCGCCGATGCTGTCGGGCCGTGTCGCCGATGGCGGCGCCCTGATCCTGTCCGGCGTGCTGGCACGCCAGGCCGAAGAAGTGGCCGCTGCGTACGCACCGTTCATCGAGCTCGGTGTGTGGGCCGAGCAAGACGGCTGGGTGGCGCTGCATGGCCGCCTGGGCAGCACGCAAGCGCCTGCGCCCCGTGCGGAAGGTGCATAAGCACAGCAATGGCCCTCGCCACCAAATGCCCCCATTGCAACACGATATTTCGGGTCGCTGCTGACCAATTGAAGTTACGTGGGGGCATCGTGCGCTGTGGCACGTGCAGAGAAGTGTTTGACGGCAATGCCGCGCTGGTCGATCCAGCTGCGGCATCGCCGTTTTTAACATCGGCCCCCGGCACTGCCGCCCCGCTGCCAGACAGTTACCCTGCCGACAACAGCTTGCCGTCCGCCACGGACGACGAACCCATCTATTCCCTCGACTTCGACACTTCGTTCGACCCGTTCGGCATCTTGCCTGAAACGGCGCAGCTCAAGGACGATGAAGACAATGGTGAGCATATCGAGCTGGACCTCGACGTGGCCCTGCCCGAAGAGGTACCGGCCGCCGCACCGCTCGACATACCGCTCGATAGACCTGAACCTGAAGAAACCCCGGCAAAGCTGCCCGAAGCACCGCTGCCTCAGCCGATGGCGCCCTTTAAGCGCCGTCAGGTCGATGACGCGCCCGCCTTCGCCACGTATTTGCGCGACAGCCGCCGCGAACCGAATCTGGAAACTGGCGCCGCCCCGGCGCTGCCCGCGACCGAAAAAGTCAGCCTGGACAAGCCCGCGCCCGCGCGCCGTGAACCGACGCTGGCCGACCACTCGTTCGAAGCGCTGCCCGCCGCGCCCGTCGCGCCGGAACCAGCCGAAGAGCAGGAAGAACCTATCCTGCCGCCAGCCGACGACGAGCCGGCCTTTGTAACCTTGGGACGGCGCCGCGAACAGAGCGGCAAGGCCTTGCGCATGGCCATGGCCGCCGGCTCGGCAGTACTGCTTTTGCTGCTATTCCTGCAAGTAATGACCACCTTCCGCAACCCGCTGGCGGCGCAATTTCCGCAGTGGAAGCCAACCCTGGTGGCGCTGTGCAAGCTCAGCGGCTGCCAGGTCGACTTGCCCGCGCAGATCGAGGCGCTGGCCATCGAGCAAGGCGAGTTGCAGACCTTGAAGGACCACACCTTTTCCTATGTCTCGCTGCTGCGCAACCAGAGCCGCAGCGTGCAAGCCTGGCCCAGCATCGAACTGATCCTCAACGACGCCAACGACAAGCCCGTCCTGCGCCGCGTGATCGCGCCGCGCGACTACCTGCCAGCCAATATCGACGTGAGTAAGGGCTTTGCGCCACGCTCGGAACAAACCATCAAACTGTATTTTGCATTAGACCAGCTCACGGCGTCTGGCTACCATATCGCCATCTTTTACCCTTAACAGACACTATCATGACCAAAACATCGCTGATCTGCGGCTCGCTTGCCACCGACACCATTATGCAATTCCCCGGCCGCTTCGGCGAATCGCTGCTGGCCGACCAGTTGCACAAGGTGAACGTGTCCTTCCTCGTGCCCACCATGCGCACGGAGTTCGGCGGCTGCTCGGGCAACATCGCCTACAGCCTGAAAATGCTGGGCGGCGACCCGCGCATCGTCGGCGTCATGGGGCAAGACAGCGCCGCCTACCTGGAGCGCCTGCAAAAGCTGGGCATTTCCACCGCCAACATCCTGATCAAGGCCGACAGCTACAACGCACAGTGCTTCGTCACGGCCGACGCGGACAATAACCAGATCAACGCCTTCCACCCGGGCGCCATGTCGTTTGCGCATGAAAACCCGATCGCCAACGCAGGCCCGGCCAAGGTCGCCATCATTTCGCCGGACGGCGACCAGGGCATGCTCAAGCACGCCGCCGACCTGGCCGAGCTGGGCATCCCCTTCATGTTCGACCCGGGACAGCAGTTGCCACGTTTCAATGGCGAACAGTTGATCGACTTCATCAACAAAGCCACGTATGTGTCGGCCAACGACTATGAAATGGAAATGTTAATGGAACGCACGGGCTTGACCCTGCCGGACATCGCCAGCCGCCTGGAAGCGCTGATCGTCACGCGTGGCGAAAAAGGGTCGGAAATCTATACGGATGGCAAGCGCATCGACATTCCTGTCGTAACCGCCAAGGAAGTGCTGGATCCGACCGGCTGCGGCGACGCCTACCGTGCCGGCTTGCTGTTCGGCATCACCAACGACCTGGGCTGGGAAACCAGCGGCCGCCTGGCCAGCCTGCTGGGCGCCATCAAGATCGCCACCCAGGGCGCGCAAAACCACGTGTTTACGCCAGAGAGCATCGCCGACCAGTTCGAAGCGGCGTTCGGTTACCGCTATTAATATGCAGGTCGGATGTGCGCGGCGCGGCCGCGCGTCATCCGACAACATCATTGGCATGGCAAGTGCTGATGTCGGGTTACGCTACGCTAACCCGACCTACGCCACCATCATCGCACCACAATAATCATTCCCACCAGCACCTGCGCGATCTGCAGCAGGATCAACGCGACCAGCAACGACAAATCCAGACTGCCGATCAGCGGCACGACCTTGCGGATCGGACGCAGCAGCGGCTCGTTCAGGGCCCGCACGAACGGCGCCAACGGCGCATGCGGGTTGACCCAGCTGAAGATGGCTTCGATAATCAGCAAGGCCATGAAACCGTAGAGTATCCATTGCAGGAAGCGTTGCAGCGACTTGAGCAGCACCACTTCGACGGGATAGCCGGAAATAAACAGCACCGAGCTGGCCAGCAGCACGATCAGGAAGGCGCCGATCAGACTGGCCCAGTCATACCCGCCCACACCCGGCACCACGCGGCGCAGGGGGCGCACCAGCCAGTCGGACAATTGAAACGTGAATTGCGCCACCGACGAGGGCGGCCGCACGCGCACCGCCTGCATCCAGAAGCGCAGCAGCAACACGCCGCCCAGCAAGGTAGCGATGGTATCAACGATCAATGTAAGGATAACGATCAGCACGACTAATTCTCCAAAAAAAAACCGCTGTGTGATTGAGTCACACAGCGGCGTGTTGCCTCATCCAGGCACCCGTATCGTTGGAATTACGATGGGCGGGTGCTGGTTGGGAATGGCCAGGCTGCAGCCGGTGCCAACACGGTTTTTGCTACAGGTGCGATAGGTGCCGATGGCTTGGCGACAGGAGCTGCCTTCTTCGGCGCGGCCTTTTTAGGCGCGGCCTTCTTGGCGGCTGGCTTGGCGGCCACGGCGGCTGGTGCCGCTGGAGCTGCTGCCGGCGCTGCTGCTGGTGCGGCTGCCACGACTGGCGCTGCGGCTGGCTTGGCGGCAGGTTTCGCTGCTGCTTTTGCTGCCGGCTTGGCGGCTGGCTTTGCTGCAGGCTTGGCGGCTGGCTTCGCTGCAGCTTTTGCTGCTGGCTTGGCTGCCGGTTTTGCTGCGACCTTGGCAGCAGGTTTCGCTGCTGGCTTGGCTGCCGCTTTGGCTGCTGGCTTCGCTGCTACCTTGGCTGCTGGCTTCGCTGCTGCTTTTGCTGCCGGCTTCGCTGCTACCTTGGCCGCTGGCTTGGCTGCCGCCTTAGTTGCTGGCTTGGCTGCTACCTTGGCCGCTGGCTTGGCTGCCGCCTTAGTTGCTGGCTTGGCTGCTACCTTGGCTGCTGGCTTGGCTGCCGCTTTGGCCGCTGGCTTCGCTGCAGCTTTTGCTGCTGGCTTGGCTGCCGCTTTTGCGGCTGGCTTCGCTGCCGCCTTGGCGACGATTTTTTTCGCTGCTGGCTTGGCTGCCGCTTTGGCGGCCGGTTTCGCTGCTGCCTTGGCTGCAGGTTTCGCTGCGGCTTTTTTCACTGCTGGCTTGGCTGCAGCTTTTGCTGCTGGCTTCGCTGCTGCTTTGGCGGCCGGCTTGGCTACCGGTTTTGCTGCGGCTTTTTTCGCTGCTGGCTTGACTGCTGCCTTGGCGGCCGGTTTGGCTGCTGCCTTGGCTGCAGGTTTCGCTGCGGCTTTTTTCACTGCTGGCTTGGCTGCTGCTTTGGCCGCTGGTTTTGCTGCGGCTTTTGCCGCTGGCTTGGCGGCCGGTTTGGTTGCGGCTTTTTTCGCGACAGGCTTGGCTGCTGCCTTGGCGGCAGGTTTCGCTGCGGCTTTCGCTGCTGGCTTGGCTGCCGGTTTGGCGGCCGGTTTCGCTGCTGCCTTGGCCGCTGGTTTCGCTGCGGCTTTCGCTACTGGCTTGGCAGCCACTTTTGCTGCAGGCTTGGCTGCGGCTTTGGCGGCTGGTTTTGCTGCTGGTTTCGCTGCGGCTTTGGCAGCTGGTTTAGCGGCAACCGTCTTCGCTGCGGCTGCCGGCTTCTTCGCGGCAGGAGCAGCCTTGGCGGCTGGTTTCTTTACTTCTGATTTCTTAGCGGCTGTTGCCATTTGTCTCTCCTTCATCTGAGATGAGAAATTTAAGCTACAAGATTTAAACCCGTCCGACCCACCACAGGGATAGGCCAGGCGAATTATTCATCGGCGCAAACGGTCGTTTGCGCTAATGAATTCGGCACCAGCTGAACTGCTGCAACTCCTCACGTTTGCAGCACTTCAGCCATCGTCGGTGCCACCCTGCTTTATCTCGCAGCTGGTGGCAAAGTCTGAATTCGGTCATTCGTTTTCGATGCCGTGCGTTTTTTCGCTCCTCGCATCGCGCTCGCCACAACACCGATACGTCAAATAAAAAACCGCCATGCCTGAAAAAATTCGGGCACGGCGGCAGACGAAAACGGTGTGGTTTTGTGCATATCCGTGTAAATCTGTATCCCTGTTTTGCGAGGTTTTTTCGCTACCGCGCTGGTTAAAAAACCCCGCATTCTAACGCTCGCATTTGCAATCTCATAAAGTACACGAAAACCTTGTCAATGCGCAACCGGCACGACACGTTTTCGTCCGCTTTTTTGCACGATACGCGTGCTATCGCACAATCGCGCGGCAAATGCCGCCGCCAGCGTGTGCGGAAACGATATTTACACCCCGCCCCGCGCGCATTGGCGCCATCAAAAAAATGCGGTGCGGCGCGCGATGCGGCGAAAAAATGGCCGCACTTTTCTGCGCCGGCGCGCCACTGCACTTCATGAAAAAGCAGCGTGGAAAAAACGCGGCAGGCGATGCCGCAGCCGGCCTCCAGGATGATGGCGGCAGGCCGGAAAAAGCAGGCGAGGCTAGCGCGTGTCGCCGGAAGACGCGGGCCGGGAAAGCGCCAGCGCCGTATCGATGAAGGCGCGCAGTTTGGGCTGGCTCTGGGTACGCGCGGGAAAATACAGGAACAATCCGCTCGTCGGCGGCACGTAGTTTTCCAGCACTCGCAGCAAGCTGCCGCTGGCCAGGTCAGCTTCGATTTCCACGTCGGGCATATACGCCAGGCCCAGACCCGAGCGCGCGAAATCGGCGATCAGCGTAGTGTCGTTGACGACCACGGGTGCGCCCGTTTCCACCAGAAATTCCTCGCCATCGCGCACGAAGCGCCAGCGGTGCAAGGCACCGGAAGTGTGGAAGCGGTAGGCCAGCGTGTCGTGGCGCATCAGGTCTTCCGGAATCAGCGGCCGCCCTTTCCGCTCGAAGTAGCCGGGCGCGCCAACCACGGACCAGCGCAGGTCTCCCGTCAGGCGCACGGCCACCATCCCCTGCTCCACGAACTGTCCCAGGCGGATGCCGGCGTCATAACCGTGCGCCAGCAGATCGACCGCGCCGTCGTCGAGCGACAGGTCGATGGTCACGTCAGGATAGCTGCCGCGAAAACGCGGTATCAATGCGCGCATGACCAGCGCGCCCAGCGCGCGCGGCACCGTCAGCCGCAAATGGCCGGCGGGCCGGTCGCGAAACATGGTCAGCGCGGCGAAGGCGTCATCGATCTGCCGGGTGGCGCCGGCCAGGCTGGCGTACAGGCCCGCGCCGGCTTCGGTGAAGGCGACATTGCGCGTATTGCGCTTGAAGAGCAGCACGCCATGCTGGCGCTCCATCACCTTGACCGCCTTGCTGGCGGCCGTCACCGTCACGCCAAGCTGCAGTGCCGCGGCGCTGAAACTTTTGCGCTCGGCGACCGCGAGAAAGGTACGGATGCCATCGAGAGAGTTCGTTTTCATGCGCGATCACGCCGCCAATAATGAACCTGAAGTGTAAAGCCTATCCCCCCTACTCTACTATTTCTCTGCAATTGAAGGCCATATGATGGTCGCTCCCTGCCTCTTCACCGAAAGGAAGCACCATGTCTCTCCTCATGCCGGCCATCGTCGGCGACTACTTTAGCGCCGACAAGCATCACGATAGCAAGGCCGTGGCGCAATGCTTCGCCGCCGATGGCGTCGTTCACGACGAAGGCCGGACCCACGCGGGCCATGCCGCCATCCAGGCCTGGAAAGAAGCTGGCAGCCAGCAGTACGGCGCCACCGTCAGCCCCATCTCGGCCGACACCCAGGGCGCGCGCTGCGTGGTCACCGGCAGCGTCAGCGGCAGTTTCCCCGGCAGCCCGCTGGCGCTGCGCTTTGCCTTCACGCTCGCCAGCAATCGCATCCAGACCCTGGAGATCGGCGCATGAATACCGATTTCAAGGACAAGCGCGTGCTGATCACGGGCCGCACCATCCCGACCGTGTGAGCCCGATGCAATAAGCTCTCCAGATAGCAAAAGGCCCCGCATTTGCGAGGCCTTTGTTACATACATGAGTTGTGACGCTATCGGCTGGCTTATTCCCAGTTCAGCGCGCCGCCGGTCTGGTATTCCGTCACGCGCGTCTCGAAGAAGTTGCGTTCCTTCTTCATGTCGATCATTTCGCTCATCCATGGGAATGGATTTTCTTCCTGGGCGAACAGCGGCTCGATGCCGATCTGCTGCGCGCGGCGGTTGGCGATGAAGCGCAAATAGCCCTTGAACATCGGCGCGTTCAGACCCAGCACGCCGCGCGGCATGGTGTCTTCCGCGTATGCGTATTCCAGTTCCACGGCCTGCATGAACAACACTTTAATCTCTTCGCGGAATTCGGCCGTCCACAGCTGCGGGTTTTCCATCTTGATCGTGTTGATCAAGTCGATGCCGAAGTTGCAGTGCATCGATTCGTCGCGCAAGATGTACTGGTACTGCTCGGCCGCGCCCATCATCTTGTTCTGGCGGCCCAACGCCAGGATCTGCGTGAAGCCGACGTAGAAGAACAAGCCTTCCATCAGGCAGGCAAACACGATCAGGGATTTGAGCAGCTTCTGGTCGTTTTCCACCGTGCCGGTGACGAACGCAGGGTCGGTCAGGGTGTTGATGAACGGGATCAGGAATTCATCCTTGTCGCGGATCGACTTGACTTCGTTGTAGGCGTTGAAGATCTCGCCTTCGTCCAGGCCCAGCGATTCGACGATGTACTGGTAAGCGTGCGTGTGGATCGCTTCCTCGAACGCCTGGCGCAGCAGGTACTGGCGGCACTCGGGCGCCGTGATGTGGCGGTAGGTGCCCAGCACGATGTTGTTGGCGGCCAGCGAGTCGGCCGTCACGAAGAAGCCCAGGTTGCGCTTGACCAGGCGGCGCTCGTCGTCCGTCAGGCCGTTCGGGTTCTTCCACAGCTCGATATCACGCTGCATGTTCACTTCCTGCGGCATCCAGTGGTTGGCGCAGCCGGCCAGGTATTTGTCCCACGCCCATTTGTACTTGAACGGCACCAGCTGGTTGACGTCCGTCTTGCCGTTGATGATGCGCTTGTCGTCGGCATTCACGCGGCGCGCCACTTGCTCGGCGTTCGCTTCGGACGGCTCGGCACCTGCCGGCAGGTTCAATTCGGTATTTCCCAGTGGCGCTTGCTGCGCCGGACGCGGCACAGCTGCCGACGTGGTTTCATCATCCCATGACAACGACATATTCTTCTTCCTTTCCATGCCGGCGAGCCGGCGATCCGCAACAGGCCCGTTGAATCGGACAATGCGGATATTGACAACATTGAATCAGCCCAGACGCTCTGGGCTGACAACTTTAAATTTTTTAAAAACCGTCGCGAGCAAGCCCGATATCGGGTCGAGTAGCGCAGCCGTACTTTAGTACGGTGAGCAACACAGAACCCGAGAGGGGGCTGCGCAGCAGGTTTTTACTGGCAGGCTTCGCACTCTTCGAAACCGTCATCACCCGGACGCAGGTAGCACGCTTCGCCATCGGCGTCGTCCGCTGCCGCTGCCACCACTGGCGCCACGGCCACCGCTGCTGCCGCCACGGCCGCTGCCTGGGCGCTTTGCGCGCTGGCCGACATGCCGCCGTCGACTGCCACGGCGTTCAGGGCGCCCGTCTTGGAGGTCGATTTCTCCATGTGGGTAGCGGCGATGGTACGCAGGTAGTAGGTGGTTTTCAGGCCACGCAGCCATGCCAGCTTGTAGGTCTCGTCCAGTTTCTTGCCCGATGCACCAGCCATGTAGATGTTCAGCGACTGAGCCTGGTCGATCCACTTCTGGCGACGCGAAGCCGCTTCCACCAGCCAGCTTGGCGACACTTCAAAGGCGGTGGCGTAGATATCGCGCAGGTCTTGCGGGATGCGGTCGATCTTCACCAGCGAGCCGTCGAAGTACTTCAGGTCGGAGATCATGACTTCATCCCACAGGTCGCGTGCCTTCAGGTCGCGCACCAGGTAGCCGTTGATCTCGGTGAATTCGCCCGACAGGTTCGATTTCACGTACAGGTTCTGGAACGTCGGCTCGATACAGGCCGACACGCCGATGATGTTCGAAATCGTCGCCGTCGGGGCGATCGCCACGCAGTTCGAATTGCGCATGCCGAACTTGGCGATGCGTTCGCGCACCGGAGTCCAGTCCATGGCCGACGAGGAATCGACTTCCAGGTAGCCGCCGCGCTCTTCGGCCAGCAGTTTGACCGAATCCTGCGGCAGGATGCCGCGGTCCCACAGCGAGCCGGCGTACGACTCATAGCGGCCGCGCTCTTCGGCCAGTTCCGTCGACGCCAGGTAGGCGTAGTAGCAGACGGCTTCCATCGAGGTGTCGGCAAACGATACGGCGGCGTCCGAGGCGAACGGCACGCGCATCATGTGCAGGCAGTCCTGGAAGCCCATCACGCCCATGCCGACCGGACGGTGGCGCATGTTCGAATTGCGCGCCTTGTCGACGGCGTAGTAGTTGATGTCGATGACGTTGTCGAGCATGCGCATGGCGGTGCGGATGGTCTTGGCCAGCTTGACGTGATCGAGCTTGCCTTCCTTCATGTGCGCCGGCATGTTGACGGAACCGAGGTTGCAGACGGCGATTTCGTCAGGGCCCGTGTTCAGCGTGATTTCCGTGCACAGGTTCGAGCTGTGGACGACGCCGACGTGCGACTGCGGGCTGCGGATGTTGCAAGGATCCTTGAACGTGATCCATGGGTGGCCCGTTTCAAACAGCATCGACAGCATCTTGCGCCACAGGTCCAGCGCGGCGATCTTCTTGAAGACGCGGATTTCGCCGGCGGCGGCCTTGGCTTCATAGCCCAGGTAAGCCTGTTCAAAAGCCTTGCCGACCTTGTCGTGCAGGTCTGGCGTGTCCGATGGCGAGAACAGGGTCCAGTCGCCTTTTTCCATGACGCGCTTCATGAACATGTCGGGAATCCAGTTCGCCGTGTTCATGTCGTGCGTGCGGCGGCGGTCGTCGCCCGTGTTCTTGCGCAGGTCGAGGAATTCCTCGATGTCCATGTGCCAGGTTTCCAGGTAGGCGCAGACAGCGCCCTTGCGTTTGCCGCCCTGGTTGACTGCCACGGCAGTGTCGTTGACCACTTTCAGGAACGGTACCACGCCTTGCGACTTGCCGTTGGTGCCCTTGATGTGGGCGCCCAGGGCGCGCACTGGCGTCCAGTCGTTGCCCAGGCCGCCGGCAAACTTGGCCAGCAGCGCATTGTCCTTGATGGCGTCGTAGATGCCTTCCAGGTCATCGGAGACGGTGCTCAGGTAGCACGACGACAGCTGCGAGCGCAGGGTGCCCGAATTGAACAGGGTCGGCGTCGAGCTCATGAAGTCGAACGAGGACAGCAGACTGTAGAACTCGATGGCGCGTGCTTCGCGGTCCGCTTCGTTCAGCGCAAGGCCCATGGCCACGCGCATGTAGAACGCTTGCGGCATTTCGATGCGCACGTCCTGGATGTGCAGGAAGTAGCGGTCATACAGGGTTTGCAGGCCGATGTAGCCGAACTGCAAGTCGCGGTCGGCGACGATGGCTTTGGCCAGGCGCTCCAGGTCGAAACTGGCGAGTACCGGGTTCAGCAGCTCAGCGGCGATACCCTTGGCAATGTATTGCGGGAAATACGTCAGGTATTCAGCGGCAGCGGCCGCTTGCGGCACTTCCTTGCCGAACACTTCCTTGCGCACCGTGTGCAGCAGGATGCGGGCCGTGACCTGGCTGTAGGCCGGATCTTTTTCCATCAGTGCGCGCGCCGCCAGGATGGCCGACTTGTGCAGCTCTTCGACAGGCACGCCGTCGTACAGGTTTTTCACGGTTTCAGCCAGGATGGCGTCGGCATCGACGTGCTTTTCCAGGCCGGCGCAGGCGGCGTTGATCAGGTCGCGCACTTCCTGCATGTCCAGCAGGCGGCGCACGCCGTTGTCGGTGACGTTCAGCTGGGGCGCGGTCACTTGCGCGGACGCGCCTTGCGCTTCCTTCTGCAGGCGGCGCTCTTCCATGTGCTTGGCGCGGTACAGCACGTAGGCACGCGCCACGTCGTGCTCGCCCGAACGCATCAGCGACAGTTCCACCTGGTCTTGCACATCTTCGATATGGAAGGTGCCGCCGCCCGGATGGCGGCGCACCAGCGCGGCAACGACGCCGTCCGTCAGCTGTTCCACCAGTTCGCGGATGCGTGCCGAGGCTGCGCCCTGGCCGCCGTTAACGGCCAAAAACGCCTTGGTCATGGCGATCGCGATCTTCGAAGGCTCAAATGCCACCACCGCACCGTTGCGGCGGATGATGCGATAGTCGCCCAATGCCGCGCCCGTGCTCGCCACGCTGTTGGCCGCGCCTGGCGCTGGCGATACTGGCGTTGGATGGATGGAAATATCTTGTGGTGATTGCATTGAAGCTCCCGTTGTCAGCTAAAGTCAGCCTGCAGTTTTGCTGCCGCGTGTGTTGTTGAATAGAACGCCCGATGGTCAGGGTTTCTTCAGGTATTTGTTGCTAAATAGTAAATTATTAATGCATAAAACAGAGTCAGAAGCCATATCGCCACACCGTACTGCCCGGCTGGCGCGAAACACGATCAAGGGTGATAAACCGCCAGTTCCAGTGCTTTATCAGCAATCCGGGTAGCTTTGACAATAATTCTGAAAACGTCTGTGATGGCACTAGATATAGTCTTTACATCCAACTTCTGCACTAATTGTAGTACCCATCGGAGGGTGATGCAATAGTTTTCCGGCATCCGCCGGCGTAATTTTTTGTATTTTCATATACGATTTCGGTTGACTTTTCAGGGTATGGATGGAAAGCCCAATCCCCGCGAAGTAAGCGCTAACGCAGGCTGCCCGCGCAAGATTTCCAGCCAGCATTTTTGATAAAAATGCCAGTCAAAAAACGGCCCCGGATCCGTCTTCCTCCCCGGCGCGATATGCTCGTGCCCGCGCACCTGCGACAGCCCGTAGCGCGCCACCAGCGCCGCCGTCAGCGCCGCCAGCACATGGTATTGCCGCCGCTGGAAGGGCACGTCGTCCGCGCCTTCCATTTCGATACCGATGGAATAGCCATTGCACTGCGGGCGTCCTTCAAACATGGACGCGCCCGCATGCCAGGCACGTTGATCAGTAGAAACATATTGCAGCAGCGCACCATCGCGCCGCACAAAAAAGTGCGCCGACACCTGCAAGCCACGCAGGTCGGCGAAAGAAGGATCGGCATTATAATCTACCCGGCCCGTAAACAAGTCCGACACATGCGGCCCGCCAAAGTGGCCACCCGGCAAGCTGATGTTATGGATCACCAGCAAGTCGACTTGCGTACCGTCCGGGCGCGCATCGTGGTGCGGCGAGTCATAGCGCAGCGCGCCAGCGCACCAGCCATCTTCATCTATCGTCCATACGCTCATCAAGTAAAGCTTCCTGTATCGTCAATTTCTGCATGCGGTAACGCAACTGGCGCACGCTCAAGCCCAGCTGGCGCGCCGCCCTTGCGCGGTGGTAGCGCGCCTGTGCCAGCGCCAGCATGATCATGTCGCGCTCGGCCTGGCGCAAATACACGTCGAGCGGCAGGACGGGGGCCACGCCATGCGCGGCCATGCCGGGCAGGCACAGTTGCCGCTCCGGCAAGTCCGGCAGTGCCGGCAGTGCCGGCGCCGCCCGCAAGGGCATAGTGCCCGCCGTGGATGGCAAGGCCAGCCCGTCGAGCGCGATCACGCCGCCGTCGGCAAACGCCAGCGCCCGCTCCAGCACGTTTTCCAGTTCACGCACATTGCCGGGAAACGCATACGCACCCAGGGCCGCCAGCACCGGCGGCGCCAGGCTCACGGTCCGGCGTGGCGACAGGCGCGCGAGGATCACCTCACATAATACCTGCAGATCGCCGCGCCGCTCGCGCAACGGCGGCAGCGCCAGCTCGATCACGTTGAGCCGGTAAAACAGGTCCTGGCGGAATGTGCCGGCGGCCACGCCGCGCGCCAGGCCATGCTGGCTCGCGCACAGGATGCGCACGTCGACGGCTTCGTCGCTGCTGCCGCCCAGCTTGCGCACGCGGCGCTCCTGCAGCACGCGCAACAGTTTTACCTGCATGGCCAGCGGCAGATCGTCGACTTCATCGAGCAGCAAACTGCCGCCATGGGCCGCCTGGAACAAACCCTGGCGTTCGTGCAGCGCGCCCGTATAGGCGCCCGGGCGGCAGCCGAAGAATTCCGCTTCCATCAGCGCTTCGGGAATAGCGCCGCAGTTGACGGCGATAAACGGGAAGCTGGCGCGCGCGCCCTGCGCATGGATGGCGCGCGCCGCCAGTTCCTTGCCCGTGCCCGATTCGCCGCGGATGGCCACCGGCGCGCCACAGCGGGCGATGCGGCCGATCTGCGCGCGCAGCGCCTGCATGGGCAGCGAGTTGCCGCTCAGTTGCGGCGCCGGCGGCATGCCGGTGGCGGTCACGGTATCCGGACCAGGATTGGGACGGGACATGGAAGCGCGCCTTTCCGCAATGGCGGCGGCGAACCGCCTCATGCAGATGCTACGCCGGACGGAGGCCGGAGGACGTTACGATACGGATGAGCAACGCGAGCGCACCTGCGGGCCTGCCCTTACAAGGTGGCGTGCGCGTGGCTGCAGTAATCGTGGCCCTTGGCCTGCACGTTTTCGGAGGCCGGGTAGTACACGCCGCAGTGGGCGCAGCACAGCATCAGCTCGGCATCAGGCAATTCCTGCGGCCGGCCGGGCGGCGCAAACGGGTTCGGCTGCTGTTGTTGCTGCGCGCGGGCCCGTTGCTGCATGCCACGGATCTTGCTGCGGATCGCAAACAGCACCAGGAACACCAGCGCCAGCCAGAATAAAACACGTGTCATGCGAATCCTCGGTGTAAAACCACTTCCAGTACAAAACGGCTGCCGACATAGGCCAGCAGCAAGGTGGCGAAACCGGCCAGGGTAAAGCTCAGGGCCGTCTTGCCGCGCCAGCCGCGAAAGCGCCGGCCTGCCAGCAGCGAGGCAAACAGCAGCCACGACAGCATGGTAAACACGGATTTGTGATCCCAGTTGAGCGCCTTGCCAAACAGTTGTTCGGAAAACACGATGCCCGACAGTACGGTCAGGCTGAGCAAAATAAATCCCAGGCCGATCATGCGGAACAGCAGCTTTTCCATCGTCAGCAGGGCTGGCAGCTGGTCCAGCGCCGTGCCGATGAAGCCGCGGCTTTCGCTGCGCGTATGCAAACGCGATTCCTGCAGCGCCATCAGCACGGCGTGAAAAGCGGCAATCGTCAGGGTGCTGTAGGCGAGCACGGCCACGGCAATATGCCAGCCGAAGACGGCCGACTTGCCTTCCATGCTGACCTGGCTGCCAGGAAAGGCCCAGGCCAGGCCAATGGCGAGGACGGCGCTGGGCATGACCATGCGGCGCAGTCCGTCCAGGCTGAAATTGCGGTTCTCTATCCAGTAGGCGCCCACCGACACCCACAGCGCGGCCGACAGCATGGCGGAAAAACCGAAGCGCAAGGTGCCCGGCGCCATCAGGTCGAACCACAGGGTGGCGGCGTGCGCCAGCCAGGCGACGCCGGTCAGGCCGGCAATGAGCCGGGCACGGGACGAGGGAAGCACCGCGCACGCCGCATACAACAGGGCGGCGATGAAAAAGAAATAGATCTGCATAGTTTAAGTTTACACCATAGCCGGCAAGCGCGATTCAAGCGACAGTATGGGCTGCAGGCAATTCGCCGCCAGCCGACACCGCAAGCCTGCCATGATATCGCGCCTCGGGCGCGGCGGGGTAGCGCACCCTCAAGATTTTGGCAATCTTTCCTGCGGCGCACTGCCGCCGCGTCACGGCCACGTTGCCATCTGGATGAGCCAGCCCTATAATTATGTCCATAGAGCAACAATCTTTCACTTTTCGCCACTCGCCCACCACCGCCATGTTTTCTTTCAAAAAAATTTCCTGGACCTGTCTCCTGCTGGCCGCCTGCACCGTATTAAGCGGTTGCATGAAAGATGCGCCTTCCCAATCCACATACGAGGAGTATTTCCGCACGTCCATCCAAAGCTATGACCTGTACAAGGAGTACTTCGACATTGCAAAGCTGGAAAAGCTGAACGGCTGGAAAGAGAACGAACAGTACGAAATCAAGGGCTCGGCCGTGCTGCGCGCCAAGGTGGGCTACCTGGAATTGCTGGCCGACGTGGCCGACAAGCTCGAAACGCAGGCAAAGACGGACGGCTCCGTGGGCATGACCATGGGCCTGGGCCTGATGGCGCGCGGCATGGGCGGAGAGAACAAGGTCTTCCGCGAATTCTGGGTGCAGCAGCAGGAAAAGAAGGCGATTCCCGCGCCGCTGCTGGCGCGCCAGGCGGCGATGACGGCCGAGCGTTTCGATAACCTGATGCAATGGTCGGACCAGCTCGTGCAAGACAATTACGGCGCCATCATCAGCCGCCAGCTGAAGAAAGGCGATGAGCTGACCCGCATCTACACGCTGAGCTTCCGCCAAACGGAGAAGGGCTGGATGGGTTTTAACGCCCGCTAAGGCCACCCTTCCATAAAAAAACCTCCGCGCCATCGCTGGTGCGGAGGTTTTTTTCATGGCTGCCTGATTTACTTCACGTTCAGGCTCTTTTTCGCCTGCTCCAGCAAGTCCGTCTTGACCCAGTCCTTGGCCACGGGCGGCTTCGTCATGCGGCCCACGCCCGTTTTCACCATCACGTCCGTGGTGATCTGGATATGCTCGGGCGAGATATCGTACGAATACGGCGAATTGCTGATCGCGTCGTCGAAGTCATCCTTCGTGATCTGGCCGCGGAACACGACTTCGCGCACATATTTTTCCGCCGTCGCCTTGTTGTCGATAAAGGTCTTGGTCGCTTCGACGAAGCAGCGCATGAATTTTTCCGCCACGGGACGGCGTTCCTTGTAGAACTTTTCCGTCATCACCATGGTCCGCACGGGCTCGCCGATCGGCGTGTCGTACGGTTTGATGACCTCAGTGCCGAAACCCTTGTTGATCGCCTGCGACGATTGCGGCTCGGACTGCATCATCGCGTCGATATTCTTGCCCATCAGCGCCTGGTTCAAGTCGGCGTAGGCGAGAAATACCAGCTGCACATCCTTGCCCTTGGTTTCCGAGTACGTCAGGCCCGCCTGCGACAGCTCGGCCAGCAGCAGCACTTCCTGGATGCCGCCGCGCGTCACGCCCACGCGCTTGCCCTTCAACTCCTTGACGCTGGTGATCTTTTGCCCCGCCCCGCCCACCAGGCGCGCGCCGCCCTTGGCAAAACCGGCGACCACATAGATCGGGGCACCGCCGGCGCGGCCGGAAATGGCCGCTTCGGACGCCGTCGCGCCAACGTCCAGCTCGCCCGCGATAATCGCCTGCATCACGTCGAGGCCCTTGGCAAAGATATGCTCTTCGACCTTGATGCCGCACTTGGGCGCGATTTCCTTGATGTACGACACGGCGCCGTAATGGGCGAATTTCAAATTGCCCAGGCGCACGACTTCCTGCGCCTGCACGGCGCCCATGCCGAAGGCCAGCATGAGGGCGGCGGCGATACCGGTCTTCAGGGTTGATTTTTTCTGCATCGGGTTCTCCTGTGGTGGTTGGTGTGTGCCCGCAAGGGCACGCGAAACACTGCTTTTATTATCAGGAGATAGTACCGCGTGTTAGAGCCAGGGCAACATTTTTTTGCCGGCAGCCACGCTGCCGGCGTTGTTATTACTGCCTGTTATTACTGTCCAGCCAGCGCCACGACCGGATCGAGTCCCGACGCCTTGCGCGCCGGCATGAAGCCAAATACCAGCCCCGTCACCACGGCGCAGGCAAACGCGCCGGCAATGGCGCTCAGGGAAAAGATCACCGGCACGTCCCACACCAGCAGCAAGCCGGCCACCGTCACGCCGACCACGATGCCGGCCACGCCGCCCACCACCGACACCAGCACGGCTTCGGTGAGGAACTGGCGCAGGATGTCCCGCCGGCGCGCGCCCGTCGCCATGCGGATGCCGATTTCGCGCGTGCGCTCGCGCACCGTCATCAGCATCACGTTCATGACGCCGATGCCGCCCACCACCAGCGAGACGACCGCAATCAGGCTGAGCATCATGGTCATGTTGTCCTGCGTCTTGGCTTCGGCGGCGATCGAGGCGGCCGCGTTGCTGATGCCGTAGTCGCGGATGCGGTGGCGCTCGAACATGGTGGCGTCGACCGCCGCCTCCACCTCCGTCACGCGCTTGACGTCGTCCACCGCCATCACCGTGTAGGTGGGCTCGCGCTGGCCGAAGACGCGGATGCCGGCCGTGGAAAACGGCAGCAGCAGCACGTCGTCTTCATCCTTCTCGCCCGTCAGCGCGCCCTTCGCGCTCATCACGCCGATCACCTGGAACGGCACGTTGCCGATCAGGATGCTCTGCCCCACGGGGTTGGGTACGTCGGGCATCAGCTTTTCCGCCAGGTGCGCGCCCAGCACAGCCACGGTCGCCATCTCGCGCTCGTCTTCCTCGGTAAAGAAGCCGCCCTTGGCCACGGGCCAGGTCTGGATCTGCGGCAGGGCCGGCCCCGTGCCGCGCACATAGGTCTGCACGTCGAGGTTGCCGTGGCGTATCACCTTGTTGCCCGTGACGTTAGGCAGCACGTGGGAAATGCCCGGCACGTCCTTGAGCGCATCGAGGTCGGCCAGGGTAATGCTGCGCCCGGGGATGCGCGAGCTTTCGCCGCGCGACGCCATGTACAGCAGATTCGAGCCGAACGCGCCCAGTTGCGCCATCACCTGCTGGCGCGTGCCCAGGCCGATGGCCAGCATGACGATCACGGAAGCGACGCCGATGACGATGCCGAGCAAGGTCAATCCCGTGCGGAAGCGGTTGATCCACAGCACGCGCCAGGCCGCGCGGGCCGCGTCGAGCAATTCCGTGCCCAGCGACGCGCCAGTGTCGTGGGCGGCGCGCGACATGTCAAGCGGTGGCAGGGCCGTCGACGTGGCGGGAATGGCGATGGCGCCCAAGTCTTCGACGATTTCGCCATCGCTGATCTCGATCACCCGGCGCGCCTGGGCCGCCACCTTGCGGTCATGCGTAATGAGGATGATGGTGTGGCCCGCATCGGCCAGTTCGCCCAGCAGGGCCATGACTTCGGCGCCGCTGCTGCTATCTAACGCCCCCGTCGGCTCATCGGCGAGAATGATGCGCCCGCCATTCATCAGGGCGCGCGCGATCGACACACGCTGCTGCTGCCCGCCCGACAACTGGTTCGGCCGGTGATCCAAACGTTCACCGAGGCCCAGGCGCTTGAGCAGCGCTTCCGAGCGCGCATGGCGGGCCGCCGCCGGCATGCCCGCGTACAGGGCCGGCACTTCCACGTTTTCGCGCGCCGATTCCGTGGCGATCAGGTGATACCCCTGGAAGACGAAACCGAACGCTTCGCGCCGCAGCCACGCCAGTTCATCGGGGTTCAGGCTGGCCACGTCATGGCCGGCGAAGCGGTACGTGCCGTCGCTGGGGCGGTCCAGGCACCCCAGCAAATGCATCAGGGTCGACTTGCCGGAACCGGAGGCGCCGACGATGGCAACGAATTCGCCGGCGCCAATCGACAAGGTCAGGCCGCGCAGCACTTCCACGGCCGGCGCGCCATCGTGGCCGCCGTAGCGCTTGCGGATGCCAGCAAGTTCAATCAATGGCGCCGGCTGGCCAGGTTCTCCTGCTTGTCCCAGCGACCTGGCCTCGCTCATCGCGCTCACAGCTGGAACCTGCTGGCGCCGCTGTTCGATGGCTGCTCGCCTGTGACCAGCAATTCGCCTTCGCGCAAGCCTTGCAGCACTTCCGCGCTGAGGCGGTTGCGCACGCCGACGGTGACGGCGCGCGTATCGACCTTGCCGTCCGCACCCATCACGCGGGCCGTGAACTGCCCCGGCTTGGCGCCTTCTTCCGTCGACGGTTTCAGGGCCGGCAAGGGCACGGCCAGCACATTGTTCGCCGCCGCCGTGACGAACACCACTTGCGCCGTCATCTGCGGCATCAGTTCGCCGTCCGCGTTATCGACGTCGAACAGCACTGTATACAAGATCACCTTGCTGGTCGACGGCGCCAGGGCCGTGCCGGCGGCGGAACCGCCGGGCACTGGCGGCGCAGGCAGGACTTGGCGCACCTTGCCGCTCCAGCGCCGCTGGTCGCCGCCCAGGGTGGTGAAATACACGGGCATGTCCGGGCGCACGCGGCGCACGTCCGCTTCCGACACTTCCGTCCATACCGTCATGGCCGACAGGTCGGCGATGCGCAGGATGTTCGGCGTCTGGTACGTGGCGTTCAGGGTTTGCCCTTCCTTCGCGTCCAGGCCCACCACCTTGCCGGCCATCGGCGCGTAGATGCGCGTGTAACCGAGGCGCGCCTCGTCCGCCTTCAGGCTGGCCTGGGTCTGGTCGATCTGCGCCTTCAGGTGGTCGATCTTGGCGCCGGCCGAGGCCAGCGTGGCTTCGGCCGTTTCCAGGTCGGCCAAGGGGGTCGAATCGAACTTGGCCATCTGCTTCTGGCGCACGTGCTGCTGGCCCGCCAGCCGGTGCTGCGCCTGCTGGTCGGCCAGCTGCGCGCGCAAGCCCGCCAGCGCGGCGCGGCCCGCATCGACCGTGGCTTGCTGCACGCTGGGGTCGATCTCGGCCAGCAGCTGGCCTTTATCGACGTCGCTGCCCGGCTGCACGTGCAAACGCGTGATCTGGCCCGACACCTGCGCGCCCACGTCGACATAGGTTTGCGGCTGCAAGGTGCCGATGGCCGTGACGCTCGCTTCGATGTTGCCGCGCTTGACGGGCGCCGTGTCGAACACGGTGCTCGGGCCGCGCGTGGCCCACAGGGCGCCGGCGCCGAACAGCACCAGCAAGACCACGCCGCCCAGGATGCGGGCGCGGCGGGAAGGCAGGCGGGCCCCCATCAGGCGGCCGCTTTCAATATAGTCACAACATCGGTCGGTGTCGCCAAACGTGAAAAGTGCATCGGTCTATCCTTGAAAATGGCGGTGAATATCACCGCAGGAACGTCACAAGACCTGCCAGCGCGGCGACGGCTGCCAGCAGGGAACTACGAAACAGCAAGCTGGGCGCATACGGCAGCAACAGGGCCACCAGCAGCGCGCCGGCCGATATGAAACCAAGCCAGGCGACGACGCCGACGGTCGCGCTCCAGCCGGCCACGCAGGGCCAGATGGCCAGCGCCAGCAGGACCGCGCCCGCCAGTTGCAGCGCGCGCCGCACGTTCGGCGCCGCATCCCTGCCCCAGACCTGGCCATGGTGGCGGTCCATCGCCAAGGAGAGGCTGGCCATGCCCGCATACGACAGGCCCAGCGCGCACAGGATGGTAGGGATCATGACTGTCCTTCCGTATTAATTTGCAGGCTGGCCGTGGGCGCGGCGCTTTCCCTGGCGGCGGCCTTGCTGGCCGGTTTTTCCTTGCGCTTGTGGACTTTCCACGCGCCCCAGGCGGCCAGCAGGCCGAAGGCCATGCTGCCCAGTTCCACGCCGGCACTTTCCCAGTCGCCGCGCGCGATCTGCGCCGCCAGATTGTCGCCCGTGCTCAGTACATTGAGCACCGGTAGCAGCAGGCACAGAGCCGCCAGCAAGCCCAGTTGCTCGATCCACGCGCGCTTTTCCGCGCGCAGGCAGGCGTGCACCAGCATCACAAACCACACGCCGAAGAAGGCGCGCAATTCCCAGCCGGCGCGGTGTTCGACGCCGACGGGAATCAGGCGGTTGGCCCACAGGAAGCCCACGCAGGCGATGGACAGGCCGGCAATCGCCGCCACGTTCAGGCAGGCGACGGTGCGGTACACGCGCTGCGTGTAGGTGCCGAACTCGCCGCCGGACTTCTGGCGGCGCTTGACCATGAACAGGATGGCGCCCGTGCCCATCATGGCTGTGCCGGCCAGGCCGCAGAAGAAGTACAGCCAGCGCATCGGCGTACCGCCAAAGCCCACCATGTGCAGGTTCGACATGACGGCGCGCGTCAGGCCCGCGCCGCCCGTATCCGACTCGCCGGGACGGCGCAAGGCGACCTGCTCACCGGTGGCCAGCGCATAGCAAGCCCTGCCCGTGTTGGCGCTGATGCGTTCCATCGTGTCCGTCTCTTCATTCCAGCCGTACATGCACACGCGCATGGAGGCGTCGTTCGGGTTGTCCAGCACCACGGCGCGGATTTCCTGGCCGATAGCCTGCTCGGCGCGCAGCGCGTACGGTTCCAGCGCGGGAATGGCCAGCGGCTGGCCTGTCTTCGCGGGCTTGCCCACATCGTTCCAGTCGGCCAGGAAAGCCTTCTTGGCGTTGTCCATGCCGTATTGCGCCACCACGGGGGCCGGCACATAGTCATCGCTGAAGAAGGCCAGCCCCGTGTAGGCGATCATGAACTGGAACGGCAAGGTCAGCACGGCCACCGCGTTGTGCGCGTCGAGCCACGAACGCTGGCCCTTGGCCGGGCGGAAGGTGAAGAAATCCTTGAAGATGCGCTTGTGCGTGATGACGCCGCTCACCAGCGCCACCAGCATGATCATGGTGGTGATGGCGACGATCCACACGCCGATGCGTCCCGCGTGCAGCTCGTAGTGAAAATCGACGAAATGGTGGCCGCCGATGGTGTCGCGCTCCGTTGCCTCGCGCGCATGTTCGATGACGGCGCCCGTCAGCGGATCGAGGTCCGCCGAGCCATAGCCGCCGGCGGGCTGGAACCAGTAGGCGGACAGGCCGTGGCTGGGACGCTGCACGGGCCAGATTTCCCACATGTCCGCCTTCGGATGTTCCTTCGCCATGAAGTCGAGCGCCAGTTCCAGGCGGTGCCCACGGTCCGTGACCTTCGGCAGCGGCGGATCGTTTGCATGCGCCGCCTCTTCCAGTGCATGCTCGGGCGTCATCCAGTGGGTGATCGGCTCGTCGAAGACGGCCAGGGTGCCGGTGAGGAAAATGGCGAACAGCAGCCAGGAAATCCACAGGCCACTCCATGTATGCAGCCAGGCCATGGCCTGGCGCAAGCCGCCCTGCTGCGGCGTCTTGGCCACTTTGTCTACCTTGACGGCGTTCATGCGGCACCCCGCGACAGCAGCAGGCCGATGCCGCCGCAGGCGATGGCCGGCAGCAGCATGCCGAGCCAGGCGCGGCGCAGGTCCTGCACGGCAAAGACCCAGATCACGGCGCAGGTATAGACGACGAAGGCGCTCAGGGTAGCCGTCAGCACGGCTTCGGCACGCGACAGCGGCAGCACGGCCGCCAGCAGCACGGCCACGCCGGACGTCAGTGCATAGCCGCCAAAGATGGCGGCGAGCACGCGCGAGAACAACATCATGTGGGCCGATTTCATCATCGCGGCGCTCCCTGTGGCATACGCTGGCTCACACCGTCGCGGGCCCGATTCAACTGCACTTCCATAAGCCATGCATCCTTCATCAAGATAGATCATTCAAAAGCGGTTATTTACAGTTTGTAGTTCAAGGTCAGCATCAGGTTGCGCGGCGCTCCCACCATGTTGCCGAAGACATCGGAATAGATGCTCTGGTAGTAGTGCTTGTCGAGCGCATTGTTCACGTTCAGGCGCAGCTCGGCGCGGCTGTCGATCTGCCACGCCGCGTTCAGGCCCACGATCGCGTAGCGGCCCTGGCGCAGATGGTAGGTGCCGTCATTCGATTCGGTCGCGCCCTGGCCGTACAAGGAAGCGCCGACGCGCCAGCCCTGCGCCGCGCCGGACAGGCGGTAGCTGGTGGCCAGCTTGAGCTGCTGGCGCGGATAGCGGCTGTTGAAATCCTTGCCGATATTGGCCGGATCGCTGTCGCGCTTGAATTGCGCCTTCACATAGGTAAAACCGGCCGACAGCTGCCAGTCGGGCGTCAGCGCGCCCGCCACGTCCAGCTCCACGCCTTCGCTGCGCACTTCGCCCGACGCGCGCTGGCAATAGCCCCACGTGCTGCCAGGACAGGGGTTCGGGCCGGCCAGGTCGTCCACGCCGCGGTTTTGCTGGCGGATCTGGAACACGGCCGCGCTGGCATTGAGAGCGCCGCCGAAGTATTCGCCCTTCACGCCCGCTTCATAGTTGGTGCCGCTGATCGGCTTCAATGGCTGCGCATGGGCGTCGGTGGCCGCCTGCGGCTGGAAGATCTCGGTCCAGCTGGCGTACACGGAATGCTGCTTGTCGAGGTCATACACGACACCGGCGTACGGCGTGAATTCGCGCGCCACCGAGTAGCCGGCATCGTCCTTGTACCAGCTCACGCGCCCGCCCAGCACCAGCGACAGCGGGTCGGCCAGGCGCATGCGCGTGCCCGCATACACGCCGCTTTGCTCGGTGATGCTGGCCGTGCGCCACTGCGCGTAGTTGATGACGGGACGCGCCACGCTGCCCGCATCCCAGTGGAACGGGTCGAGCACCGGCGCCGCCGCGCCCCAGCTGTACGGTGCCCAGCCGCCATAGCTGTTTTTCGACGAGCGGCGGTGGCTGGCGCCGACGGTCAGCTCGTGCTCGCGGCCGAACAGGCTGTAGCTGCCGCTCGCATACGCGTCGTAGCTGGTGTTGGCCAGTTCGGCGCGGTAGCTTTGCGAATTGAAGCGCAGGGTGTCGCCGCGGCGGTTGATGCCGGAAAACGTCGTGTCGATCTCGGGCGTCTTGCGCGTGGCTGCCAGCATGGCTTTCCAGCCATTGGCAAAGCGGTGTTCCAGTTCGGCGAAGATGGTTTTATCCGTCTGGCGCCAGTCATCGAATTCGCTGCCCAGGTAAGTGGAGCGGGGCAAATTCAAAAAGCGGCCGTCGGCAGCCGTCACCACGCCCGTCGAGACGCCGTCGTTGTCCGTCTTGCGGTAGTGGGCGCCCACCGTCAAGGTGGTGTCGGGGCGCAGGTCCGCTTCGATGATGCCGTACAGCTGGTGGTTGCGGCCATGCAGCACGTCGACAAAATCCTTCTTGTCCTGCACCGTCACGACGATGCGCCCGCGCAGGGTCTTCGCTTCATTGAGCGCGTTGGCCGCATCGGCTTCCAGGCGGTAGTTGCTCCAGCTGCCCACGCTGGCCGAGAATGACGCTTGCGGCGTGGCCGTCGGGCGCTTGCGCACCATGTTGATGGCCGCGCTGGGCGTGCCGCTGCCCGTCATCAAGCCCGTGGCGCCGCGCACCACTTCGATGCGGTCGTAGATGGCCAGGTCGTCATTGTCGCCATTGAAGGTGCCGTTCGCGCCCAGGCTGGTAGGCAAGCCATCGAACAAGATGTTATCGATTGGAAAGCCGCGTGCGCTGAAACTGCCCGAATCGCCCGTAAAGTTGCCCTTTTGCATAACCAGCCCCGTGATCGACTGCACGGCGTCGTCCAGGGTCGTGATGCCCAGGTCGTCGATCTGCTGGCGCGTCAGCACGCTGACCGACTGCGGCGTTTCGCGCAGCGACAGGTTCAGCTTGGTTGCCGTGTTGCTCACGCCTGTCGTGTACGAGCCGCTGCCTTCCGTTGTCGCATCGCGCCCCGCCGTGACGGACACGCCGAGCATGGTCTGTTCGGTCGCGGGAGTAGCTGGCGCCTGCTGCGCGATGGCCGGCAGGCTGGCGGCCAGGCACAGGGCCGCAGCCGCTTGCGCCAGCGGACGCAATGCAGAGTGAGGAGACGGCAAACTGACAAAATTCAAAGCGTGAGACATGCAAGTTCCTGATAGTAGTGGCGTCATCAGACGGTGAAAAACAGGCGCCCTACTCTGTAGGTGCCGCGAAAACGAAAAACGGGCAGCCGGATGGCTAAATATTTTTTAATGACATGGCCGGTTCGACCGTCACCCAGTAGCGCGTGCGGCTGCGCACCTGCACGGGCAGGGAATTGGGCAGCATGTTCAAAATGCGCTGCGTGTCGGCCAGCGGGAACACGCCCGACAGGCGCAGCTGGGCCACCGCCGGTGCGCAGTCGATCACGCCGGGGCGGTAGCGGGCCAGGTCGGCCAGGAAATCGCCCAAGGTCACGTCGTCGACGATCAGCTGCCCGTGCGACCAGGCGTCCGCATACGCACCGAGGGCGTGCGGCGCGTCCAGCGCGTGGCGGGAAAATGCCACGCCGTGCCCGGCCGCCAGCAGCAAGGGTGCGCCGCCGTCGCGGGGACGGATTTCAACAGCGCTGTCAAACACGTCCACGGTGCTGTAGTCATCCTGCTGGCGCACGGCAAAGCGCGTGCCCAGCGTGCGCACCAGGCCTTCGCGCGTGGCCACCACCAAAGGCGCGCCGCTGCCGGCGCCATGGCCGCTGGTGACGAGGATTTCGCCGGCCAGCAGCTCGATCAGGCGGCGGCTGGCATCGAAACGCACGTTCACGGCCGATCCCGTATTCAGGCTGAGCACACTGCCATCGTCCAGCGCCACCTCGCGCCGCTCGCCCGTGGCCGTGCGGTAGTCGGCGCGCAGGATGCGCACGCCATCCCAGGCATCCGTCTGCGCGGCCAGCATGCCGCCGCCGGCCGCCACGCCCAGCCACGCCAGCAACTGGCGCCGCTTGCCGTTGACGGTTTTCTGCTGCGTGCCGGCCAGCGCCTGCGCAGCCGCACCGCGGTGCAAGCCGTTGAAGCGCTGCGACACGGCTTCGATATGCCGCCAGGCCCGCTCATGTTCCGGGTCCGCCTCGCGCCAGCGCTGCCAGGCGGCCTGTTGCGCCGCGTCCATCTCGCCCGACATCAGCATGGTCAGCCATTCGGCCGCCTGCTGCTGCACGTCCTCGCGGATGGCCGCCGGGGCCGCAGCATTGCCCACCTTGCTCATGCCGGCAGCGAGAAAAACACCTGGCGGTTGGCGCGCGTCAGGTATTGCTTGACCGAGCTGGCCGACACGTTCAGGCGCGCGGCGATCTCGGCATAGCTGAGCCCTTCCAGTTGCGCCAGCAGGAACGCCGTGCGCACGGGCGCGGGCAAGCCAGCCAGGGCCTGGTCGATTTCCTGCAAGGCTTCCAGCGCCAGCAGCCGCTCTTCCGGCGCGGGCGCCACTTCGGGCGGCAGGCAAGCCAGCGCTTCCAGATAGGCGTCTTCCAGCACTTGCCGGCGGTGGCGATGCGCCACCAGGCGGCGCGCGATGGTGGCCAGAAAAGGCCGCGCTTCACGGATCTGCGGCGCGGCATCGGCCGTCAGCACGCTGACGAAGGTGTCTTGCGCCAGGTCCGCCGCCTCGCCCGCATTGCCCAGCTTATGCCGCAGCCAGCCCTGCAGCCAGCCGTGATGGCTGCTGTAGAGCGCGTGCAGGTCTTGTTGCTGTGCAAAATCGGCGGCCGACATGGCATCCCTTTCCGCCCGGACGTGCGGCGCCCGAGAATGTAAATAAGAATTATTCTCATTCTAACCGCGTTCCTGCCATTCATGCAATCGCGGCATTGCCAGAAATACCAAGTAATTCAAACGCCGGCCAACCGCCAGGCGGTGCAGCGCGGGACCGCCAGCCACCCGCGATGGGGTAAAATGGCGGCCATCGTCCGGCTTGCGCCGCCCACTCCCAAGCTTTTCATTGCAGGTTCATCATGCTAGATAATCTCACCCAACGGCTTGCCAAAGTCGTCAAGACCATGCGCGGCGAGGCGCGCCTGACCGAAGCGAACACCGCCGACATGCTGCGCGAAGTGCGCCTGGCGCTGCTCGAAGCCGACGTCGCCCTGCCCGCCGTGCGCGAATTCATCGCCAAAGTCAAAGAAAAAGCCATGGGCGAGGATGTCATTTCCTCGCTCACGCCAGGCCAGGCCCTGGTGGGCGTGGTGCAGCGCGAGCTGGCCGCCCTGATGGGCGCCGACCTGGGACCGGAAGCGTCGCAGATCAGCTTTGCGCAGCAGCCGCCCGCCATCATCCTGATGGCCGGTCTGCAGGGTGTGGGTAAAACCACCACCGTCGGCAAGCTGGCGAAATACCTGAAGGAAGAAAAGAAGAAGAAAGTGCTGACCGTCTCGGCCGACGTGTACCGTCCCGCCGCGATCGCCCAGCTGCAATCGGTCACCGCCCAGGTGGGCGCCGACTTCTTCCCGTCCACCAGCACGGACAAGCCGGTCGATATCGCGCTGGCCGCGCTGGACTGGGCGAAAAAGCATTACCACGACGTGCTGATCATCGATACGGCGGGCCGTCTCGGTATCGACGAAGAGATGATGCGCGAAATCGCCGCCGTCCACGGCGCCGTGAAACCGATCGAAACCCTGTTTGTCGTCGACGCCATGCTGGGCCAGGACGCCATCAACACGGCGAAAGCCTTCAATGATGCCCTGCCGCTGACCGGTATCGTGCTGACCAAGCTCGATGGCGATGCGCGCGGCGGTGCGGCCCTGTCCGTGCGCCACATCACGGGCAAACCGATCAAGTTTGCCGGTGTCTCGGAAAAACTCGACGGCCTGGAAGCGTTCGACCCGACCCGCATGGCCAACCGCATCCTGGGCATGGGCGACATCCTCGCCCTGGTGGAAGAAGCGCGCAAGGGCGTCGACAGCAAGGCGGCGGCCGATCTGGCGCAGAAGATCAAGGTTGGCGGCAAGTTCGACATGAACGACTTCAAGGCGCAACTGGGCCAGATGAAGAAAATGGGCGGCATGGCCAACCTGATGGACAAGCTGCCGGCCCAGTTCCAGCAGGCGGCAGGCGGCAAGAACATGGATCAAGCCGACAAACAGGTGCGCCGCATGTGCGGCATCATCGATTCGATGACGCCGCAGGAACGCGCCAAGCCTGAACTGATCAAGGCCACGCGCAAGCGCCGTATCGCCGCCGGCGCCGGCGTGCAGGTGCAGGAAGTGAACCGCATGCTGACGCAATTCGAGCAAATGCAGACGATGATGAAGAAATTGTCGGGCGGCGGCATGATGAAGATGATGCGCTCCATGAAGGGCATGATGCCTGGGATGAGGTAAGGCGTCGAAGTCCCCGCTCGCGGGGACTTCGACGGCATTCATTACGCCGCACACCCAAGTAAAAACATCGTTCTAAATAATGCCGGATTGCATTTTCATGTGTCCGGCATCACTGTTCCCTCCCTCAGCAGCCCCCCTCCCCGCATAGCAAGCAACCATGCCATTTACGGGCAAAAACGCCGTTCTGCGCTCCCAAGCGGTGCGCCCGGGCGACAGCATTGCCATTTCCCTGCTTTTTCCTCGTGAAAACGTGAAAAACACTTGCATACTAGGTAAATCCACACCAATATTAGCCGTGCGATTAATTGCGCAATTTCCCATGTGTTTGTTAAGGAGGCTCGAAGATGGCAACAGCCAAAAAAACCCCAGTAGCAGCGCCAGCCAAAGCAGCAGCAGCCAAGCCTGCAGCCGCCAAGAAAGCAGCACCCGCAGCCAAGGCAGCAGCTAAACCAGCAGCGGCGAAGAAAGCGGCAGCACCGGCAACACCACGCAAGCCAAACGCAGCATTCATGAAAGCAATGACGCCATCGAAAGATCTGGCCGCCGTTGTTGGCGCAGCACCACTGCCGCGCACGGAAGTGACCAAAAAGGTATGGGATTACATCAAAAAACTCGATCTGCAAGATCCGGCCAACCGCCGCATGATCAATGCGGACGACAAGCTGAAAGCAGTTTTCGGCGGCAAAGCCCAAGTCTCCATGTTTGAAATGACCAAACTGATCTCCGATCATTTGAAATAATCAGATACGCACAGGGCGTCTACGCCGTGTGAGTGCCCCGCCGCTTTACTGCGAGCGGGGCATTTTTTTGGGCATTTTGGGGTCAGACCCTCAACACCGTTAACACAGAGCTCTGCGCCAACGCTGCCGGGGGTCTGACCCCAGCCTTCATTTGAATTCCCACTGCTTCCAAGCCGCCCGCACGGCATTCGGATACTCGGCCCTGCCCCGGCTGCCGTTGTACCGCCCCAGCGCCAGGTATAAATCACCCTTTTCCATATCCAGGTACATGCGCAGGATCGCGCAGCCGTAGCGCAGATTCGTCTGCATATGAAACAGCTTGCTGCGGTCATGGTCGCCGATGACGCCCGTCCAGAATGGCATCACTTGCATGTAGCCGCGCGCGCCAGCTAGCGAGACGGCGTATTTGCGGTAGGCCGACTCCACCTGGATCAGGCCCAGCACGAGGGCCGGCTCCAGGCCCGCGCGGCGCGATTCGTACCATACGGTTTCCAGGAATTCCGTGCGCAGCTGGGCGTCCGGCAGCTTGCGCTGCAGGCGCGACGACATCTGCGCCAGCCATTGCTGGTAGCGCTGCAAGTCGGCGGGCGTGGCAAATTTGGGTTGCGGCGGGCGTTCGTCGCGGATCGCGTGCGACAGGGCCAAACGGACGGAGTCGGCCAGCGCCTCTTCCTTCTGGTTGCCGGCCTGCGCCGGAGAGACGCAGGCCAGACAGGCGGCCAGCGCGAGCGCGCCAGCCGTCTTGCTTACGGATAGACGCTTCACTGCGCCATTTGGCCCTGGATGAAGGCGACGATCTCTTCCGGCGCCACGCCAGTTGCTTCCGCGTCGCGGCGGCCCTGGTATTCCAGCTTGCCTTCTTTCAGGCCGCGCTCGCCGATGACGATGCGGTGCGGCACGCCGATCAGCTCCCAGTCGGCGAACATGGCGCCTGGACGCAAGCCGCGGTCGTCGACGATGACGTCCACGCCAGCGCCTTGCAGGGCCGCGTACAGCTTCTCCGTCTCTTCCTTGACCAGTTCGCTGCGGTCCATGCCCATCGGGCACAGCACGACCTCGAATGGCGCGATCGACGCGGGCCAGATGATACCCTTGTCGTCGAAGTTCTGTTCGATGGCGGCGCCCAGGATGCGCGTCACGCCGATGCCGTAGCAACCCATCTGCAGCGGCGCAGGTTTGCCGTTTTCATCGAGGAAGGTGGCTTTCATGCTTTCCGAGTACGCCGTACCCAACTGGAACACGTGGCCCACTTCGATGCCGCGCTCAATCGCCAGTGCGCCCTGGCCGTCCGGCGAAGCGTCGCCGGCGACGACATTGCGCAAGTCGGCCACGATGGCAGGCTCGGCCACGTCGCGGCCCCAGTTGGCGCCCGTGTAGTGGAAACCGGCGTCATTCGCGCCGCACACGAAGTCGCTCATGTGGGCGACCGTGCGGTCCGCCACCACGGTGACGGGCGCTTTGGTGCCGATCGGGCCCAGGTAGCCGGGAATCGTGCCGTAGACTTCCAGGATTTCCGCTTCCGTCGAGAAACGGTGACCGGCCAGGCCGGCAACCTTGCCCACCTTGATCTCGTTCAATTCATGGTCGCCGCGCAGCAGCAGCATGAAATGCTGTTTCGTGACTTTCTCGTCCTTGCCCGTCGTTTCCACGGTCAGGGCGATCGTTTTCACGGTGCGCGACAGCTCGATACCCAGCAGGGTAGCCACGGTTTCGCACTTGACGGTGTCCGGCGTGGCCGTTTTCGTCAGTGCCTGGGCGGCGGCCGGGCGCTCGCCCGCTGGCGGCAGCGCTTCGGCCGCTTCCATGTTGGCCGCGTAGTCGGACGTCGGGCAGTACACGAGCGCGTCTTCGCCCGTGTGGGCGATGACGTGGAATTCGTGCGAACCGGAACCGCCGATGGCGCCGTTATCGGCTGCCACGGCGCGGAATTTCAGGCCGAAACGCGTGAAGATGCGCGTGTAGGCGTCAAACATGACCTTGTACGACGCTTGCATGCCGGCCAGGTCGCGGTCGAACGAGTACGCGTCCTTCATCGTGAATTCGCGGCCGCGCATCAGGCCGAAGCGTGGGCGGCGCTCGTCGCGGAACTTGGTCTGGATATGATAAAAATTCAACGGCAACTGGCGGTAGGACTTGATTTCCGTGCGCACGACGTCGGTGATGACTTCTTCCGACGTCGGCTGGATCGCGTATTCGCGGCCGTGGCGGTCTTTCACGCGCATCAGTTCGTCGCCCATCTTGGTCCAGCGGCCCGTCTCTTGCCACAGTTCGGCCGGCTGCACGAGCGGCATCAGCAGTTCGATACCGGCGGCTTTGTTCATCTCGTCACGGATGATGGCTTCCACCTTGCGGATCACGCGCAAGCCCATCGGCATGTAGGTATAGATGCCGGAACCGAGGCGTTTGATCATGCCTGCACGCATCATCAATTGGTGGCTGACGATTTCCGCGTCAGAAGGTGCATCTTTAAGTGTGGAAATAAAAAAACGGGAGGCGCGCATAACGGTGAATTCTTTTTAAAAAGAGAGGGTTATAATCAACCTAATTTTAAAGGATTAGCTGGCTGATGCGTCCATACTTTACACAAATGCGCTCAATTGGTGCGATTCCGGCGCTTTTCGCACCCCGAAAAGGTCACCGGCTTGCGAAGTTGTGGGTAATTATGTAAAAAAGGACGCTCTGTCGCAGAAAGTTTGAGGTGCATTATGCTCGACCGTGAAGGGTTTCGGCCCAACGTCGGCATCATCCTGCTAAACGCCCAGAACGAGGTGTGGTGGGGCAAGCGGGTGCGCGAGCACTCATGGCAGTTTCCGCAAGGCGGTATCAAATATGGCGAAACACCGGAACAAGCCATGTTTCGCGAACTTGAAGAGGAAATCGGACTCAGACAGGAACACGTCAAAATTGTCGGCCGCACCCGCGACTGGCTGCGCTATGAAGTGCCAGACCACTTCATCAAGCGCGAGATTCGCGGCCATTACCGTGGCCAGAAGCAGATTTGGTTTCTGCTGAGAATGTGCGCGCGCGATAACGACGTCAATCTGCGCTTGACCGACCATCCCGAGTTCGACGCCTGGCGCTGGCATGAATACTGGGTCCCGCTCGATGTCGTCATTGAATTTAAACGCGATGTGTACCAGCGCGCCTTGCAGGAGCTGTCCCGCTTCCTGACCTGGCCCGTGCATGGCAACGCACAGCAAGCGCACCGCCACACGTCGCGCTACCTGCGCCAGCCCCATGCGCCACGGGCACAGGACGGTACGGCTGTGGCCAAGCCTTGCGACGGCATTGCCGCCGAAGGGTGTACGCCGGAGCTGATTCTGCCAGGCAAGGAGTAGTCCGCCGCAATGAACGCACTCTCCCACGCAAAAGGGGCAGCCTGAACAGGCTGCCCCTTTTTTCATGCCGGCAGGAAACTCCCCTGCCGGTCAGGCTGGCTTAGTTTGCTGCAGTAACTGGCGCAGCGGCGGGAACATCCAGCGTGATGGCTTTGAGGCCCAGGATATTGCTGCTGTAGTGGCGGATCTTGTTGGCCAGGGCCGGGTCGTTGTTCAGCTTTTGACCGTACGACGGCACCATTTCCACCATCTTCGCTTGCCATTCCGGTGTTGCCAGGCGGCTCTTGAATGCCGTTTGCAGCACCTTGATCATGATCGGCGGCGCGGTCGAGGCGCCTGGCGATGCACCCAGCAGGGCGACGATGCTGCCATCGGCGGCGCCGACGACTTCCGTGCCGAACTGCAGCAAGCCGCCTTTGACAGGGTCATCCTTGACGATCTGCACGCGCTGACCGGCGTTTTGCAGGGTCCAGTCTTCCATCTTGGCGTTCGGCAGGTATTCGCGCAGGGTCTTCAAACGGTCTTCCGGCGAGTTCATGACCTGTTCCACCAGGTATTTCGTCAGCGGAATATTGTCGTAGCCGGCTTGCAGCATCGGTTTTACATTGCCCGTGCCGATCGAGGCAGGCAAATCGATCCACGAACCGTTTTTCAGGAACTTGGTCGAGAAAGTGGCAAACGGACCAAACAGCAGGGCTTTCTTGCCATCGATGATGCGCGTGTCCAGATGCGGTACGGACATCGGCGGCGAACCGACGGATGCCTTGCCGTAGACCTTGGCCGCATGCGCCGCCACCAGTTCAGGATTGGTCGTCACCAGCCATTGGCCGCCGACCGGCACGCCGCCGTAGCCCTTGGCTTCAGGAATGCCCGATTTTTCCAGCAGCGGCAGCGAACCGCCGCCGGCGCCGATGAAGACAAACTTGGCGCGCATGGTCTTTTCCTTGCCAGCGTTCAAGTCTTTCACCGTCACATTCCACACGCCATCGGCGCCGCGCTGGATGTCTTCCACCTGGTGGCGCAGGTGCAGGACCATGCCGTGGCTGTCCGTCAGGTATTTCACGAGACCGCGCGTGAGGTTGCCGAAATTGACGTCGGTACCGATTTCCATGCGCGTCGCCGCCACTTTCTGGCCCTTGTCACGGCCTTGCATGACGAGCGGCGCCCACTGCTCGATCTGCGCCAGGTCTTCCGAGAACAGCATGCCCTTGAACAGGTTTTCCTTTTGCAGCGCGGCATAGCGCTTCTTCAAAAAGGAAATATTGTCGTCACCCCACACAAAGGCCATGTGCGGCACATTGTTGATGAAGGTTTGCGGCGCGCCCAGGTGCTTGTTGGCGACCTGATAGGCCCAGAACTGCTTGGAAATTTCGAATTGCTCGTTGATGGCAACGGCTTTCTTGGTCTCGATGCTGCCATCGGCCGCTTCCGGCGTGTAGTTCAGTTCGGCAAACGCCGAGTGGCCCGTGCCCGCGTTGTTCATCGCGTCCGAGCTTTCGGCGGCCACGGAATCGAGGCGCTCGACCATTTCCATCGTCAGCGACGGATCGAGTTCCTTGAGCATGCTGCCCAGGGTGGCGCTCATGGTGCCGGCGCCGATCAGCAGCACGTCGACCGGTTTTTCGGACGAGGCCGGAGGGGTCTTGTTACATGCCGCCAGGATCAGGCACGACATCAAAAGTAATAGCGATTTACGCATACGTAACTCCGTTTATGAATACTGAAGGATGATTCTTGCGCGCCACCGTGGCGGCACCATCGCTGCATGGAATGCAAACAGCCCGCCAGCCGGAACGCCAGGGCGGCCGGACAGGTCAAGTCGATGGTGATAGGCATGCTGCCGCGCTCCGGGATAAACCAGGAGCAAGATCTGGTGGCAAAGGTGCGGGCAATGGAAGCACGGAATGACAACAAAATCGTCATCGTGTCCAGAGCAAATATCAAGAGCGGCGATTTTATCACCGTTATTTGGCGCCACCGGGCCGTGGCGGTAGTGGATAATACTTACTGCAGGGTATTAAATTTCGGTGACTATCGGGTCATGAAAGCGGGCGCCAGACGGAAAAAAGGGCATCCTCGATGCCCTTCGTTGACGTACGCGGTACAATGCCGGCTGCCCTTTAGCCATAGCCATTCAGCCATGTTCAACCCCTCTTCCGACGACGTGCGCCGCTTCTTTTGCGACACCTTGCGCAAGCACCGCGCCCATGAAATCCTCACGCCGATGGAAGCCATCGCGCTCGACTGGATACTCGAACACCCCGAGTATGAAAACGAGCTCTCCGACGTCGAAGCGGCGCTGGCGCGCGACTACTCCGTCGAAGGGGGCCATGCCAACCCGTTCCTGCACCTGTCCATGCATCTGTCGATCACGGAGCAGGTGCAGGTGGACCAGCCGCGCGGCATCCGCCCGGCCGTCCAGCAGCTGACCCAGCGCCTCGATTCGGCCCATGCCGCCCAGCACGAAGTGATGGAATGCCTGGGCCAGATGATCTGGGCTTCGCAGCGCTCGGGTTTGCCGCCGGATACGGACGCGTATATCGACTGCGTGCGGCGCCGCTGATCAGGTAGTATCATGTTGCCAAGAAACTCAGCCACTGAAGGATATCTTGGCCCATCACACCATTCTCGTACTCGGCGGTTACGGTTTTTTCGGCACGCGCATTTGCCAGACGCTAGCCGGCAATCAGAATATCCATCTACTGGTGGCCGGGCGCGACGCCGCCAGGGCCAAGGCACTGGCGGCGCAATTGGGCTTGCCACCGCGGCAAGCACTGGCGCTCGATGCCGATGCACCTGATCTGGCGCGGCGCCTGACCGAACTGGGCGTCGATACGCTGATCCATACCGCAGGCCCGTTCCAGGGCCAGGATTACCGCGTCGCCCGTGCGGCGATCGAGGCCGGCGCCAACTATATCGACCTGGCCGACGGCCGCGATTTTGTCGCCGGCATCGCCAGCCTCGACGACCTGGCGCGCCAGCGCGGCGTGTTCATCACCAGCGGCGCCAGCTCGCTGCCAGCGCTGTCCTCGGCCGTGGTGGACCGCTACCTGCCGCGCTTTCGCCAGCTCACATCGATCCGCCACGGCATCGCCTCCGGCGCCCGCGCGCCGGGCATCGCTACCATGGCAGGCATCTTCTCGTACTGTGGCAAACCGTTCCAGCGCCTGGTTGCCGGCAGCCAGCAGACCACGCACGGCTGGCTCGACCTGAAACGCCACCGCTTTGCCGCGCCCGTGGGACGGCGCTTGCTGGGCAGCTGCGACGTGCCCGACCTGGCACTGTTCCCGCAACGCTATCCGGGCCTCGACACCGTCACTTTTCACGCCGGTTTTGCCGGTGCGCCCGGCCATCTGTTCGTCTGGGCCGCCGCGCAACTGGTGCGCCTGGGCCTGTTGCGCAGCCTGCTGCCGCTGGTCAGGCCATTGCACGCCATCAGCCAATGGGTGGAACCGCTGGTCAGCGACAAAGGCGCGATGTTCGTGACGCTGCAAGGCACGGGACTCGATGGCCTGCCGCTGACGCTGACCTGGCAATTGCTGGCGGCGCAAAACCACGGCCCGCATATCCCGTGCGGCGCGTCGATCGCGCTGGCGCACCGGTTGGCCAGCGCCAGCAGCGGTGGTGCGCCGCTACCGCGCGGCGCGATGCCCTGCGTCGGCCTGCTCACGGTGGAAAATTACCTGGCCGCGCTGCAAGGCCATGACGTGACCGAGGTACCGGCATGAGCTGGTACCTGTTCGTCAAATGGCTGCACATCCTCAGCGCCACCATCCTGTTTGGCACGGGCATCGGCATCGCTTTCTTCAAGTGGATCAACGACCGGAGTGGCGAGGTGCGTGCGATCCGCCTGTCGGCCGAAAAGACCGTGCTGGCCGATTGGCTGTTCACCGCGCCGGCCGTCATTGTCCAGCCGCTGTCCGGACTGGCCCTGGCGCACCTGGCCGGCTATCCGATCCTGTCCGGCTGGGTCCTCGCCTCGATGCTGCTGTATGCGGTGGCCGGCGCCTGCTGGCTACCCGTGGTATGGCTGCAGATCCGCATGCGCAGCCTGGCCCGCCTGGCTGACGACACGGGCACACCGCTGCCGCGCCTGTACTGGGTCTATGCGCGCTGCTGGTTCTGGCTTGGCGTGCCCGCATTTGCCGCGCTCATGCTGGTCTACTGGCTGATGGTTGCCAAGCCCGCGCCATGACGCCAGCCAAGCTGCAAGGGCTGTACTGGGCCATGCGCCTCGGCATGGCTTTTATCTGGCTATGGACGGCGTTTGTGTCCTGGTATCTGTATCCGCATGCCGAATCGCTCGCATGGCTGCGCCGCAGCGGCATCACGCTGCATACGGAACACGTGTTTGCCGCCTCATGCCTGGCCGACCTGGCCATGGGCATCGCCTCGCTGTTCCATGCCAGGCCGTTGCTATGGTGGACGCAGTGCGCGCTGGTGGCCGGCTATACACTGGTGATCGCCGTCTTCCTGCCGGAATTCCTGATACACCCTTTCGGGCCGCTGACGAAAAATATCCCGCTGGCCGCCGGCCTCGTCTTCCTGGCCCTGTATGAAAAAAGCCGTGGCTAGCACGGCTTCGGGAGAGCGATCAACAACACTCGGCGGCGCAGCAACCGATCAGGCTGGCCGTACCGCCTGTGGCAGCGCGGGTGCCTTCGCCTTGTCCATCAAGCCCAGCACCACCTGCAGCGCCATGGCGATGGCGCCGCCGATGAAGACCACGTCGCCGAAGGTACGTATCCAGCGCAGGTTCTGCAACAGCGGCTGCTGCATGAACGCTTCGCTGCGCGCATACCACAGGCCTTCCGTCACGCTGGCGTGGAACTGGATGATGCCTATCGGCAGCAAGCTGGTAAAGATCATCAGCACCAGGCCCACATTCAAGCCCCAGAACGCCGTCTTCATCAAGGCAGGACTGAAGCGGTAGCCGGGACGCAGATAGCGCAGCACCAGCAAGGTAAAGCCCAGCGCCAGGAAACCGTACACGCCGAACAGCGCAGCATGCGCATGCACGGGGGTCGTGTTCAGGCCCTGGATGTAGTACAGGGCGACGGGCGGATTGATCATGAAGCCCAGCACGCCAGCGCCCAGCATGTTCCAGAAGGCGACGGCGACAAAGCACATCAGCGGCCAGCGCAGGTTTTCCATCCATGGCGCGCGTTCCTTCAGGCGCCAGTTTTCCCACGCTTCGTGTCCCAGCACGATCAGCGGCACCACTTCCAGCGCGCTGAAGCTCGCGCCGATGGCCATCACGGGCGTGGTGGTGCCGGCGAAGTACAGGTGGTGGAAGGTGCCGGGTATCCCGCCCAGCATGAACAGCGAGGCAGAGGCCAGGCTGGCCGCCGTGGCCATGCGCACCGACACCAGGCCCAGGGTCGAGAAGATGAAGGCCAGCGCCGTCGTGGCGAAGACTTCAAAGAAGCCTTCCACCCACAGATGCACCACCCACCAGCGCCAGTACTCCATCACGGACAGGTGCGTGCGCTCGCCGTAGAACAGGCCGGCGCCGTAGAACAGGCCGATGGCGCCCACGGATGCGGTCAAGAGCGCCAGCAAATTCTTGTCGCCGCCCGGCTTGCGCAGGGCCGGCACGACACCGCGCAGCATCAGCACGAGCCACAGCAGGATGCCGATGTATTTACCGATCTGCCACAAGCGTCCCAGGTCCACATATTCATAACCCTGGTGACCGAGCCAGAAATTCCACTCGGGCGGCATCACTTGCGCAATGGCCAGGTAGTTGCCGATGAAGGAGCCGACCACCACGGCGACGAGGGCCCAGAACAGCACGTCGACACCGAGGCGCTGCCACTTGGGGTCCTTGCCGCCATTGATCAGGGGCGCGAGGAACAGGCCGGCCGCCAGGAAGCCCGTGGCGATCCAGAACAGCGCGGCCTGGATATGCCAGGTGCGCGTGAGCGCATACGGGAACCAGCGCGACACGTCGATGCCGTAGAACTGCTGCCCTTCCACCGTATAGTGCGCCGTGAAGCCGCCGATGAAGACCTGGAAGATGAACAGCGCCACGACCAGGAACAGGTACTTGCCGAGTCCCCGCTGCGAAGGCGTCAGCGCGAACGTGGTGAGCGGGTCGCGCGGACCGGCCGCCGGCAGCGCTTCGTCATGGTCGCGCAAGAAGGCCCAGCCCCAGACGAGGAAGCCCACGCCGGCCAGCAGCACCACCACGCTGGCAACCGACCAGACGAGGTTTTCGCCGCTGGGCTGGTTGCCGATCAGCGGTTCGTGCGGCCAGTTGTTCGTATAGGTCACTTTCTGGCCAGGACGCTCGGTGGCGGCGGCCCATGCCGTCCAGAAGAAGAATTGCGTCATCTGTGCGCGCCGCTCGGCGCTGGGCAGGGTATTTTCCTTCATGGCGAAATGCTCGCGGCTTTTTTGCAGCGCCGGCGCGTCGGAAAACAGCTGGTCGTAATAGTGGGCCGTGTTGGCGATCGCTTGCACGCGGCGCGGCGACAGGCGCAGCACTTGCGCATCATCGGTGCGGTTCCCGCGGTATTCAAGCTTGAGCGCTTCGCGCAGCGCCGCCTGCGCGGGGCCGTCGAGGGCCGCGTACGCCTTGCCATGCTGCTCTTGCGCGGCCAGTTCCAGCCAGGCCGTCAGTTCGCGGTGCAGCCAGTCGGCCGTCCAGTCGGGCGCCTGGTAGGCGCCATGGCCCCAGATGGAGCCGAGCTGCATGCCGCCGACCGATTGCCAGGCCGTCTGGCCGTCGAGGATGCCCTCGCGGTCGAACAGCTGCCGGCCATCCTGCGCCAGCACTTGCGCGGGGATGGGCGGCGCCTGCCGGTACACTTCGGCGCCGTAGTAGCCGAGCAGCGAAAACGTCACGATCAGCACACCGATCAGGGTGAACCAGAGTTTTTTGTAGGGACCCATGGGTCTTTCCTTTGTCAGTGCACCACGGCCGGCGCAAAGCGCTCGAACAGGATATTGTTTTCAGTATGGATGTGCGCCATCAGGTCTTCGCGGAAGGTGCGCAAGCCCGTGTACAGCGCGCGCCAGGTGGTGCAGGCGCCGGCCGGCGCGGTGATGTCGTTCGTCATTTCCTCCATCGCGCGCAAGGCCACGCCATGGTCGTCATGCTCCATGCGCATCACGTTGATGGGCGCGCCGGCCCGGGGGCCCTGGCCACGCACTATCATGGGGAACAGCACGTCTTCTTCCTTGCGCATATGGCTTTCCAGTTCCTGCGCCATGGCCGACAGGTGTTCCGCCAGCCCGTGCGGACAGTCGGCGCGGTCGCCATGCACCTGCTCGACCTTGCGCGCCAGGCGTATCAGCTCGGGCAGCTGCTCGCGGTGCACGGCGTGGTAGCGCGACAGGATGTGTTCCACCAGCTCGGTGGCCGAAGCTTCCTGCCAGTCACGCTCGCCGCTGGCGTCAGTCCGTCCTGCCAGCACTTGCAGTTCCTTGACGATGGGCGCCGTGTCCACGCCGGCCGCTTCGGCCGCCGCGCGCAGGGTCTTGTTGCCGCCGCAGCAGAAATCCAGGCGGTGGGCATCGAACAGGCGCGTGGCGCCAGGGATGCGGCGGGCCAGCTGGCCCAGGGATTGGTCGATCATTTCCATAATGGTTCCTTGAGGATGAATGGGGTTTATTGATGGGCGCCAGCGTGATAGACGCCGGGCACGGGTTCGCCAGTCACTTCCAGCACGCCCACGGCGCCCTTGCCGGCGCGCGACAGCGCATGGTCGACCAGCAGATAGCTGCCAGGATGCTGTACCTTGAGTTCGACGATGGTCGCGCCGCCCGGTGCCACCAGGGTCGTTTGCACGTCGTGTTTCGGGCTGCTGATCGAGCCTTCGCTGTACACCTTGTCGAAGATCTCGCCGATGATGTGGAACGATGAAATCTTGTTCGGGCCGCCGACGCCGAAATAGATGCGCACCGTTTCGCCGACTTTCGCCTGCAGTTTATGCGTCTTGCTCAGGGCGCCCACTTCGCCGTTGAAGACGTAGTAGTCGGGCAGCTCATTGGCCATTTTTTCCAGGTTCGCTTCCTGGTGCACGGGTGCGCCGTGCGGACGGCCCGTGTACATCTCGCCCTGCATCACGTAATACTCGCGGTCGACTTTTGACAGGCCGCCTTCCGGTTCGACCAGGATCATGCCGTACATGCCGGCCGCGATATGCTGCGGCACCAGCGGCGTGGCGCAGTGGTACACGAACAGGCCCGGATTGAGCGCCTTGAAGGTGACGGTTTTTTCCTGGCCAGGCGCCACCTGCGTGTGCTGTCCGCCGCCATGGCCGCCCGTCACGGCGTGCAGGTCGATCGAGTGGATCATCTTGCTGTCCTTGGCGTTGAACAGGGTCAGCTCCACCGTGTCGCCCACCTTCGCGCGCAGCATGGGGCCGGGCACTTGCCGGTTGAAGGTCCAGTAGGTAAAACTGGTGCCGTCATCGAGCTTGCCCGGCAATTCCACCGTCTCCATCCGGTATTTCAGGGTTTGCGGCGCGCGCGCGCCGATGGCGGTCGGCACGGAGGCGGGATTGGCCGCCACGCTGACGGCCGAGGGATCGGGACCGCGCATCGGCGATGGCGCGGGCGTGTACAGGGCCAGCGCGGCGGCCTGGCTCGATTCGCTGGCAGCGCTGCCGGCGCCAGCGGCCTTCGGTGCCGCCGTCTCGGCCAGCGAAGTGCCGCTCACTTCCAGCTTGCCTTCCATGCCGATCTGGCGGTGGCCGGGGATCGAGCAGTAATAGGTGAACGTGCCCGCGCGCGTGACCTTGAAGCGCACGGTGGTGCTGCCGCTATTGGCACTGAACTTGGCGGATGTCACATTCAGTTCCGGGATCAGCAGATCGTGCTCGGCGCCTTCGCCGCTTTTCAGCACGAGTTCGACCGTGTCGCCCACCTTGGCCGCCAGCACGGGGTTGACCTGGCCCTTGGCGTCGATGAACACCATCTTGCCATCGACGATATTGGTTTGCAGTTCATAGCGCTTGACCGCAGCGGCGGCCGGTTTGGCGGCGGTGGCGGCGGCGCTGGCCGGCAGGCTCACCTGGGCTTGCACGGACAGGGGCATGGCCAGTACGCAGACGGCGGCGGCAATGGCGCGGAGGGAGGGAGTCGTTTTCATCAAGCTTTCCTTGGTCTTGTATGCCGGTTCGGCACTCTTACCTAGGCAATCCGTGTGCCAGGAAAAACTTGTTTTAAATCAACGATTTGAAAAATGCAGGGTCGATATGACCCTGTTCAAGCATGGTCCGTTGTACCCTGCATGGTACTTATGACCACCACTGCCATCCACCTGCTGTTACTCACAGACCTGGTCGCCGACCTGCCCGTGGCCGTGCGCCTGCAGCGCCTCGTCGGCAGCCTGCGCGCCCACTTCGGCTGCGAGGCCGTGGCCTTGCTGAAAATCGATGGCGAGCATTTGCGCCCCGTGGCGATGGCCGGCCTGGCCAACGACGCGCTGGGACGCCGCTTCGCCGTCGCCGACCATCCGCGCCTGGCCGCCATCCTGCAGCGGCGCGGCGTGCTGTGCTTCCATCACGACAGCTCCCTGCCCGATCCCTACGATGGCCTGATCGCCGAGCGGGCCGGCGAGCCGCTGCCCGTCCATGACTGCATGGGCATGGCGTTGGACCTGGAAGGCGAACGCTGGGGCGTGATCACGCTCGACGCACTGCAGGTGGGCACCTTCGATACACAGGCGCAGCGCGACCTGGGCGAGCTGGCCTGCGCCATCGAAGCGGCCGTACGCGTAACGCGCCTGGAGACGGAAATCCGCGCCCTGCGCCTGTCGGGCGGCGCCATGCTGGCCGATGCGCAGGCGCCGCGCGAGGAACACGATTTCGTGGGACAAAGCAGCGCCATCACGCACTTGCTGCACGAATTGCAGGTGGTCGCCGATTCCGAACTGCCCGTGCTGCTGCTGGGAGAGACGGGCGTGGGCAAGGAGCTGTGCGCGCACCGCCTGCACCGGCTGTCGCGCCGCGCGGGCAAGCCTTTGATCCACGTCAATTGCGCGGCCTTGCCGGAATCCTTAGCAGAAAGCGAATTGTTCGGCCATGTGCGCGGTGCGTTTTCCGGCGCCGTCAGCGACCGGCCCGGGCGCTTCGAGGCGGCCGAAGGGGGTACCCTGTTTCTCGATGAAGTGGGGGAATTGCCATTGTCGATACAGGCCAAGCTGCTGCGCACCTTGCAAAATGGCGAAATCCAGCGCCTGGGCGCGGACCGGCCGCGCCGGGTCAACGTGCGCGTGATCGCCGCCACCAACCGCAGCTTGCGCGAACACGTGCGCGACGGCTCGTTCCGCGCCGACCTGTATCACCGTTTATCCGTGTATCCCGTGCCGATTCCGCCGCTGCGCGAGCGGGGCAATGACGTGCTGCTGCTGGCAGGCGGCTTCCTGGAACTGAACCGCGCGCGTCTGGGCCTGCGCAGCCTGCGCCTGTCCGCCGCGGCGGAAAACGCCCTGTGCCATTACCGCTGGCCGGGCAATGTGCGCGAACTGGAACATGTGATCAGCCGGGCCGCGCTGAAAGCCGTGATACGCGGCGCGGACCGCAAGGACATCGTGACCCTGGAAACGGATATGCTCGACCTCGATGCGCTGGAAACGCCGGCCGGCACGGACGCGCTACCGCTGGCGCCAGCCACGTGCGGCACGCCGGCGGCGCCGCTGCTATCGATGCATCAGATCGTCGAAGCGAGCCAGCGCCAGGCCATCCGGCAAGCGCTGGTCCTGCATCAGGATAACTGGGCCGCTGCGGCGCGGCAGCTGGGACTCGACGCCAGCAACTTGCACAAACTGGCGCGCCGGGTGGGGCTGAAAGCCTGAGCCGGCGTTACCGCTCAGCGATGAGTGACCAGGCTGCTCGGCAAGCTGTGCAGGTAGGCGGCCAGGTCCTTGATGTCCTGGTTGCTCAGCGGTTTTACCTGGCCCGTCATGATGGCGTTGTTGCGGCCGTTGGCCTTGTCGCCCCGTTTATACGCGGTCAGCGCATGTTCCAGGTAATCCTTGTGCTGGCCCGCCAGTTTCGGGTACGACGGGTCGATGGGCGAACTGTAATCCTTGCCGTGGCAGGTGGCGCAGCTGTATTTTTCGGCCAGGGCCTTGCCCGTGTTGATATTGCCGGCGGCGCTGGCGGAAAACGAGATGGTGGCGCAAACGAGGGCGGCGAGTAGTTTTTTCATCGGGCTGGTCCTCAGTTCGTCTTGGCTTGTTGCGCATAATACGCGGCGACATCGGCGATATCCTGGTCCGACAGGCTGCTGGCGATGCCCTTCATGCTGGGGTGCTTGCGGTCGCCCTTCTTGTAGGCTTGCAGCGCATTCTCGATATATTTTGCCGGCTGGCCGCCGATCATCGGCACCTGGAATACTTCAGGGAAGGTTGCCTTGTAACCGGGAATGCCGTGGCAGCCGATACACATTTCCACCTTGGCAGGGGCTGCCTTGGCGTTTCCTACAATGTCAGCCGCTGTGACGGCATTTGCTATGCCGGCAAGCACGAGAAGTGCAAATATTTTTTTCATAGTGGCAATGTGAACAAAGGTAATCGGAGAAACGCCAGAGCTGGTTTTTTTTGATTTTATGTGTTGACAATTAAGGTTGCCAATTAATCTGCTGCTTGCCGATTCTAGCCAAGATATTCTTGCAAGTCCACCTATAAAACCCGCATTGTAGGCACGCAGGCACAGGCCGTCCGCGTGACGCTGGGCCACAGTTCTGTTTATACTCACCATTTCCCCACTTTGGCAGACCGCTCATGCAAGCACAGCACACCCAGCAAGGCCAACGCTTCGAAGGTTCCGACAGCTATGTCGCCACCGCCGACCTGAAACTGGCCGTGAATGCGGCGCTGACCCTGCAACGCCCGCTGCTGATCAAGGGAGAACCGGGCACGGGCAAGACCATGCTGGCCGAGGAAGTGGCCGCCGCGCTGAACATGCCGCTGATGCAATGGCATATCAAATCGACCACCAAGGCGCAGCAGGGCCTGTACGAATACGACGCCGTCTCGCGCCTGCGCGATTCGCAGCTGGGCGACGAGCGCGTGCGCGACATCCAGAACTACATCGTCAAGGGCGTGCTGTGGCAGGCGTTCACGGCGCCCGAACCGGTGGTGCTGCTGATCGATGAAATCGACAAGGCCGACATTGAATTTCCGAACGACCTGCTGCGCGAACTGGACCGCATGGAATTCTATGTGTATGAAACGCGCGAAATGGTCACGGCGCGCCACCGTCCGCTCGTCATCATCACCTCGAACAACGAGAAGGAATTGCCGGACGCCTTTTTGCGCCGCTGCTTCTTCCACTACATCAAATTCCCGGACAAGGACACGATGGAGCAGATCGTCGCCGTCCACTACCCGCACCTGAAACAGGAATTGCTGGCGCAGGCGCTGCAAACCTTCTATGAAGTGCGCGACGTGCCGGGCCTGAAGAAAAAACCGTCGACGTCGGAATTCCTCGACTGGCTGAAACTCCTGCTGGCCGAGGACATCCCGGCCGAAGCCTTGCGCAGCAAGGACAACAAGGCCGTCGTGCCGCCGCTGCACGGGGCGCTGCTGAAAAACGAGCAGGACGTGCACCTGTTCGAGCGCCTGATGTTCATGTCGCGCACCAACCGCTAAGGAGCGCCGGTGAACGACATCAGCCCCGACAAGGTCTTCGTCCCCCTGGAACTGCACGGCATCCGCCTCGAAGCGCTGGCGCCGCACCATGCGGCCGGCCTGCGCGCGGCGGCCATGGATGGCGAACTGTGGAATCTGCGCGTCACCTCCGTGCCCGAACCGGACCAGGTGGACCAGTACATTTTCAAGGGCATCGAGATGCGCCCTTCGCGCTTCGCCTTTGCCGTCGTCGACGCGGCAAGCGGCGAGGTGCTGGGCACCACCAGCTACCACGACGTGGTACCGGCCATCGGGCGCCTGGAAATCGGCTACACCTGGTATGCGAAGCGCTGCCAGCGCAGCCACGTCAACACCACCTGCAAATTGCTGCTGCTGGCGCACGCCTTCGACACGCTCGGCTGCGCGCTGGTGGGCCTGCGCACCGATAATTTCAACCACGCCTCGCAGGCGGCCATCGAACGCCTGGGCGCGAAAAAGGATGGCGTGCTGCGCCACCATGCGCTGCGCCGCGACGGCACCGTGCGCGACACGGTCATGTACAGCATCACGCGCGGCGAGTGGCCGGAAATTGCCGCCCACCTGCGCTACAAGCTGGCGCAGCGCCCCATCGCCGCACTGCCGCGCGCAGGAGAGCGGTCGCCATGCTGATCGATTTCTTCTTCACGCTCAAGGACGCGAAGATTCCCGTTTCGATCAAGGAGTTTTTGACCTTGCTCGAGGCGCTGCAAAAGAACGTCATCGACCCCTCGATGGATGATTTTTACTATCTGTCGCGCCTGACCCTGGTCAAGGATGAAGCCCATTTCGACAAGTTCGACCGCGCGTTTGCCCAGTACTTCAAGGGCGTCAATGCGGCCTTCGACACGAACGCGGCAATACCGCTCGACTGGCTGCTCAAGCGCATGCAGCGCGAACTGTCCGAGGAGCAGAAGGCGCAGCTGGAAAAATTCGGCTACGACAAGCTGATGGACCGCCTGAACGAGCTGTTGAAGGAGCAGAAGGAGCGCCACGAAGGCGGCAGCAAGTGGATCGGCACGGGCGGCACGTCGCCGTTCGGCAATGGCGGCACGAACCCGGAAGGCATCCGCATCGGCGGCAAGGGCGGCAACCGCACGGCCGTGAAAGTGTGGGAAGCGCGCAGCTACAAGGATTACGACGGCGAGCGCGAACTGGGCACGCGCAACATCAAGGTGGCCTTGCGCCGCCTGCGCAAGTTCGCGCGCGAAGGCGCGGAAGACGAACTGGCGCTGGACGCCACCATCGCCGCCACGGCCAACAACGCGGGCTACCTCGACATCAGGATGCGGCCCGAACGCAAGAACCGCATCAAGGTGCTGATGCTGTTGGACGTGGGCGGCAGCATGGACGACCATATCGAGCGCACCGAGGAACTGTTTTCGGCGGCGAAGACGGAATTCAAGAACATGGAGTTCTTTTACTTCCATAACTGCGTCTACGACTACCTGTGGAAGAACAACCGGCGCCGCAACGCCGAGCGTTTCCCCACCTGGGACGTGCTGCGCAAATACCCGCCCGACACCAAGCTGATCTTCGTCGGCGACGCCACCATGAGCCCCTATGAAATCCTGCAGCCGGGCGGCAGCGTCGAATACAACAACGAGGAAGCGGGATCGACGTGGCTGGCGCGCTTTACCCAGGCGTTCCCGAAATTCATCTGGCTCAATCCAGAGTCCGAGGGCTTGTGGCAGTACCGCCAGTCGATCGGCGTGATGCGGCAGTTGATGAACAACCGCATGTTCCCCCTGTCGATCGACGGGCTGGAGCGGGGCATGCGTCTGCTCAGTAAATAAAAGCGCCTAACAAAAAGTCCATGGCGGCAGGGGGCCGCCATGCCGTACACTGCGACACGGCACTACCGTGCGGAGCATCTCCGCCGCGGGCGGGTACCATACGCTGATACCAGCCCTGCCCTACCCTGCTGCACCCTGTGCGCGGCCGCCATGGCCGCGACACTGTTCGATTGCGCACATCGTGCGCGCCTTCTGCTCCGGTAGAATCGGCGCATCGCTCTGCGCAAACAATGCACCATCGCTGCACCACGACATTGCCGCGCCAGCCCCCGTGCTGCCGGCCGGTGCCAGCGCCATTTTCAAAGGAATGAGCATGCAAAGTCTGATCTCGATCGCCGCCGACCTGTCCTGGCCGTTCGCCATTACCCTGGCCTGGGTAGTGGGCGAATTCGGCCACCGCTGGACGGGCCTGCCGCGCATCAGTTTTTACGGCGTGATCGGCTTCGTCCTCGCGCAGACGCAGGTGGGCATCCTGCCGCAGACGGACGCCGGCCCCATGCTGGTGCTGGCCGACGTGGCCTTCGGCCTGATCCTGTTCGAGGTGGGCTACCGCATCAACCTGCGGTGGCTGAAGAACAACCCGTGGATCGCCGTCACGGGCTTGGTCGAGTCCCTGCTGACCTTTACCGTCGTCTACTTCATCGGCATCGAATTCGGCAGCACTTCGATGACGGCGCTGCTGCTTGCGTCGCTGGCCATGTCCACCTCGCCGGCCACCATCATGCGCGTCATCAACGAGGAACGCAGCTCGGGCCAGGTCACGGAACGCATCGTCCACCTCACGGCCTTGAATTGCGTGCTGGCCGTCTTCACGTTCAACATCATCGTCGGCTTCTGGATGTTCCAGAGCTCCACCGATTTGATCGAGGCGAGCAGCAGCAGCGCCGCCGTGCTTGCCGCCTCGGTTGCCGCCGGCACCGTCTTCGGCATCGTCGTGCCGGCCATGCTGCGCCGCCTGGGCAATATGGCGCAGGACGCCACCGTGGCGTTCGCGCTGTCGGTGATGCTGCTCGTCGCCCTCACCTACACCACCAGCCTGTCGCCGCTGCTGGCCACGCTCACCTTCGGCCTGGTGGCGCGCCACCGCCGTGTCGCCTTCAGCCAGGCGCAGCGCAATTTCGGCGCCATGGGCGAGCTGCTGACGGTGCTGCTGTTCGTGTATGCCGCCTCGACCCTGGAATGGGCCAGCGTGACGGCCGGCGCAGGCCTGGCCCTGGCCGTCGTCGGCGGACGCTTGCTGACGAAGGTCGCCGGCGTGGCCGCGTTTTCGCACGTGAGCGGCATTTCCTGGCGCAAGGGCGTGCTGACGGGCGTGGCGCTGACGCCCGTTTCCGTCTTCATCATCCTGCTGCTCGAACACGCGCGCCAGCACGGCGTGAACTTCGGCGACGAATTGAACGCCCTGGCCGCCATCACCCTGGGCCTGGAACTGGTCGGCCCCGTGCTGGTGCAGCGCGTGCTGATGCTGGCCAAAGAAACCCACGAAATCAAGGAGCGCTAAATGCCGCTGGAACCCTTTGGCCAATCGGCCGCGCTGACCTTCGGCGTCGAACTCGAACTGCAACTGGTAAATCTGTCGGACTATGACTTGACGGCAGCCAGCCCCGACCTGCTGCATCTGCTGAACAAGAAACCGTTCCCCGGCAACGTCACGCCGGAAATCACCGAGAGCATGATCGAGATTAACTCGAGCGTGCACACGCATCACGGCCCCCTGCTGGAACAATTGCAGGAAATCCGCGATACCCTGATCACGGCCGGCGACAAGCTCAATATCGGCATCGCGGGCGGCGGCACGCACCCGTTCCAGCAATGGTCGTCGCAAAAGATCTTTTCCAAGCCCCGCTTCCAGGAGATTTCGGAGCTGTACGGCTACCTGGCCAAGCAGTTCACCATCTTCGGCCAGCACGTGCACATCGGCTGTGCCTCGGGCGACGACGCCATGTTTTTGCTGCATTCGCTGAACCGCTACATCCCCCATTTCATCGCCCTGTCGGCTTCCTCGCCCTACGTGCAGGGCCGCGACACCCTGTTCGACTCGGCCCGCCTGAACTCCGTGTTCGCCTTTCCCATGAGCGGGCGCGCGCCGTTCACCCTGAGCTGGGACCAGTTCTCCAACGAGTATTTCGCCAAGATGGAGAACACGGGCATCATCAAGAGCATGAAGGACTTTTACTGGGATATCCGTCCCAAGCCGGAATTCGGCACCATCGAACTGCGCGTGTGCGACACGCCGCTGACGGTGGAGCGTGCCGCCGCACTGGCCGCCTACCTGCAGGCCCTGTGCCGCTACCTGCTCGAACGCAAGGAGGTGCCGCCCGTGGAAGACGATTACCTCGTGTACAACTACAACCGCTTCCAGGCTTGCCGCTTCGGCCTCGATGGCGCCATCACGCATCCGAAAACCTACGAGACGATGTCGCTGCGCGAAGACATCATGACCACCCTGCGCAAGATGGAACCGCACGCCGAGGCGCTGGGCAGCACGCCAGCCCTGAAACACCTGTCGGACGTGGCCAAGCAATGGAGCGATGCGCAATACCTGCGCAAGCAGCACAGCTTGCAGGGCAGCGCCGAGGGCATGGTCGATTCGGCGATCAGATGTTTTCGCGGTGAGCCGATGAACTACTAAGGCTGCTCTGCATGGTAACGTAGGTCGGATTAGCCCGTAGGGCGTAATCCGACAACATTGTTAGCGCCAGTGGTTGGCGTCGGATTACGGTCCTTGGGGTCTGACCCGCCGGGCCAGACCCCAGCACTCAATAACGTCAACCAAAAAACCACACCGCGCCTCCCCGTTATTTACAGCGCCATCCCCCGCTTGTTACAATAAGTGAGAATGATTCTTATTATTGTTTAAAAACGCCAGCCCACCGGGCCGGTCATGCAAGGGGAATGCGATGCCGCTGGCAAAGCCGTTACAACGCCAGGACATCACGACACTGTATGCCGACCACCACGGCTGGCTGCAGGGCTGGCTGCGCAAGAAGCTGGGCAGCACGGCGTGCGCGGCCGATGTGGCGCAGGACACCTTCATGCGCCTGCTCGACCGCGAAGACGCCGTCGCCGCGCGCGAACCGCGCGCCTTTCTCGCCACCGTCGCCCAGCGCGTGCTGTTCAACCATTACCGCCGCCAGAAACTGGAACAGGCTTATCTCGACGTGCTGGCGCAGCTGCCGCCCCTGCATGCGCCGTCGCCCGAGGATCGGGCGCTACTGCTGGCCACCGTGTTTGAACTCGACCGCATGCTCGACGGCTTGCCGCCTCCCGTGAAACGGGCTTTTTTACTCCGCCAGCTCGACGAACTGCCGCAGGAAGACATCGCGCGCCAGCTCGGCATCTCGCTGGCCACCGTGAAACGCCATCTGCAGCGCGCCGGCAGCGCCACGCAAGCGTGGCAGCAGCTGCAAACGCAGCACGAACACCTGCCGTCCGCCGTGCACGCGACCCTGCTGCGCGCCTGCGTGCAAGCGAACGCGCCGCGCCGCCACGCCGTCAAGACCCTGGCACTGCTGCTGGCCTGCGGTGCCTCGCTGTATGCGTTCGAACGCCGCAGCCCATGGCGCGGCTGGATGGCCGACTACCGCACGGCCGTCAACCAGCGCCGCGTGGTGACCCTCGATGATGGCACGCAGCTCACGCTCAATACCAATAGCGCCGTGAATATCGCTTACGACGGCGCATGGCGCCGCATCGAACTGCTGGCCGGTGAAATCTTTATCGCCACCGGCAAGGATGCGGCGCAGCGCCCCTTCTTCGTCGACACGCCGCATGGCAGCCTGCAGGCGCTGGGCACGCGTTTCACCGTGCGCCTGCACGAGCAATACGCCAGCGCCGGCGTGCTCGAAGGGGCCGTCGCCGTGCTGGCCGATGATGGCGCGCAGCGCCTGGTGCTGCGTCCCGGCGAAGGCGCCCATTTCGACGGCACGGGCGTGCACCGCCAGGCCCTGGCGCCGTATGGCGGCGCGTGGCTCAATGGCATGCTGGTGGCGCGCGACATGCGCCTGGCCGATTTCCTCGCCGAGCTGTCGCGCTACAGCGACCATCCATTGAGCTGCGCGCCCGCCATCGCCGGCCTGCGCGTCTCCGGCTCCTACCCGCTGGCCGATGTCGATGCCATCCTCGACGCCGTCGGCGCCAGCCTGCAGCTGCGGCGCCATACCGTCACGCGCTTCTGGGGTCATCAAGTCGTCAGGATAGAACTGGCGGCCCGCTGAAAAATATTTTCTGCAAAGTGAGCTGTTTCGCCGTGCTTGCGTGACCTGGAAGATAGGCAGTCTCCATCTTGCGCATCCACGAAAGGTTTTATTCCATGCACCACGCTTCGCGTTCCCTCCTTACCCGCACCGTCCTCGCCTGCGCCCTGTCGCAGATCGGCATGACCCTGGCCCTGCCGGCAGCGGCCCAGGCGCAAACCCGGCAAGTGCGCACCTACAGCATTCCCGCCGGTGCGCTGGGCGACGTGCTGACGCGCTTCGGCAGCGACAGCGCCATTTTATTGTCGTTCTCCAGCGATGCCACGCAAGGCTTGCGCAGCGCCGGCCTGCAAGGCAGCTATGGCGTGCACGATGGTTTCCGCGTGCTGCTGGCCGGCAGCGGCCTGCAAGCCGTGCCGCAGGCGAATGGCGGCTACCTGCTGCAGAAAATCCCCGCCAGCGCCGGCGCCCCTTCGGCGAACAGCCGCGGCGTGGCCGTCATGGGCGGCGTCACCGTGGTGGCGGCAGCCGAACGCAGCGCCGTCACCAGCGGCACGGGCAGCTATACGGGCGGCCCCGCCAGCGGCGCCACGGGCCTGGCCCTGACGCAGCGCGAAACGCCGCAATCGCTGACCATCGTCACGCGCCAGCAGATGGATGACCAGAACAGCAATGCCGTCTCCGACGTCATGAAGAACGTCAATGGCGTCAACGTGCAAAACTATGACAGCGACCGCTGGAGCTTCTGGGCGCGCGGCTTTGCCGTCACCAATTTCCAGTATGACGGCGTGTCGGCCATCTATGACGGCGTCTACGACTGGGGCACGACGAACAGCGACATGGCCATCTACGACCGCATCGAAGTGCTCAAGGGTGCAACGGGCTTGATGAGCGGCTCGGGCGACCCGTCGGCCACCGTCAACATGGTGCGCAAGCGCCCTACCGCAGCCTTCGAGGGCTCGGCCACCCTGGGCGCGGGATCCTGGGACAACTACCGCGGCGAAGCCGATGTTTCCGGCCCGCTCAACGACAGCCGCACGGTGCGCGGCCGCCTGGTGGGCGCCTACCAGGACAAGCATTCCCACCTGGACCGCTACACGCAGCAGAAGTCCATCGCCTACGGCATCATCGAAGCGGACCTGACACCCGTCACCCTGCTGACGGCCGGCTTCACGCACCAGGACTACAAGCCGCGCGGCTCGACCTGGACCGGTTTCCCCGTGCTGCTGGCCGACGGCTCGCGCACGGATTTCCCCACCTCGTGGAACCCGGCCACGGACTGGAGCCGCCGCGACATGCAGAACACCACGCTGTTCTCGTCGCTCGAACATACGTTCGCCAACGAGTGGAAACTGAAATTGAGCGCCAACCAGCTGCGCAGCAAGCATGACAGCGTGCTCGGTTCGGCCAGCGGCGGCAATCCCGATCCCGTCACGGGCGAAGGCGCCTACTTCTTCATGGGAAAATACAAGGGTGACCGCCGCCAGACCACCGTCAACGTGGACGCCAGCGGACCATTTACGGCCTTCGGCCGCCGCCACGAAGCGATGCTTGGCTATTCTTCATCGACGGCAAAGCAGGATGGCCCCGTATATGAGTCGGTCTATCCGCCCGTGGAAGGCAGCTACTTCGACTGGCGCGGCCAGTACGCGGAACCGGCGTTCACGCGCCTGGGCAACGACAACGACAAGACACGCCAGAGCGGCCTGTATGGCGCGCTGCGCCTGCGTCCCCTGGAGGCGCTGTCCGTCATCGTCGGCGCGCGCGTCAGCAACTACAAGCAGGACCAGGACCGTATCTTCTTCGACAGCGGCACAGCGCGCATCACCTCGCGTATCGACGAAAGCAATGTCATCACGCCGTATGCGGGCGTCGTGTATGACCTGGACAAAACCTATTCCCTCTTCGGCAGCTACACGAGCATCTTCGCGCCGCAAAGCAACCGCGACAGGAACCGCAACTTCCTCGCCCCCGTGCGCGGCAAGGGTTTCGAGGCGGGCGTGAAAGCCGAATTCCTGGAAGGTAAAGTCAACGCCAGCGCCTCGCTGTACCAGATCCGCCAGAGCAACGTGGCCAACTATGTGGGCGAGGTCAATGGCGAGGAAGCGTATGAAGGCATCGACGGCGTCACCAGCCGCGGCCTCGAAATGGAAGTGACCGGCGAAGTGCTGAACGATGTGAAACTGAGCGCCGGCTATACCTATACGCGTATCCGCGACAAGGATGGACAGGAAGTGTTTTCCACCATGCTGCAAACGACGCAGCCGCCGCACCTGCTGCGCGTGCAGGGGACATGGCGCCTGCCGGCCAGCCTGAATAAAATCACCGTGGGAGGTGGCGTCAACTGGCAAAGCGGCTTCTACGGCCATATCTGGAACCCGGCCGCCAATGACTATGCGCGCATTGAACAAGGCGGCTTTGCCCTGGTCAACCTGTTGGCCCGCTACGAAATCAGCAAGAACACAACGGCCAGCCTGAACGTGAACAACCTGACGGGTAAAAAGTACTTCACGGGCCTGGGCCTGTTCCAGACGGGCTTTTACGGCGAACCGCGCAATGTCATGCTGACCTTGCGCACGAAGTTTTAATCAGTTGCCGTACAGCGCCAGCGCCCAGGCTGGCGGACGCAATTCCAGCGCCAGGGACAGGTAAGCGGGATCGAAGCGCGCCGCCAGCAAATACACATTGGCGGCGCCCTTCGGTTCCCAATTACCCGTAAAGCCCTTTTCGCCGGCCGCCACGCGCTTGCGGTCGAAGGGCACGGCGCTTTTCGCGAATTCCTCGTGCGTCTTTTTGCCCTGCGCATACGGTGACAGCCAGGCCAGCGCCTCGGCAAGGCGCTTCGCTTCCGGCGCGCCATACCAGTCGTCGCCATGCGCCTGCGCCATCAGGGCCGTCGTCAGCAGCGGCTCCAGGCTGTAGGTGGTGTAGTGCAGGGCGTCGCGCTGCTCGAAGTCGAAGGGCACGCCGCCGGCGCCGATATTGCGCGGCACATGCGCCAGGAAGCGCTCCTTCGCGCGCGCGATCAGCAAGGCGTCGCCCGTGACATACGCGGCGGCCGTGCCGATCTTGATGCGGTGGCTGTGCCAGTTATTGCGCGCCGTGGACGGGCCGCCCACCTTGATGGGGTCATTCAGATACCCGTTCGCCAGGGTGCGGCAAAACGCCTGCACCTGTTCGCGTTCGACGCCGTTCAAGCGTTCCTGTACCAGGTCAAAGCCCATCAGCAGGCTGGCCAGCTCCGTCTCGTCCACGGGACTGAATGAGGGCTGATAACTGCCGCTCCAGGCCAGCAGCAGCTGGCGCGCCGCCTCGAAATGCGCCATCTCGCCAGACATCCGCCAGGCCAGGGCCTGCAAGCGCGCCTGGCGCCAGTCTTCCTGCGCCTGCTGGCTGGTCTCGCGCCCGCCCTCGCCCTTCAGCAAGCCGCCCGTGCGCACTTCGGCCATCAGATGCACGGGCCGCGCCGCATCCTTGCGCGCCGCCTTGAGCACCTGTTCGGCGATGGCCGGCGCCACCTGCGCCTTGAGCGTGCGGGCCCGCGCGGCGGAGGTCAACGCAAACGCCAGCGGGCCGTCGTGCGGACGCGGCGCCGCGCGCAAGCCCGCCAGGGGAAGTGCCAGCAGGCCGGCCAGCAGCGTACGCCGGCGGATCAGGTGCGCACTCAAAACCGCGTCTCCCGCGCCGCGCGCAAGAAATTATCGAGGATGGGCGTGCAATCGAGCAGCTCGACGCCGCCCGCCGAATGGAATTCCGGGTGCCACTGCAAGCCCATGACGAAGCGCGCCCGCTGGTAGCGGATGGCTTCGACGATGTTGTCCCCTTGCGAATACGCTTCCACGGTGACGTCGCGCCCCAGGTCCTTGACCGACTGGTGGTGGATGGAATTGACGAGCGCCTCGCCCGCCTTCGGGAACATGCCCGCCAGCGACGAGCCTTTCGGGAAGACGATGGTGTGGCGGTGGCGGTCATACAGGTCGTTGACGTGCGAGGTGGCGCCTTCCACGTCCGAAGCGATGTCCTGATACAGGGTACCGCCAAAACCCACGTTGATCAGTTGGCAGCCGCGGCAAATTCCCAGCACGGGTTTGCCCGCGTCGACGAATTCGTGCAGCAGTTCCAGTTCGTACAGGTCGCGCGCGCGGTCGCCGTTCCATTCGGGCCGCGTGGCTGCCTCGGAATACGTCTGCGGCGAAACATCGGCGCCACCCTGCAGCACCAGGCCGTCGAGGTGGCGCGCATAGTGGCGCAGGGTGATGTTACTCGGGTGTAGCTGGCCGTTGGTATTGACGGTCGGGATCATGAACACCAGCACGTCGCGCGACATGACCCACTGCGCGATCGACTCTTCCAGGTATTGCAGGTTCTTGCTGCGCAGGCCAGTGGCGCCCGGCTCGGGGTGGAAAATGCGTGCCGAGATGCCGATGCGCAGGGTGCGCCGCATGAAATCGCGGCTGGCCTTGTCGCGCATGGAGCGGTAGCGCGACGAGATCACCCGCCAGGCCAGCGCCAGCGGCGTGTCGTTATCCTTCAGGTAGCGGGGGGCGGCGTCGCGCGCGCGGTGCTCGTCATCGGGTGCCCGGCGGCCGACCCGGTCGGGCCGCGCCGGTGCTGGCTCTGGCGGCGCTGGGTCGGTGGACGGGGACTGCTGGGGATCTTTTTCGTCTGACATGGCGGGGCTGACTGAAAGCGGAGAACGGTTTCAATATAAACCCCTGCCTTCAAAAGCACGATTCAATTTTGTAACAAAAGCATACCTGCGGGGCATCCACGCAACACGCCGGCGGCAAACGCATACGCCCCGTTTACGCTGGCGGCCCCGCTTTTTAGAGAATCTTTACGCCCCCGCTGCTAATCTTGAACGTACCTCAACCACCGCTGCAAAGCCACCATGGAACCCCATTCACGCCTGTCCGCACATCAAGCCCTGCCCCACCGCCACCCGCGCCTGCCCACTTTCCTCATGCATATCACGGTCGACAAAGCCTGCCTGGCCGAGCTGCGCCAGCTGGTCGTCAGGACGTGCGGCGGCATGCTGTCGTTCATGCGCGTCGAGGCGGTCGACCACGCCGAGCGCATGAAAGTCTGGCTGTGCGTGACGGAACCTGCCCTGCGCCTGACGATGGACGCCGTCATGCGCCTGCTGCCGGCGGCGGAATTTGGCCGCATCAGCCAGGGGAAATCGCTATGAACCAGTATTCGTGCGAGCAGGCGATGTCCTCGATGCGCATCACCACGCACTTCCAGGGCATCTGGGTGCCGATGGTCACGCCCTTCCGCGATGGCGACGGCGACATCGACTTCGACGCGGCCCAGCAGCTCGCGTGCGAACTGGCCGCCAGCGGCATCGATGGCCTCGTGGTGTGCGGCACCACGGGCGAAGCGGCCATGCTGAGCGCCGCCGAACAGACCATGCTGTTAGACAGCGTGCTCGAAGCCGTCGGTCCACGCTTCCCCGTCGTGATGGGAATAGGCGGCAGCGATACGCGCAATGTCGTCGCCACGGTGCAGCGCTACAACGACCATCCGCTGGCCGGCCTGCTGGTCTCCGCCCCCGCCTATGTGCGCCCGTCGCAGGAGGGCATCGTGCGCCACTTCCAGGCCATCGCCGGCGCCACCGACCAGTCCATCGTGCTGTACAACGTGCCGGCCCGCACGGGCGTCAATATCGAACCGCAGACGGCCGCCCTGCTGGCGCGCGACTCGCACTTCGTCGCCATCAAGGAAGCGGGCGGCAAGCTGCAACAGCTGGGCGAACTGCTGCTCGACACGCGCCTGGACGTCTTGTGCGGCGACGATGCGCTGCTGCTGGCCAGCCTGTCCATGGGTGGCCATGGCGCCATGTCGGCCGCCGCCCAGGTGCGCCCCGACCTGTACGCTCAGCTGTACCACCTCGTCAGGCAGGGCCGCCACGGCGCCGCCGGCGCCCTGTTCAAGACCATGCTGCCCGTCATCCGCCTGCTGTTTGCCGAACCGAATCCCGCTCCCGTCAAAGCAGCGCTGGCCATGCAGGGCAAGGTGCGCAACGCCTTGCGCCTGCCGATGACGCCCATGTCGGCCGCCGGCCAGGCCGCCCTGGCCGCGGCCCTCGAGCCCCTGCTGGAACTGCCCGTATGGACGGCCAGCGACAGGGACGAGCCGCGCGAAGGCTGCCTGCTGCAGCTGGTTTCCCCTGCCAACATCATGCCAGCCGTGCGCCAAGATGATCATCGCCATCACGGATGAACGCGGAGGGATGGAGAAATCCATCCTGGCCGGGCGGCTGGCCGCTTCGCGCGCGCTGGCCGGACGCAAGGTATTGCTGCTCGATGCCGATCCGCGCCAGGGCGCCATGGCGCAGGCGAGGAATATGCACGACGGCGCTATGCACGGCAGCCTGACGCGGCCGCGCCTGATGGCGCGCGCCATCAGCGCCAAGGGTTTGCAGCCGGAGCTGGAACACCTGGTGCACTGCTACCACGACATCGTCATCGACAGCGAAGGCCGCGACTCCATGGGCAGCCGTTCGGCCCTGGTCGCCGCGCGCGTACTGGTGGTGCCGCTCGACGGTGTCGTCAACGCCGCCGCGCAATCGGGCCTGGCGCGCCGCATCGCACATGCGCGCAGCATCAATCCGGGCCTGCGCGTGCTGCTGGCAACGGACACGCAAGCGGCGCCCGCCCATGCCCTGGCCGCGCAGATTCCCGCCGCCCGCGTGGTCAGCCTGGGACAGCTGTACTGCGCCGTTTTCAACCTGCCTACTTAGCCTGGCCGGGCACGCAAAAAAAGGCGGCGCATGCGCCGCCTTCTTCTCTGTCAATTAAAACGTCTTGCTGACCGTCAGCTGCAGCGCCGTCTTGCCCATGAATTTGCCATTCACGGGCGAGGCATAGGCCGATTTGCCCGCGTTCGTGCCGATCACGGCCAGCGCGCCCGAAACAATGCCAAAGTCGCGCGTGACGCCCACTTTCCAGTCCGTATAGCTCGATGCATCATTGTTCCTGACCTTCTGGTGGCCCGCGTGCAGGTTGCCGGTCCAGCCGTTCGTCAGGTCGATATTCGCGCCGATGTCCAGGTAGCCGCTGTTCTTGCTGTTGACGATGCCGAACAGGTTCGAAACGGCGTGCGAATACTTGATATAGGCGGGGCCATACGACAGCTGGCCGTAGACTTCCTGCGTGTCCGCGTCGGCCAGGCCGGCGACGTGCTTCAAGCCGTTGTCCGCATACACATAGGCGAGCACGCCCACGTCATAGCCAACATCGCTGCCCAACTGGCCGCGCTTGCCCGCATACAGGTCCACTTCCACGTCGCCGCTGCCGCCCGCGTCCTTGGTCCACTTGATGGTGGAGGCCCAGGCGCCCGCGTACAGGCCAGTGGGGTTGTTGACATAGTCGACGCCGCCCTGCAGCGCCGGTTTCAAGCGCGTCTGCGAGATGCCGCGGTAACGGTAGTCGGACACACCGGCCACGTTGAAGCTCACTTCATTATCGGGCTTGGCCTCGTCCGCGTGGGCCAGGCTGCCCGTCAAGGCTGTGGCGACGGCAAGTGCAAGTAGCATTTTGTTCATGGTTGTTCTTCTTCATCGGTGGTATGGGCCTTTGCCAACATGGCGCAGCTGGCCCGCCGCTGCAAAAAATCGCTGCAAAAATTTTAAGTAAAGCGTCCCCCTGGCGCGCGCGGCGCCTGTTTTCAAACAGGGGATATAAAGTTGGCTAGAGCGGCAGCAGCAGCCGGTAGCCGACGGCCGTTTCCGTCAGCAGGTACTGCGGCTGGGCCGGATCGGCTTCCAGCTTCTGGCGCAGATGGCCCATGTAGATACGCAGGTAGTGGCCGTTTTCGCTGTTCGACGGCCCCCACACTTCACGCAGCAGCTGCGGATTGGTGACCACCCTGCCCGCGTTCTTCACGAGCACGGACAGCAAGCGGAATTCCGTCGGCGTCATGTGCACCAGCTGCTTGTTGCGCGTCACCAGCCGATCCTTCAGGTCGACGCGCACGTCGCCAAACTGCACCACGCCATCGTCGCTGGCGGCGGGCTGGCGCTGGCGGCGCAAGGTGGCGCGCACGCGGGCCAGCAATTCGCCCACGCCGAACGGCTTGGTCAAGTAGTCATCGGCGCCCGCGTCGAGCGCGCGGATCTTGTCCTGCTCGTCGACGCGCGCCGACAGCACGATGATGGGCACGGCCGACCATTTGCGGATGTCGGCGATGAAATCGATGCCGTCGCCGTCGGGCAGCCCCAGGTCCAGCACGATCAGGTCGGGCCGGCGCGTGCCGGCATCGATCAGGCCCCGCTGCATGGTGGCGGACTCGAAAATCTGCCAGCCCTCGTCTTCCAGCGCGGCGCGCACGAAGCGGCGGATTTGCGGTTCATCCTCGACCAGCAAGGCGGTGGCGGAAGGTTCGTTCATATTGGTTTTCCTGTTTCATGGTCGTTGGCGTCATCGAGCTCGATCTCGGGCGGCGCCGGCGGCGTTCCCAGCGGCAGGCTGAAGACGATGGCGGCGCCCTGTCCCGGCGCGTGCGGCTGCGCGTGGATGCTGCCGCCGTGGGCTTCGACGATGGCGCGGCAAATGGCCAGCCCCAGGCCGACGCCCGGCTTGTTCGATTCGCGTTCGCCGCGCGTGAATTTTTCAAAGATGGCTTCTTCGCGGCCGGGAGGCAAGCCCGGGCCATCGTCCAGCACCGTCACCTGCAGGAACTGGCCGTGTACGCCAGCCGCGACCGTGATGGTGCTGCCGGGCGGCGTATACTTGGCCGCGTTTTCCAGCAGGTTGCACAGCACGCGTTCGACCAGCACGGCGTCGTAGCGCACCAGCGGCAAGTCTGGCGCCAGCTGCGTCTGCACGGCATGCTGCTGCAATTGCGGGCCGCTGGCGCGCAGCGCGCTGCCCACCACTTCTTCCAGCGCCTGCCATTGCAGGTTCAGGCGCACCTGGCCGCTCTCGATGCGTGCCATGTCCAGCAAGTTCGCCACCAGGGCGCTCATGCGCACGGTTTCGGACTGCAGTGAGCGCGCCATGTCCAGCTGCGCGGGCGACAGCGCAGGCCGGGACAAAACCAGCGATTCGGCCAGGCCCACCAGCGACGTCAACGGCGTGCGCAAATCGTGCGACAGAGCCGCCAGCAGCGAATTGCGCAGCCGCTCGGACTCCATCTGCAGCAGCGCGCCCTGGGCCACGTCGATGTAGTGCACGCGCTCGAGGGCGATGGCCGCCAGAGCGGCAAAGGTATCGAGGTGCTGGCGCTGTTCCGGTACCAGCAGCCAGCGCCCGCGCTGCGCACCCTCGAGCGGCAGCAGCGCCAGCACGCCGCGCGTGCGCATGGGTGCGATCAGCGGCAGGTAGAAAATGGGCGACGCCGGCAAGGTGTCGGTGCCCGTTCCCGCCGCCTGCGCATGGTCGAAGGCCCACTGGGCGATGCCGATATCGAGCGCCTCGCCGCCGTTAGGGACTTGCAAGCTGCCTTCGTCATCGGGCAACAGCAAGGTTGCGCGTGCGCGGAAAGCCCGCTCGATGGCGCTTTTCGTGATGTCGAAAATCTGCTCCGTCTGCAGCACGCCGGACAGCTCGCGCGAAAATTCGTACAGGGCGCGGGCGCGCGCCTCGCGGTGCGAAGCCACGCGGGCCTGGAAGCGCAGGCCGGCCGTCAGGTGGCCCGTGATCAGGCCCACGGCCAGCATCACGCCAAACGTGATCACATACTGGAAATCGCCCACGGCAAACGAGAAACGGGGCGGCACGAAGATGAAATCGAAGCTGGCCACGCCCACCAGGCTGGCCAGCGCCGCAGGCCCGCGCCCCAGGCGCACAGCCACCAGCACCACCGTCAGCAGGGACAGCATGGCGATATTGGCCAGGTCCAGGTACGGTTGCAATGGAACCGAGGCGAGGGCCGTGGCCAGGCTGACGCCGGCGGCCACGATGTAGCGCCAATGGCGCGAGGACCGGCGTGGCGCTTCCGCATCGTCGCCGCTTGCGCGCCGGGGCGCCGCATCGGCTGGCGGCAAGCCCACCTCGATCAGATCGATATCGGGCGCCAGGCTGGCCATGCGCGCGGCCGGCGGCACATGCCACAGGCGCGCCAGCGCATTGGTGCGGCCTCGGCCCACGATGACTTTCGAGATATTCGCGCTGCGCGCATACTCGACCACGGCGCCGGCGATGTCGGCCGACGGCACAATGGCCGTGCGCGCGCCCAGGTCCTGCGCCAGTTTCAGGGTTTTCAGGATGCGTTCGCGCTGACCCGCCGGCAGGCGCTGCAAACGCGGCGTTTCCACGTACAGCGCATGCCATTCCGCATTCAGCTGGCTGGCCAGGCGCGCCGTGCTGCGGATTACGTGCTCGCCTCCCGCGTGCGGCCCCACGCAGGCCAGCAGCGCGGCGCCCGTCTTCCATACGGGGTTGATCGATTTCTCGACGCGGTAAGCCTGCACATCGTCCTGTACCCGGTCCGCCGTGCGGCGCAAGGCCAGTTCGCGCAGGGCGATCAGATTGCCCTTGCGGAAAAAATGCTGCGACGCCCGCTCGGCCTGCAGCGGCTGATACACCTTGCCCTGCTTCAGGCGGCGCAGCAGTTCATCGGCGGGGATATCGACGAGCACCACTTCATCGGCACGGTCGAATACCGTGTCGGGCAGGGTTTCGGCCACGCGCACGCCCGTGATCCCCCCCACCACGTCGTTCAGGCTTTCCAGGTGCTGCACGTTGACGGTCGACAGCACGTCGATGCCGGCGGCCAGCAATTCCTCGACATCCTGCCAGCGCTTCGGATGGCGCGAGCCGGCCACGTTCGAGTGGGCCAGTTCATCCATCAGTATCAAAGGCGGCGCGCGGCGCAGCGCTTCGTCGAGGTCGAACTCATACAGGGTCTTGCCCCGGTACTCGATGGCCTTCAGGGGCAGCACGGGCAAGCCGTCAAGCTGGGCGGCCGTATCCTGGCGCCCATGCGTCTCCACCACGCCCACCAGCAAGTCCTGGCCATCGGCCAGCAATTTGCGCGCGGCCGCCAGCATCGCATAGGTCTTGCCGACGCCGGCCGAAGCGCCAAAATAAATGCGCAGCCGGCCGCGCGCGGCTTTCTTTTCCTGCGCCTGCACTTGCGCCAGCAGGGCATCAGGGTCGGGGCGTTGGCTGTCGTTGGGGAGCATGTTGTATTTTAATCTTCCTGCGTAATGCTATCTTGTTATTTTGCTGTGGCGTCAAGCGGCGACGTAAGCACGTAGGTCGGATTAGCGCTTGCGCGTAATCCGACGACATTGTTGGCCTGGCTGGTGGTGGTGTCGGCTTACGCTGCGCTAAGCCGACCTACGCCGACCTACGCGCCGTCGCCAGCTTACTTTGCCATCGCATCGAGCGCCAGGTTCAGTTCCAGCACATTCACGCACGGTTCGCCGAAAAAGCCGATATATGCGGTTTTCTGCACCTTGGCGATGGCGTTTTCCACCTGCGCCAGCGGCATGGCGCGCACGCGGGCCACGCGTGGCGCCTGATAGAGCGCGCCGGCCAGGCTGATTTCCGGATCCAGGCCGCTGCCCGACGCCGTTACCAGGTCGACGGGGATGGCGCGCGTGTTGCCGGGATCCGCTTCCTTCAGGGCGGCGATGCGCGCCTTGACGGCGTCCACCAGGGCCGGATTGGTCGGTCCCTGGTTCGAGCCGCCCGAACCGGCGCCGTTATTGGCCATCGGCGCGGTGGCCGATGGACGGCCCCAGAAGTATTTGGGCGACGTGAAGGACTGGCCGATCAGGGTCGAGCCGACGGGTTTTCCGCCACGCTCGACGATGCTGCCGTTGACTTCATCGCTGAAAGCCAGCTGCCCGATGCCGGCCGTGGCGAATGGATAGACGACGCCGCAGATCACGGTCAGCGCGGCAAACAGGACCAGGGCGGGACGTACGATGGTGCTCATGATGGTTCCTTTAGACTAAATTGAGTGCGGACAGCAGCATGTCGATCAGCTTGATGCCGATGAAGGGCAGGACGATGCCGCCCAGGCCATAGATCAGCAGATTGCGGCGCAACAGGCTCGCCGCGCCGATGGCCCGGTATTGCACGCCTTTCAGGGCCAGCGGAATCAGCACGACGATGATCAGGGCATTGAAGATCACGGCCGACATGATGGCCGACGCAGGGCTGGCCAGGTGCATGATGTCCAGCGCCTTCAGCTGTGGATAGGTGCCCACGAAGGCGGCCGGGATGATGGCGAAGTACTTGGCGATGTCGTTCGAAATCGAGAACGTCGTCAGCGAGCCGCGCGTCATCAGCATCTGCTTGCCGATTTCAACGATTTCCAGCAGCTTGGTCGGGTTCGAATCGAGGTCGACCATATTGCCCGCCTCTTTCGCCGCCTGCGTGCCCGAATTCATGGCCACAGCCACGTCGGCCTGCGCCAGCGCGGGCGCGTCGTTGGTGCCGTCGCCCGTCATCGCCACCAGGCGGCCTTCGGACTGGTAGCTGCGTATCAGTTTCAGCTTGTCTTCCGGCGTCGCTTCGGCGAGGAAATCGTCCACGCCCGCCTCGGCCGCAATCGCGGCAGCCGTCAGCTTGTTGTCGCCCGTGATCATGACGGTCTTGATACCCATGCGGCGCAATTCCGCGAAGCGCTCCTTGATGCCGCCCTTGACGATATCTTTCAGCTCCACGGCGCCCATGACCTTGCCATCGTCGACCACCACCAGCGGCGTGCTGCCGCGGCGCGCGATGTCGTCGACGGCACGCGCCACTTCATCGGGATACGGCTGGCCCAGCGCTTCCACATACTTTTTCATGGAATCGGCCGCGCCCTTGCGCAACTGGCGCACCTGCTGTTCGCCCGCGATATCGACGCCGCTCATGCGCGTTTGCGCCGTGAACGGTACGAAGGTAGCGTGCAGGCTGGCCATCTCGCGTTCGCGGATATTGAACTTCTGCTTGGCCAGCACGACGATGCTGCGCCCTTCCGGCGTTTCATCGGCCAGCGAGGCCAGTTGCGCCGCGTCGGCCAACTGCTGCTCCGTCACGCCGGGCGCAGGCACGAAGCTCGACGCCTGGCGGTTGCCCAGGGTGATGGTGCCCGTTTTATCGAGCAGCAGCACGTCCACGTCGCCGGCCGCTTCCACGGCGCGGCCCGACGTGGCGATCACATTGGCCTGCATCATGCGGCTCATGCCGGCCACGCCGATGGCGGACAGCAAACCGCCGATGGTGGTCGGAATCAGGCACACGAGCAGCGCGATCAGCACCGTGATCGTCACGGGCGTGCCAGTGCCAGCCGCCGCCACGGAAAACAGCGAGTATGGCAACAGGGTCACGGTGACGATCAGGAAGACAATCGACAGGGCCACGAGCAGAATCGTCAGGGCGATCTCGTTCGGTGTCTTCTGGCGCTTGGCACCTTCCACCATGGCGATCATGCGGTCGATGAAGGCTTCGCCGGGGTTGACGGAGACGCGCACCAGCAGCCAGTCGGACAGCACGCGGGTGCCGCCCGTCACGGCGGAAAAGTCGCCGCCCGATTCGCGGATGACTGGCGCCGATTCGCCCGTGATGGCGCTTTCATCGACGGAAGCCACGCCGGCCGTCACTTCGCCGTCGGCGGGAATCACGTCACCCGCTTCGACCAGCACCGTCATGCCCTTGCGCAGGTCGGTGGCCGGCGTGGGCAGCCAGGAAGTGCCGTATTTCGGCGTTTGCATTTTCTTTGCCATCACCGTTTGCTTCAGGGCGCGCAGCGAGGCCGCCTGCGCCTTGCTGCGGCCTTCGGCCAGCGCTTCGGCGAAGTTCGCGAACAGCACGGTAAACCACAGCCACACGGCGACGGCGACGATGAAGCCGAATGGCGCTTCGCCCTGGCCGCCGCTGATCCCGGCCTGGGTCGCCAGCAGGCTCGTGATGATGCTGCCCACGTAGACGACGAACATCACGGGGCTGCGCCACTGCGTGCGGGGGTCGAGTTTTTTGAACGCATCGACGACGGCGGGGCCGATCAGTGCGGAATCGAACAAAGTCAGGCTTGTGCGTGACATGGTAGCCTCTTATTTGATGAAAAGTTGCAGGTGTTCGACGATCGGGCCCAGGGCCAGCGCGGGAACGTAATTCAATACACCGACGAGCACGACGACGCCGATCAGCAGGCCGATGAACATGGGGCCGTGCGTGGGCATGGTGCCGGCATTGGCCGACAGGCGCTGCTTGGCCGCCAGCGAACCGGCCACCGCCAGCACGGGCACGATCACGCCGAAGCGGCCGAACCACATGGCGATCGCCAGCATCACGTTGTAGAACGGCGTGTTGGCGGACAGGCCGGCAAACGCGCTGCCGTTGTTGTTGGCGGCCGATGTGAACGCGTACAGGATTTCGGAAAAACCATGCGCGCCCGGATTGGCCACGCCGATCTTGCCCGGTTCGACCATCACGGCGATCGCCGTGCCCGTCAAGACCAGGGCTGGCGTGATCAGGATGGCCAGCGAGACCATCTTCATTTCATAGGCCTGGATTTTCTTGCCCAGGTATTCAGGCGTGCGGCCTATCATCAGGCCGGCGATGAAGACAGCCAGGATGGCGAACATCAGCATGCCGTACAGGCCCGTGCCCACGCCGCCGAAAATCACTTCGCCGAACTGCATCAACAGCAGCGGCACCATCCCGCCCAAAGGCATGTACGAGTCGTGCATGGAATTGACGGCGCCGCACGATGCGGCCGTCGTCACCGCCGCGAACAGGGTCGAGGAGCTGATGCCGAAGCGCGTTTCCTTGCCTTCCATATTGCCGCCCGATTGCAGGCTGCTGGCCTGCTGGTCCACGCCCAGCGCTTGCAAGGATGGATTGGCTTGCTGCTCGGCGCTCATCACGCCGGCCGTCATGACGACAAAGATCACGGTCATGGCGGCCAGCACTGCCCAGCCCTGGCGCAGGTCGCCCACCATGCGGCCGAAGGTGAAGCACAGGCCGGCGGGAATGAGGAAGATGGCCAGCATCTGCAGGAAGTTCGACAGCACGGTCGGGTTTTCATACGGGTGCGAGGAATTGGCGTTGAAGAAGCCGCCGCCATTCGTGCCCAGCAGCTTGATCGATTCCTGCGACGCGACGGGGCCCATGGCGATCGTCTGCGTCGCCGCCACTTGCGCTTCCATCACGGGCTTGCCGGCCGCATCCAGCACGGGCTGGCCGTCGGCTGTCACCTTCGGCGTTTCATACGCCACGTGATCGAGCAGGGTCACTTCCTTGTAGGCGGAAAAATTCTGGATCATGCCTTCGCCCATGAAGACGACGGACAGGGCCAGCGACAACGGCAGCAGGATGTACAGGGTCGAGCGCACGAGGTCGACCCAGAAATTGCCGATCGATTTGCCCGAGCGCGAGGCGAAGCCGCGCACCAGCGCGAAGATCACGGCGATGCCGGTGGCAGCCGAAAAGAAGTTCTGGCATGCCATGCCCAGCATCTGGGTCAGATAGCTCATGGTCTGTTCGCCGCCGTAGCCCTGCCAGTTGGTATTGGCGACGAAGCTGACGGTGGTATTGAACGAGGAATCGGGGCTGACGGCGCCCAGGCCCTGTGGATTCAACGGTAAAAAGCCCTGCAGGCGCTGCAGGCCGTAGACGAAGACGGCGCCCACGGTATTGAAGACGATCAGGGCGATGGCATAGCTTTTCCAGCCCATGGCCTTGTCGTCGGGCAGGCCGGACCAGCGGTATAGCAGGTTTTCCAGCTTTTGCAGCCAGCCCAGGCCGCGCACGGGCGCATCGCCGGCCACCTTGGCCATGTACAGGCCCAGCGGATAGCCGGCGGCCAGCAGCACGGCCAGGAAAGCCACCAATAACAGTATCGATTGCGTCGTCATCACAGTTCCTCCGCCTTCAGCAGCGCCACCAGCAGGTAGACGAGCAAACCAGCCGAGACGACGGCGCCCAGCACATAAAACGCGTTCATTTGACGCTCCCTAATTTGTCGCAGGCGACGGCGAAGCCGGCCGCCAGGACGAAAAACACGGCAATCAAGCCGAGATACACGAGATCCATTCCCACCCTCATTCAGGTTTGTTTTGATAGTGAGCAGATTAGCCAAAAGGGTCTAAAAAATTCGTAAAGACTGGGGAGGCGCATGTAAACAAGATGTAAAAACGGGGGCTTTACCGCATAAAATCCAGCACAATTGGCGCAAAACCACGCCTGAGGCGCACTGTTGTTGCCCTGGAGTAGCGCTATTGCTCGCGGGACAAGATAGAATGCGCGAGCGTCCGCACAAGGACGCCTGGCCTGCCGCACTGCCCTCCCCCAGTGACGCTGGACGGGATATACTGTATATTCATACAGTTATCACCGCCGCTGTCATTGCGCCCGCAGTGCCCTGGCCTGGCGTTCCAACCACTGTCTTTACTTAGCTTGAACACGTATGGCCACTAAAAAACCAGCATCCGACTACAGCGAATCATCCATCCGTGTCCTGAAAGGACTGGAACCCGTCAAGCAGCGCCCGGGGATGTACACCCGCACTGAAAATCCGCTGCATATCATTCAGGAAGTGATCGACAATGCCTCCGACGAGGCACTGGGCGGTCATTGCACGCACATCGCCGTCACGCAAAACACGGATGGCAGCATCACCGTGGAAGACAATGGCCGCGGCATTCCCGTCGGCCTGCACCCGGAAGAAGGCGTGCCGACCGTGGAAATCGTGTTTACAAGGCTGCACGCGGGCGGCAAGTTCGACAAGGGTTCGGGCGGCGCCTATGCGTTCTCGGGCGGTCTGCACGGCGTCGGCGTGTCCGTCACCAATGCGCTGTCCACACGCCTGGAAATCACCGTCTGGCGCAAGGAAAGCGACGGCAACGGCTTGCACCACATGGTGTTTGCGAATGGCGACGTGATCGAGCCATTGAATTCCCGCCCCGCCCCACGCGACGGCAAGAAGTCGGGCACGCGCGTCACGGCCTGGCCCGATGCAAAATATTTTGATTCGCCGAACATCTCGCAAACGGAGCTGCAACGTCTGCTGCGCTCGAAAGCCGTGCTGCTGCCGGGCGTCACCGTCACACTCACCAACGCGAAGACGGGCGACACGCAGACGTGGCAGTACGCGGAAGGCTTGCGCGGCTACCTGACCGAAACGCTGGCGCAGGTATCGAATGGCGAAACCCTGATTCCCCTGTTCGAGGGCGCGCAGTACGCGGGCCCGGACTCGGAAGGCTTTGCCGAAGGCGAAGGCGCGGCCTGGGTGGTGGCCTGGACGGAAGAAGGCGCCATCGTGCGCGAATCGTACGTCAACCTGATTCCCACCTCGAATGGCGGCACGCACGAATCGGGCTTGCGCGACGGCCTGTTCGGCGCCGTGAAAAACTTCGTCGAAATGCACTCGCTGCTGCCGAAAGGCGTGAAGCTGCTGCCGGAAGACGTGTTCGCGCGCGCCTCGTTCGTGTTGTCGGCCAAGGTGCTGGACCCGCAATTCCAGGGCCAGATCAAGGAACGCCTGAACTCGCGCGACGCCGTGCGCCTCGTCTCTACCTTTACCAAGCCGCCGCTGGAACTGTGGCTGAACCAGCACGTCGACTACGGCAAGAAGCTGGCCGAGCTGGTGATCAAGCAGGCGCAGTCGCGCCAGCGTTCGCTGCAAAAAGTGGAAAAGAAAAAATCGTCGGGCGTCGCCGTCCTGCCCGGCAAGCTGACCGACTGCGAATCGTCCGACATCGCGCGCAATGAACTGTTCCTCGTCGAGGGCGACTCGGCGGGCGGTTCGGCCAAGATGGGCCGCGACAAGGAATTCCAGGCGATTCTGCCCCTGCGCGGCAAGGTCTTGAACTCGTGGGAGACGGACCGCGACCGCCTGTTCGCCAATAACGAAATCCACGATATCGCGGTGGCCATCGGCGTCGATCCGCACAGCGTGGGCGATACACCCGACCTGTCCGGCCTGCGCTACGGCAAGATCTGCATCCTGTCCGATGCGGACGTGGATGGCTCGCACATCCAGGTACTGCTGCTGACCTTATTCTTCAAGCACTTCCCGGTCCTGATCAACAAGGGCCACATCTGCATCGCCCGCCCGCCTTTGTACCGGGTCGACGCGCCCGCGCGCGGCAAAAAGCCGATCCAGAAAATCTACGCACTCGACGACGGCGAACTGGTGGCCATCGAGGACAAGCTGCGCAAGGAAGGCGTGAAACAGGGCGCCTGGTCGATCTCGCGCTTCAAGGGCCTGGGCGAGATGAACGCCGAGCAGCTGTGGGAAACGACGATGAACCCGGACACGCGCCGTTTGCTGCCCGTCACGCTCGGTGAAGTCGACCACATGGCTTCGGCCTTGCGTTTCAATATGTTGATGGGCAAGGGCGAAGCGGCCGGACGCCGCGCCTGGATCGAAGAACACGGCAATGAGGCGGAGGCGGATATCTGATGATCATAGGCATCGACCTGGGCACCACCAACAGCCTGGTCGCCATCTGGCGCGACGGCAAGGCTTCCATCATCCCGAATGCGCTCGGTGAACACCTGACGCCATCATGCGTGAGCATCGATGACGACGGCACTGTGCTCGTGGGCCGCGCCGCGCGCGAGCGCCTGCAGACGCACCCGCAACTGACGGCGGCCGTCTTCAAGCGCTACATGGGCAGCGAAAAGAAGATCGCCCTCGGCACGCAGCAATTCCGCCCGGAAGAACTGTCGTCGATGGTGCTGCGCGCGCTGAAGGAAGATGCCGAAGCCTTCCTCGGCCACAAGGTCGAGGAAGCCATCATCACCGTGCCCGCGTATTTCAGCGATGCGCAGCGCAAGGCCACGCGCATCGCCGGCCAGCTGGCGGGCTTGCGCGTGGAGCGCCTGCTCAACGAGCCGACGGCCGCCGCGCTGGCCTATGGCATCCGCGACAAGGAACAGGAAAGCAAATTCCTCGTTTTCGACCTGGGCGGCGGCACGTTCGACGTGTCGATCCTCGAGCTGTTCGAAGGCGTGATGGAAGTGCGCGCCTCGGCCGGCGACAATTTCCTCGGCGGGGAAGACTTCGTCACCGTGCTGGTCGACGCCTTCCTCGAAGGCAGCGGCCTGCGCGACGCCGTCGGCAGCCGCCTGCTCGACCCGCGCCAGCAGCAGCTGCTGCGCGATGAAGCCGAGCGCGTCAAGCGTTTGCTGTCGGAGCAGCCGTCCGTGCGCATGGCCACGCGCTACCAAGACAAGGAATACAGCTGGGAGATCGGCGAAGACAAGCTGGCGCAATTGTGCGAGCCCCTGCTGGCCCGCCTGCGCCTGCCAGTGGAACGGGCGCTGCGCGACGCCACCATCCGCGCTGCGGAATTGAATGAAGTGGTGCTGGCCGGCGGCGCCACGCGCATGCCGCTGGTGCGCAAACTCGTCTCGCGCATGTTCGGCCGCTTCCCCGCCATCCACCTGGACCCGGACGAAGCAGTGGCGCTGGGCGCCGCCGTGCAGGCGGGCCTCAAGATGCGCGACGCGGCCCTCGACGAAGTGGTCATGACGGATGTGGCGCCATACTCGCTCGGCATTTCCATTTCGCGCCAGGTCGGTGCAAACCAGTATGAAGGCGGGCATTACCTGCCCATCATCGAGCGCAATTCCGTGGTGCCCGTCTCGCGCACGGAAAACATCACCACCATCTACGACAACCAGAAGGAAATCAACGTGGCGATCTTCCAGGGCGAATCGCGCCTGGTGGCCGACAACGTCTTCCTCGGCAAGATCAGCTTCCCGATCCCCGCGAAAAAAGCGGGCGAGATCGGCATCGACGTGCGCTTCACCTATGACATCAGCGGCGTGCTGGAAGCGGAAGTGACGGTACTGGCCACGCAGGAACGCCACAAGATGATCATCAGCGACAACGCGGGCGTGATGACGCCGGAGCAGATCGAGCAGCGCTTTGCGGAACTGGCCGACCTGAAGATCCACCCGCGCGAGCAGCTGGAAAACCGCACCCTGGTCACACGCGCCGACCGCCTGTACGAACAGTCGCTGGGCGACGTGCGCCAGTACCTGGCTGCGCACACGGCCAATTTCCAGGCCGCGCTGGAAACGCAGGACCCGAACACCATCCGCAAGGCGCGCCAGGCGCTCGACGAGGTGCTGCGCCAGGTCGAGAGCGAGAGCTTCCTGTAAATGGACGGCGGCATGGACAAGGGACAGCGCAGCCTGTGGGCAATCCTGGGCACGGAGCCGACCGGCGACGAGCGCGCGCTCAAACGCGCGTATGCGAAGCGCCTGAAGGTGACGCGCCCCGAAGACGATCCTGCCGCCTTCCAGGAGCTGCGCGACGCATATGAATACGCGCTGCGCCATGCGCACCTGTTTGCCGAGGAGTTTCCGGAACCGCAAGAGGTCGAAGCGCCAGAAGCGCCGGCCATCGAAGCGGCCGAGCTGTGGGGCGTCATCGACGAACCCGCGCAGGAAGCGCAGGAGCCGCCTGCGGAACTGTGGGGCGTCATTGCCCAGGAGCCCGCACCGCCGCCGGAACTATGGGGCGTGGTCGCCATCGATCCGGCACAGGAAGCGGCCAGCCTGTGGCAGGCATTCCTGGAACAGTCTCGGCACACGGATGGCGGTGAGGTAGTGGCCGGCATCCTGCAGGACGACGCCATGCTCAACCTCGACGTGCGCGAGGAATTCGACTTGTGCGCGCTGCGCTACTGCGCCAGCGCCGGCTATGACATGGCGCTGCGCCAGGCCCTGTTCGAGCAGCTGGGCTGGGACCACGATTTTTCCTATCTGGCGCGCAGCCATGGGGATCTGGTGCGCAGCGCCGTGCAGCGCTACCGGGCCGACCGCTCGTTCGCCCACTTCAGCGATAACCGCGACAGCTACCCGGGCCTCGATTGCATCATGTCGCAGCAGCCGCCTTCGGCCTACGCGCGCCAGCTGTTCGACCAAAAATTCACGCTGCAGCTGCGCGAACTGCTGCACACGATACGCTGGCAGCACGGCGAGATGCTGGCCTGGAAGCTCGATACGGACCTGTTCGAGCAATGGGAACACGCCGTCCATGCCAAGCGCTACTTCAAGCAGACGGCGCTGGCCTCGGGCGGCCTCGGTTTCGTGCTGCACTTCATGCTCGCGGGCATGCTCGATGCGGCCGGCTTCAAGCTCGGCGACACGGCGGCCTATGCCAGCCTGCTGGGCTTCCAGGCGCTGGCCTTTTCCCTGCTGGCCATGCATGCCTTGCGCTGGCCGGCGGCCCTGTTCACGCGGCTCGACTCGCTGCAGGAAGCGCTGCAGGAACGCCTGCCCGCGCTGTGGCAGCGGCCCGGCTTGCGGCAACTGGGCTGGATCGCGCCCTACCTCGTGCTGGCCTTGCTGCTGTTCCTGCCCGAACGCAGCGACACCATGCGCCTCGTCACCGCGGCCGGCTTGTGCGCGTCGGCCCTGCTCGCGTATGCGATGAACCGCCAGCTGCTGCATGGCATGCTGCTGCTCCTGTGTCTGGGCCTGTCGCTGTTCGCGGCCATGTTCATGAGCGGCAAAGGCCCGTCGGCGCTGGCCATCGGCGATGCCATGCCGATGATGTTTTGCCTGGCGGCGCTGGCCCTGCGCTGCGCCACCGGCCTGTATGGCGATTGCGGCTTCCCCGAGGCGCTCTTGCCCCGCCTGCGCGCCGCATGGCTGATCGGCTGCGCAGGCTTGCTGTTACAACTGTATTTGCAATTGCTGCCGGCCGCCCTCGTCGGCGCCGCGCTGTATGCCTGGTCGTGCGCCGGCTTGCTGTTTTCCCCCACCGATTTCAAATGGAAGACGATCTGGCCGGTGGTGCTGGTGCCGTCCCTCGCCAGCGTCGTGCTGGCCGGCCATGCCCCGGCCATCCGCGCCATGCCGATGATGGATCACAGCGTCGAACTGGCCCTGGCCGTGCTGTATCTGACTTTGCGCTATATGTATCTGACGTACGGCAAGTCCTTTTCCAAATCCGGGCTGTCATAATCAGCCCCACGAATTCAACCGCAACCACTCAACACCGAAACAAGCGCCATGTCCACACAAACGAATTTATTTGACGATGCCCAGCCTGAGCCAATCGAGCCGGATGAACCGGTATTCGACGGCGAAGCGCTGACCCTGTCCACCTTTGCCGAGCGCGCCTATCTCGATTACGCCATCTCCGTCGTCAAGGGCCGCGCCCTGCCCGACGTGTGCGACGGCCAGAAGCCCGTGCAGCGCCGCATCCTGTATGCGATGAACGAGCTGGGCCTGAACTCCACGGCGAAGCCGCGCAAATCGGCGGCCGTGGTCGGCGACGTGCTCGGTAAATTGCATCCGCACGGCGACCAGTCCGTGTACGACGCGCTGGTGCGCATGGCGCAGGATTTCTCCTTGCGCTACCCGCTGATCGACGGCCAGGGCAACTTCGGCTCGCGCGATGGCGACGGCGCGGCGGCCATGCGCTACACGGAAGCGCGTCTGACACCGATCGCCAAGCTGCTGATGGATGAAATCGGCATGGGCACGGTGGATTTCCAGCCCAACTACGACGGTTCGACGGAAGAACCGAAGCTGCTGCCGGCGCGCCTGCCGATGGTGCTGCTGAACGGCGCCTCCGGCATCGCCGTGGGGCTGGCGACAGAAATCCCGTCGCACAATCTGGCGGAAGTGGCGAAAGCGGCCGTCGCCATGATCCGCGATCCGAAGATGACGCACGCCGAGCTGATGGCCATCATTCCCGGCCCCGACTTCCCCGGCGGCGGCCAGATCATCACGCCGCCATCGCAGATCCAGGACATGTACGCGAGCGGCCGTGGCAGCATGAAGGTGCGCGCACGCTGGAAGATCGAAGAGCTGGCGCGCGGCCAGTGGCAAGCCGTCGTGACGGAACTGCCGCCCGGTACTTCCTCGCAAAAGGTGCTGGAAGAAATCGAGGAGTTGACGAATCCGAAGATCAAACTGGGCAAGAAGGCGCTGTCGCCGGACCAGGTAGCCCTGAAAGCGCTGATCCTCAATTCGCTCGACACCATCCGCGACGAATCGGGCCGCGCCGCGCCCGTGCGCCTCGTGTTCGAGCCGAAGTCGAAGAACCAGGACCAGACAGAATTCATGCTGATGCTGCTGGCGCACACCTCGCTGGAATCGTCGACCTCGATCAACCTGGTGATGATAGGCGGCGATGGCCGTCCGCGCCAAAAGGGCCTGGGCGACATCCTGCGCGAGTGGATCGACTTCCGCTTCGAGACCGTCACGCGCCGCACCGGCTATAAACTGGGCAAGGTCAAGGACCGCATCCATATCCTGGAAGGGCGCGAAGCGATCCTGCTCAATATCGACAAGGTGATCCAGATCATCCGCAATTCGGATGAACCGAAGGCGGCCCTGATCGACGCGTTCAATCTGTCCGAACGCCAGGCCGACGACATCCTGGAAATCCGTCTGCGCCAGCTGGCGCGCCTGGAAACGATCAAGATCCAGCAGGAGCTGGCCGAGCTGCGCAAGGAAGAAAAGTCGCTGCAAGACCTGCTCGACAACCCGGGCTCGATGAAGCGCGCCATCATCCGCGAAATCGAAGCGGACGCCAAGCAGTTCGGCGACGCACGCCGCACCCTGATCGAGGAAGCGCAAAAAGCCGTGGCGGAACAAAAGGTCGTCGATGAACCGGTCACCGTCATCATTTCGGAAAAAGGCTGGGTGCGCGCGCGTACCGGTATCGGCCACGATGCGGCGCAGTTCACGTTCAAGGCCGGCGACAGCCTGCATGGCGCCTTCGAATGCCGCACGGTCGACACCCTGCTGGGCTTTGGCAACAACGGCAAGATTTACTCGGTTCCCGTCTCGGCGCTGCCCAACGCGCGCGGCGACGGCGTGCCGATCACGACCTTGTGCGACCTGAGCGGCGGTACCCCGGGCAATGCCGTGCGCATCTTGCACTACTTTGCGGGCAATGGCGCCACCAATTTGCTGCTGGCGTCGAGCGCCGGCTACGGCTTCATCGCCAAGGCGGGCGACATGGTCAGCCGTCTGAAAGGCGGCAAGGCCTTCATCACCCTCGATGACGGCGACATGCCGCTCGAACCGAAGGTCATCGCCGAAGCGGCCAGCGCCCTGGCCTGCCTGACGGAAGGCGCGCGCTTGCTCGTGTTCGGCCTCGATGAAATGAAAACCCTGTCCAAGGGCGGCACCGGCGTCAAGCTGATCGACCTCGATGCCAAGGACAAGCTGCTGGCAGTGCAGCCGATCACCCAGCGTGGCGTGGTCGTCTCCGGCATCGGCCGGGCGTCGAAACCGCAGGATGCGTCGCTGGGCGCCACGGCCCTGGCCGACCACTTCGGCAAGCGCGCCAAGAAAGGCAAGGCGCTGGCGGCCAAGCTGAAACCGGTGTCGATGGCGGCCATCGGCTGATCACCATCGCGCCACACGAAAAGACAGGTTCGCCTGTCTTTTTTTTCGCCTATCACAGCGTATCGAAGCAGGAAAAATAGTTTTACAGATACGACCCGTGCTCCCGTTATCCCTGCAGGCATGCCACCGGCATGCCACCCACGGACAGGAGAACAGCGATGACAAACAACGTTTCAGGCAGGCCGCCATGCAGCGTTTGACCCCGGCCGAGCGGCTGGTGGCGGCCATGGCGGCCGAAGGTCTGCCCTACAAAAGCATCGCCAGGGAACTGGGCAAGTCGCCGGCCACCGTGCGCAACCAGCTGCACGCGATCTATCAGAAGCTGGACGTGGGTAACCGCACGGCGCTTGCGCACAAGCTGCGCGGCCAGCCTTAGCGCCGCGACAGGCGCAGCACGTCGGGCGTCGCTTCGACGATATCGATCACGTCCTGTGCCCCGGCGCCATCACCGAGCGCATAGCGGCCCATGCCCAGGGGTACAAGCCGGGTCACGGGGCCGGCGCGGGGCCGGTCGTCGGGGCCGGGCGCCATCGGCGTCAAGGTCGCCGCCCCTTGCGCCATGGCGCCGGCGGGCGCGCCGAATTCGAGCACCTTGCGCCCCTTGCGGCTGGGAGGAAAGACGAACGTGGCCGTGGGCCGGTACACCTCGATGCCGTCCGCATCCTCCTCGAACGAGTGCGTCCAGCTGCCGCTGGGCAGTGCCGTTGTCATGCCATGCATGGCGATCCCTCCCTCAAAAGCACGATACCACGCCGCCCAGGTTTTCATAGCCGCTCACGGAGGGCGACCAGGCCCCGCCGTTCCAAGCCTTGTGGAACAGCGCGCCATTCGTGCCCGTGACAAACACGTCGAGGCGGTCCGGCGCCCAGGCCGTGGCGCGCGGACGCGAAGTACACACGCCGCCCAGGTTGTCAAAGCCCGTCAGGGAAGGCGACCAGGCCGTGCCGTTCCAGGCCTTGTGATACAGGGCGCTGTCCGTGCCGATGACGAACAGGTCGAGCCGGTCCGGCGCCCACGACACGGCTTCCACCTCGCCCACGCAGATACCGCCCAGGCGCTCGAAACCATCGTTGGAAGGCCCCCATTTCGCGCCATCCCACCATTTATGGTACAGCGCGCCATCGGTACCCGTGACAAAGACGTCGAGGCGGTCCGGTCCCCACGCCACGGCCTTCGGCGACGAGGTGCAGATGCCGCCCAGCCGTTCATAGCCCGTCAGCGACGGTCCCCAGGCCGTGCCGTCCCACCACTTGTGGTACAGGGCCCGGTCCATGCCGACGACGAAGACATCGAGGCGGTTCGGCCCCCAGGCCACAGCTTCCGGCTGGCCCAGGCAGATGCCGCCCATGGCTTCGTACCCGGTCAGCGACGGCCCCCAGGCCGATCCGTTCCACCATTTGTGATACAGGCCGCGGTCCGTGCCGACGACAAACACGTCGAGGCGGTTCGGCCCCCAGGCCACGGCGCGCGGGTCGCCCACGCACAGGCCGCCCATCGCTTCATAGCCGGTCAGTGACGGTCCCCAGGCCGTGCCGTTCCACCACTTATGGAACAAGCCGCTGTCGGTGCCCGTGACGAACACGTCGAGCCGGTTCGGCCCCCACGACACCACTTGCGGCGCACTGGTGCAAATGCCGCCCTGGGCTTCATAGCCGCTGACGGACGGCGCCCAGGCCGTGCCATTCCAGGCCTTGTGATACAGGGCGCGGTCCATGCCAACGACGAAGACATCGAGGCGGCTTGCCCCCCAGGCCACGACGGGAGAGGAGCTTTGGCGTGGCGTGGCGCCTGCGCCAGTACCGCCCGTGCCGATGCTGGCGCGCGGGCCATCGAGGCAAGCCTGCATACGCGCCACCTGGCCCGCCGTGAACATGAACATGGCGGGATCGTCGACGTAATCCATGTAGTTCATGAACATGTCGCCATTCGGTCCGTTATTGCATGACACCTGGGGAAACGAAGGCTGGCCCGTGTTCGGCCCGCCCTGGTTCGGCGTGTCGGCCACGTTGTCCGTGCCCGAGCATCCGGTGCCGTCGTCGCCCCAGATATGGTTCAGGTTCAGCCAGTGGCCGATTTCATGCGTTGCCGTGCGCCCCAGGTGGAACGGCGGCGCCGCCGTGCCCGTCGTGCCAAAGGCCGATTGCAGGATCACCACGCCATCGGTGGCGGCCGGGCCGCCAGGAAACTGCGCGTAACCGAGCAAGCCGCCACCGAGCTGGCACACCCAGATATTCAGGTAACTGTCGGCCGGCCAGGCATCCATGCCGCCCGTCGCCTGCGACTTGACCGCATCGTCCGCGCCAAACGAGGCCACCGTCGTCTGGCGCCGCTCGATGCCGCTGGTGGCCGCGCCATGCGGATCGGTCGTGGCCAGCGCGAACTCCACGCGCGCATCGGCCGTCAACGGCAGGAATGGCGCCGGCGTGCTGTTGACATCGGGGTTGACGCGCCGGAAGTCGCGATTGAGCACATCGATCTGGCTGGCGATCTGCGCATTCGAGATATTCTGCTCGGCCGTATTCCACACCACGTGCACCACCACCGGAATGTGCGTCACGCCGGAACGCCCGGCAATGCTGGCGTCGCCCTCGTACAGTCCCGCCAGGTTTTCAATATCGGCGCGCACGTTCGCGTACGCCGGATCTTCGGTCAGCAGGCGGCGATGCACGTCCATCGTGGCGCAGGTGCGCTTCTGCGGAGTGCCGCCCCCCTGCCCGCCGCCCTGTCCTCCATCACCGCCCATGCCGCCACTCCCGCCACCATCGCCTCCCATGCCACCGCCAACGCCCACCTGCATGCAACTGGCGCCCGCCATGCCCTGCGATGGCTGCTGCATGCCGCCGCCCGGCATGGCACCGGCATACACGGCTGCCGCGCCCTGGGTGAGCGCCGCCTGGTCCGCGTACGACACGCCCAGGCGCGGCCCCGGCATGGAATCCGCCGCCTGGGCATCGGCCTGCACATCGCCCTCGACCGGCATGGCTGGCATGCTTTCGGCCGAACTGGTGGCCGGCGTTTTTTTCGTTTTAGCGGTGCTCATGATGTCTCCTTCGTCTATTTGCCAATTCACTATGGCACGGCGAAAAGAGGAGCACTTGCGCGAGATCAAGGCTGGCAAGCGGCGCCAGGGAAAAGTGGCGGACGAAAAAAAAGACAGCCGAAGCTGTCTTTTTGGCTTGCAGGCCGAAGCCCGCAAACGGTGCATTACTTGGCGGCGGCGGCCTTGACTTCAGCGTCGGCCTTGGCCTTGGCTTCTTCCGTCTTGGTGGCGGCGATGGCTTTATCGGCGTTCGCTTCCACTTTTTCCTTGGCGACCTTGGCGTCCGCTTTCACGGAGGTTTTGCCCGCTTTCGCATCGGCCTTGGCGGCAGCTTTGTCAGCCTTGGCTTGCGCCTTCATCTTGTCTTCCGGATCGGCGTCGACCACTTTGTCGTGGGCCTTGGCCTTGGTTTTATTTGCCTTGTGCTGGGCGTCGGCTTTCTTTTCGTCGGCCTTCATTTCGGCCTTGGCCACGTTGGCGTCAGCCTTGGCATCGACTTTGGCTTCCTTGTTGGCAGCCTTGTTGATGTCATGCTGCGCAGACGCCTGGGCGCTGGCAACGGCTGGGGTCACTGGCGACGTTTGCGCGATGGCAGCGGTGGCAAACAGGGTAGCGATCAGGGTGGCGAGTAATTTGTTCATGATGAGACCTTTCAATATGGTTTAATTTTATTCTTACTAAAGGCGGGCAAAATGCTCAAAATTTGCCAGGCATCGCGCTGTTTCTTGATGTAGCGCAATGGCATGACTTCATAGTAAAGATATCTGGCAAACCACACAGTGCGTTAGCGCACTCAACGGAAAATATGTGCAAATCAGCAAATTTCCCACTGGGTGCGATGCAGGTCTCATAGCCTCATGCGCCCACGGCCAGCGCCGCGTGGCGGGCAGCCACCCATTCCTCGTTGGCCGGCTCCACACCGACCACGATGCGGCTGGCATCGGTGGAAATGCGGCTGGCATTGCGCGCATTCGCCTCCCCGTCAAGCACGGGGCCGATAAACCCCAGCTCGTCGCAGATGCGCTGGCGCAGCTCGGCGCTGTGCTCGCCGATACCGGCCGTAAACACCAGCATGTCCAGCCCACCGAGCACGGCCGTCAGGGCGCCGATCTCGCGCACGATGCGGCGGATATATAAAGCCAGCGCGGCGCGGATGCGTTCTCCCGTCGCATCCTGCCGGTCCTGCTGCGCCAGCAAGATGGGCGGGTCGGCCGACACGCCCGATACGCCCAGCAAGCCCGACTCGTGGTACAGCACGTGCGCCACTTTTTCCAGCGACAGTTTTTCGATCTCCATCAGGTAGATCACGGCGCCCGGATCGAGCGAACCGCAGCGCGTGCCCATCATCAGGCCATCGAGCGCCGAAAAGCCCATGGTGGTGGCCACGCTGTGCAAATTCTCCATCGCGCACAGGCTGGCGCCGCTGCCCAGGTGGGCCACGATAACCTTGCCGCGCGCGGCAGCGCCAAAACGCTGCTCCAGCACCAGCGACTGGTATTCGTATGACAGGCCGTGGAAGCCATAGCGGCGCAAGCCCCGTTCCCACGCATCGTAAGGTAGGGCCAGCATCTGCTCGACCTGCGGCACCGTGTGGTGGAAGGCCGTGTCGAAGCACGCCACCTGGGCGATGTCGGGCCGCGATTCGAGCAGCACCTCGATGGCTTCCAGCGCGAACGGCTGGTGCAGGGGCGCGAGCGGCACATAACTTTTCAGGTCGGCCAGCACGGAAAAATCGATGCGCACGGGGGCGAAATATTTGCTGCCGCCATGCACCACGCGGTGCGCCACGGCGCGCAGCGGACGCCCGTCCAGCTGCGCCACCACTTGCGCGCGGATGTATTCGAGCGCCGCATGATGCGGCTGCTGCGGATCGAGCTGCAGGCCGACGGCAGGCAGGCCGCCGGCGCGGTAGGTGGCGTTTTCGCGGCCGATGCCTTCGACCTTGCCGCTCCATTGCGCCTGCTGCGGCAGCACGCCGCCCGCTTGCTCGAACAGAGCGAACTTGATGCTCGACGAACCGCAATTGAGCACGAGGATCAGGGTGCCATCGGCATGTTGGACTGCTGCGTTCATGGCGGCGTGCTCCGGTAATGGTTGGCCAGCATCACGGCGATGGCGCACGAAGCGATGCGGCTGGCGCGCGAGTCGGCCCGGCTGGTGAGGATGACGGGAATTTTCGCGCCCAGCACGATGCCGGCGCTGTCCGCGTCGCCCATGTATTCGAGCTGCTTGGCCAGCATGTTGCCGCTTTCCAGGTCCGGCACCAGCAGGATATCGGCGCGGCCCGCCACCTCGGAGACGATGCCCTTGACGGTGGCGGCGGCGATCGACACGGCGTTGTCGAACGCCAGCGGGCCGTCGAGGATGGCCCCCGTGATCTGGCCACGGTCGGCCATCTTGCACAGGGCGGCCGCGTCCAGGGTGGCCGGCATGTCCGCGTTCACCGTTTCCACGGCGGCCAGGATGGCCACGCGCGGGCAGGCCACGCCGATCACGTGGGCCAGGTCGATGGCGTTGCGCACGATGTCGGCCTTCATGGCCAGGTTCGGTGCGATATTGATGGCCGCATCCGTGATGATGAAGGGGCGCGGATACGCGGGCGTCTGCATCAGGAAACAGTGGCTGATACGGCGCTTGGTGCGCAGGCCGGCGCTGGCCGACAGCACGGCCGACATCAGTTCATCCGTGTGCAGGCTGCCCTTCATCAAGGCTTCCACTTCGCCCTTGCCCGCCAGTTCGGCGCCGCGCGCGGCGGCCGCATGGCTATGCTCGACGTCCTCGATGGCGATGCCGTCCAGGCTCAGGCCCGCTTCGGCCGCCACCGCTTCCAGGCGCGCGCGCGGGGCCACCAGCACGGGCGTGATCAGGCCGGCCGCATGCGCGTCGAGCGCGCCGGACAGGCTCAGTTCATCGCAAGGATGGATCACGGCTACCCTGATCGGGCCCAGGGTGCGCGCGTGCTCGAGCAGGCGGCGCGTGCCGTCGCCGTTATGCAGGCGCACTTCGGGCAAGGTGGCGCGCGCCCGCTCGATCTGCTCGGCGGGCGCGATCACCTGCGCCTCGCCCTCGAGCACCACAGCGCCATGCTGGTTGACGCAGCGGCAAGCGAGGGTCACGTGGCGGCTGCGCGGTTCCAGCGCCGTGACGGTGACGCTGATGGCCAGGGTATCGCCCACGCGCACCGGTTGCAAAAAGCGCAGGGTCTGGCCCGTGTAGACGGTGCCGGCGCCGGGCAGGCGCGTGCCCAGCACGGCGGAAATGAGGGAAGCGCCCCACATGCCGTGCGCGATCACGCCCTGGTAGCGGGTGGCGGCGGCAAATTCCGTATCGAGGTGCTGCGGGTTGTCATCGCCCGACATCACCGCGAACAGGGCGATATCGTCCATGCTCAGGGTGCGCGTGATGCTGGCCGTGTCGCCGATGGCGATCTGGTCGAAGGTGCGGTTGCGTACGATATTCAAATCATCGTCTTGGGAAGTAGTCATCGTGGTCTTCTATACAGGGGTAATGTGTTTGGCCGGTTTGGCTTTGGGGCCGGTAGCGGATGGGCGCGCGTCCGGCGGCAGCGCCTTCGCCTGTGCCTTGACCGCGCGGTCGAAAACATCCAGCATCTGCTGCAGGCTCGCTTCCTCGTCCGGCGTCGGCGCCTCGGGCACTTGCAGCACTTGCTGCAGCCACTCGGCCAGCGCACCGATGTCGTCAGGGTCGGCGCGCGACAGCAAGGCCGGCAAGGCGGCGATGGCCGCATCGAAATCATGCAGCATCAGGCGTGCCTGCTGGCGCACGATACCGCGGAACTCCTCCATGCCGACGTCCTGCCGGTATTGCGGCTTGATCAGTTTGAGGGCCAGGTTGACCCTGCGCTCGTCGGCGATCATGCGGAAGCGGTAGATATAGAACAGCGCGCGCACGGCCGCTTCCACCAGGCCGCCCCGCTGCATGTCCTCGTCCATCTTGCGCGTTTCGCAGCGCACGTATTCGCAATGCTCGGGCGAGATGCCGGGATGGGGACGCGGCGGCGTCGTATCGCCGATGGCCTGTCCCGTCAGCGCCTGCACCAGCGGCGAACCGTACACCAGGTCGAAGGTGGTTTCCTGTACCGTATCGCGCCAGTCGCGCCAGCCGTTCAAGCCGGCCGTGATGGCGCCGGAAATGGCTTCCTGCATGGCCAGCAGCGGGTTGTCGGGCGCTACCGGCTGGCGTTGGGCGCGCACTTTTTCCGCCTCCCTGGCCACCAGCCTGGCCAGCGGATTATGGTCGGTCCAGCGCTCGTACGACACGCGCAGCGGGTGTGCCAGCTGCAGGAAGCGCGCCGTCTGCGGCGTGACCATGGCGCGCACCCACGGCTGCGCAAACGTGCGGTACAGGGCCAGGTTCACTTCGGACACGCGCGCGGCGGCGGCAAACTTGCGGTCGTTTTCCACGCTCGGTTGCACGATGGCGCGCACGTCGTCGATGCCGCGGTGCTCGACCTGCAGCACGTAGTCGCCGCTGGCCAGGTCCGCGTTCGGCGTATCGGGCGTCTTGTCGACGATCCGCGCTTCGTAGATGCCGGCCGGCAGCAGGTTGATCAGGTCGATATTACTGGCGAATTTCTGGTGTTCCTTGTGCCCCACCTTGGCCGATACAAAGATGCCCAGGTGGCCGATGCTGTCGTGCACGGCATACACGATGGTCTGGTCGTGCATCAGCACGTCCTTGTCGTCGCGGTACAGGTCCGTGATCCAGCCCAGCGCCTGCGGCGGCGGCGTGATGTTGTCGCCATTCGAGCAGAACACGACGATGGGCGAACGGATATTGCGCAAGTCCAGGCGCACGCCGTCGGAGGTGATCAATTCGGCCGTGGCCAGGCGGTTGCCGATGAACAGATTGTCGACGATGTACTGCATCTCGACGTCGTTGAGGAAGACGTGGCCGCCCCAGTATTTTTCAAATTCCAGGTAACGGGGCGCTTCCGTATCAATGTTCGCGTACAAGTTGTACTGCTTGCTCCACAGCGTGTTGGCCGGGTTCAGTTTTTCGAAATTCTGCACCAGGCTGGCGCCGTCGAAGCGGCCGTTGCCCAGGTCGCCCGCCAGCGCCGTGGCCCAGCTGCCGCCCATCAGGCCGCCCGCGTAGCGCATCGGATTGCGGCCATGCCAGCCGGCCCAGTACGAGACGGGCGCGCCTGCCACGATGATGGGACCGAACAATTCCGGGCGCATGGCCGCCGTCATGAGGATTTGCCAGCCCGCCTGGCAATTGCCGATGACGACGGGTTTCCCCTCGCTGTGCGGATGCAGGGCGATGACTTTTTCCAGGAAGGCCGCCTCGGCGTGCATCACGTCTTCCACCGTCTGCCCCGGCACGGGATCGGGCAGGAAGCCGATGAAGTAGCACGGATGGCCTGCGCGCAGGGCCACGCCGATCTCGCTCTCGGCCTTGAAGCCGCCGATGCCGGGACCATGGCCGGCGCGCGGATCGACGACGACGAATGGCCGCTTCGAGGGATCAGGTTCGGGCGCATCGGGCGTCAGGATGCGCGCCAGGCCGTAGTTGACGGGACGCGCCAGTTCCAGGCCCGACATCACCAGTTCGGCGGGGAAGTCGAGCACATTCGGCACTTCCTCGGCCATGTGCTCCTGGTACTGATTGCCGCGCCGGCGCATCACGTCCGCGTACAGCACAATGCGCTGCCACGAATCGCGCGCATAGTCGCCCAGCACGCCCAGCGACGGCAAGCCGCCGGTGGAGAAAAATGGTGCAGCTTCAGTCTTCATGGCTATCCTTTTCATGCAAAAAACGCCGGACCATTCCGGCGCGGGAGCTACGCCATCTGGCTGATGGTCTTGCGAAAACGGGCAAGGGCAAACGTGAACAGGGCCGTGCCGATGGCCAGCAGGGCCAGGAACGGTTTCCACACCACGTCGATGCCGGCGCCCCGGTACAGGATCGCCTGGCTCAATTCGACGAAATGCGTGGTCGGGGCGATCAGCATGATGTTCTGCACCAGTTCAGGCATGCTTTCGCGCGGCGTGCTGCCGCCCGAGAGCATCTGCAGCGGCAGCAGCACGAGGATCAGGAGCATGCCGAACTGCGGCATGCTGCGCGCCACGGTGGCGAGGAAAATACCCATCGACGTGGTGGCGAACAGGTGCAGGGCCGCGCCACACAGGAACAGCGCGATCGAGCCTTCGATGGGCACGTGCAGCATGCCGCGCACCACCAGGTTCAGCGACAGGGCGGCGGCCAGCAGCACCACGAGGCCCATCGACCATACCTTGCCCAGCATGATTTCGGCAGGCGTCACGGGCATCACCAGCAAATGCTCGATGGTGCCGTGTTCGCGCTCGCGTATCAGCGCCGCGCCCGTCAAAATGATCGACAGCATCGTCACCTGGTTGATGAGCTCCATCAGCGAGCCAAACCAGGCCTGGCTCAGCGACGGGTTGAAGCGCGCGCGCATCACCAGCTCCACGGGCGAGACGGTTGCGCCCCGGTAGCGCTTGGCGAATTCCGATATCTCGCCGGCGACGATCTGCTGGATGTAGCCGCTGCCGCTGAAAGCCTGGCTCATGCGCGTGGCGTCCACGTTCAGCTGCAGTTCCGCCTGGCGTCCGCCCAGCACGTCGGCCTGCAGCTTGGGCGGAATCGTCAGCACGAAGGTGTACTGTCCCGCGTCGAGGCCCGCGTCGACCTGGCTCTGGTTGATCATGGCCGGCGGCGTGAACTGGGGCGGGAAGAAGGCCGAGGCGATGCGCCCGGACAGCGGCGAGCCATCCTCGTCGACGATGGCGATCGACGCCATGTGCAGCGTTTCCGGCTTGGCCGTGGCGGCCACGTAGATCGCCAGTGTGAACGTGTAGAGGATCAGGATCAGCATCATCGGATCGCGGATCAGGCTCCAGATTTCCTTCACGCCCAGGCGGTAGATATTTTCAAGGTGGCGCATATCAGCTCTCCTGCTTCTTCAGCAGCGCCACGGTCACGCCGAGAATCACGGGGATCGCCACGATCAACGGCCAGAACGAAGCGTGCAGGTCGCCCAGTCCCAGCGCCTTGTTGAACACGCCCCGGCTGATATTGAGCATGTGCGTGGCCGGGTACATCAGGCCGATGGCCTTGCCCACGCCTTCCATCGACGAAACGGGATTGAGCAGGCCGGAAAACTGGATGGCCGGGATCATGGTGCCGATCATGGTCACGAACAGCGCCGCGATCTGGCTGCGCGTAAAGGTCGAGGCGAACAGGCCGATGCCGGTGGCGCAGATATTGAAGATGAACGTGGCGCCGATCAGGGTCGCCAGGCTGCCCTTGACCGGCACGCCAAAAGCGGTCACCGCCAGCAGCGCCATGAGAAGGAAGTTGAACATGGCCAGCACGACGTAGGGCACCTGCTTGCCGAGCAAGAATTCCAGGCGCGTGACGGGCGTCACGTACAGGTTGATGATGGAACCCAGTTCCTTTTCGCGCACGACGGACAGCGCCGCCAGCATGGCCGGCAGCATCAGCAGCAGCAGGGGAATCACGGCCGGCACCATGGCCGGCAGGCTTTTCACGTCGGGGTTGTAGCGGTAGCGCGTCTGGATGGCGACGGGGTTGCTCATCGTGATGCCATAGCGGTGCAAGGCCTGGTCGGCCAGCCACAGCTGATGCATGCCCTGCACGTAGCCTTGCACGGTTTCCGCGCGCATCGGCATGGCGCCGTCAATCCACGCGCCCACCTGGGCCGGCGCGCCGCGCTGCACGTCGCGCGCGAAGCCGGGCGGGATCTCGATGGCCAGCGACAGTTCTCCGCTGCGCATGCGCTTGTCGATATCGGCATAGTCGCGCAGCGGCGGGCGTTCGATGAAATAGCGCGAGCCGGCCAGGTTGTTCGTGTAATTCTGGCTCAACGTCGTCTGGTCGTGGTCGAGCACCGCGTAACTCAAGTCTTCCACATCGAGGCTGATGCCGAAGCCGATAACGAATAGCAGCAGCACGGAGCCGCCCAGCGCCAGGGTCAGGCGCACGGGATCGCGGCGCAATTCCAGCGTTTCGCGCCACATGTAGCTGAGCATGCGGCCCAGGCTGAAACGGCTGCGCCTACGCTCCTGTTGCGGTGCGACCGCTTCCGCCTTCTGCACGGGCGCCTCGCTTTCCTGCGCCGCCGGCGCCGTGCCGCCGCCCGCCTCTTCCAGGTAGGCGATGAAAGCCGCTTCCAGCGAGGGCGCGCCCTTCTTGCGCACCAGTTCGGCCGGCGCATCGCTGACCAGCACTTTACCCGCATGCATCAGCGAGATACGGTCGCAGCGCTCGGCCTCGTTCATGAAGTGGGTGGAGATGAAAATGGTGACGTGGTCGCGCCGCGCCAGCTCGATCATCAGGCGCCAGAAATTGTCGCGCGCGATGGGGTCGACGCCGGACGTCGGCTCGTCGAGGATCAGCATTTCCGGCTTGTGCACCATGGCCACGGCCAAGGACAGCCGCTGGCGTATGCCCAGCGGCAGGCTGTCGGGCAAGTCGTCCATCACCGCACCCAAGTCGAAGCGCTGCGCCATCTCGTCGATGCGCGCAGGTATCTCGCCCTCTGGCACGTGGAACAGGCGCGCGTGCAGCACGAGGTTCTGGCGTACCGTCAGTTCGCTGTACAGCGAGAACGCCTGCGACATGTAGCCGACCCGCCGGCGCGTGTCGATATCGCTGGAATCGACCTGCTTGCCGAACAGCCAGGCCTTGCCCTCGGTCGCGGGCAGCAAGCCCGTGAGCATCTTCATGGTGGTCGACTTGCCGCAGCCGTTCGAGCCCAGGAAGCCGAAGATTTCGCCGCGGCCGATGCGGAAATTCACATGGTCGACGGCCGTAAAATCGCCGAAGCGCATGGTCAGGTCCTGCGCCTCGATGGCGACGTCCTGCGCGCTGGCGGCATCGAGCGGCGTGATGACGACGGGCTGGTGGCCCGCGCGCTTCGCTTCCGGCAGCAGCTTGATGAAGGCCGCTTCCAGGTTGCCGCTGTCCGTGCGCGCCAGCAGTTCGGCCGGCGTGCCCGTATCGAGCACCCTGCCGTCATCCATGGCGACCAGCCAATCGAAGCGCTGCGCCTCGTCCATGTAGGCCGTGGCCACCATCACGCTCATTTGCGGGCGCTGCACGCGGATGCCGGCGATCAGGTCCCAGAACTGGGCGCGCGCCAGCGGATCGACGCCGGTGGTCGGCTCGTCGAGAATCAGCAGGTCGGGATCGTGGATCAGCGCGCAGCACAGGCCCAGCTTCTGCTTCATGCCGCCCGACAGCTTGCCGGCCGGGCGCGCGAGGAACGATTGCAAACCCGTACTGCGGGTCAGCTGGTCGATGCGGCGGCGGCGCTCGGCCGCGTCGTGGCCGAACAGGCGCGCGAAAAACTGCAGGTTTTCCTCGACCGACAGGGTCGGATACAGATTCTTGCCCAGGCCTTGCGGCATGTAGGCGATGCGCGGACAGACGTCGTCGCGGTGGCGCGCATCGCGCATGTCGCCGCCCAGCGCCATCACTGTGCCCTGCTGCACGGCGCGCGCGCCCGCCACCAGCGACAGCAAGCTCGATTTGCCCACGCCATCGGGACCGATCAAGCCCACCATGCGGCCGGCCGGCACATCGAGGTCGATGCCGTCCAGCGCCACCGTCTTGCCGTAATGCTGGCTGACGCCGCGGATGCTGACGACAGGGGAAGTGGAAGCCACAGTCACTGCGGAACCTTCGCCGTCAGTTCAGCGGGCCAGGCCTGCTTCCCGTCGAGACGCACCCAGGCCACGCCAGGCAAGCCCACTTTCACCAGCGCCAGATGCTTTTGCAGCAGCTCGCGGCTGATCTGCGCTTTCACGCGGAACATCAGTTTCTGGCGTTCGCTGGCCGTTTCCACGGTCTTCGGCGTGAACTGCGCGCTGGCGGCGACGAACGAGATCGTCGCGGGAATCACGTACTGGGGCGCCGCGTCGAGGATGATGCGTACTTCGCCGCCCAGCGCCACCTTGCCGGCCGCCGTCTCGGGCAGGAAGAAGGTCATGTAGACGTCGGACAGGTCGACCAGGTTGAGCACCTTGCCGCCGCCGGCCAGCACTTCGCCCTGCTGCGCCACCAGGTATTGCACGCGGCCGTCGCGCGGCGCCGCCAGCTGGCCATCGGCCAGGTCGGCGTCGATGCGCGCCGTCGTCGCCTCGGCCGCCACGACGGCGGAACGCGAACCGACCACCTGCGCCTTGGCCGCGTCGATGGCCGCCTGCGCCGCCGTCACCTGCGCCCTGGCCGCATTCAGGGCGGCGGCCACGCTGCGCACGCGGGCGCGGTCGTCGTCGAGTTCCTGCACCGAGGAAGCGCCTTCTTTCGACAGGGTTTCGGAGCGGGCCAGGCGGCGCTTGGCCGCATCGAGTTCGCTTTCGCGCTGCGCCACCATGGCCAGCGCGGCCGCCTTGTCGCTCTCGCGCACGGCCACCTGCGCCTGCGCGCCGACCACCGCATCGGATGCCTGCTGCTGGCGCGCGCGCGCCTCGTCGCGCTGGGCCGCCAGCGAGTCCACCTGCATGGTTGCCAGCGGCTGGCCGGCCTTGACGAAGTCGCCTTCGCGCACGAGGATCTCCTTGACCCGGCCGGCCAGCTTGGTGGCGACATCGATTTCCGTCGCCTCGATGCGGCCATTGCCGCTGACAAAACCTTCGCCAGGACCGGTGGGACGCATTTTTTGCCAGGCCACATAGCCGAGCACGAGAACGGCCACGACGAGCGCCGCGGGGATGAGTTTTTTCTTCAATTGAGCATTCATGGTATCGGGGCGATCAAATTAGTGGGTGGAAGCGGCGGCGGAGGCGACGGGCGCGCCGCCGCCCAGGGCCGCATACAGGCTGACCTGGCTCGAGAGCAGCGCGCGGCGCGTCTGCACCAGCTGCTGCTCGACCGTCAGCAAGTCGCGCTGCGCATCGAGCACTTCCAGGTAGGGTGCGGCGCCATTGTCGTAGCGCAGCTTGGCCAGGCGCGCCCGTTCGCTCTGCGCCGCCAACGTCGTCTTGCCGATGTCGACCTGCAGCGCCAGCCAGCGCCGGTTCGACAGCGCGTCGGCCACTTCGCGGAACGCGCCCTGCACGCTCTTTTCATAATTGGCCACGGCCACGTCGCGGCGCACCTCGGCCAAGTCCATATTGGCGCGCAAACGGCCCGCGTCAAAGATCGGCAGCACCATGCGCGGCGCGAGATTCCAGGCGCCGCTGCCCGAGTCGAACAAACCGTTCAATTCCGCGCTGGCCGTGCCGTAGGCGGCCGTCAGTGAAATCGTCGGGAAGAAGGCGGCGCGCGCGGCGCCGATATTGGCTTGCGCGGCACGCAACTGGTGTTCGGCCGCGATCAGGTCGGGACGCTGCGTGAGTAAAGCCGAGGGCAAGCCCGCATGCAGCGGCTGCAGCACGCTGGCGTCGTCGAAACGGCGCACCTCAGCCACCGGCGTCAGATCGACGGGGCCGCCCACCAGCTGGGCCAGCGCGTGCGCCTGCACGGCGCGCGCCTGTTCCAGCTGAGCCGACAGCGAGAGGGCCTGGCTGAGCAGGGTTTCCACCTGCGTCAGGTCCAGCTTGGAAATCGACCCCACTTCAAAACGGCGGGTGAAGATGCGCAGCGATTCGGCGCGGCTGTCGACCGTGGCGCGCGCCAGTTCCACGCGCTCATCGAGTTCGCGCAAGCCCAGGTAGCCATTGGCCACCTGCGCCACGAGGGCCACGCCGACGGCGCGGCGCGCCTCGTCGCTGGCCAGCAGGGTTTGCAGCGCGCTGTCTTTGAGGCTGCGTACCCTGCCCCAGAAATCGAGTTCCCAGGCGCTCACGTTCAAGCCCGCCTGGTACTGCGCGCTCGTCATGGCGCGGCCCGTCGGACTCAGGTCATCTGGCATGCGTGCGCGGCTGCCGGAGGCGCCCAGCGCGATAGTGGGAAATTGCTCCGCGCGCTGGATGCCATACGCGGCGCGCGCCTCTTCCACGCGCAAGGCAGCGATGCGGATGTCGCGGTTGCTGGCCAGCGCCTGCGCAATGAGCGCCTGCAGACGTGGATCGGCAAAATAGCTTTGCCAGGCGACGTCGGGCGCATGCGCGCCGGCGGGATCGGTTTCCGGATACTGCGCCGCCACGGGCAGCGGCGGTGGCGCATACGCCGGCGCCATCGAGGCGCAGCCGGCCAGGGCCAGCGTGGCTGCCAGTGCGGCCAGCATGGCGTGGTGTGGCAAGGTAAGAACAGCCATGGTCATCATCTTCCAGTCAATTCAGAATGTTGTAGCCGCCATCGACGTACAGGGTGCCGCCCGTGATGGCGCGCGCGCCGCCGCCGGCGAGGAAGGCGCACAGCGCGCCCACGTCCTCGATGGTGGCTAGGCGGCGCATGGGCGAACGTTCGATGGCGTCGGCCATCAGGCGGTCGAAATGGGCGATGCCGGAAGCGGCCCGCGTTTCCAGTGGCCCCGGCGAAATGGCGTTGACTCTGATGCCTTGCGGGCCCAGTTCGGCGGCCAGGTAACGCACGGACGCTTCCAGCGCCGCCTTCACGGGCCCCATCAGGCCGTAGTCGGCGATGACTTCCTCGGCGCCCAGATAACTCATGGTCATCAAGCTGCCGCCGTCCGGCATCAGCGGTTCGGCCAGTTTCGCCATGCGCATGAAGGAGTGGCAGGAGACATCCATCGCCTGCGCAAAGCCGTCGGCGGAGCTGTCCGTCACGCGGCCATGCAAATCGTGTTTCGGCGCATAGGCGATGGAATGGACGACGAAGTCGATGCGCCCCCACTGCCGTTCGATCTGCGCGAACAGCGCCTCCAATTGCCCCGGCACGGCCACGTCGAGCGGCGCCATGATCGACGCCTGCACTTGCTGCGCCAGCGGTTCCACGTGCGTTCTCGCCTTGTCATTGAGCCAGGTGACGGCCAGTTCCGCGCCGGCCGCGCGCAGGGCGTTGGCACAGCCCCAGGCGATGCTTTGCGCATTGGCGATGCCCACCACCAGCCCCCGCTTGCCCTGCAAAGACAGCTGCTGCAAGGGGGCCGTCATGCCGGGACTGGACGCAGGGCGGGCCACGGCGTGGCCGCCTGCACGCTACGCACGGCGCCGGCGCGCATGGCGGCGGCGCACATGGCCAGCGTAACGCCGCCAGCGCGCGCATACGGCAAGGCAATCGGAGTGTGGGGATGGAGGGTACTGCACGCGTCAGGCGCGGGGGTCTGCATCTTCATGAATCGGCTTCCGTTACTGAAATTCGAGGCCGGCACCAGTGCATTCTCGGGGAACTGGTACAGGGCGAAAATTACTCTACAGCATTTAGATACGTGATTCGCGATGAGTCCGGTCCGCATGCTTATCGTTTTGAGCTAGGTCAACTATAAGTGCGATTGCGGCAATGCAACATTGATATACATCAAATTCTACATCAATATTATTTAAATGAACTAATTGACAAGCAAGCGAATCGCGGTGCCTTTTTGATAACTCCGTGGGGCTGGCGCACAGAAAAGCGGCCGCACAAAAAGAAGGGGGATTGCCTGGAAAACAAGCGGTGGGGCGACTTGGCGCGCGGCGCCAGGCGGGAAGCGGGAAAAATCGGGGCCATGCTATTGCGATGCAACATGGCCCCATGCACTACTGGAATGACAGGAGCGACTTTATTTGACCGGCGCCGATGCAGGACGCGAATACAGGTCGATGATGGTGCTGATGCCATCCTGGCATACGGAGCAGAACGTCTCGCTGCGGTCGAACATGATGCACTGCATCTCGGGCCGGTAATAGCCGGACGACTCGTAGTGCGCGCCTTCGAAGGCGCCCACCGCATGGCGCTGCGGCGCTTTCGAGAAAAGCTGCTGCGTGTACGCCAGGTCGGCCTTGAACAAGCCGCTCATTTCACTTTCCGGGCGGTTGGCCGCGCGCAAAGCCGCGCGCTGCTTCTGGTATTCGCGCGCATGGCTGTCGTACGCCTCCTTCGGCCATGGCGTCGGCAGCGGCGTGCCCGCCTTCACGTGGTTCTTCCATTTCAGCCTGGCCGGATCGCGCAGCGCCGTGGCGTTCGGCTCCCACGGTTCCTGGCGTTCGCCATTCGACTGATAGGCCACGGGAGAAGTGTAGTACTCGTCGGCCAGGCCGGCGAAATGGTGGCCGAATTCGTGCACGAACAGGTAATTGGCCCAGTCGCTGTTGGCCGCCGCCGTGCTGAACTGGCCGAAGATGCCGCCACCGCCGTAGGTATCGTTATTGACGAGGATTTCGATGAATTCATACGGCGCGTACTGCGCCAGGTCGCGCAATGCGCGGTTGTCCGCCGTCAGTACATAACGCTCGCTGCCGAAGATGTCGTAGCGCGTGCCCAAGGGCGACGCATGATGCACGCCCGTCGATGGACGCGACACGCCCGACTCCGGCGTCGGCGCGGCCATGGCCCACACATTGAAGTCATTGGCCCGCTCGCGGAACGGCGACACCGTGAAAAGATGCTCGGCCAATTTGCGCGCCGTCGCTTCGAACTTGCCCATTTCGGCCGCCGTATAGCCATCGCCCATGATCAAGAGGTCGACCTTGTCGGACGATGGACCGCTGATGCGGATCGGTATCGGCTTGACGGGCGCCGGCGGCTGCTTGCGTATCACGTCCTGCGCGGCCGGATCGACGTCCGTGCTCCACACAATGGAAAACAGGCCGCGCTCGTCGCGCTTGAGAATGCGCACGCGCACGGGCTGCTCGGGCTGCGGGAAGCGCACAGATTCCTGGAACGCGCGCGTGGTGGTTTTCGCTTCATCCGTGCTGGCCCATTCGCCGAAGATGGTGGAAAAACCGCGCGAATACAGCACCTTGCCTGACTTGATGTCGACCACTTCCAGCATATTGTTGCCGCGGTTGCTGTCATCGATGGGGCGCGCCAGGTTGCCCGCCCATGGCAGGGGCTCGACCAGCACGCGCTCGACCGCATAATGCTCGCCCAGCGCATTGCCGCTGTGCTGGTAATCGAGGCGCATGGTGGCCGGCTGGGCGGCACTGGCCGCTTGCGCGGCAGGGGCGATGCCGGCGGCCAGCGCCAGCGCGCAGAGGAAGGATCGAATCGGGGTCTGCTGCATGTCATTCCTAAAACGGTAGAAAAACAGGTGAAGGGATCGGTTTTCCAAACAATCGGCGGGCCTGCCGGCAGGCGCGGGAAAAACCGCTGCGGCACATTGTAGCGACAGGAAGGGGACGTGCAAAGTGGCCAGCTTGACCCGGCAAGGCAATCGGCATATATTAGACTGACCAGTCGATTAATTAAAGGTAAGTCCATGCGCACCATCGATCCCGATAAACACGCGGCACGCCGCGACGCCATTCTCTCCGCCGCGCGCCACTGCTTCGCGCACAAGGGCTTTCACCAGACCAGCACCGCCGCCATCTGCGCGCAGGCGGGCATGAGCCCCGGCAACCTGTTTCATTACTTCCCCACCAAGCAAGCGATCATCGCCGCCATCGTCGACCAGGAAGGCAGCGAGACGGCCGCCTATTTCGCGGGCGTGCAAGGCAGTGCCGATGCCTACGGCGCCCTGCTCGACTTCATGGACCTGGTGCTGGCGCTGGCGGCCGACGCGGACTTTGCGGGACTGGCGCTGGACATTGCCGCCGAGGCGATGCGCGATACGGACATCGCGGTCAGGGTGGCGCGCAACGACGCCAGCCTGCGCGGCGGCGTGCAAACCTTGCTGGAAGAGGCGGCCGCGCAGGGCCAGGTCGACGCCGCGCTGGCCCCCGCGCAAACGGCCGGCTGGATCGCCGCGCTGATCGATGGCATCTTCAACCGCGTCGCCGTCGATCCCGATTACGCGCCGCTGGCGCAGCGGGCCAGCCTGCACCTGTTATTGGCGCGCTTCCTGCGCCCTGCCCTGGTATGAGCGCCGCCATGAGCCGCTCACCGAGTACGCCGCCCGCGCGCATCGCCGACGTCGACGCCCTGCGCGGCTGCGCCCTGTTCGGCATTTTGGTCGTCAATATCGGCGCCTTCGCCACGCCCTGGTTCGGCCTGGGCCTGACCGATCCCGCCTTTCACGGCGGCGTGGACCGCGCCACGCACTTCCTCGTCGCCCTGCTGTTCGAAACCAAGTTCTACCTGCTGTTTTCTTTTTTGTTCGGCTACAGCTTCACCCTGCAGTTGCAGGCGGCCGCGCGCGCCGATGCGCCATTCGTGCCGCGCATGCTGCGCCGGCAAGCGGGCCTGTGGCTGATCGGCGCCCTGCACGCCGTGTTCCTGTTTCATGGCGACATACTGACCACCTACGCTCTGCTGGGCATCATGCTGCTGGCGCTGCACCGCTGCGGCGAACGCCAGGCACTGTCCCTGGCGCTGGTGCTCGTCGCCGTCTGCGTCGCATTCTGGGCAGGCATGGCCTGGCTGCAAAGCCTGCAGCCGCCGGGCGACGCCGCGCAGCTGGCCGTGGCGATGGCGCAAAAGGCGGCAAGCGCGCTGGCCGCCTACCGCGCCACGCCAGCCGCCGTCATCCATCAGCACCTGCGCGAACTCAATGACATCTGGCTCGTCCTGCTGCTGGTGCAGGCCCCGTGTGCGCTGGCCATGTTCCTGTGCGGCCTGGCCGCCGGCAAGCGCGAGATGCTGCTGCATGCGAGCGACTATCTGCCGCTGCGCGGCCGCCTGCTGCGGGCCGGCACGCTGGCGGGATTGCCCGGCGCCGCCTTCTATGCGTGGACCTCCGTGTATGGTGACAGCCAGGCATGGCAGGTGGCGGGACTGGCCGTGGGACTGGCCACCGCTCCGCTGCTGGCGGGCGCCTACCTGGCATTAGCCCTATCTCTGTTCGAGCGTCTGCGCGACGGCACGCTGTTTGCGCTGCTGGGCGATACAGGCCGCATGGCCCTGTCGAACTACCTGCTGCAGTCGGCCATCTGCGCCGTGCTGTTCCTCGCGTATGGCGCGCGGCTGATGGGCAGCGTCTCGCCGCTGGGCACCCTGGCGCTGGCCGCCATCATCTTTTGCGCGCAGCTGCCATTGAGCCGCTGGTGGCTGCGCGGCCACGCTTATGGCCCTGTCGAGTGGCTGCTGCGGGCCCTGACGGTCGCCGCGTGGCCGCGCTGGCGGCGCTAACGCGCCACTTACTTGTAGCGGTACAGGGGCTGGCGCAGCTGGATCGGGCGGATATCGAGGCGCAGCTTCAGCACCGAGTACGCTTCCGCCTCGGTCGAGCTGTAGCCGACGCTGTTGACGGTTTTACTGAAGCGGAACTCGAAGCCCAGGTCCGGGTACGGGTCGCGCGGATTGCCGAAGGCGATGCCGATGGCTTCCTGCTGGGCGTTGTCGATCAAATTGCCCATCAGGTCCAGCACGGCGTTATTGCCGAGGATATCGTTGGTAAACACAGGTTCGCGCATGTCGGGCTGGTTCGGATCGAGCTTGTTGTCGGCCTTGTCCGGCGACGGCGTAAACACGCGCGTGACAAGATTGAATTTGTCGCCACGGTCCAGATAGCTGATGGCCGCGTTGCTGATATTGAAATTTTTCACACCACGGTCGCTGATGGCGCCCGACAGGTCGATCAGCAGGGCGCCGCTGTAGCCGATGACTTCCACGTCGCGCATGGCGTCGACCACCATGGCGCTGTTTTCATCGATGCCCAGCCCCAGGTGATAGCCTTTTTTCAGCATCACGGGAATCATGCGGGCAAAACGCCCACGCACCAGCAGATGCTGGTCGACGAACACGTCGCTGCCGATGAAGCCCAGGCCCGGCGCGATCTCGCGGCCATCCGTCACGCCCATCTTGAGCATGTCGAGCACGGGTTTGGCATCGTAGAACATGGTCGTGCTCATGATGGCCGCGCCGGCGCTGGAACCGGCGATCACGCCGCCGTTGCGGTAGACCGACCAGATGGCTTCCAGCGCGGCCGTGCGGCTGCCGTCCGGGCGCAGCAGGGCTTGCGTGATGCGCCCCTGGTCGCCGCCGGCAAAATAGATGCCGGTGGCCGACTTGATCTGCGTGACGATGGCAGGGTCTTCGGCCGCCTTGCGGTAATCGCGATTGGCCAGCTTGACGGCCAGCGGCACGAAAAAGGCCTCGGCGCCATATTGATTGAGTTTCTTGATGATGTTTTCACCGGATTTTTCCGGGTTCATCGCGGCCGACGCCAGCACGGCGATGCGCGCGCCCGGCCCGCCCGACAGCTTGACGATACGTTGCCAGACTTCGGCATTGTCGGCGCGCAGGCCGCCGCCGATGATGACGAGAGTGCCCTGCGGCGCGCTGCCGATGGCGCTGCCGGCCGGCGCCGCCACGGCATGGACGCTGCACAATGCCAGCACGAACAGCAGCGCGGCGCGGAAGGTGTGGTACAGGCTTGAAGATGATTTCATGGTGCCTTTCGAATACAAGAAAAGTGGCGCGCACTTGTCGATACCGGCGCGCGCCCTTGCTGCCAAACTGCTGCTTGCAACCCAACTCCACCGAACGACGATACTACCTGCCGCATATGACAGCGTTGTTGCGGCATCCCCGACTTTTTTTACTTGAAGCTGTAATTGGCGCTCGCATAGAAGCGCCGGCCGCGCGGGTCCGTGTAGCTGGGATCATAGCCGGACAGGAAAAAATAGGCCTGGTTCGAGTATGGCGGACTGGTATTGAACAGATTCTGTATGCCCGCGCGCAGCTTGAACTGCTCGCTCACCGCATAGGCCGCCGACATGTCCCACAAGGTGTACGCCTTCACCCGGTTCGGCTTGACCACGCTGCCGTCATCGATGTTGATGGCCGAGTTCTGATCCCGGTAGCCGCTCGAATACGTGTTCGACAGGCTGGCCGAATACGGGCCGCTATCCCAATCGAGTGTGATCGTGTGGCGCCAGCGCTGCACCACGCCGTCCGTGACGAAGCGATTGAGATTGCTGATGAAATCGTCGCCGGGACTGGTCTGGATTTTTGAGCCCAGCACATACGTGCCGCTCAGGTGGCCGCCAAAGCGTCCCCACGCCGTTTGCACGCCATGCAGGTCTGCCGTGATATCGATGCCAGCAGCTTTTTGCGCACCGCGGTTTTCCTTGCGCAGCTCGATATAGTCGATTTCATTGTCCTCGTTGCGGTGCACGAGGTTGCCGTACTTGGCCAGGTTGCCCAGGATGATGTCGTCGCCGATTTCGCTGATCAGGTTCGTGCGCCTGATGTTCCAGTAATCGGCACTGAAGGTCCAGTGCCGGCTCGGTTCGAGCACCAGGCCCACCGAGAACTGGCGGCTGCGTTCCGGTTTCAGTTTGTCGTTGCTGTAGCGGCGCGTATCCCAGTCTTGCGCGCAATCGGCATAATTGTTGTCCACGGTGGCGCACAGCACGGGATCGGGCAGGGTCGCCGTACTGCTGTAGACGGTGGGACGGTGCAAGTCCGACATCGACGGCGCGCGGAAGCCCTTGCCGGCCGAAGCGCGCAGCAGCACCTGCTTGCTGGGCATGTAGGTCAGACCGACCTTGGGACTGAGGGCGCCGCCCACCTGCTCGTAATGGTCGTAGCGGCCTGACAACTGCGCCTGCCATTGCCTGGTCAACGGCAGCAGCAATTCGCCATAGACGGCTTGTACATTGCGGCTGTCGCTGGTACCCCTGCCGCCTTCCGGCGCCGCATCGTTGCTGATGTTGTCGCTCATGAGCAGCGCCGATGGACGGAACTCGGTGCGTTCGCGCCGCACTTCGCCGCCCACGGCCAGCGCCATGTCGCCGCCGCCCATGGGCATCAAGGCGCGCGACACCTTGAAATCGAGCGAGTCCATGACGCCGCGCGCATGGCGCACCTCGTCGTCGACCTGGATGCTGTCGAGCAGCGCCCGGCCTTTCGCGCCGGAAGGCCCGAAGGGATTGATGTCGCCGGCGGCGATCCCTGTCTGCAGCTTGTCGTACAAGACGTAGCCGTGGGTATCGCGGTCCTTCACCACATTGACGCTGTGATTAAAGCCCACGTCGTAATCCCAGCCGGCGAGCGTGCCGGTGGCGCCCACGACGTAACGCTGGCTCTCGCTGGTCAGCTGGCTGGTGCGCATACCCGCCTCGTTCAGCCGCATGCGCAGTTCCAGTTCGCGCTCCACCTGCTTGCCATCGTCATCGAGCAGCGTGTCGAAACCCGCATTGGCCAGCTGCGGCACCTTGCTGTAATCGAGGTAGCCGATCACGCGCGCCGACGACCCCACGTAATGGCTGCGCGAGCGGCTCAGCGCCACTTCCGCATACAGCTGGTGATCGTTATTCAATTTCAGCACGCCGCGCGTGAGCAGGTTCTGCTTGTCCGTCTTCGGATACAGCTCCGTGTCGCCCATATAGTTATAGGTACAGGCATCGACGCCACCCGTGCCCGCCGGCAGGTACAGATTGGCCGGCGGCGCGCAGTTCGGAATGCCAAAATTGATCTGGCGGTTGGTGATCGGCTGGCCGTTGAGCAGGAAGCCGTTGTCCTGCAGGTGCTCGCGCTGGGCGCTGGACAGGCGGATATTCGCCGGGCTGGTAAAGTTCGACAGCAAATGCCCGAGGCGCTGCGGAATCTGCAGGTTCGGGATGAACTTGCGCTGCGAGGAGCGCAAGCCGTCCGTTTTTTGCAGGTCGACCACGGCGAAGATATTGTAGCCATCCGCAGCCAGGTCGCCCGTGCCGGCCGTGATGCTGGCCGTGCGCTTGCCCGCGCCGCCTTCATCGGTGCGGCTGCCGTAGACGTTCAGCTCCACGCCCTGGTAATCCTTGCGCGTAATAAAATTGATGACGCCGCCGATGGCGTCCGTGCCGTACAGGGCCGAGGCGCCATCGAGCAGCACTTCCACGCGCTGCAGGGCGGCGGCCGGGATGTTGTTCAGGTCCACGCCCGCATCGTCGCCGGGCGAGGCAAAGTTGGCCATGCGCCGGCCATTGAGCAGCACCAGGGTCGACGAAGTGCCCACGCCGCGCAGGTTGGCGCTGTTGAAGCCGCGCTGGTCGCCGCCCACGTTGATGCTGGCGCCGTCCGTCAGGCCGCCCACGTTGGCCGACACGCGCGCCATCAGCTCGGCCGCCGTCGTCACGCCTGCCTTTTCGATTGCGGCGCGCGTGATGATCTGCACGGGCAGCGCCGTTTCCGATTCCAGGCGCTTGATGGCCGACCCCGTGATCTCCACGCGCTGCATTTTTTTCGGTGCAGGTTCTGTCTCCTGCTCCTGCGCCTGCGCCTGCGCCTGCGCACCATTGCCCAGCATGCCCAGCGCCGCCGATACGCTCAGCGCGCCCAGCGCCACGCGCACGCCTTGCGCCAGCACCGACTCGCGTGGCAAGGCGCCGTCCTGTCTTTTCATCTGCATTGTCACTCTCCCCCTGATGTTGATGTCTGATTTTTATAATGATTTTGGGACTGCCTTGCGCTGCTTCGCCGCTGTTTTTCGTGGGCCCTGCACGCCATGTTCGCCGCCATATAGATAGGCGGCGATGACGTCGCTCAAGCGGGCCGCTTTTTCTACGTTCTTTTTGTTCGATACCATCAGCGCCACGGCCAGCGCCTCGATCATGGCCAGCGCCGTGCTGGCGCTGCTGGGCAGGACAGGATGCGTGCTTTGCGCGTACAGCGCGTGGTCGGCCAGTTCGGCCAGCGGCGACGCGGGCGAGTCGGTGAGCGCCACGATGCAGGCGCCGCGGTCGCGCGCGAAGCTGGCCAGGCCGATGCAGTCGAGCGTATAGCGGGGAAACGCGATCACCACCAGCACGTCGTGCGCCGTCAGGTTGACCAGGTGGCCGGCCGCTACTTCCGAGCCGCCGATGCCCACCACTTCCACCACATGCGGGCAAAACGGTTGCAGGTGCTGCACCAGCATGCCCGCCAGGTTGGCCGACAGGCCAAAACCCATCACATACACCACCCTGGCGCGCGTCAGTCGGCGCACCACGGCCTGCATGGCGGGCGGCGACAGGGCATCGGACGTGGCGGCGATATTCGCGGCCGCATATTCGAGGCTTTGCGTGATGGGCGAGGTGGCGCGCGCGCGCCGTTCTATCGTGCGGCGCAGTTTGTCGACCGGCTGCAACAGCGATTGCAGGGTTTCGGCCATGGCGCCGCGCATGGCAGAATAATTCTTCTGGCCGATATCGCGTGCGAAGCGGCTGATGGTGGCCGTCGACACCTGGCAGCTGTCGGCCAGTTCCTCGATGCCCAGCGCCGTCACGCGCATCTGGTTGCGCAGCAGGTAATCGGCGATCTGCCGCTGCGAAGCCGAGCCGCCAGCCAGCACGTGCAGCAGCGCCTGCCCCAGCGGCGATTGCGCGAACGCGGCATCGGGCGACGCCAGCGTGGTGGCAAATGGCATGGGGGCGTTGCTTCTGGCAGGACTGGCGGATGCTCTCATATCACTGGCGGCCTGTATTCTTGGGCACTGCGGATCACTGGTGGAAGGCGAAATCGGGTCGCTGGAACTTACTGTACTCATATCAAAAAGAAAACTCAACAAATATTTGTAAAAGGATTTTCATTGATTTACTTCGTGAAAATATTGCTACATAATCGACCGGAATCCATCAACCATGCACCTTTCCGGGGCGCCCACCATGCAAGTACAACAGCATCCCATCTCCACCGCGCACGCCAGCATGTCGTGCCAATTGAGCAGCTTCCACTTCGGCGCCGCGGCCGCCACTAGCCGCAGCGGCAAGAAGGTGTATATCCAGGCGGCCCTGCACGCGGACGAGGTGCCGGGCATGCTGGTGTCGCAGTTTTTGCGCCGCGAACTGCTGGCGCTGGAAGCGGCGGGCAAGATCCACGGCGAAATCATCCTAGTGCCGGCTGCCAATCCGATCGGCCTGGCGCAAGCCATCCATGGCGCACCGTTCGGCCGCTTCGACCTGACCACCGGCATCAATTTCAACCGCGCCTACCGCCACGTGGCCGATGAACTGAAAATCACGCTGGCTGGCCAGCTGGGACAGGATGCGCAAGCCAACGTGGCGCTGATACGCGAGCATGCGCGCGCCGCCATCGCCGCCTGGCGGCCGGGCACGGATGCGGAAACCTTGAAGAAAACCCTGCTGGGCATGGCCATCGACGCCGACATTGTGCTCGACCTGCACTGCGATAACGAGGCCGCACTGCACATCTATACGGGCACGCCGCTGGCGGCGCAGATCGCGCCCCTGTCCGCGCTCCTGGGCGCGCGCGCCGTGCTGCTGGAACTGGCGGCCGGCGAAGAGCCGTTCGACGAAGCCTGCAGCCGCTTGTGGTGGGATCTCGACGCGCACTTCGGCGGCCGCTATCCGATTCCCGCCGCCTGCCTGTCGACCACCGTCGAACTGCGCGGCGAAGTGGAAGTGAGCTACCCCCTGGCCGAACGCGACGCCGCCGCCCTGCTGCGTTTTCTCGCCATCGAGGGCGTGCTGGAGATCGACGGCGCCGGCGACAACCTGCCCGCGCCGCAATGCGAGCCGACGCCGCTGGCCGGCGTGGAGCCGATCCTTGCGCCGCATCACGGTGTGCTGGTCTACCTGCGCGAAATGGGCGAGGTGCTGGCCGCCGGCGATGCGGTGGCCGACCTGATCGACCCCGTCAGCGGCGAGACGACGACCTTGCGCTGCACGGTCGCCGGTGTCTTTTTTGCGCGCAGCGCCCACCGCCACGTCCTGCGCGGCATGAACGTCGGCAAGGTCGCCGGAGCCGTCGCCTACCGCGGCGGCAGCCTGCTGAGCCAATAAGTGACACCCATGAGAAAATTCAAGCTCCCCAATACCTTCGTCCTGCTGTGCGGCATCCTGGCCATGATCGCTGTGGCCACGTGGCTGGTGCCGGGCGGGAAATTCGACACCCAGCTGGTGAACGGCAAGCAGTTGATCATCCCCGGCACGTTTCACTATGTCGACAACAAGCCGCAAGGCCTGGCCGCGCTGATGATGGCGCCCATCAAGGGCTTCGTCGACGCCAGCCTGATCATCGGCTTCGTGCTGATCGTCGGCGGCGCCTTCGCCGTGCTGCAAAAAACGGAAGCCTTCGATTCGCTGATCAAGGCCATCGCCAAGGCGCACACCAGTTCGCGCTTCGTGCGCGCCGCCATCATCCCCGTCTTTTTCACCATGTTCTCGCTGGGAGGCGCCACCTTCGGCATGAACGAGGAAGCGATCCCCTTCATCCTGATCTTCGTGCCGCTGGCCCTGGCCCTGGGCTATGACACCATCACGGGCGTGTCGATTCCCTTCATCGGCTCGCAGGTGGGCTTTTCCGCCGCCTTTTTGAACCCGTTCAACGTCGGCATCGCGCAAGGTATCGCGGGCGTGCCGATCTTTTCCGGCATCGGCTACCGCCTGATCGTGTGGGCCATCGCCACGGCGGTCAGCATCGTGTTCTTGATGTGGTACGCGGCGCGCATCAAGCGCCATCCGGAGAAAAGCCCGACCTACCTGCTCGATATCGAGAAGCGCAGCGAGCACTCTATGGACCTCGACAGCTTTGCCGGCATGACGCGCACGCACCGCGCCGTGCTGTGGATCTTCATGGCGACCTTGCTGACGATGGTCGTCGGCGTCGTCAAGTACGACTGGTTCATCGATGAAATCGCCGCCCTGTTCCTGGTGATGGCCATCGTCGTCGGCCTGGTTGGCCGGCTCGACATGGATAGCCTGGTGGCGTCGTTCGTGCAGGGTGCGCGCGACATGGTCAGCGTGGCGCTGGTCATCGCGCTGGCGCGCGGCACCATGATCCTGGCGCGCGATGCGCAGATTATCGACACCATGCTGCATGCATTGACGCCGCTGGTGGCCTCGTCGAGCCCCGTCTTCGCCGCGCAAAAGATGTTCTTCATGCAGTCGGTGATCAACTTCTTCATCCATTCCGGCAGCGGCCAGGCGGCGCTGACCATGCCCATCATGGCGCCGCTGGCCGATCTGGTGGGCGTGACGCGCCAGACGGCCATTCTGGCCTTCCAGTTCGGCGAATTCACCACGCCGATGATCCCCACGTCCGGCATCACCGTCGGCGTGCTGGCGCTGGCGCGCGTACCGTGGATCACGTGGGCCAAGTGGATGATCCCGCTGCAGCTGATCTACCTGGTGCTGGCGCTGCTGCTATTGATACCACCGTGCCTGATGCACTGGCAGTAAAACGGAGCACGCCATTGGCCAATGCCGATGGCGAGTTGAAAAATGCTGTGGATGGCGGGAAGTTCGCGTTCCGCCTGGGCTGAAAAGGAAACGGGGGCGCCGCCCGTTCCGATTGCCGCTGATGCTGTAATGCTTGCTGCCGGTGTGATGGTGACTACGGATGCTGCTGATTCTGCCTCGATTGCATGGCCGCGCTTACAGGGCGGCTTTTTCTTCCGCGTTCAAACGCTTGGCGCTGACGTACACGGTGTGCATGGTGGCTTGATCGGCGCTGGCGACAAGGGCGGCGGAAGCGGCTGGCGCGGCGCGGAACTTCGGCACGGCGGCGGTGGCCAGGCTGGTGGCAGCGGCGACGGCGATGATGGCAACAAAGATGGCTTCCATGTTTTTGGCGATGTTCATGATGGTGTCCTTTGGGTGGCTGGTTGTGTGCTGCGATGATTGAACTGTAGGCCGATCCCCCCTGAACTGCCATCGGATTGCGACCAAACGCACGATTTGCAGGACAGAATACAAACAGCCCGGATGAAACGCGCAACGGGCCATCGCCGTGGCATTTGAGGCTTGCCGGCCCCATTCCTGGCCATTTCAGCGCCTTGCAAGCCCCTAAAAGCCCTACCGCCGGCCAACCTTGTTTATAATCGCCGTACACTAAAGGACTTCTTTCATGACTGATCAATTCTCCAAAAAGGGCGAAGCCTGGTCGGCCCGGTTTTCCGAACCGGTCTCGGACCTCGTCAAGCGCTACACAGCTTCTGTATTTTTTGACAAGCGCCTGGCGCTGTTCGACATCGAAGGTTCGCTGGCCCATGCGGAAATGCTGCATGCGCAAGCCATCATCAGCCCTACCGACTACGCGGAAATCCAGCGCGGCATGGCGCAAATCTCGCAGGAAATCGCCGCCGGCCAGTTCGAATGGCTGCTGGACCTGGAAGACGTCCACCTGAATATTGAAAAACGCCTGACCGAACTGGTAGGCGACGCGGGCAAGCGCCTGCACACGGGCCGCTCGCGCAACGACCAGGTGGCCACCGACATCCGCCTGTACGTGCGCTCCGCCATCGACGACATCACCGCCCTGCTTGCGACCTTCCGCAGCGCGCTGACGGATCTGGCCGAGCAGCATGCCGACACCATCATGCCGGGCTTTACCCACATGCAGGTAGCCCAGCCGATCACGTTCGGCCACCACATGCTGGCGTATGTCGAAATGTTCGGCCGCGACGCCGAGCGCATGGCCGACTGCCGCAAGCGCGTCAACCGCCTGCCGCTGGGCGCTGCCGCCCTGGCCGGCACCACCTTCCCCATCGACCGCCTGCGCGTGGCAAAAACGCTGGGCTTTGACGACGTGTGCCACAACTCGCTCGACGCCGTCTCGGACCGCGATTTCGCCATCGAATTTTGCGCCGCCTCCGCCGTGCTGATGATGCACGTGTCGCGCATGGCCGAAGAACTGGTGATCTGGATGAGCCCACGCATCGGCTTCATCGACATCGCCGACCGCTTCTGCACCGGCTCGTCGATCATGCCGCAAAAGAAAAACCCGGACGTGCCGGAACTGGCGCGTGGCAAGACGGGCCGCGTCTACGGTCACCTGACTGGCCTCTTGACCCTGATGAAAGGCCAGCCGCTGGCCTACAACAAGGACAACCAGGAAGACAAGGAACCGCTGTTCGACACCGTCGACACCGTCATTGACACCTTGCGCATCTTCGCCGACATGGCTGGCGGCATCACGGTGAAACCGGAAGCGATGCGCGCGGCCGCCCTGCAGGGCTACGCGACGGCGACCGACCTGGCCGACTACCTGGTCAAGAAGGGTTTGCCTTTCCGCGACGCCCATGAAGCGGTGGCCCTGGCCGTGCGCGCCTGCGTCGACGCCGGCTGCGACCTGGCCGACCTGTCGCTCGAGCAGCTGCGCGCGTTTTCCCCGTTGACGGACGAAGACGTGTTTGCCGTGCTGACCCTGGAAGGTTCTGTCGCCGCGCGCGACCACGTGGGCGGCACCGCGCCACGCCAGGTACGCGCCGCGATCGCCCGCGTGCGTACGCAGCTGGAAAAATAAACGGCGCCTGCGCCTTCGGACGCCACGCTGCATCGCTGCAGCGGGGCGTTTTTCATTGCGCGACGATTTTCGACAGCACGGAAAAAGCCGCCCCCGTCTGCGACGCTTCCAGCAGCAAAGTCAGCTCCGTATACGTGCAGATGATGTTGATCAAATTGATGCGCTCCCACGCCAGGCGCTTGAGGATGGCGTGATATACGCCCGGCGTATAGCAGGTTTCGGGCGCCAGGTGCAAGGTCACGGCCGTCACGCGCTCCAGGCGCGCCAGTTCCTGCTCTTCGCCGAAAACCTCTTCCACCAGCGCATGCAACGAACGGCTGCAGATCACCATCACCTCGTTGACGCCGCGCGTGACCGTGATAAAGGTGCCGCGCTGGGGCGCCGCCAGCGCCAGCAACTGGCGCTGGCAGTCATAGGTCTGGTCGGAATAGCGGTAGGTAAAAATCATCAATTCGCTGCGTGTGGAGAGCTCTCCCGCGCGGTGCGCCAGCACGATCTCGCCGCTTTTCTGCTGCGGCATCCGTTCGGCCAGCCGGCGCAGCGCCATCACCACGGCGGCCTGCCCCACCGGTTTCCACAAGTCGGTCTGCAATTGCGGCTGCAGCTGGCGCGCCAGTTCCGACAGGTTCAGCAAGCCACGGCCCAATCCCTCGCTGAGAAAGGCCGATTCCATCACGATCTGTTCCACTTTGGTCGCTATCGAAAGCATAGTTCTTCGGGCCGGTGATTCCGGTGCGCGCACCAAGAGCCGGCAACCCTTCCTGAAAAAAGGATGCACTGCGCCAGCGGCCACGCCGGGCGGCGCGGTCGGACTCGCGGAAAAGATCCCCCTCGCGGGGGAAAAGCCGGCTGGCGGCGGCTAGGAAGGCGGATGCAGCATGAATGCCGCTCCAGAGGGGAAATGGCTGAAACCAACAGCAGAAAACAGAATTGACGTCATGTGAAACTCCCGATTTTTTTCCCGATGCGCTGTATCTGGACGCGGTCATTGCCGCGTGCGCTTTTTTTATCTTCGCGTGGTCCGCAGGGAACAACGCGAAGAGCTAGTGTAGAACGCAACATTTAGAAAAGGCAACAGTGTTTTTCCAACAGAACGCTCCATTAGGGGAAGTAGTCCATAACAAAAGTTGCAGCTTGTGGTAGATCAAACTTTCCAACGATACGACGCCGATAAATGTTCAATTCTTAACAAAAAATCGCGGAGTGACCCATTTCTTGAATTTTTTGACATGGCGATCTCGACAAGTTTAGTGTCCCCCTACCCGGCGTCATGCCACAACAAAACGGCAGGCTATCCGCCCGCCGCCAGGCACGCCGGGGTGGCCATCAGGCATCGCGGCCAGCTCATTCACCATTTCCTTAACCGATACCTTGGAGCAGAAATGAATTTACGTTTGACAATAGTTGCCGCATCCATCGCCGCCCTGCCGCTGATGGCCACCACGGCAGACGCCGCCACGCCGCTGCCACAGACCCTGATGGCCGCCCCGGTCGCCCTGGCTTCTCCACAAGAGACCGCCAGCCTGGTCAACAAGCTGGCCGCGCAGGCGCGCAGCCGTGGCCTGAATACCGAACATGGCTTTGCCGTCGGCGCCCAGCATCCTGGTGTCAGCGGCACGCGCGTGAGCCGCGTACAGCACACCTACAAGGGCTTGCCCGTCTTCGGTTCCGAAACGGTCGTGGTCAGCAACAGCGCCGGCGACATCGTCAGCGAATCCGTGTCGGACCGCGCGTCCGGCCTCGGTAGCGGCGGCGTCAATTCCGTCACCCGCAGCGCCACCACCGATATCGACACCACGCCCGCCATCAGCGCGGCAGCCGCCATCGCCGCCGCCGTGAATAACATCGGCGTGCGGGCCGTCGACCACGTGCCGCCGCATGCGCAGCTGCTGATCTATCCCGTCATGAAAACCGTGCGCGTGGCCGGCGCCGAGAACAAATCGGAAGCCGCGCTGAACGCCCTCGACGTGCAGGACGTGGTCGACCACTACGAGCTGGCCTACCTGGTGCAGACGCGCATGATCAGCGGTAACAAGCCGGTCTACTACGACACCGTCGTCAGCGCCAAGGATGGCCGCATCCTGCGTCAATGGAAAGCCCTGAAAACCGTGGCCGGCATCGGCAACAGCCAGTACAACGGCCAAGTGCCGCTCAACACCACGCTCACGGGCAGCACCTACACCATGAAGGACCCGAGCCGCGGCACGGGCGGCAGCTTCGGCGGCATGGCCATCACGAATGCCAACCACGGCACCAGTTCGGGCAGCGTGTACAGCAGCACCAGCAATACCTGGGGCGACGGACAGCAATACATCAACGGCGGCAGCACCACCAACGCCAACGGCCAGACGGCGGCCGTGAACGCGATGTGGGGCTTGATGAATACCTACGACACGCACAAGAATGTGCTGGGCTGGTCCAGCCTGGACGGCAACAACACGGCCACCCACATCGCCGCCCACGTCAACACGGCCTACGACAACGCCTACTACGACAGCAGCTGCAAGTGCATGTACATCGGCGACGGCGGCAGCTCGTTCAACAACCTCGGTTCCATCGACGTGATCGGCCACGAAATGGGCCACGGCATCACGGACGCCACCTCGGGCCTGATCTACTCGCAGGAGTCGGGCGGCTTGAACGAATCGAGCTCGGACATCGCCGGCGAAATGGTGGAAGCGTATGCGCGCGCCGGCGGCACGGGCACCACGATTCCCAACACGGGCAACGATTGGATGACGGGCAAGGAAATCGCCAAGAATGGCCAGCCGCTGCGCTGGCTGTACAAGCCAAGCAAGGATGGCAGCAGCCCGAATGCGTGGAGCAGCACCATCAAGAACCTCGACGTCCACTACAGCAGCGGCCCGAACAACCGCATGTTCTACTTCCTGTCGCAAGGTTCGAACTCCACGTCCAGCAGCGACTACTACAGCTCCTACCTGAACAAAAGCCCGCTGGCCATGACCGGTATCGGCAGCGACAAGGCTTACCGCATCTGGTTCAAGGCAGCCACCACCAAGTTCACCTCGTCGACCAACTACGCCGACGCGCGCAACAAGGTGCTGCAGGCAGCCGAGGAACTGTATGGCGTGGGCAGCACCGAGGCGACCGCCGTCAAGCGCGCATATGCGGCCATCAACGTGGGCGCCGACGTCGATGAATCGACGACGGGCGGCGCGGTGACGATCACCAGCCAGCCGGCCAGCATCACCGTCGCACCGGGCGCCACCGCCTCGTTCGCCGTGGGCGCGGGCGGCGGCACGGCACCGTACACCTACAAGTGGTTCCGCAACGGCGCCGTGATCAGTGGCGCCACGTCGCCGGCCTACAGCTTCACGGCCGTAGCGGCCGACAGCGGCGCCGTCTTCAAGGCCACGGTGACGGATTCCTCGTCGCCCGCCGTGACGGCCACGTCGAACAACGCCACCCTGACGGTCGGCACGAGCAGCGCCACCGAGCGCGTGACGAACGGCGGCTTCGAGTCCGGCGCCACGGGCTGGAGCGGCACTACGGGCGCCATCGGCACCTTCACGGGCCAAACCGCGTACGAAGGCACGAAGTACGCCTGGCTGGGCGGCAATGGCATCACGGCCAGCGAATCGCTGACGCAAAGCGTGGCCATTCCGGCCGCCGCCACGTCCGCCAGCTTGAGCTTCGCGCTGCATATCGACACGGCAGAAACGGGCAGCACCGTGTACGACAAGCTGGTCGTCACCGTGAAGAACAGCGCCGGTACGGTGCTGGGCACCCTGGCCTCGTATTCGAACGTGAACAAGGCCGCCGGCTACCAGATCCGCACCTTCGACCTGATCGCCTACAAGGGCCAGACCGTGCAGATCTCGTTTGCCGCGACCGAGGATGCATCGCTGCAAACCTCGTTCGTGATCGACAAGGTCAGCCTGGTTACCCAGTAAGCGGCTGAATTGCGGGCAAGCCATCGATACAAGGCTTGCCCGCACGGCACGATTGATTTCCTGGCAATTCCAGTCTACCCTGAGGCAGTGATTGCCTCTTGCCTGCTGCCGGTACCCGCGACGAATTGAACTTTTTTTGGATTGTTCCTGACCGATGCCTACTTCGACCTTGTCCGCACGCGCTGTCCCCTTTTCACATCACCCCATTTTCACGCCCCAGGCCATCACCATGCTCGCCTGAGCCGACGATGCAGTTCCACCTCCAGGTGCAGGGCCCGGCGGGCAGCCAGGCGCTGGCCATCGACGCCGCCAGCGAGGCCGAGGCGATCCGCGCGGCCGTGCGCGGCGGCTGGCGCGTGCTGGCCGTCGACGCTGGCGCCACGTCAGACACGGGCGCCGCGGCGCTGCGTCCCGGCAAGCAGGGCCTGCCCCTGCTGCAATTCAGCCAGGAGCTGCTGGCCCTGCTCGAAGCGGGCCTGAACCTGGGCGAGGCCATGGCCACCCTGCACAACAAGGAAACGCGCGCGGGCGCCAAGGCCACCCTGGCCGCCATCGTGCTCACCCTACAGCAGGGCCTAAGCTTTTCCGACACCCTGGCCGGTTTTCCCGACATCTTCCCCGACATTTACATCGCCACCGTGCACGCGGCCGAACGCTCGGGCAACCTGCCCGAGGCGCTGGCGCGCTTCGTCGCCTACCAGCTGCAGTTCGACGCCATCCGCAAAAAACTCATTTCCGCCGCCATCTATCCGTGCATGCTGCTCGTCGTCGGCGGCCTCGTGACCCTGTTCCTGCTCGGCTACGTAGTGCCCAAGTTCAGCGTCGTCTACGAAAGCTCGGGCCGCGAGATCCCGTGGATGTCGCAAATGCTGCTCGGCTTTGGCCAGACCCTGGCCGCGCATCCGCTGCTGTGCGCCGGCGCGCTGGCTGCCGTGGTCGGCGCCGTGGTCTTCGGCATCGCCAACCGCGCCATGCGCATGGCGCTGGTGCTGCGCCTCTTGCGCCTGCCCGTGCTGGCAGCAAAGGCGGCGGAATTCCGCCTGGCCCGCTTCTACCGCGCCCTGAGCCTGCTGCTGCACGCCGGCATCCCCCTGCACAAGGCACTGGCCATGGTGGCGCCCATGCTGCTGCCGGCGCAGCAGGAGCAACTGGCGCAGGCCCGCCGCGCGGTGCAGGAAGGCATGCCGTTTTCCACCGCACTGGAACAGGCCGGCATGGCCACGCCGGTGGCGCAATCGCTGCTGAAAGTGGGAGAGAACACGGGCCGACTGGGCGACATGCTGGAACGCTCGGCCAAGTTCCACGACGAGGAATTCGCCCGCTGGGTGGACTGGGCGTCGCGCCTGCTCGAACCGCTCTTGATGACCATCATCGGCGTCGTCATCGGCGGCGTGGTGGTGCTGATGTACATGCCGATCTTTGAACTGGCCGGGAGCTTATCGTGAGGAGCATGCCATGAACGCACGCGACGAAGAACGGGCCGTGCTCGATGCGGCCATGCTGCGCCGCGCCCACGCCAGCTCGCTGGAACAGGGGCGCCCGCAGATGGCCGTGCTGCAGGAAACGGCGGCCCTGCCGCCCGAAGTCTTTTTGCGCCAGCTGGCCGCCCTGTTCCGCTACCCGGCCTGGACGATGGCCGAGCTGCAGGCCGCCTTGCCCGCTTTCGGCCTGCTGCCCTACACGGATTGCGCCCAGCGCGACTGCGTGCTGCTGCAGCCTGGCGTTCCCGGCGCGCCGCCCGTGCTCGTCATCGGCAACCCGTTTGCCGAAGACTTGCTGCAGTGGGCCGACTTCGCCCTGTCCACGCCTTTTACGGTGGCGCTGGCGCACCCGGACGACCTGGGCGCCTATCTGCTGCAGCAGGAAAGCGTGCAGCAGGCGATGCAGGAAATGCAGCATGGGGACGATGTGCCGGGCCTGGACCAGAGCATCGAAGACATCTCGCTGATCCGCATCAGCGAAGACAGCAGCCCGGTGGTCAAACTGGTGAACTCCACCATCTACGACGCCTTGAAATTCCAGGCCAGCGACATCCACCTCGAATGCGACGTGGCCAGCCTGGTCATCAAATACCGCGTCGACGGCGTGCTGGTGCAGGCGGGCCAGGTGCAGGGGTTACAAATGGCCGAGCAGATCATCTCGCGCATCAAGGTCATGGCCGATCTCGACATCGCCGAGCGGCGCGTCCCGCAGGATGGCCGCTTCAAGGTGCGCGTGAAAGGGGCGGAGATCGATTTTCGCGTTTCCATCATGCCCAATATCTTTGGCGAAGACGCCGTATTGCGCCTGCTGGACCGGCGCGCGCTGACGGAGGCGGCGCAGGCGCTGCGCCTGGAAAGCCTGGGCCTGAACGAGGACGCCATCGAGCAGATCCGCCGCCTGGCCGCCAAGCCGCACGGCATGCTGCTGGTGACGGGGCCCACGGGTTCCGGCAAGACCACCACCCTGTACGCGGCCATCACGGAAATCAATACGGGACGCGACAAGATCGTCACCATCGAAGACCCCGTCGAATACCGCTTGCCGCGCGTGCTGCAGATTCCCGTCAACGAAAAGAAGGGGCTGACGTTCGCGCGCGGCCTGCGTTCCATCCTGCGCCACGACCCCGATAAGATCATGATCGGTGAAATCCGCGACGATGAAACGGCGCAGATCGCCGTGCAAGCCGCGCTCACGGGCCACCTGGTGTTTACCACCGTGCACGCGAACAACGTCTTTGATGTGGTGGGCCGCTTCCTGCACATGGGCGTCGACGCCTACAGCTTTGCGGCGGCCCTGAACGGCATCGTGGCGCAGCGCCTGCTGCGCCTCAATTGCGCCCATTGCGCCGTCGACGCCAGCGCCGAAGTGCTGGCCGATGCGCAGCAATTGCGCGACAGCGGCCTGGCCCTGCACCAGGTGCAGGACTGGCAGTTCATGGCCGGCAAGGGTTGCGGCCACTGCCGCGGCACCGGCTACAAGGGCCGCAAGGCCGTCGCCGAAGTCTTGATGCTCAGCGACGCGATGCGCGAAATGATCTGCACGCGCGCGCCCCTGAGCCAGATGAAGGAAGAAGCGGCGCGCAACGGCTTTCGCCTGGCGCGCGAAGCGGGCCTGGATCTGGTGCGGCGCGGGGAAACCACTTTAGCGGAGCTCAATCGTGTCACTTATTGAACACCTTGCCCGCGCCACCGTGTGCCTGCACCTGGCGCCGCACGGGCTGCACGGCGTACTGCGCCGCGCCGGCCTTCCCGTGGCGGACAGCGCCTTCCACCTATCCATTGCGAATCCCGACGCCAGCTGGGAAGTAGCGCTGGCGGCCCTGCGCGGCTGGCTCGAACAGCATAGTGAAAAAAAACTGCCGCTGGCCGTCAGCCTGGCCAGCCGCTGGTGCGCCATGCAAGTGGTGCCGTGGAGCGGAGCACTGCTCGACCGGGCCAGCGCACAGCGCTTCCTGCATAGCCAGTTCGCCGCCGTCTACGGCGATGGCGCGCGCGCCTGGCGCCTGGCCGCCGACGACGCGCCCTATGGCAAGCCGCGCCTGGCCTGCGGCATCGATGCGGCTCTGCTGCAAGGCGTGCAGGATGCGGCGGCCGCGCATGGCAGGCGCTGCCTGTCCATCGAACCGATCGCCGGACCGGCCTGGCGCAGCATCGCCGGTGCCAAGCCCGACGCCTTCGCCCTGGTGGAAGCGGGACGGCTGCTGCTGGCAACGGCGAGCGGCGGGCGCATCACGGCCCTGCACAGCCAGTCCTGCGCCGCGGACTGGGGCGATGAACTGGACCGGGCCTGGCGGCGCTGGAACTTGCGTGCGCCACAGCTTGACGCCATCGACCAGGTGGCGTTGATCGACTTGAGCGGCGTGCCGCAAACGAACGTGCCGGAACGCTTCGTGCCCGTCGCCGTGGCCAGCGGCGCCCACCTAATGCGGGAGGCCGCATGGGCCTGAGCCGCCTGGAGTTCCTGCCGCCTGGAGCGGCGCAAACCTTCAAGGGCTGGCGCCTGGCCCTGTGCCTGGCGGGCGGCTTGATGCTGCTGCCGGCCGCCGTGTACTGGCTGGTGCAGACGCAGGAAACGCGGCGCCTGGAAGCGCAACTGGCGCAGCTGCAGCCCGCGCGTCCCGAGCGCGCGCCCCTCTCGGCGAGCCAGCAGCGCGAACGCGACCTCGAACTGAAACAGGTGGCTGCCGCCGTGCGCCAGCTTAACCTGCCCGTCACCCGCCTGGTCAAGACGGTGCAGGCGCCGCGCGACGTGCGCGTGGCCCTGCTGGGGCTGGACCTGAACGCGCAGCAGGGACAGGATGGCGCCAGCGTCCTGAAGATCGCCGCCGAAGCGGAAACGCCGCAGGACATGCTCAATTACCTGGCCTTCCTGAACCAGCAACCGATGTTCAGCTCCGTGTATCTGCTCAAGCACGAGATGAACGCGAACACTCCGGAACACCCTTACCGTTTTCAGCTGGAGGCGCAATGGCGGCAATAAAACCCGTGTTAAAAGCCGGCACGCCCGTGGCCCGCGCGCGTCTGCAGCTGCACGTGCCTCCGCGGCTGGCGTGGGAAGCCGCGCGTCTGTGGCGCATGCTGGGCTGGCCCAGCGCCATCGGTGCGGCCTGTCTGGCGCTGGCCGCTTTCGCCGTGCAGCAGGGCGATGCATTGGCCGGACGCCAGCAGCAATTGCGCGCGCAGCTGGCCATGATGGCGAGACAGGCGGCGCTGCCGTCGGCACCCGTCACGCTCGATGCGGATGCCGACAGCCTGGCCGCCTTTCACGCCTACCTGCCCGCGCATGACAGCATTCCCGACCAGTTGAAAGCCTTGCTGGAAGTGGCGCAAAAGAGCGGCGTCACCCTGGCCAAGGCCGACTACAAGCCGCAGGAAGACGGCAACACGGCCTTTTTGCGCTACCAGATCACCCTGCCCGTCAAGGCCGAATACGCGCAGCTGCAAACCTTTATCGTCGACGCCCTGCAGGCGCTGCCCACCCTGACCTTGGACTCCGTGCTCTTCAAGCGCGAGCAGATCGAGGCGGGCGAGATCGACGCGCGCATCCAGTTCATCCTGCTGGTGAAGAAGGCGGAGGTGCGCCGATGAAAAAAGCCGTACTGGGAGGCGCCGCCGTGGCGACCTTGCTGGCCGCCCTCTTCGCCCCCGAGGACGAAGGCAGCATCGTGGGACCGGCCACGGCCACGCCGCGCCAGGTGGAGCGGGTGGCGCCGCCCCCTATCATCGTCGCCACTGCCGCTGCTGCGCAAACGAATCGCGCACTGGCCATCGAACCGCGCCGTGGACTCGACGACGAGGAAGCGGCCAGCCTGTTCGCCAAGCAAAGCTGGCAACCTGAGACGCCGAAAAAAATCATGCTCGACCAGCAGGCGGCCCAGGCCGCGCTGCCCGCCGCCCGCGTCGATGCGAACGCGCCGCCACCGCTGCCATTTCAATTCCTGGGCCGCTTTGTCGACGAAGGCAAGGCGGCCTACTTCCTGCAAGCGGGCGAACGCAACGTGGTGGCGCGCCCCGGCGACACGCTCGAAGAGCGTTACCGCTTCGACGGCGTGGTGCAAGGCGCCCTGCAATTTACCTATCTGCCGCTCAACCTGAAACAGACACTCGCCGTAGGGGACCTCAATTGAAACGACGCGCCGCACGTATGTCTCGTAATCTCATCACCCTGCTCCCAGTGCTGTCCCTGCTGGCCGCCTGCGCCGGCAACCAGGCCTATAACGATGGCCAGGCCATGCTGGGCGCGGGGCGCACGGAACAGGGACTGGCCCTGCTGGAACAGGCGGCGCAGGCCGAACCGACCAACGCCAAGTACCGCATCGCCGTCACCAACGGCAGGATGCGCGCGCTGAACAATCTGAATGGCCGCGCCGAGGCGCTGCGCCAGCAGGGCAAGCTGCCCGAAGCGCAAGCGCTGTACCAGCAGGCCTTGGCGCTGGACGCCAGCAACGACGTGGCGCAGCGGGGCCTGGCCGGCGTGGCGCAGGATGAACGGCACCGCAAGCTGGTGCAGGAAGCGCAGGCCAGCTACCAGCGCGGTGGCGAAGCGAATGTCGCGCAGGCGCAGGAAGCCTTGCGCCAGGTGCTGCAGGAACGCCCCGCGCAGCGCGAGGCGCTGGCCCTGAAAAGCCGCATCGGCGAAGCGTCGTCGAAAAGCCTGCCGGCCGGCGGCAAGCTGGCGGCCGCCTACAGGAAACCCGTCACCCTCGAATTTCGCGACGCGCCGCTGCGCTCCGTGTTCGATTTCATCAGCAAAGTGTCGGGCCTGAACTTCGTCTTCGACAAGGAAGTCGACCCGGCCCTGCGCGCCACGATCTCCGTGCGCGACACCAGCATCGAAGAGGCGATTGCCATGCTGCTGGGCGCCAACCAGCTGGAACAAAGCGTCACCAGCGACAAATCGATCACGATCTATCCGAACACGCCGCAAAAGGTGAAGGATTACCAGCAGCTCGTCGTGCGCACTTTTTTCCTCGCCAATGCCGACGTCAAGACGGTGGCGTTTTCCATCAAGACCCTGCTCAAGGCCAAGGACGTCGTCACCGATGAACGCCTGGGCATCATCATGCTGCGCGATACGCCGGAAATGGTGCGCATGGCCGAGCGCATCATCAATGTGCAGGACCTGGCCGATCCGGAAGTGATGCTGGAAGTCGAGGTGCTGGAAGTCAAGCGCACGCGCCTGATGGAACTGGGCGTGCGCTGGCCGGACCAGGCCAGCCTGACCTTGGCCGGCGTTGCAGGCAGCACGGGAGGCCTGGGCGGCCTGAAAGTGGCGGACCTGCACCGCATCAATGGCGACAATATCAACCTGGGCATCGGCGGCGTCACCCTGAACGCCAACAAGACGGACAGCGACAGCAATATCCTGGCCAATCCGCGCATCCGCGTGCGCAACAAGGAAAAAGCCAAGATCCTCATCGGCGACCGCGTGCCCGTCATTACCGTCACGACGAATAACGGCGTCAGCTCCGACAGCGTCAACTACATCGACGTGGGCCTGAAACTCGACGTGGAACCGAACGTCTACCTGGACGACGAGGTGGCCATCAAGATCAACCTGGAAGTGTCAAACGTCGTCAAGGAAGTCATCAGCAAGACGGGCACGCAGGCTTACCAGATCGGCACGCGCAGCGCGTCCACGGTCCTGCGCCTGAAGGATGGCGAAACGCAGGTGCTGGCCGGCCTGATCAGCGATGAAGACCGGGGTACGGCCAACAAGGTGCCGGGCGTGGGCGAACTGCCCGTGCTGAACCGTTTGTTCGGCAGCCAGAAGGACGACGCCATGCGCAGCGAGATCGTACTGTCGATCACGCCGCGCCTGCTGCGCAGCATCCGCCGCCCGGACCTGATGACGGCCGAATTCAATTCCGGCACCGAAGCATCCGTGGGTGGCCGCGCCAGCGTGGGCGGCTCTCCCGAGGCGATCGCCGCGCCCGAGCAGGCCGCGCCACGCGCCGGCTCGCCCATGACGGGCGGCGACGAGGCGCCTGCGGCTGGCGAAAAATCAGGCAAGGGTGGCCAGTGAAACCAAGGGGATTTACCTTCATCGAGCTGATGATCACCCTGGCCATCATGGCGACCCTGGCCACGGTGGCCGTGCCGATGGCGCAGGTGGCCTTGCAACGGGCGAAGGAGCAGCAGTTGCGCAGCGCCCTGATCGAGATGCGCGAAGCGATCGATGCCTACAAGCGCGCTTCGGACAATGGCCGCATCAAGCTGTCGCTGGGCGCCTCCGGCTATCCGAAAAAACTCGAGGAACTGGTCGAGGGCGTGCCCGACCAGCGCAGCCCTTCCAAGCAAAACATCTATTTCCTTCGCCGCTTGCCGCGCGACCCGTTCCAGCCCAGGGAAGAAGGCAGCGCCGCCGACAGCTGGAGCAAGCGCGCCTATGCCTCGCCGCCCGACAATCCCAGCGAAGGCGAGGACGTGTTCGATGTCGCCTCGCGCTCGACCAAGGTGGGCCTGAACGGCGTGCCGCTCAATCAATGGTGAACCCGATGCCTGCCTCCTCTCGACGTCGCGGCTTCACCCTGGTCGAACTGCTGGTGGTGCTGGCGATCATCTCGCTGCTGCTGACGATCGCCATCCCCCGCTATTTCGGTTCCGTGGAAAAATCGAAGGAAGTCGCGCTGAAGGAAAACCTGCAAGTACTCAGGAGCAGCCTCGATAAATACTATGCCGACAAGGGCGAGTATCCGGCCGCGCTGGCCGACCTGGTGACCCACCATTATTTCCGCAGCGTGCCGCTCGACCCCGTCACGGAGTCCGCCGCCACCTGGCAGCTGATCCCTTCGCCCAATGGCGAGATCGGCGGCGTGGCCGACGTGCGCAGCGGCGCCAAGGGCAAGACGCGCGAGGGCATCCCCTTTGAGCAGCTCTAGTTTTCAACGCCGCGCACAGGGCTTCGCGTATATCTGGACCCTGATGCTGGTGGCCTTCATGGGCGTGGGCCTGGTACTGGCCAGCGAATTGCATGCCACGGCCGCGCGGCGCGACAAGGAGCGCGAGCTACTGTTCATCGGCCATGAATTCCGCAATGCGCTGGGCCGCTACTACGACAGCACGCCGGGCGACGGGCGGCCCCGCTATCCATTGACCCTGCAGGAACTGCTGCGCGACCCGCGCTTCGCCAACGCCCGGCGGCATCTGCGCCGCCTGTATGCGGATCCCGTCACGGGCAAGGCGGAGTGGGGTCTGCTGCGGCAGGAGGGACGCATCGTCGGCATCCATTCGCTGTCGCCGCAGCTGCCCATCAAGCAGGACAATTTTCTCGATGAAGACGCGAGCCTGCGCCGCAAGCAGCGCTACGCGGACTGGCACTTCACGTATCCGCACGACCTGGTGCTGGCCCCGCCCGATGCGGCCGGCGGCGCGCCCGGGCTCAAGCCGAAAGGCGCGAACTGATATCATGCCCGCATTCCATATTCAGCATCGAGCAAAGGAGCAGGCATGAGCATAGGTGGCACTTCCATCGAACAGGCATTGGCATCGCTGTCGGACATGACGGGCGGCATGGTCGCCATCGGCAAGGACGAACATGCGCAACGCATCGCCAAGGCGCAAGCGTTCATGCGCCAGCAGGGCATCGCCGCGATCTACTTGAACGCGGGCGCCAACCTCACCTATTTCACGGGCACCAAATGGTATGCCAGCGAACGCATGGTGGGCGCCATCCTGCCGGCCAGCGGCGACATCGAATACATCGCCCCCGCGTTCGAGGAAAGCACCTTGCAAGGCTTCATGCTCATCGAAGGCCGTGTCAATTGCTGGGAAGAGCATGAAAGCCCGTACCAGCTGTTCGCCGACGTGCTGGCGCGCATGGGGATAACCCAGGATACGGCCGCGCCGCCGCGCGTGGGCATCTGCGAAAGCGCCGCCTTCTTCATCTACGATGGCATCAAGCCGCTGGCCCCCGGCTATACGCTGGAAAACGCGCGCGCCGTCACGGCCTACTGCCGCAGCCGCAAGTCTCCGGCGGAAATCGCCCTGATGCAGCGCGTGATGGACATGACCCTGGCCGTGCACGTGGCCACGGCCAGCATGCTGGTCGAAGGCATCACGACAGTGGAAGTGGAAGAATTCATCCAGCGCGCGCACCGCAAGGTCGGCGCGCCCCGCTCGTATTTCTGCATCGTGCTGTTCGGCGAGGCGACGGCCTATCCGCATGGCGTCAACTACGTGCAAACCCTGAAAGCGGGCGACACGGTACTGATCGACACGGGTTGCCAGGTGATGAACTACATCTCCGACATCACGCGCACCTATGTGTTTGGCGCCATCAGCGAACGCCAGCGCAGCGTGTGGAACAGCGAAAAGGCCGCGCAGGCCGCCGCATTCGCCGCCGCCCAACTGGGCGTGCCCTGTGGCGACGTGGACCGCGCCGCGCGCGTGTCGCTGGAAGCCGATGGCTACGGTCCCGGCTACAAGCTGCCAGGCCTGCCGCACCGCACGGGCCACGGCATTGGCCTCGATATCCACGAGTGGCCCTACCTGGTGGGCAACGACACCACGCCGCTCGACGTGGGCATGTGCTTCTCGAACGAACCGATGATCTGCATCCCCGGCGAATTCGGCATCCGCCACGAAGACCATTTTTACATGACGGCAGACGGTCCCCGCTGGTTCACGCAACCTGCGCACAGCATCGATGATCCGTTCGGGCTGCGGGCTTAAGCCGGGTGTTGGATTACGCTGCGCTAATCCAACCTACGCACACACCAATGCCCGGTAGGTCGGATTAGCGCCTTGCGCGTAATCCGACACAGCGCCGCCCTGCGCCAGCTTGAACACGGCCAGCGCCGTGCCCAGTTGCACGGCTTGCTCCTGCAGCGATTCGGCCGCCGCCGACGCTTCTTCCACCAGCGCGGAGTTTTGCTGCGTCATCTGGTCCATGCTGCCGATGGCCACGCCGATGTCGCCGATGCCAGCACTTTGCGCCTGGCTGGCGGCGCTGATGTCAGCCATGATGTCAGCCACCTTTTTCACGGAATCGACGATCTGGCCCATGGTCAGCCCCGCCTCGTCGACCAGCTTCGAACCGACGTTCACCTTGGCCACCGAATCGCCGATCAGTTGCTTGATCTCGCGCGCCGCTGCCGCGCTGCGCTGCGCCAGACTACGCACTTCGGACGCCACCACGGCAAAGCCGCGTCCCTGCTCTCCGGCGCGCGCCGCTTCCACGGCCGCGTTCAAGGCCAGGATGTTCGTCTGGAAGGCGATGCCGTCGATGACGCCGATGATGTCGACGATGCGTTTCGAGGAATCGTTGATCTCGCCCATGGTGGTGACCACCTGGCTGACCACTTGCCCGCCCTTCACGGCCACCGACGATGCCGACACCACCAGTTCGTGCGCCTGGCCCGCGTTGGCGGCGTTGTCACGCACGGTGGAAGTCAGACTGTCCATGCTGCGCGCTGTCTGATCCAGGCTGCCTGCCTGCGATTCCGTGCGCGCCGCCAGGTCCGCATTGCCCTGAGCGATTTCCGCGCTGGCCACCTGGATGGTTTCAGCCGACGCCTTGATACCGGACACCATGCCGGCCAGCCGGCCGCGCATCTCCTTCAGCGCCGCCAGCAGACTGTCCTGGTCGCCCGCCTCGGTCACAATCTGCATCGAGAGGTCGCCATCGGCCACGGCGCGCGCGATCTGGCGCGCATATTCGGGCTCGCCGCCCAGCTGCTGCCAGATGGCGCGCACGACAAAATGCGAGACGGCCACCAGGCAGACGATGACGGCCAGCGCCACGGCGATGCTGGTATTGAGCGCATTGCGCACATTGGCCGCGCTGCGTTCGATGCCCTGCTTGAACTGCAATTGCGCCTGTTCGTTGGTCTTGGCCAGGTCCGTGTTGAGGACCGCCAGCGCGCCCTGCATGCGCGCCACGGTCGCTTGCGGGTCGCCCTCTTCCATTTCCAGCATGATGCGCGCCGCGCTCAGTGCCGGCGCATAGTAGGCATCGAATTCCTTGCCCAGGCGCTGGCCCTGCTCGCGCTGGCCGGGAATCGCCGCAAAGGCGGCCAGTTTTTCACGCAGCTTGACGGCCTGGCCGCCGACTTGCCCGATGCGCTCCTTGTCGCCTTCGCTGACGGCGTCGCGCAGGGCGTCACCCACGGCGGCCACGTCCAGGGTCAGCGACTTCGCCATGTCGAGCACGGGATAGTCGGCGCTTTCCGTGGCGTGGATGGAATTGAGCGTGGCCGTGGACAGATAGGCGCTGACGGCCAGCCCCAGCCCGAAAATCACGGCCGAGACGACAGGCAGCGCCCATATCTTGCGTTTGATGCTCATTGCTGTCTCCTGATGATATGTGTACCGGGCCGCCGCATGGCGGGCGGCCCGGGCCGGCTTTACGGCGCCGTCAGAACCACTTTGACGCTGGCGTCGACGGCGCTCTTTTCGATATAGCCGATGGCTTTCGGATCGGCGGCCACGGCCTTCTTCACGTCGGCGCTATTGGCCACTTCCTTCGGCAAGGTGGCCTTGCCCGTGAAGACCAGCTTGGACCACAGGGCCTTCGCCTGCGACGGTTCCTTGTCCGTCACCTTCTTGTAGAACTCGGCGCGCACGGGAGCGCTTTCCGGCTGGTCGATCGGCGTCATTGCCGTCGATTTGCCGAGGAAAAATTGCGACACCTGTTCGTTCGTCATGGCGCCGGCGGCGCTCTTAGCATTGACCACCACGACCACTTCGGCCATGGCGGGAACAGCGGTCGACAGCGCCAGCAAGGCAGCCGCAAAAATATGGGGTTTCATGCGGCGCTCCTTAGAAAACGAAATCAATGGCGGCGGCAGCCACCGTGACGGGGCCATGGAAGCCTGGCTTGGCTTGCACGAACAGGCCCGGGCCATTCTTCGGCTTGATGCGGTCGATCTGCACTTTCAGCGCGGCCGAACGGTGGAAATCCCAGCGCACGCCGATGCTGTCCGTCGATTGCTCGAGCTGGTTGCGCATGGTGGCCAGGGTGTCGACACCGGCCGACAGGGCGCGCAGGGTCGGCGTGCAGGCGGCCGGATAACCGGCCGGGCAGGATGCGGGCACGGTGTTGTTCACGCGGCCATCGGCCTTCAGGCTGGCGTGGCTGTAGTAGGGCAAAAAGGCGCCGATGCGGTAGCCGCCCATCACGTACCACGAGGTGCTGTCGCTGACGTAGCTGTCCGTCTTGCGCTTCGCATATTCGGACTGCACCAGCACATTGTTCCAGTCCAGGCCCAGGCCCACGGACGTGAATGACGCCTTCTTGTCCTTGACTTCCAGCGCATCGGCCAGAGCGCCCAGCTGAGCGATCCTGTAGCCGCTGCCGGCCGCGCGCAAGCTGCCCATCAGGGTATTCAAGCTCGGCGAATCGTTGATCGTCAGCTTGGTCTCGGCACGGCCGAAGCGCACGGTGACGGGGCCATGTTCGGCCACGACGTTGAGGGCCACGATGGACTTGCCTTCCACCTGCACGGTCGAAGCGGGGCCCGTGGCCAGGGTGGCCTTGGTGCGGCCCAGCGCCAGCTGCGTGGTGATGCTGGTGTCGCCCGCGCTGAACTGGTAGGTGCCGTCGATGCCGTCAATACTGTTCAGGGGAACCTGCGAATACATTTCGCCGGGTGGACGCAGCATGGTGTTGGCATAGCCGACGTTACGGTAATCGGAAATCATGAAGACGGGCAGACCCATGCGGCCGACGCGCACGCTGAAGCTGTCCGACACCTTGGCCTTGGCGAAGGCCCACGCCAGTTCGGCGCCGAAATCATCCTCGCCATCCTTGCGCGCCAGGCCCTGCACGGTGGCCGACAGCCACGGGTTGACGGTGACATTGGCTTGCAGTCCCAGGTTGGAATCGACGCCCGTGCGGGCTGTCTTGCTGGCGCCAGCCGCCTGGTTCGGGCGCGCGAACTGCGCGCTGTCGGTATCGGCCATGGTCAGGGCGGCACTGCCGTAACCGCTGATCTTGACCGCGGGGCCGGTGGGCTCTTCGGCATAGGCATGGCTGATGGCCAGGGGCATGGCCAGCAGGAAAATCAGGACGTGTTTATTCATAGTAATTAAATACCCGTAGCGGTGAACGTGGAGTTGGGCTCGAGGTCGATGGCTCACCGGCCGTAAAAGGCCGGGTCCGTTTTTTTCGCGCCGCCATCGCCTTGGGCGTGATGGCGGCGTAACCAGTGAGTAAAACCATGCTACAGAGAAAAGGTTTTACGTTGGAAAGTTTTCTTGAGGCAATGAACGAATTCACCTCTTTTCACGGAAAAAGCACGCGTTCTAGAGGGGTTTATCTAAATAGCACGCCGTGCAAAACCACACTTACGCTATGTTTTTCATACACTTATGGATAATTCAAGACAAAAAGAACCGCGATAAAAAAAGCGCCGCCCGCGCGAAGATCGCGGGCGGCGCCGTTCACACCAGTGCTGCAGCAGATGCTTACTCGCGCTTCGACACCAGGGTCAGGATGTCGTAGCTGGCCACCAGTTCCTCATTCTGGTTCGTCACCTGCACGTCCCACGCGACCACGCCCTGGCCCACGCCAAACACGTCCTTGCGGTTGCGGTCGACCTTGCGCTTGCACGTCAGGCGGGCGCGGATGGTGTCGCCAATGGCGACGGGGGCGACGAAGCGCAGGTTGTCCAGGCCATAGTTGGCCAGCACGGGACCGACACCGGGCGAGACGAACAGGCCGGCGGCGGCCGACAGCACGAAATAGCCGTGGGCGATGCGCTTGCCGAACTGCGATTCCTTGGCCGCGATTTCGTCGAAGTGCATGTAGAAGAAGTCGCCCGAGATGCCGCCGAAGGCGACGATGTCCGCTTCGCTGACGGTGCGGCGGTGCGTGAGCAGCGAGTCGCCCGTCTTCAAGTCCTCGAAGTGCTTGCGGAACGGGTGGATCGGGCTTTCGTTGACGTCCGCGCCGCGCACATATTCACCGGTGATGGCCGCCAGCATCGTCGGCGAGCCTTGCACGGCCGCCCGTTGCAGGTAATGGCGCACGGCGCGCACGCCGCCCAGCTCTTCGCCGCCGCCCGCGCGGCCAGGGCCGCCGTGCTTCAGTTGCGGCAAGGGCGAGCCATGGCCCGTCGAATCGACGGAAGCGACGCGCTCGAGCACGTGCACGCGGCCATGCGTGGCCGCCACTTGCGGCACCACGCGCGCGGCGATCTTCGGATCGCGCGTCACCAGGGTGCTCACCAGGCTGCCCTTGCCGCGCGCGGCCAGGGCCAGCGCTTCGTCGATATCGTGGTAACCCATCATGGTGCTGACAGGGCCGAACGCTTCCACGTCGTGCACGGCGTCGTTGCCGAAGGCGTCGCGGCACATCAGCAAGGTCGGCGAGAAGAAGCTGCCGTCCTGCGCGCCATCACCGAGCGGATTGAAACCGTCGGCCGCGCCGAACACCACTTCATTACCCTGCGACAGGGTGGCGACACGTTCGGCCACGTCGTTCTGCTGCTCTTTCGACGCCAGCGCGCCCATGCGCACGCCTTCGATGGACGGATCGCCCACCACCACCTTGGCCAGGCGCTCGCGCAGGCGCGTGCCGACGGCGTCCATCAGGTGCTCGGGCACGATGATGCGGCGAATCGCCGTGCACTTCTGGCCCGACTTGCCCGTCATCTCGCGCACGACTTCCTTGACGAACAGGTCGAATTCCACATCGTCTGGCGTGACGTCCGGTGCCAGGATGGCGCAATTGAGCGAATCGGCTTCGCCGTTGAAGGGCACGGACTGAGCAATCAGGTTGGGATTGGTGCGCAACTTGGCGGCCGTCGCGGCCGAACCCGTGAATGTCACGAAATCCTGGCCGTTCAGGCGGTCCAGCAAGTCGCCCGTGGAGCCGATCACCAGCTGCAAACTGCCGGCCGGCAGCAAGCCCGATTCATGCATCATGCGCACGACGGCCTGCGTCAGATAGCTCGTCGCCGTGGCCGGCTTGGCGATGCAGGGCATGGCCGCCAGGAAGCTGGGCGCGAATTTTTCCAGCAAGCCCCAGATGGGGAAGTTGAAGGCGTTGATATGCACGGCCAGGCCGCCGCGCGGCACCAGGATGTGCGTGCCGGCGAAACCGCCTTTTTTACCAAGCGCGATGGCCGGACCTTCGTGCAGTACGTTCGACGACGGCAGCTCGTTGCTGCCCATGCTGGCGTAGGCGAACAGGGTGCCCGTGCCGCCTTCGATATCGACCCAGCTGTCGGCGCGCGTGGCGCCCGACAGGTGCGAGATCGCGTACAGCTCTTCCTTGCGCTCGACCAGGTACAGGGCCAGCGCCTTCAGGCGCGCGGCGCGCTGCTGGAAGTCCAGCGCCATCAGGCCCGGCACGCCCGTCTTGCGCGCATAGGTGACGGCTTCGTCGAAGTCGATCTTTTCCGCATGCGTGTGATAGATGACGCGGTTGTTCAAGGCGCTGTGCAGGGGCACGGCGGCACTTTCGCCCAGCCAGCGGCCGGCGATCAGGCTTTGCAGGGTGGATATTTGAGCCATGTGGTTTCTCCGTTAGGGGTCAGACCCCTCGGGTCTGACCCCAGCATTTAAAGGGTTAAAGGTTACTGCGCCGCTGCGTTCTTGTGCAGGTGCAGCGGCAAGGCGGATTCGAAATTCAGGCGCTGGCGGTTCGCCTCGACTTGCGTCAGGGCTTCCACTTCGCGCATCGTCTGCATGGAGCGCACGGCCAGTTCGTGGTACTGGCCCGTGCCCGAGCTTTTCCATTTGATTTCATCGTCGGTCAGTGCGCGGATGATCTTGGCGGGCGTGCCGACGACCATGCTGCGCGGCGCGACGATCATGCCCGCCTTGACGAAACTCATGGCGGCGACGATGGATTCCTCGCCGATGACGGCGTTGTCCATCACCACGGCGTTCATGCCGACGAGCGCATTGCGACCGATGCGGCAGCCGTGCAGCACGGCGCCGTGGCCGACATGGCCGTCGACTTCGACCACCGTGTCGCAGCCGGGAAAGCCGTGCATGACGCAGGTGTCCTGCAGGTTCGCACCTTCTTCCAGGATCAGGCGGCCGAAGTCGCCGCGGATCGATGCCAGCGGGCCAATATAGCAGCGCGGCCCGATGATCACGTCGCCGATCAGCACCGCCGACGGGTGCACGTAGGCGCTGGGGTGGACGACGGGGGTGACGCCGTTGATTTCGTAGACTTTGACCATATTGCTCTCCAAAACATTATTGCCAGCCGTAGCGGCTGATGTCGGATTACGCGCAAGCGCTAATCCGACCTACGTCATCACATACCCAAGTAGGCGCTCTGCACCTGCTCGTTATGCAGCAATTCAGGACCAGGCCCGGACAAGGTGATGGCGCCCGTCTCGATCACATAGCCCACGTCGGCAATCGACAGGGCCGCATGGGCGTTCTGCTCGACGAGGAAGATGGTGATGCCCTGGTCGCGCAGTTCGGCCACGATGCGGAAGATTTCCGCGATCAGGAGCGGCGCCAGGCCCATGCTCGGCTCGTCGAGCAGCAGCAGTTGCGGACGGCCCATCAGCGCGCGCGCCATGGCCAGCATCTGCTGCTGTCCGCCAGATAAGGTCCCGGCCAGCAGCAAGCGCTTTTCCTTCAGGATCGGGAACAGCCCGTACATGCGCTCCATGTCACCGGCCACGTCTTGCGGCGGACGTGTAAACGCGCCCAGGCGCAGATTGTCTTCCACCGTCATGGGGCCGAACACTTGGCGCCCTTCCGGCACCTGGCAGATGCCGCTGCGCACGCGCTTGTCGGCGCTCATGCGGCTGACGTCCTGGCCGGCGAAGGTGATGCTGCCGGCGCTGATCGGCTGCACGCCGGAGATCGCCCGCAGCAGGGTGGTCTTGCCGGCGCCATTCGCGCCCACCAGCGCCACAAGCTGGCCCTGGCGCACCTGCAGGTCGATGCCGTGCAAGGCCTGGATGCGGCCGTAATGGCTGGTCAGGCCGACGATATCGAGCACCAGCGGTGCCTGGGGTTTTTCCATCTTCATCATGCCGCCACTCCCAGATAGGCCGCCACCACGTCGGGGTTCGCGCGCACTTCGGCAGCGGTCCCTTCGGCCAGCTTCTTGCCATAGTCGAGCACCAGGATATGGTCCGACAGATTCATCACCAGTTTCATGTCATGCTCGACCAGCACCACCGTTACGCCCGATTGCGCCACCTTGCGGATCAGGGCTTCGATCTCGCCTGTCTCCGTGTGGTTCAAGCCGGCCGCAGGTTCATCGAGCAGCAGCACTTTCGGCTTGGCCGCCAGTGCGCGGGCGATTTCCAGGCGCTTCAATGCGCCATACGACATCTGCCCCGCCTCGTCATCGACATGCCGGCCCACGCCGACGAATTCCATCAGGCCCGCCGCTTCATCACGGCAGGCCGCATCGGCGCGGCGCACGGACGGCAAACGCAGCATGGAAGCGAACAGGTTCTGGTTCAGGCGCAGGTGCGCGCCCACCATCACGTTATCGATGGCCGTCATGTTCATGCACACCTGCAGGTTCTGGAAGGTGCGGCTCATGCCGCGCCGCGCCAGCGCATCGGGCGACATGGCGGCCACGTTCTCGCCATTGAGCAAAATTTCGCCCTTGGTCGGCGTATAGACGCCGGTGATCAGGTTAAACAGAGTCGTCTTGCCTGCGCCGTTCGGCCCGATCACGGAGTGGATATTGCCTTCCTTGACCGTAAAGCTGACGTCCTGCACCGCGTGCACGCCGCCGAAGCTCTTGCTCAGCTTGTTAATTGTCAACATCTCAGACCTCCTGTGCAGATTTAGGCGGTGCTTTCGGCGTGGCTGCCCGCTTGCGCGAACGGCTGGCCAGGCTCGGTACCAGGCCTTTCGGCATGAAGATCATGGTGGCCATCAGGATCACGCCAAACACCACCGTTTCCCAGCCTTCAAAACTGGACAGCAGCTGCGGCAGAATCGTCAGCAGCGCCGCACCGATGATGGAACCGAAGATCGACGCCATGCCGCCCACCACCACCATCGTCACCAGCTCGATCGAGTGGAAGAAGCCGGCCAGGTTGGGCGTGATGAAACCGATGTAATGGGCGCTGATACTGCCCGCGATGCTGGCAATGACGGCCGACAGCACGAACACGCGCACCTTGAAGCGCGTCGTATCGACGCCGACGACGCGGGCCGCCACTTCCGAACCGTGAATCGCCTGCAGCGCGCGCCCGACAGGCGAGTCGATCAGATTCAACGCCAGCCATGTGACCAGCAGCAGCAATACGGCGCACACCAGGTACCACGATTTTTCACCGGCGATTTCCAGGCCGGCGACACTGAAGGCGGACACGCCGATGCCGTCCGGGCCACCCGTCCACTGCGTCTCGTTGTTGATGACGATGGAAATGATGATGCCCAGGCCCAGGGTCGCCATGGCCAGCGTATGGCCCTTGAGCTTCAAGACGGGGCGGGCCAGCAGCAGTGCCAGCAGACCAGTCGCGACGGCGCCGGCGGCCAGCGCGGCCAGCGGCGGCCAGTTGTAGTGCGTGGTCAGCACGGCCGACGCATACGCGCCCAGGCCATAGAAACCCGCGTGACCGAGGCTGATCTGGCCCGTGTAGCCCATCAACAGGTTCAGGCCGATGACGACGATGGCGTTCAGCGCAATGCGGATCGCCACGTCATAGTAGAACGCGTTGGTGAGGAACAGGGGCAGAATGGCCAGCACGAGTGCCAGCACCAGCAGGCCGCCATGGCGCGAGCGGGTAAATAAATTCTTCATACACGCTCCGAATTTTTAGCGCCGAACAAGCCTTGCGGCAGGAAGAACAGGATCAGCAGGATCAGCACGAAGGGCACCGCGTCCTTGTAGGCCGACGAGATGTAGCCGGCCGTCATGGCTTCGGCGATGCCGAGGATCAGGCCACCGGCAATCGCGCCCGCGCCGCCACCGAGGCCACCGAGAACAGCGGCGACAAAGCCTTTCAGGCCCAGCATGATGCCAGCGTCGTAGGACGTGTAAGTGATCGGTGCGACGAGGATGCCGCCCGCAGCACCCAGCAGGGCCGACAGGCCGAACGAGAACAGCAGTACCTTGCGCGTGTTGATACCCACCAGTTGCGCGGCCAGCTTGTTGTGCGAGGTGGCCAGCATGGCCTTGCCCATCAAGGTGCGGCCGAAGAACCAGCCCAGCACCAGCACGATGACGACCGTCACGCCCAGCACCCACAGGCTTTGCGGCAGCAGGCTGGCGCCCAGGAATTCGATCGGCGCATCGCCGGAAAACGCTGGCAGTGAGTGCGTATCCTTGCCCAGCCAGATTTGCACAAGGCCGCGCAGCACGAGCGAGGCGCCGATGGTGATGATCAGCAGCGTGATGACCTGCGCATTTTGCGCCGGCTCGATCACGGTTTTTTCCATCAGCAGGCCAACGATACCGGTGGCGATGACGGCCAGGATGATGGCCAGCGGCAGCGGCACGCCGGCGGCCGACATCACGGCGGCCAGCATCCCGCCCAGCATGATGAATTCGCCCTGGGCGAAGTTGATCACGCCGCTGGTGTTGTAGATGATGGTAAAGCCCAGCGCCGCCAGCGCATAGGCGGAACCGACCGTCATCCCGGAATACAGAAATTGTAGAAATTGTGCGACTTCCATGGTGTCTCCAATATGTTCGGCGATGCGCGGGCCGCCTTCGAGGGCGGCCTCGCGCAGGTACTTCCGGCTTACCTTGTTTCGAACATCACTTCGACAATTGCCATTCGCCGTTCTTCACTTCGACCATGCGGAACGCCGACAGATCCAGGCCCATGTGGTCTTTGGCCGACATGTTGAAGACACCGGTGGTACCCACAAAACCCTTGGTCGATTCCAGCGCCGCGCGCACTTTTTCGCGGTCCGTGCCGCCGGCGCGCTTGATGGCGTCCACCGACAGGTTCAGGGCGTCGAGCGCATAGCCGCCGAAGGTCGATGGGTCGATCTTGTAGCGGTCTTTATACGTCTTGTCGTAGCCGACGACGACGGCCTTCTGCGCGTCGCTGTCGGGCAGCATGGCACCGATCAACAGGGCCGGCGTTGGCAGGCGCACGCCTTCGGCGGACTTGCCCGACAGTTTCAAATACTCATCCGACGCCACGCCATGCGACTGGTACAGCGGCAGCGCGGCCATGCCCAGCTGGCCATAGTTCTTCGTCACGACTGCCGGGCCCTGGCCCAGGCCAAACACGAAGACGGCTTGCACGCCCTTGGTATTCTTGATGCGCGTGAGCTGCGCCGTGATGTCCGTGTCTTTCGGGCCGTAGGTTTCATCGGCCACCAGGGTGATGCCGTATTTGGAGGCGACAATTTGCGATTCCTTGCGGCCCGAGGCGCCAAAGCCGCTCGTTTCCGACAGCAGGCCCACCTTGCTGATGCCGCGTTTCTTCATGTCCTCGAACACCTTCTCGGCCGCCATGCGGTCCGTGTGCGGTGTCTTGAAGACCCATTTCTTGACCGGGTCGATGATCACCACGGCGCCCGCCAGCGAGATGAACGGCATGCTGGCGCGCTCCACCAGCGGCGCCATCGCCATCGTCGCACCCGTGGTCGTGCCGCCGATCAGCACATCGACCTTGTCGGACTCGATCAACCGCTTGGTAAAGCCGTTGGCCTTGGCAGCATCGCTGCCGTCGTCGTAATGCACGAGTTCCAGCTTGCGTCCCAGGACGCCGCCGGCTGCGTTGATCTTCTCGATATACAGCTGCAGGGTTTTCAGTTCAGGGTCGCCCAGGAAGGCGGCAGGTCCCGTGACGGACAGCACGGAACCGATCTTGATGTTCTCGGCCGCATACGCACCCGCTGCGGACATGGCCAGCACGCCGGCGATCAGGGTTTTCTTGAAGATATTGGCAATCATTATGGTCTCCACCAGGTTGGCACTACGGTCAATTTTGGTTGGCGCTTTTTTACAAGCCTGCGCCTTTTGTTTTTACTTTGTTATACGCGTTTATACGCGTTCGATCACGACAGCAATCCCCTGCCCCACGCCGATGCACATGGTGCACAGCGCATAGCGCCCGCCAATCCGTTCCAGCTGGTTCAGCGCGGCCATCACCAGGCGCGCACCCGATGCGCCCAGCGGGTGACCGATGGCGATCGCGCCGCCATTCGGATTCACGTGGGCCGCATCGTCAGCCAGACCCAGGTCGCGCGTGACGGCCAGGGCCTGCGCCGCAAACGCCTCATTGAGTTCGATGACGTCCATCTGCTCTATGGTCAATCCCGTCTGCGCCAGCACCTTGCGCGACGCGGGCGAAGGGCCAAAGCCCATGATGCGGGGCGCCAGGCCGGCCGTGGCCATGCCCAGCACTTTTGCACGCGGCGTCAGCTTGTATTTGTCGACGGCGGCGGCGGACGCCAGCAGGATGGCGCAAGCGCCGTCGTTCAAGCCCGAGGCATTGCCGGCCGTGACCGTGCCATCCGGCTTGACCACGCCCTTGAGCTTTGCCAGCATCTCGATCGACGTATCGGGGCGCGGATGTTCGTCACTGGTGACCATCTTAGGATCGCCCTTTTTCTGCGGCACGGCGACGGGCACGATTTCGCGCTCGAACACGCCGGCAGCATGGGCGGCGGCCCAGCGCTGCTGGCTGCGCAAGGCTAGACCATCCTGGTCGGCGCGGCTGATGCCAAATTCCACGGCCACGTTTTCCGCCGTTTCCGGCATGGTGTCGATACCGTACTGCGCCTTCATCTTGCCGTTCACAAAACGCCAGCCCAGGGTCGTGTCTTCGATTTTCGCCGCGCGCGAAAACGCGCTGTCGGCCTTGCCCATCACGAACGGCGCGCGCGTCATGCTTTCCACGCCGCCGGCGATGATCAGCTCAGCTTCGCCCGCCTTGATCGAGCGCGCCGCCAGGCCCACGGCATCCAGGCTGGAGCCGCACAGGCGATTGATGGTATTGGCCGGCACGTCGACCGGCAAGCCGGCCAGCAGCGCGGCCATGCGGCCCACGTTGCGGTTGTCTTCGCCCGCCTGGTTGGCGCAGCCGTAGAACACGTCGTCGATGGCGGACCAGTCGACGGATGGGTTGCGGGCGATCAGCGCCGCGATCGGCAGCGCGCCCAGGTCATCAGCGCGTACGCTGGACAGCGCGCCGCCGTAGCGGCCAAACGGGGTACGTACGGCGTCACAGATAAAGGCTTCGTTCATGTCTGCTTCCTTGTTCGGGCTATCAGGAGAAAATCTTCGGGCGCTGGTCGACCACGCGGCGGGCCTTGCCCGTCAAGGTGCGCTCGATGCCGGCGGCGGCCACCAGGCGCACGCGGGTGCTCACGCCCACGTGGGTCTTGATGCGGTGTTCCAGTTCGCGCGCCAGCGCGTCCGTTTCGCTGGCCGAGATGGTGGCGGTCAGGTCGATACGCAATTCGGCGATCACTTCCAGTTTGTCGAGGTGGCCGTCGCGCGTTACCACCAGCTGGTATTGCGGCGCCAGGCGCGGCATCTTGAGGATCAGCTCTTCGATCTGCGTTGGGAAGACGTTCACGCCGCGGATGATCAGCATGTCGTCGGACCGGCCCGTGATCTTGCCGATGCGGCGCATCGAGCGCGACGTCGGCGGCAGCAAACGGGTCAGGTCGCGCGTGCGGTAGCGGATGATGGGCAGCGCTTCTTTCGACAGCGAGGTAAACACCAGTTCGCCCTCTTCGCCGTCCGGCAGCACTTCGCCCGTTTCCGGATCGATGATCTCCGGGTAAAAATGGTCTTCCCAGATGACGGGACCGTCCTTGCTCTCGATGCATTCGGACGCCACGCCAGGGCCCATCACTTCGGACAAGCCGTAGATATCCACGGCGTCGATGCCGGCGCGCGCTTCGATTTCCGAACGCATGGCGTCCGTCCACGGCTCGGCGCCAAAGATGCCCACTTTCAGCGACGATTCCGCCGGGTCGAGGCCCTGGCGCGTGAATTCCTCGATGATGTTGAGCATGTACGATGGCGTGACCATGATGATAGACGGCTTGAAATCCTGGATCAGTTGCACCTGCTTTTCCGTCTGCCCGCCCGACATCGGGATGACCGTGCAGCCCAGACGTTCGGCGCCATAGTGCGCACCCAGGCCGCCCGTGAACAGGCCGTAGCCGTAGGAGATGTGCACCATGTCGCCCGCGCGGCCACCGCCGGCGCGGATCGAGCGCGCCACCACATTGGCCCAGGTATCGATGTCGTTCTGCGTGTAGCCGACCACCGTGGCCTTGCCCGTGGTGCCGCTCGACGCGTGGATGCGCACCACTTGCTCGCGCGGCACGGCGAACAGGCCGAACGGGTAATTGTCGCGCAAGACTTTCTTATCGGTGAACGGGAATTTGGCCAGGTCCGCCAGGGATTTGAGGTCGTCCGGATGCACGCCCGCTTCGTCAAAAGCGGCGCGGTAATGGGGCACGTTGTCATACGCGTGCTTGAGCGTCCATTTCATGCGTTCGAGCTGCAGCGCCTGCAGTTCATCCTTGCTGGCGCACTCGATCGGCTCGAGGTCATTCGGGGAAGGCGTACGTTGGACCATCATTGTCTCCTGAATCGTTTCTATCACTGTGTAATTGCTACCGGCAGTTCAAACCTGCTCTTGTCACTTCAATTGCTAATCACTTCGCCGGCCACGCGGATCGACTTGCCGCGGAAGAGCGCAATGGCGCGGCCTTCCTGATTGCTGACCTTGACGTCATAGACACCGCTCTTGCCGGCCAGCGCCTGCTCGACGGCATGCGCCGTCAGCACGTCGCCTTCGCGGCCCGGCGCCAGGTAGTCGATGGTGCAGCCGGCGCCCACGGTATTCATGTTGTAGCTGTTGCAGGCAAAGGCGAAAGCGCTGTCGGCCAGAGCGAAGATGAAACCGCCGTGGCAGGTCTGGTGGCCGTTGAGCATGTCGGCGCGCACCGTCATCGTCATGCGCGCATGGCCGGGACCCACGCCGGCCAGGGAGATGCCCATGGCGGCGGTGGCGTTATCGCGCGACAGCATCGAGGCGGCGGCCGCTTCGGCCAGGGCTTGCGCGGTCATGTTGTGGTCCTTATTGGACATATCATTCGGCATGAAACGGTGCTCCATTGGCGAGTTTGCGGCGCAGCAGCGGCGAGACCCGGTAGCGGTCTTCGCCATAGCCCAGCGCCAGATGCTGCAATACGGTGACGATGTGCTGGATGCCGACGGCATCGGCCCAGGCCAGCGGTCCGCGCGGATAGTTGACGCCCTTCTGCATGGCGATATCGACGGCGGCCACCGTGCACACGCCCTGGTTGACTGCGTCGGCCGCCTCGTTGGCCAGCATGGCGACCGTGCGCATGACGGCCAGGCCAGGCACGTCGTCCAGGCGCGTGACGATGAAACCGGCCGCCTGGAACAGGCCGACGACGGCCGCGTAGGCGGCGTCGCTGCACTGGTCGGCGCGGGCCACGGCGATGCGTTTGGCACCGGCGTAATCGAGCGCCAGGTCGAACAGCACCGTATCCGGATGCTGGTTGTCGTGCGCGCGCTGGGTGGCGCTGCGGCCATCGGTCAGGTAAATCGCGGCGCCATGGCAATGCAGGGCCGGCGCTTCGTCATGCGCCTGGCCTTCCTGCGTCACGCGGCGGCTGACGGTGATACCGGCCTGCTCCAGCCGCTGCACCAGGCTGTGGATGATGCCGCTATGGCCACGGCCATCGCCGCCGATGGCGGCCGACAGGGCGACGAATTCGGGCTTCGGCTGCGCGCTTTCCGCCTGCGCCACAGGCGCGCTGGCGCCTTCGCCATACGGGTAGAAGCCGCGGCCCGATTTGCGGCCGAGGAAACCGGCGTTGACCATTTCCTGTTGCAGCACGGATGGCGTGAAACGCGGGTCGTTGAAATAGGCGCCGAACACGGATTGCGTGACGGAGAAATTCACGTCATGGCCAATCAGGTCCATCAATTCGAAGGGCCCCATGCGGAAACCGCCCGCTTCGCGCAGCACGGCATCGATGGTGGCGGCATCGCCCGCCTGCTCGTTCAACAGGCGCCAGCCTTCCGCGTAAAATGGGCGGGCAACGCGGTTGACGATAAAGCCGGGCGTCGATTTCGCATGCACGGGGTTCTTGCCCCAGGCGATGGACGTGTCGTAGACGGTGGCGGCCACCTGCTCGCTGGTGGCCAGGCCACTGATCACTTCGACCAGCGCCATCAGGGCCACGGGATTAAAGAAATGCATGCCGACCAGGCGTTCCGGGCGGCGCAGCTTGGCGGCAATCGCCGTGACGGAAATCGACGACGTGTTCGTCGCCAGGATGCAGTCGTCGCCGACCAGCGCTTCGAGTTCGGCGAACAGGCCGCGCTTGACGTCGAGGTTTTCCACGATGGCTTCCACCACCAGGGCGCAATCGCTCACATCGGCCAGGCTGCCGGCCGCCTGCAGGCGCGCCGTGGCGGCGGCCGCATCGCCTTGCGTCATGCGGCCCTTTTCGGCCAGCTTCGCATACATCTTGCCGATGTCGGCCAGCGCCTTGCTGACGGCTTCCGCTCGCGTGTCGTACAACTTGACACGGTAGCCGGCGGCGGCGGCCACCTGCGCGATGCCGGCGCCCATGGCGCCGCTGCCGATGACGGCGACGATACTGTTGTTGTCCAAAGCTGCCATATCAATGTCCCTTGAATTGCGGTGCGCGCTTTTCCATGAAGGCGGCCACGCCTTCGCGGTAATCGTCGCTGTTACCGAGATCGCTCATCATGCGCGCTTCCAGCGCCAGCTGCTGCGGCAGGGTATTGGCGCCACTGGCGGCCAGCGCCTGCTTGGTGTAGGCCAGGCCCTTGGTTGGCGCCGTGGAAAAGTGCACGGCCAGCTTGCGCGTTTCCTGCGCCAGTTCTGCATCCTCGACGCATTTCCAGATCAGGCCCCAGTCTTCCGCTTTTTCCGCCGTCAGTTTTTCACCGAGCATGGCCAGTCCCATGGCGCGCGCCGAACCGATCAAACGTGGCAGGAAGAAGGTGCCGCCCGTGTCCGGGATCAGGCCCAGCTTGCAGAACACTTCGACGAAACTGGCCGACTTGCCGGCGATGACGATGTCGCAGGCCAGCGCCAGGTTGGCGCCCGCGCCGGCGGCCACGCCGTTGACGGCGCAAATCACGGGCATGGGCAAAGCCTTCAAGGCCAGCACCAGCGGCGCATAGTTCTTTTCCACCGATTCGCCGAGGTCCACGCCCTTCGAACCCGGCTCCACGGCGCGGTCGGACAAATCCTGGCCCGCGCAAAAACCGCGGCCCGCGCCCGTCAGCACGAAGACGCGCACGGTGCTGTCGGCGTTCACCTTGGCGATCGCGTCGCGCACTTCCTCGTGCATGGCTTGCGTAAAGCTATTCAGTTTGTCGGGACGGTTCAGGGTCAACGTGGCGATGCCCTGCTCGATGGTGAAGAGGATGTTTTGGTAGGTCATGGCGTGTCTCGCTATTTTATTTATTGGCCCGCAGCGGAAATCTGGGGTCAGACCCGGCGGGTCTGACCCCGGCATTTATTCAGCCTGGTCGAAATCGACAATCACCTTGTCGGTGACAGGAAAACTCTGGCAGCTGAGGACAAAACCGCGCGCCACTTCGTAGTCTTCCAGCGCGTAGTTGACGTCCATTTCGACCTTGCCGTCGAGGATCTTGCAGCGGCAGGTCGAGCATACGCCGCCCTTGCACGAGTAGCGCATGTCCAGCCCGGCGCGCAGGCCCGCGTCGAGGATGGATTCCTTGTCCTTGTCCATCGTGAAGGTGGTGTGGTTGCCGTCCATGATGACGGTCACTTCCGTTTCCTGCACGGCGTCGGCGGCCAACTGGGCGCGCGGCTTGTGGGCATTTTTCGGGATGCTGGCGGCGAACAGTTCGATCTTGATGTTCTGCTTGGGCATGCCGGCCGCCTGCAGGGCGGCGGAGACGCCCAGCATCATGTCTTCCGGGCCGCAGATAAACGCATTGTCGTAGTCTTCGACCTTGATCCAGTGCTGCAGGAATTGCTCGCATTTTTCCTGGGTGATGCGGCCGTTGAACAATTCGATGTCCTGCTGCTCGCGGCTCATCACGTAGACGAGGTTCAGGCGCTCCAGGTACACATCCTTCAAGTCCGTCAATTCTTCCTTGAAGATGACGGACGACGAGGCGCGGTTGCCGTAGAACAGGGTGAAGCGGCTCAGAGGTTCCGTCAGCAGGGTCGTCTTGATGATGGAGAGGATGGGCGTAATGCCGCTGCCGGCCGCAAAGGCCAGGTAGTGTTTGCGGTTGACGCAATCGAGCGGCACGTTGAAGTGGCCCATGGGCGGCATCACGTCGATGGTGGCGCCGGCCTTCAGGGTGTCGTTCGCCCAGGTCGAGAAAGCGCCGCCGGGCGTGCGCTTGATGGCCACGCGCAGGGTGCCGTCCTGCACCGCCGAACAGATCGAATACGAGCGGCGCACGTCTTCCGCATTGATATTGGCGCGCAGGGTCAGGTGCTGGCCCTGCTGGAAGCGGAACTGCTGCTGCAATTCAAATGGCACGTCGAACGTGACGGCGATGGTGTCGCGCGTTTCATTGCGCACGTTGGCTACGCACAGCGGATAAAATTTACTCATGCTTCATCTCCAGTTTCTTCGGAACGTGTGCCTGATTTTTTTAGTGGCACTTGAAGTAGTCAAACGGTTCTCGGCAATCGATGCATTTGTACAGGGCCTTGCACGGCGTGGAGCCGAACTGGCTGGTCAGCTGCGTGTGCGTCGAGCCGCAGTTCGGGCAGATCACGTCCAGTTTCGGCATCGCCTGGCGCTTGACGCCGCCACGCAGGCCGCTGATATCGATCACCTGCTGCTGCGGCGGGGCGATGCCATAGCCTTTCAGCTTGGCCTTGCCCGATTCGCTCATCCAATCCGTCGTCCAGGCGGGCGCCAGCTGGTTCACCAAGGTCACCTTGGCCACGCCATGGCTGCGCAAGGCCTCCGTGACGGCGTCGGCGATCACCTGCATCGCCGGACAGCCCGAATACGTGGGCGTGATCGTCACGATGCACGCATCGCTATCCGTGACTTCGACGGCGCGCACGATGCCCAGGTCCACCACCGAAATGACGGGGATTTCCGGGTCCGGCACGTCGCCGAGCCAGGCCCAAACCTGGGCGGCGTCCAGCGCCGCGGCGCCAGCGACCGTGTTCATTACCACTCCGCCCCGGGATAGGCGCGCTGCAGGAACTGCATCTCGGCCAGAATAAAACCCAGGTGTTCCGTGTGCGTGCCCTGCTTGCCGCCTTTTTGCATCCAGGCGTCGGGCGCCGGCATGGTCAAGGTGGCTTCGGCGAAGATCTCGGCCACGTGTTCGAGGAAAGCGCGGCGCAGCACGTCCGATGGCGGCGCGATGCCGGCGGCAACCATGGCCTGGTCGACGGCGTCGTACGTGAACATCTCGCCCGTGTACATCCACAGCTTGTCGGCGGCGGCCTGCGTTTTCGCGTGGCTGTCGGCCGTACCGTCGCCGAGGCGCACGATCAGGTCGCCGCTGCGGCGCAAGTGATACGTGACTTCCTTGATCGACTTTTGCGCCACTTCGACGATGCGCGCGTCCGCCGATTTCGTCAGTTCCAGCAGCTGGAAGTAGTGCCAGCTGTCGAAGAAGAACTGGCGCATCATGGTGTCGGCGTAATTGCCGTTCGGCTGTTCGGCCAGCAGGCAGTTCTTGAAGTCGTGGGCGTCGCGCAAAAAGGCGATGTCGTCCTCGTCGCGGCCCGCGTTTTCCAGTTCGGCCGCATAGCTGAACCACAAGCGCGTCTGGCCCAGCAAGTCCAGCGCCACATTGGTCAGCGCCATGTCTTCTTCCAGCGCCGGCCCCTTGCCGCACAGCTGCGACAGCTGCTGGCTGAGGATCAGGGCGTTGTCGCCCAGGCGCAAGAGGTAGTTGACCTTGTCATCCATTGCAGGCGCTCCCATCACAGGTTCTTGACTTCTTCCGGCATCGGGAAGAAGGTGGGATGGCGGTACACCTTGCTGTTCGACGGCTCGAACAGGGCGCCCTTGTCGCCGGGGCTGCTGGCGACGATATCGGCCGCACGCACCACCCAGATGCTCACGCCTTCATTGCGGCGCGTGTAGACGTCGCGCGCATGGTTGACCGCCATGGTGGCGTCGGAAGCGTGCAGGCTGCCCACATGCTTGTGCGCCAGGCCGTGCTGGCTGCGGATGAAAACTTCCCACAATGGCCATTCTTTGCTCATGTTGCTATCCCCTATCTGTCTTATGTAATTACGCTGCCGCTTTGTTAGCAGCTTGCTTGTCTGCATACGCGACCAAGGCATCGCGGAACCATGCGCCGTCTTCGTACGCTTTCACGCGCGTTTGCAGGCGTTCGCGGTTGCACGGGCCATTGCCCTTCAGGACGTTGTTGAACTCGGACCAGTCGATCTCGCCGAATTCATAGTGGCCCGTCTCCGCATTGAACTTCAGGTCGGGATCGGGCACGGTCAAGCCCAGGTATTCGATTTGCGGCACGGTCTGGTCGACCATGCGCTGGCGCAGTTCATCGTTCGAAAACAGCTTGATACGCCATTGCGCCGACTGGGCGCTGTTGACGGAGGCGGCGTCGGACGGGCCGAACATCATCAAGGATGGCCACCACCAGCGGTTCAAGGCATCCTGCGCCATGGCTTTCTGCTCGGGCGTGCCCTTGCACAGCGACATCATGATGTCGTAGCCCTGGCGCGCATGGAACGATTCTTCCTTGCAGACGCGAATCATGGCGCGCGCATATGGACCGTATGAGCAGCGGCACAGGGGAATCTGGTTGATGATGGCGGAGCCGTCAACGAGCCAGCCGATGGCGCCCATGTCGGCCCACGACAGGGTCGGATAGTTGAAGATGCTCGAATATTTGGCTTTGCCCGAGTGCAAGGCGGCCAGCAAGTCGTCGCGCGATACGCCTAACGTTTCCGCAGCGCTGTACAGGTACAGGCCGTGGCCCGCTTCGTCCTGGATCTTCGCCAGCAGGATGGACTTGCGTTTCAGGGTCGGTGCGCGCGTGACCCAGTTACCTTCGGGCAATTGGCCGACGATTTCCGAGTGCGCGTGCTGCGAAATCTGGCGGATCAGGGTCTTGCGGTAGGCGTCCGGCATCCAGTCCTTGGCCTCGATCTTGATGCCTTCGTCGATGCGCGCCTGGAAAGCGCGCTCTTCTTGACCCATGTCGTCGAGGGAACGGACGTTCTTGAGGCCGGTTTCAACCATTTGTGCGTACATGATGTGTCTCCCATGTCTTTGATTTTGCGCAGCAACGCGGTGCGATGAACAGATAATACGATACAAAAAACGATTTGCATACACTTGATATGAATCATTTTAAAAAATCGTATCTTGTGCCGCTTTTTTGTGCGTATGATATTGCTTATGAGAAAACACCATAAAGCGCCACCAGCGCTTCCGGCAAATTATTGCCGCGCTACCCGCGCAGCCAAGTAAACTGCTGCTTTTATTGATTCGACCGCAACACGGCCAGACCGGAACCACATGAAGAACACCCGCTGCACGGCATGGATAGCCGATTTCCTGGAAAGCGACCCACCGCGCTCGAAGTCCCTGGTGATGACCATCTTTGGCGACGCCATCGTGCCGCGCGGCGGCGCCATCTGGCTGGGCAGCCTGATCGAACTGCTGGCGCCATTCGGCGTCAATGACCGGCTATTGCGCACCAGCGTGTTCCGCCTGGCGCAGGAAGGCTGGCTCAGCTCGCAACGCGACGGCCGCCGCAGCGCCTATACGATACGCCCGGAGGCGCTGGCCCGCTTCGAACGCGCTTACCGCCGCATCTATGCGCCACTGGTCGTGCATTGGGATGGCAGCTGGACCCTGGTGATCGGACCGGCCGGCAGCATCGGCGCCGCCGAGCGGGGAGCGCTGCGCAAGGAATTATTGTGGGCCGGCTATGGTTTGATTTCTCCCGGCATCTTCGGCCACCCCGCCAGCAATGCGGAAGCGCTGGAAGATATCCTCGTGCGCAACGAGGTGCAGGGCAAGCTGTACGTCTGCCACACCACGGAATTGCCGGGCGTGAGCACGCGCCCCCTGCGCGACATGGTGGGCGACTGCTGGGACTTGTCGGAAGTGATGGCCGGCTACGAAAAATTCATCGCCAGCTTCCAGCCGCTGCTGACCCTGCTGCAAGAAGAACCCGTGTTCGACGCGGAGCAGGCGTTCGTCATCCGCTCGCTGCTGACGCACGCCTACCGCCGCGTGCAGTTGCACGACCCGCAACTGCCCGTCGAACTGCTACCCGAACCGTGGCCCGGCACGCAAGCGTATACGCTGGCGCGCGACCTGTACCGCATCACGTATGCGGCGGCCGAGGAACATATCCTGGCGACATTGCGGCGCGAGGATGCGCAGGCGCCGAACGTCGAGCCGTGGTTCTACGAACGATTTGGCGGTCTGACTACTTGAACGTCTGAAAAATGTTCAGGGCCAGGCGCGTGGCCGCAGGCAGTACGACTAGTACGCCAAGGCAACGCAACGCCGCCATGGACATTTTCTCAGGCGTTCACTGCTTCGCCACCACTTGCTTCGCCCCTGCCAGCAAATCCTGCCCCAGCTTTTCCAGCGCGTTGGCCTGCACCAGCATGGTGTCGAGGATGGCGACGTTGAACGTGTATTCGGCCGGCGTCGTATAGCCGGGGAAACGTATGATGCGCAGCAATTCCTGCAAGGTCGTGCCCTTGCCCAGATGCGCCAGGGCGTCGCTGAGGGCGCTGACTTTCTTTTCCAGTTCGCGTATGTGTTTGCCGTTGTCATCCATGATGATCTCCCATGTTGGAGCTTCCACGTTAGCAAAGCATGTCCGTCATCGTTTGCGCCAGCACAAAGGCACGGGTAAAACGGGTATCATCGGGCCATTGCACACGATGCAAAACCCATACGTTTTTATCAGGAACACTCATGACCATTAAAATCAGCCAGCAATTCGACGCCGGCGCGATCGAGGTGCTGCGCGCCGACGATGCCCACTCCATCGAGCTGAACATCCGCAAGGATTCCCACGCCGACATCACGCAGTGGTTTTACTTCCGCCTGCAAGGCGCGCAAGGCGAGGCGTGCACGATCCGCTTCATGAACGCAGGCAAGTCGGCCTACCCGGACGGCTGGAAAGATTACCAGGCCGTCGCCAGCTACGACCGCGAAACCTGGTTCCGCGTGCCGACCAGCTTTGACGGCACCGTGATGACGATCGAACATACGCCCGAAGAAGAAAGCGTGTACTACGCCTACTTCGAGCCGTACCCATGGGACCGCCACCTGGCCCTGATCGACAGCGCGCAAGCGTCGCCGCTGGTGCGCCTGATCGACCTGGGCAGCACCATCGAAGGCCGCGACATGAATCTGCTGGTGGTCGGCGACGCCGATGCCGAGAAAAAAGTCTGGATCATCGCGCGCCAGCATCCCGGTGAAACGATGGCCGAATGGTTTGTCGAAGGCATGCTCGAAGCCTTGCTGGACCAGGCCAATCCGTTTGCCCGCCAGTGCCTGCAGGACGCCGTCTTCTACGTGGTGCCGAACATGAACCCGGACGGTTCCGTGCATGGCAACCTGCGCACCAACGCGGCCGGCGCCAACCTGAACCGCGAATGGATGACGCCGACGATGGAGCGCAGCCCGGAAGTATTCCTGGTGAAACAGAAAATGCATGAAATCGGCTGCGACCTCTTCCTCGACGTGCATGGCGACGAAGGTTTGCCTTACGTCTTCGTGGCCGGCAGCGATGCGCTGGAAAATTTCACGCCAGCACAAAAGGCCGAGCAAGACCGCTTCATCGCCGACTTCAAGGTGGCCAGCCCCGACTTCCAGGATGAGCACGGCTACGAAGACGGCCCGTTCACGCCGGAAGTGCTGGCCATGGGTTCGCCCCATATCACGCACGCCTTCGGCTGCCTGTCGCTGACCCTGGAATTGCCGTTCAAGGACAATGCCAACGATCCCGACCCGCAAACGGGCTGGAGCGGCGCCCGCAGCGCCGCCCTGGGTGCGGCCGTGCTGCAGCCTATCCTGTCCACCTTGCGCGCCTGAACGCCAGGGCCAGACCGGCCCGCTTGACCCCATGCCCCGTTCGCCGGGGCATTTTTTTTGCCCGCGCGGCAAGCGTTGCTGGTCCTGTGATTTTTTGCGCGAACATCTTGCCTGTCAGAAATTATCGTCCTACACTGGACAACAAAATCGGACCGTGCCCTTCTGCGCGGCCCCTCAAGAATACGCCGCTGGCCACCTCACCGGCGCCCTGCAGTGCGCATCCATGGCATTGCCCTTGACATCACGGCCCCATACCTGCCGAGCTAGCTCTCTGTAACGCACACTGACCGCATCAGCATCGTCACGGACGGACGCCACCTGTCCGCAAGAACGATGCCCAGCGCACGCTTTCCGCTTTCCGCCGAGGATGAATACCCTATGTCCAAGCTTAAAATCAGTACCCGCCTGGCCTTCAGTTTCGGCCTGATCATTGTCCTGCTTATCATGGTGGCATTTGTTTCCATCAGCCGCATCCGCAACATCAATGCCTCGACGGAAAAAATCCTCAACGACCGCTATGTCAAGGTCATGCTGTCCAATGCGATACAGTCCGAGGTCAATATCCAGGCTCGCCTCCTGAGCATCGCCATCATCGGCGCCAACGATGCCGATGAAGTCAGCAGTTCCGTGGCCAAGGTACAGGCGTCGGTCAAAAAGAACGTGGAACTGCTGGCGCGCCTGAAAGTCCTGGTCAACACGCCCAAGGGGCAGGAGCTGTTCCAGGCCGTGGCGAACGGCCACGAAGGCTATGGCAAGACGCGCGATGCGAATATCAAGCTGTTACAAGAAGGCAAATCGGAAACGGCGGGCATTTTCCTGCTGACGCAGCTGCGTTATCCGCAAGAAAAATTCCTGACGGCACTGGCGGCCATGGCCAGCTTCCAGGAATCGCTGATGGAAAGCGAAGGCAAGCAAGCCGGCGCCGATGGGCGCATGGCCATCATCCTGAGCCTGTCCCTGTCGAGCGCCGCGACGGCCATTGCCATCGCGCTGGCCATCCTGATCAGCCGCTCGATCAGCCGCCCCATAGCCGAAGCCGTCAAGGTGGCGCAACGGGTGGCTGCCGGCGACTTGTCGGTCACCATCGACGCGCGCGGCAACGATGAAACGGGCCTGCTGCTGCGGGCCTTGAAAGAGATGAATGACAATCTGCAAGGCATCGTGGCGCGGGTGCGCCATGGCACGGATGCCATCGCCCACGGCTCGCGTGAAATCGCCTCCGGCAATATGGACCTGTCGTCGCGCACGGAACAGCAAGCCAGCTCGCTGGAAGAAACGGCCTCGTCGATGGAGGAACTGACGTCCACCGTCAAGCAGAATGGCGAAAACGCGCGCCAGGCCAACCAGATGGCGCAATCGGCCTCCAGCGTGGCCAGCAAGGGCGGTCAGGTAGTGGCCGAAGTGATCACGACCATGGACTCCATCAATGCCTCGTCAAAGAAAATCGTCGACATCATCGGTGTTATCGACGGCATTGCTTTCCAGACCAATATCCTGGCCCTGAATGCGGCCGTGGAAGCGGCCAGGGCGGGCGAGCAGGGACGGGGCTTTGCCGTGGTCGCCACGGAAGTGCGCAACCTGGCCCACCGCTCCGCCTCCGCCGCCAAGGAAATCAAGATCCTCATCGACGACTCCGTGCACCAGGTCAACCTCGGCAGCAGCCTCGTGAACCAGGCGGGCAGCACCATGGAAGAGATCGTCAGCAGCGTGCGGCGCGTCACGGACATCATGGCCGAGATCACGTCCGCCAGCAACGAGCAGGAAACGGGCATTGAACAGATCAACCAGGCCATCACGGAAATGGATGCCGTGACACAGCAAAATGCGGCCCTCGTGGAAGAGGCCGCCGCCGCGTCCGAAGCCCTGCAGGATCAGGCGGGCATTCTGGCCGAAGCCGTCAGCGTGTTCAAGCTCGACGGCACGCACCCGCTGCCGCCGGCGCAGGTGCAAGCCATCCGCGCTCCGGCACGCGCGCCAGCCAAGCCCGCCGCCGCGCCGCGCGTCACGGCAGCGCCCGCGAGGAAAGCAGGCAAGGCGGGCACCCTGGCCGTGGTCGCCGATGCCGAGTGGGAACAGTACTAAGGCAGGACCTGCCGCAAGGCATACATCAGCCTGCGCCTCAGCCGCCCGCCACCACCATGCTCTCGATGAGGATGGACCCCGTCTCTTTGGTGCCGCGGCGCAAGGTGTCGGCGCCTACGGCCACGATGTTGCGCAGCATGTCTTTCATGTTGCCGGCGATGGTGATTTCTTCCACCGGGTATTGAATGACGCCATTTTCCACCCAGAAACCGGAGGCGCCGCGCGAATAGTCGCCCGTCACGTAATTGGTTCCTTGCCCCATCAGTTCCGTCACCAGCAAGCCCGTGCCCAACTTTTTCAGCATGGCGACAAAATCGTCGCTGGCGGCCGTCAGCTTGGAGGTCAGGTACAGATTGTGCGAACCGCCCGCGTTGCCCGTCGTCTGCATGCCCAGCTTGCGGGCCGTGTAAGTCGACAGGAAATAGCCTTGCACCAGGCCATCCTTGACGACGTCGCGGCTGACGGTTTTCACGCCCTCTTCATCGAACGGCGCCGAACCGACGCCGCCGATCACGTGCGGGTCTTCGAAGATCTGCACATGCGACGGCAGCACTTGCGTGCCCAGCGAGTCGTTCAGAAACGTGGACTTGCGGTACAGGGCGCCGCCCGAGGTCGCTTGCACATAGGTACCGAGCAAACCGGCCGCCAGCGGCGCCTCGAACAGCACGGGGCAAGTACGCGTGCCGAGTTTACGCGCATTCAGGCGCGACAGGGCGCGCTCGGCGGCGTAGCGGCCGATGGCTTCCGGGCTCGACATTTTGGACGCGTCGCGCACGGATGAATACCAGTCGTCGCGCTGCATCTTGGCGCCCTTGCCGGCGATGGGCGCCACGGACAGGGTGTGGCGCGAAAACGGGTAGCCGCCGATGAAGCCGCGCGAATTGGCGGACACAAAGTGCGATTGCTGCACGTGCACGCTGGCGCCCTCGCTGTTGGTGATGCGCGGGTCGACGGCGAACGCGGCCGCTTCGGCCCGCTGGGCCAGTGCGACGGCTTCCTCGGTGGAAATGAGCCACGGATAGAACAGTTGCAGGTCGCGGGGGGACATTTCCAGCATGTCCGCGTCGGCCAGGCCCGCGCAATCGTCCTCGGCCGTGAAGCGGGCGATGTTGTAGGCCGCGTCCACCGTGGCGCGCAGGGCGGACGGCGAAAAGTCGGAGGTGCTGGCATTGCCGCGCTTCTTGCCGACAAACACGGTCACGCCCATGCCCTTGTCCTTGTTTTGCTCGATCGTCTCGATCTTGCCTTTTCGTACAGAAACGGACAGGCCACCGCCTTCGCTGACTTCGACGGCAGCGTCGGTGCCGCCCGCTTCCCGCGCAAAAGACAACACATCACGGGCCAGTTGCTGCAATTGCTCTTGACTATGGGTAAATACGGAGTCGTTCATGCGCTGTTTTCTTCGGAAAGCCGCTAAAAAGGTTATCATAGCAGTCGTTTACAGTTTACAGGAGCGGTCCACAAGTCCTCTCCCGCCTTATATATCATGCCAAATCCAAACCGGGGAGCTTGCGGCTTCCAATCGACCGAATTCGAACAGGAATATGAACGTCCGTCGAAATCGGAACTCAAACGCCAGATGACCGTCCTGCAAAAGCTGGGCGAAGAACTCGTCAATGAAGCACGCGACCGCGTCAAGCGCGTCCCGATGCCGGAAGACGTGCGCGACGCCATTCTCGAATGCCAGCAAATCAAGGATCACGAAGGCCGCCGCCGCCAGCTGCAATACGTGGGCAAGAAGATGCGCACTCTGGATGAAGAAGAAGTTGCCGCCATCCAACGCACCATCGATAGCTGGAAAGGCTTGTCGAAAGCCGACACGGCCAATATGCACGCGATGGAACGCCGCCGCGACAAGCTGTTGACGGACGACAAGGCGTTGACCGTCTTGCTGTCGGAAAACCCGGAACTGGACGTGCAGCACCTGCGCACCCTGATCCGCAATGCCCGCAAAGAGCAAGCCGAGAACAAGCCGCCAAAAGCCTACCGTGAAATCTTCCAGATTTTGAAAGAGATCGCCAAGAAGAAAAACGGCGGCAAGAAAGATGCCGACGAAGATGACGTTGAAGGCGAAGACGACGAGTAAAAAACTGGGGTCTGACCCCAGCATTGACGAAAAACCGGGATCAGCCCGGTTTTTTTACGACATAGACAGGTGCCCCATGACCACGATAGAAGACGAATTGATTATCGGCCTCGTGTCGATCTCGGACCGCGCCAGCGGCGGCGTATATGAAGACCTGGGCATCCCGGCCCTGGAAAGCTGGCTGTCCGCCGCCATCCGCACGCCTTTCCGACTGGAAAAGCGGTTGATCCCGGACGAGCGCTCGCAGATTGAAAACACCCTGATCGACATGGTCGACCTGAGCCACTGCCATCTGATCCTGACGACGGGTGGCACGGGACCGGCGCGGCGCGACGTCACGCCGGACGCCACCTTGTCCGTCGGGACCAAGGAAATGCCCGGTTTCGGCGAACAGATGCGCCAGATCAGCCTGCAATTCGTGCCGACGGCGATCCTGTCGCGCCAGGTGGCCGTGATCCGCGAAACGCCCGAGCGCGCCGCCCTGATCATGAACTTGCCGGGCCAGCCGAAAGCCATCAAGGAAACCCTGGAAGGCTTGAAAGACGCCGCTGGCGTGCAACTGGTGAACGGCATCTTTGCCGCCGTGCCATATTGCATCGACCTCATCGGTGGCCCCTACATGGAAACCGATCCGGCCATCTGCAAGGCCTTCCGCCCCAAATCGGCGCTGCGTCCGGCGCAACCATTACCAGAGGAAAACACATGAGCAACTTGCTGGAAACCATAGAACTCGACAGCGCACCGAATCCTACCGTCGCCATCATCTGGATGCACGGCCTGGGCGCAGACGGCAACGACTTCGTTCCTCTGGTAAAAGAACTCGATTTGCGCGGCTGCCCCGCCATCCGCTTCATTTTCCCCAGCGCCGGCACCATGCCCGTCACCATCAACAACGGTTATGTGATGCGCGCCTGGTACGACATTCTCGTGAACGACCTCGTGCGCCGCGAAGATGAGGCTGGCTTGCGTGCCTCGCAGGCGCAGATCGAAGCGCTGATCGCGCGCGAAAAGGCGCGCGGCATTCCCGCCAGCCGCATCATCCTGGCCGGCTTCTCGCAAGGCTGCGCCATGACCTTGCAAACGGGCTTGCGCCACGCGGAACCGCTGGCCGGCCTGATGTGCCTGTCCGGCTATCTGCCGCTGGCCGACAAGACGGCAGCCGAGCGCACGCCGGCAAGCCTGCAGACGCCGGTCTTCATGGCGCACGGCACGGCCGACCCCGTGGTACCGGTAGCCCGCGCACAGCAGTCGCGCGACTTGCTCACCGGCATGGGTTACAAGGTGGAGTGGCGCGAGTACATGATGCAGCACTCGCTGTGCCAGGAAGAAATCGACGCCATCGGCGCGTGGCTGAAAAAAGTGCTGGCCTAAAATAAACAGGCGCGGTGTGCGCCGCGCCTGTTGTCTTGCGAAACGCCGGGAACGATCAGTTCGCCGGCGTTTTTTCATTCCATATTTTCAACATGTCGGGCGACGCTTCCGAGCGGATGCCGTTGTCCGTCAGTATCGATTCCGTCGCTGCCAGCATGTCCTTGCGGGGCACGACGACCATTTCCGCATCGCGCTGCTGGAAGCGGAACGTCAGCAAGTCATCGGTCTGGTCGCGCAGCAAGGCCACCAGGTGCGCCAGGCTGCGCACGCGCACGCCATTGACGGAATCGACGACCGAGAAGAAACGGGTACTGTAGCCATTCATCAGCTTGTGCGGGAAGAATGGCGCGGCGATCACCACCAGCTCTTCGCGCTCGCTATCGGGCGCATCGCCGCGCCGCGTGGCCAGCGGATTGCCGGCAAACGCCATGCCGCCCAGGATCGCCGGGTTGCCATTCGGCGCCGCCATGAATTCCGTGGTGGCGCGCGAAAACACCATCGGGCCAAAGATGAAATAAGACGGGTAATTGCCCTGCAGACCGGCGATCAGCATCGGATGCGCGGCCGAGACGGGTACCTTGATTTTCAGGGGTGCTCCCTGGCGCACCACCGTCAGCGGCAGTTCGCCGTCTTTCGCCAGCTGCTGCACCCGGTACTGGAAGCGCACGCGGCTGTTGGCATTCAGCTTGACCATGCCCTGGTTGTCGATGGGAAAATCGCCAATATGCGTGATGACATCCCACTCCTTGAGCGGGTAGGCCGCATCCTTGCTGGCCGGCGTCATCACGACAGCGCCCTCGACACCCTTGGCCAGCTTCAGATAGGTGCGCAACGCGGGGTTTTCCAGCGTTTGCGTCACGTCGCGCATGGCCGGCTTGCCCTTGGGCGCGCCACTTTCCTGGTCGCGCAGGAACAGCTCGATTTCCTCGTTGGGGATGATGTAGCCAATGTTTTGCGCATTGAGCATGCCGGCAAAGGCCAGGCCGATCATCTTGTCGCCAGCGATCACGGGGCCGCCGCTATTGCCCGGATTGATGGCCGCATCGATCTGGATGCGCAGGCCGGAGACGGGGAAGTTGTAGCGCACGAATTCGATGCGCGAGACGATGCCCTTGGTGATCGACAGCGACGTGCCGCCCGTCGGATAACCGTACGCGAGCACGGCATCGCGCACGTCTGGCAAGACATTGGCGCGCGGCACGGCTTTGTGGCTGGCGAAAAAACTGTCGTCGTCGATTTTCAGCAAGGCCAGGTCCATGCCGCGCGAGATGGCCAGCACGGTCGCCGGGATCTTGTCGCCGGCACCGTTGGCCTGGATCTGCACCTGGCTGGCATAGCCGACCACGTGCGCATTGGTGAGGATGCGGCGGCCTTCGATGACGACGCCGGAGCCCGTCACCTCTTGCGGCGCGGCCTTGCTCCACGGCTTGTACGGATCAGGCCCGCGCAGGGTGGAAAACACCTTGACGACGGAGTTTTCCAGGGCGGAAGCGCTGGCGCTGGCGGCCGTCTCGGCGGCAAGCGCACGCACCGTCATCAAGGGGCAAAAAGAAAGGGCCAGCGCCAGGAAGGCGCGGCCCATCAGGGTGAAGCACGGACGAGTTTTCATTGAGCTTGTTGGCAATGGAAGGGAAGTAAAATTATATATTGAATAATTGCAACTTCATTACACTTTGTCCATCTTTGCCGAAGAACTCCTCTAAACTCATCTCATCAGGCGGGCATGGGCGGCACGCCCAATGCCGGCACGGCCGTCTGTGCCCCATTCATCACCATGGCCAGGAAGGTGTAGTAGCCATTGATGCCCATCAAGTCGACCACGCCGTGCTCGCCGAACAGGGCCAGCGCCCGCGCATACGTGGCGTCGCTGATCCGCTTGTTCTGCTGCAACTCGATGCAAAAGTCGTGCACGGCTTGCTCATCGTCTTTCAGGGCAAGCGGTACGCGCCGTTCAGCAATGGCGTCCACGGCCGCTTGCGCGATGCCGTTCTGCACGGCCAGCGGCGCGTGGATAGCCCACTCGACTTGCTGGTCCCACTGGCGCGCCGTCACCAGGATCGCCAGTTCCGACAGGCGCGTGCCGATCGCGCTGCGGTAGCGCAGGTATTCACCCATGCGCTGCGCCGTTTCCATCAGCTCGGGGCTGCGGATCAGCGGCACGAAGGGGCCGTACAGCGCCCCGCGCGGGCCGTCGATGATGGCTTGCGCGGCCGTGCGCTGCTGCTGGTCCAGCTGGTCCAGCGGCAACGCGGGCAAACGGTCGATATCACTACCGGCCATCAGGCGGTCCAGGCGACCACGTCCTGCTGCTGTTCACCGAGGCCGGCGATACCCAGGCGCATGCTGTCGCCTTTTTTGAGGAAGCGCTGCGGCTTGCGGCCCTGGCCCACGCCCGGCGGCGTGCCCGTGGCGATGACGTCGCCCGGTTCCAGGGTCATGAATTGCGACAAATAGCTGACGATCTGCGCCACCGTGAAAATCATGGTTTGCGTATTGCCGGTCTGCATGCGCTTGCCGTTGACTTCCAGGTACAGGTCCAGGTCCTGCTCGTCGATGACTTCATCGCGCGTCACCAGCCACGGGCCGACAGGGCCGAAGGTGTCGCAGCCCTTGCCTTTATCCCACTGGCCGCCCCGCTCCAGCTGGAACGAACGCTCGGAAATGTCGTTGACGACGCAATAGCCGGCCACGTATTTCAAGGCGTCCTCTTCGCTCACGTATTGCGCGCGCGTGCCGATGATCACGCCCAATTCCACTTCCCAGTCCGTCTTTTTCGAGCCTTTTGGCAGCACGACATTGTCGTCCGGGCCATTCAGGCAAGTAATGGCCTTCATGAACACGATCGGTTCGGCGGGAATAGCCATGCCGGATTCGGCTGCGTGATCCGCATAATTGAGGCCGATGCCGATGAACTTGCCGACTTTCGCCAGCGGCACGCCGAAGCGTGGATTGCCGCGCACCAAAGGCAAGGTCTTTTCGTCGAGCTTGGCCAGCTTGCGCAGGGCCTTGTCGGACAGTTGTGCGCCGTCAATATCGGCAATCACGCCGGACAGGTCGCGCAGTTTGCCTTCTTCATCGATCAGGCCCGGTTTTTCCTTGCCTGGACGTCCATAACGAACGAGTTTCATAGTCTTCCTTGGAGTTGATCATTGCCGCTGTGCAGGCTGCCATTTTACCGGATGGCCCGGCACGCCTGTAGCGGCCAATGAAAAACATCGCAAGTCCCGGCAGTTGCAAGGCCGCCAGCACACCAAACGCCGCCTGGTAGGCCTGCGGCGGATACTGCTGCTGGCTGTTCAGGGGCCAGCAGCCGAGGATCAGGCCAAAGCCCGCCTGCACCAGGAAGGCGCCCGTGAAAATGAGCAAATTGAGGCACGTGGCCGCCCTGCCCGTCAGGCTGGCCGGCATGCTTTGCGCGACGATCGCATACTCAAGGCCCGTCACCGTGCCCAGCAAGGTAAACAGCACGGACAGCAAAGGCAGGCTGGGCACCACATTGCAGGCCATCGCCACTTGCACGGCGACAAACAGGACGATGCCGGCGGCCGCCACTTGCATCGGTTCAATCGCGCGCCGCCCGGCCCATTCCGTGAGCATGCCCATGCCGATGGCGCCGAAGATGACGGCCGCCATGCCCAGGTACAACAAATACGCGACGTTGTCGTCAGACAAGCCGCCCACGTCGGCCAGCCAGCGGCCTATCCACAAGCCTTGCATGCCAAAGAACACCGTGTGCGGCAGCAGGATCAGCGCGATGGTGCGGCGAAAGCCGGGATCGCGGTACACGCTCCAGATACTGACCTTGCTCTTGGCCGCGGCAGGCGCAGGCAGGGCCGGCGACAGCAGGCGGATCAGCAAGGCTATGGCCAGCGCCGCCAGCGCCAGGCCCAGGAACACGCCGCGCCAATCCGTGTAGTGCAGGGCCAGCTTGACGGGCATGGTGGCCGTGGCCGCACCGAGGCCGCCCACGGCGATCAGATAGCCGTGCACGGACGGCAGGCGCGATGGGGCGATGGCGCACGAGACCGCTTTCACGGCGGCCATGAAACAGCCGCCCAAGCCCGCGCCCATCAAGGCACGCGCCCACATCAGCTCGGCAAAGCTGTGACCCCGGCTGAACAGCCACACGCCCAGGGCCGCCAGCGCCAGCAGCCACAGTTGCACCGTGCGGGGACCGTAGCGGTCGAGCGCCATGCCGATCGGCAATTGCACCAGCGCAAAAGCCAGAAAAAAGGCGCTGGTAAGCAGGCCCAGCTGGGCTGGTGTCAGGGCGATGGCGCCCAACAACTCGGCCGTCAGCACGGCATTGACGCCGCGCAGCAGACACGACAGGTAATGCCCGAGCGCGAACGGCAGGAATACCAGGCAAAACACGGCCACGCCGGAGCGGGCAGGCGCAACGGCCGCGTGCATGCTCAGGCGGCCTGTGCCAGGCGGATGATTTTATGCGGCAACTGCGGCACGGGCTCATCCATTTCAAAGAAAAACTTGTCGTGGCCAAATGCGGGTTTCAAATGGTCCAGCCACGTCGCTTCCGCGTCGAACTTGGCATAAAACGGCCGGCGCACCCAGTCCGGGTTACGTGCCTGCAAAAATTGCAGGGCAAACAGTTTTTCGCCATTGATGGTGACGATGCCGTCGATGACGACCTTGCCGGGGAAGGCACTCATGGACGGTCCGCGCACCGTGCGCGACAGGCCCGACACCATCTGGTAGGCGGCCTGGAAAATCTCGTGCGCCTTTGCCAAGGGCAACTCGAAATAGCCGCGCGGACCCGTGTCCCGTTCGACAAACATGTAATAGGGAATCGCCCCCAGGCGCGTGCCCGTCTGCCACAGCTCGGCCCAGCTTGCCGGGTCTTCATTGATGTGACGGATCAGCGGCCCCTGCATGCGCAAGGTGGCGCCCGTGGAGACGATGCGTTTTACGGCTTGCTGGGCAATGTTCTGGCGCAACTCGACGGCATGGCTGTAATGGCCCATCACGGCCAGGTTCTTGCCCGCCTTGACGATGCGCTCGAACAGGCGCATCAGATCATCCGCATCGCGGTCGGACACGAAGCGCTGCGGCCAATACGCCACCGCCTTGGTGCCGATGCGAATGTTCTGGATGTGTTCCAGGCCCGGCGCCAGCAGCGGCTCCAGGTAGGCGGCCAGTTGCCGCGTGTTCATGATCATCGGGTCGCCGCCCGTGATCAGCACGTCCGTCACTTCCGGATGCAGTTTCAGGTAAGCAACCAGCTCATGCGACTCGCGCGCATCGAACTTCATGTCGTCCATGCCGACGAACTGGGGCCAGCGGAAGCAGAAAGTGCAATACGCGTGGCAGGTCTGGCCTGCGCTGGGGAAGAACAGCACCGTTTGCGCATATTTATGCTGCAGGCCGCGCACGGGCGCGTCGTTGACCCGGGGCACGTTATGCGTCATCTGCCCAGCAGGATGAGGATTCATGCCCAGGCGCAAACCATGCACATAGGCATCAATGGCCGCCTTGTCGCGCCGCGCCAGCACCAGGTCGCGCAGGTGCGCGTACTGCCCGGGTGGCAGCATGTCGCGGTGGGGAAAGACGAGACGGTAGATGGGGTCGTCAGGGATGTTGTTCCAGTCGATCAGTTGATCAAGCACATATTCATTGGTGCGAAACGGCAAGACGTGCGACACCACTTGCACGGCTTCGCGCTGCTCTTCCGGCAGCCATTCCCACTGCCGCGCCTGTTGAATGGTTTGCCGCGTATACGGCTTGAACTTGGGTGAAAACGGCTCGGTAATGAGTGCGGACACGATCGGCTCCTTGCCTGTAAATAGCGATAACTTTCATGAAATCGGCCGTATATCGGCCAATTCCAGCCTTTTTCTCCCGCATGCCAGGCCACCCCGACATGCTGTGAAAGTCATCATAATTCTTGCCATTAGGAATCAAATTGCTGCATATCAACAAGCCGTCGATACGTTGCATGCTGCCTACAAGCAACACCTTAGTTTGTTCCAACGCAAGCTGAGACGAACTTCGGCGACGTAAATTACGTCTTGGCAACACTTCCCTCGATATCACAAGGAGCTTTCATGAAACGCTTATTCACGGGCAGCCTGCTGTGCCTGGCATTTGCCGGCGGCAGCGTCAGTGCCGCGGTCGAACCAACGGAAAAAGATGCGATCGCCATGGCCGAACGGGGCGCCGCCTTCATGAAGGCGCATAGCAAGGAAGAAATGATGAAGAAAATCACGGCGAAAGACCCGGACTTCGTGCAGGGCTCGCTGTATGTGGACATGCGCGACATCAAGACGGGCATCGTGCTGGCCCACCCCATCAATCCTTCCATCGTGGGCAAGGATTTGACGGATGTGCCCGATGCGAACGGCAAGAAATATCGCCGTGAAATCATTGAACTGGCACAAAAACAGGGCAAGGGCTGGGTCGATTACCAGTACAAGAATCCCGTCAGCGGCAAGATCGAGCCGAAGACCACCTACATTCTGCGCGTCAACGATGTGGTACTGGAAGCGGGCATCTACAAAAAATAAGACGGGGGCGGCGCGCACGCACGCCGTGCGCCGCCTGCGGTTTGAACAGCCATCGCCAGGAGTCAAGCATGCTCAATCAATTACGCATCGGACCAAAATTATTGCTGGCGCCCACCCTGGTCTTGCTGCTGCTGATACTCAGCTCGAGCGGCGCCTGGTATGGCATGGTGCGGCAAAATGCCTCGCTGGAAAACATGGTGCGGGTACGCATCACGCATTTGAAGGCGGCCGCCGACGTACTAGGAGAGGCCAGGCAAGTACACGGCAATATGTACCAGTTGCTGTCGTGGACGAATGGCAGCTTCGCCAAGGCCCGCCTCGATACGCTGGAGCAACAGATCAAGGCGCGCCATGCAGCCATCGGCACCCAGCTGGCCACGCTGCGCACCACAGCCACGGGTGCCGAGCGCACCTTGGTCGATGCGGCCATCACGGCGCTGGCCGGCTATCGCAAGGCTGTGCTGGAAACCATGGAAATGGCGCAGATGGACCAGTCGATCGCCACCAATTCCATGCTCAAGGCGGAAACCCAATTCGTCCAGTTCAATACGCAGCTGGCGCAACTGTCGGCCCTGGAAACAAGCCTCAGCAGCGAAGCCCATGCGACGGCCAGCGCCGAGTTCCGCAGCCTGGGCTGGAGCTTGCTGCTGACGGTGCTGCTGTCGATCCTCGTTTCCATCGTCGTGACCATGCTGGTGCGGCGCGCCATGCTGCTGGAAATCCGCGGCATTTCCGACGCCGTGCAAGACCTGGCTGCGGGCAAGCTGACGGCCGGCGCGCCCAAGCAGGGCAATGACGAAATCGCCGCCACGTCGCGCGTGCTGGACCAGACCATCGCCCACCTGAACCAGACCTTGCGCACCATCATGAACGCCGTGCAATCGATCGACACAGCCTCGCGCGAAATTGCCACCGGCAATCTGGACTTATCGGCGCGCACGGAAATGCAGGCCAGTTCGCTGGAAGAAACGTCGAGCGCCATGGAAGCGCTGACGCAAGCCGTCAATGACAATGCCGACAACGCCCAGCTGGCCTGCGAGCTGGCGGGGCAAGCATCGACCCTGGCCGTGCAAGGAGGTGCGTCGATGCAGCAAGCGGTGACGACGATGGCGACAATACGCGCCAATTCGCGTCAGATCGTGGATATTATCGGCGTGATCGACGGCATCTCCTTCCAGACCAATATCCTCGCGCTGAACGCGGCCGTGGAAGCGGCGCGCGCGGGCGAACAGGGCCGCGGCTTTGCCGTCGTGGCGTCCGAAGTGCGCACCCTGGCGCAGCGCTCGGCCCAGGCGGCCAAAGAAATCAAGACCCTGATCGCCACCTCGGTCACCACCATCGACGGCGGCAGCGTGGCCGTGCAGCAAGCGGGCGACAACATGGGCGCCATCGTGGCCTCGGTGCAGCAAGTCAATGAAATCATCCAGCGCGTGAAAGAGGCCAGTGCGGAGCAGGCGTCGGGCATCACGGAAGTGAATCAGGCTGTCACGCAAATGGATGACGTCACCCAGCAAAATGCGGCCCTCGTGGAACAGGCGGCGGCAGCGGCGGCCAGTTTGCAGGACCAGGCCGTCAAATTGTCGGCGGCCGTGGCTGTGTTCACCCTCGACCCGCTGGCGCCCGCGCAGCCCGCCTCGCCGGACGAGGAAGCGTTCCGGCATCCAGCCAGTACGCAGCAGGAGCGGCGCGCACTGCATAGCCCGCTACGCGGCATGCCCGGCTTGCACGGCGCAAACACGACGCCACAGCGCCGGCGCAGCTAGCTGGCCGGCGCGCGCATCGGTTTGCTCAAGTGAGGCGAACCGGCCAGCACGAAACGCCACGGCGTCTCCATCGCCTTGGAAATGCCGATGCGCGGGCCAGCGTGTACCGTCACCTCTTCCTCGCGCGCCAGCAGGGTGAATGGCGGCGCATCGAGCGCCAGCCGGTTATGCATATGCGTGACACCGAGCGCCTGGCACACCTTGCCCGGCCCCGAGCACAGCAGCCGCGCATCCTCGACGCCGCGCCGCTCGCGCATGACGTCGAGTCCCACGAGCGGCTCGATGGCGCGGATCAGCACGCCCGCGCCATGGCCCGCTTCGCGGCACACAAAGTTCAGGCACCAGTGGATGCCGTACGAGCGGTAGACATAGGCGTGCGCGGGCGGGCCGAACATGGCCGCATTGCGCGGCGTCATGCCGCCATACGTGTGCGAGGCCGGGTCCAGCCGGTCATACGCTTCCGTTTCCACGATGCGCCCGCCCACGCCGTCGACCAGCACGGTCACGCCGATCAGCTGGCGCGCCACGCTGCTGGAATCGTCCGCAAAATCGATACCCGCGAGGATTTTTTTCATCGGGCAATTGTACCGCCGCGCATCGCGCCACACGCCTCGCTTCGTCTTGAAAACAAATAAAACTTGACCTTTCCATCACAAATATCGCGATGGGCAGCGTCGTAAAATGACGAAAATCGCAGCTGGAGCAGGCCAAAACGGGGATTTTTGCGACAAAATATTGCAGAGATGAACTATTGCCGTGCATAAACAGCGATAATCGTCGGGCACTGCGCCAGACGCTCATGCAGCGGGCAGCGGCAGCGCGCACAGAATAAGCACCGGGCACAAAATGATGATGAAAGCGTGATGATGAGAGCGGCAGCGCAAAAGCAGGTAGTGCAGGAAGATCCGGTTGACGCCCTGATGCGTTCCATCCGTATCCCGCCGCGTCCCAGCCTGCTGGTCGACTTGCAGCGCGAACTGGCGGAACAAGACCCGTCGCCGCGCCGCATCGCGCGCATCATCGCCGATGACGTCGGCATGTCCGGCGCCCTGCTGAAATTGGCCAACTCGCCATTCTATGGCGCCGCGCGCAAGGCCAAGTCCGTCGAGCAAGGCATCAACTTTCTTGGGATCAACCAGTGCAGCGCCATGATGACGGGCTTGCTGGCACGCCAGGCGCTGGAAGCGGAAGGCGTGGAACTGACCAACTTCTGGGATGTGTCGGCCAAGCGCGCGCGCGCCCTGGTATTTACTTCGCGCAAGCTGCGCATCGCCCCGCCCGACATCGCCCACACCTTCGGCCTGTTCTGCGACATCGGCGTGCCCCTGCTGATGAACCGCTTCCCCGACTACGTCAACACGTACGCGGCGGCGGCCAACGATGCGCACAATTGCTTTACAGCACTAGAAGACGCGCGCCACCAGACCAACCACGCGGCCATCGGCTGCCTGCTGGCGCGCAACTGGGGCCTGTCCTCCGACGTCTCCTGGGCAATTTTGCACCACCACGACTACACGGTGCTGGCCGACCCGTCCACGGACGACGCCATCCGCTCGCTCGTCGCCCTGTCGCTGCTGGCCGAAAAGGGCATTCAGCGCTACCATGGCAACAGTACCTCGCTCGAGTGGGACAAGGGCGGCGAACTTGCCTGCCAGCATCTCGGCCTGTCGCAGGAAGAAGCCGCCGACCTGCTCGACGAATTGCACGAGATGTTCGATACCGACCATTGAGGTGCCAGGCGGCCGCGTCCGCCTGTATGATCTGTCCCGGCGCCTGGCCTGAGCCATGGCGCCCGTTTCCGTTTGCCTGACCCGTATTTCTTAACCTGTTGATCGCCATGCCCAAAAATAAGCGCCCTGTCCCCCGTAAATCCGCCAACACGCCTGAAGACAAGGATGAATCCGTCACGCGCATGCTGTGCACGATGGCCCTGAACCTGGCGGAGCAGGAAGACAGCGAATCGCAGGGCACGGTGCTGGCCGAGCAAGCCGTCGAGTTCGGCCGCCTGATCCGCAAGGCCTTGAATCAAAAGAAGGATGAAATCCTGTACGACGCCATCGAACGTTCGAAATACGAAGACGTGGGCGCCTACCAGTACCTGCGCAGCCACATCGAGGAAGCGGCATCCATTTCCGTGATCCGCCGCGACAACGCGCCTGCCATGGAAATCAACGCCTTCGTCGTGCCCCTGCTGGTGCAAAGCACGGGCGGCTTGAAGGAAGCGGACAGCTTCCAGGACCAGGACGCTTTCGAAGCGCTGGTGAAAAGTTTCCAACAGGCAGAACTGGAAAGCGCCAAGGCCAAGGTGGTCTTGATGAGCCATGCCTACGACCTCGATGAAATCGACCGCATCACCTACAGCCATTTGCACGAGATGGTGCGCGATGCCTATAGCTCGATGACGGACAAGAAAATCGTCGCCACGCCGGGCCTGGAAAGCAGCATCGTCGGCTGGAGCGAAACGGCCTTCGGCCCGCAGGACACGGCCGTCGAACTGCGCTTCCTGCTGGGCTTTGCCTTGAAACGCGTGGACGACCCGTTCTATGCGGAACCGAAGGACGAAGCGGCGCTCGACGCCTGGTTCGACGCGCGCATGGCCCGCTACCAGCAGTGGACGACGGAAGTGGGCGAACTCGTCAAGCGCTGCCTGGCGCCGGCCGGCAGCGTCCTGGAAGTGAGCTTCCTCTATCAGGATCTGTTCCACGGCGGCAAGGAACAAGGCATGAGCGAGTACGCGATGCTGCAGATGATGTCCGGCATCAACCATGCACTGGCGGAAAACAAGGTGGACGCCGGCGACGTCTCGGTGGTCGTCGGCCCGGCCGATGAACATGGCGAAATGCTGTTGCGCGTCAATGTCAGCACGGCGAACGGCCAACTATTGCACAGCGCCGACAAGCCGCTGGACCTGGCCGCCGACTTGCAGGACGAAGTCGACGACATCTGCGACGCACTTGCCACCATCGGCGTGACGCAACTGTCCGTGGCGCTGAAATTCGATGCCAAGGGACGGCCGCTGGAAGCGCAGCCGTACGCGCCAGCATAAGCTTTACAAGGGCTGAAGTGTTTTCCACTGCAGCAACTTGGCGCCATATGCCAAGGTGTAGGCGGGGCTGCTCGACGGCAAGCTGACGATGCGGTAGCGCTGCGCGTGTTCGCCCAGCACCTTGATACCCAGCTTTGCCGCCGTGCCGCCGTTGAAGGCGATCGTCCGCAGCTGCGGCAGGCTGGCGGCCAGGGCCACGAGGTCGTTATCGTCGCGCGCACGGATATTGCTGTCCAGGCTGCCCGCACGCTGCGCCTGCGCCACCACGTCCCACAAGCCCACGCCGTGCGCCAGCAAGGTCGCCAGACGTTCCTCATAGGGCTGGCTTTTCAAATCCACGCCCAGCACCTCGCCCAGCAGCATCCAGAACCTGTTTTGCGGATGCGCATAGTACTGGCTGTGCGCCAGCGATTTTTCGCCGGGCAGGCTGCCCAGTATCAGCAAGCGCGTGTTGGCGTCGACGACGGGATCGAAGCAGCGCTTGCGCGCATCTGCGGCTTGCTCTGGCAGGATAACTGGGCTATTCAATGGACGGTCCGGAAGGGAAAACGAAGGACCATTTTACCCGGCCACGCGACGGTGTAGAATCCCCGCACAACCTTCCTGCCCACGAGACCGCCCATGCGCACCATCGACACCCTGCTGGCCCAGTATGGCGAAAGCCACCGCAACCACGTCAATGAACGGGTGCACATCGTGTGCGTGCCGCTGATCGTTTTCAGCTTGCTGGGGCTGCTGTGGAGCGTGCATCCCAGCGTGGCGCTGCTCGGCAGTATTCTGGCCTTATACTATTATTACAAGCTGTCGCGCCCGTTTGCGGTGGGCATGCTGGCGATGCTGGCTGCCATGCTGGGTCTGCTGTTGCTCATGCCACCGCTGACCATCCTGCCCGTGTCGCTGGCGCTGTTCGTGCTGGCCTGGATAGGCCAGTTCATCGGCCACCAGATCGAAGGCAAGAAACCGTCGTTCCTCGACGACTTGCGCTTTTTACTGGTGGGGCCGCTGTTTGTGCTGGGATTTTTGTACCGGCGCCTGCGGCTGGCGTATTGAGCGGCAAGCGGTTATGCGAAAGCAGTAACAGATTTTTACTATTCGCAACTAGTTATCTGAGGCAAGTGTCCTTATGATAAGTCATCATCTGCCGGTCGACGCAATCGGCAACCAACTTTTGTCCAAGGGAGTCCCACATGAAAGCACCAATTATTGCAGTGGCATTGCTCGCCACCCTGGCCGGCTGCGCCGTACAACCGAATTCGGCAAATGTCTACAATGCCCGCCAGGCGCAGAACGAACAATCGGTTCGCATGGGCACGGTTGAATCCGTGCGCCAGGTAACCATCGACAAGGGCGAAACGGGCACAGGCGTGCTGGCTGGCGCGGCGCTGGGCGGCGTGGCCGGCTCGACAGTCGGTGGCGGCAAGGGCGCCATCGCGGCCAGCATCCTCGGTGCCGTCGCTGGCGGCATGGCTGGCAAGAGCATCGAAGCGAATGCCTCGAACAAGCCCGGTCTGGAAATCACCGTGCGCCTGGACAATGGCGACATGCGCGCCATCGTGCAAGACGCCGACGAGCTGTTCCGCCCGGGCGAGCGTGTACGCCTGCTGTCGGACGGCCGCAAGACCCGCGTCACGCACTGATCCGCTTGCCGGCGCACGCGCTCAGCCGAATGCGCCGGCAGCGAGCAAGACTGAAGGGTGCAGCCAGATGGCAATCACCGCCGTCACGACGACATACACAAGCACGCTCCATACTTTGATCTGCAGTGAGGCTGGCATGGCGGTCCCCTTCAAAGATGCAATCGGGAAAATATTTACTTGATAATAAAATAAATATTTTCATAAATTCAACATTTTCCAGAAGCACTGCGCTGGCTCAATCCTGGCTGTCTTCTGACGGCACATTGAGCAAACTCGACCGCACTCGCCATCCCCGCGCGATGCCCGTATACTTGCGCGATGTCATCTCCTCTCCTGTTCATCATTGCCTGCCTGATCTGGGGCTCCACTTTCTGGGCCATCACCTTGCAGCTGGGCGATGTCGCCCCCGCCGTTTCCGTGGTCTACCGCTTCGGCCTCGCGTCCGCCACCCTGTTTGCCTGGTGCGCCGTGCGCGGCGACCGCTTGCGCCTGCCCTGGCGCGCGCAAAAATGGATGTTGCTGCAGGGACTGGCCTCGTTTGCCCTCAGCTATGTGTGCACGTATAGTTCCGAACAGTATCTGGTGTCGGCCCTCGTCAGCGTGCTGTTTGCGCTGATGGTCTTCTGGACGCCGTTGCTCAACCGCATCGCCTTCGGCACACCGATCACCTTGAGCACCTGCTGCGCGGCATTCGTCGCCATCTGCGGCATCGTGCTGCTGTTTTACCAGTCCATCGGTGCGGCGCTGCAAGATATTCTGGGCGGCGGCAATGGCCATTTTCTGCTCGGTTTTATCCTGGCGCTGGTGGCTACCGTGTCGAGCACGGCAGGCAACGCCCTCGTCATGAAAGTGCGCGAACATTCGGGCAACGTGATGCTGACCATGGCCTGGACCATGCTGTGGGGCACCTTGATGGTGGCCGCCTGGGCCATCGCCACGGGCCAGTCCTGGCAATTGCCCACGCGCCCCAGTTACTGGATGGGATTGGTGTACCTGGCCATCTTCGGTTCGGTGATCGCATTCAGCGCGTATTTCACGTTAATCGCCCGCATCGGCACGCAAAAGACCGTGTATATCGGCGTCGTCACGCCCGTCATTTCCGTGCTGCTGTCGGTGCAGTTCGAACACTACCGGCCTGCCGCCATCGAATGGGTGGGCATGGTGCTGTGCCTGTCCAGCGTGGCCTGGGCCCTGACGTCGGGCGCGCGCAAGACGAGTACCATCGCGTCCCTTTCCACCACTCCATCAGCAAAGGCAACATGAGCACCTCTTCCTCCCTCGCCATCCGTCCCGCGGCCGCATCCGACGTGGCCGCCATCTTCGGCATGATCCATGAGTTGGCCGTGTTTGAAAAACTCGAACACATGATGATCGCCAAGGAATCCATGCTGCACGACAGCCTGTTCGGCGCCCATCCCGCGTGCGAAGCGCTGGTCGGCGAGGAAAATGGTGCAGTCGTGACCTTCGCCCTGTTTTTCCATAATTTCTCCACCTTCCTGTGCCGCAAGGGCCTGTACCTGGAAGACCTGTACGTGAAGCAATCGGTGCGCGGCAAGGGTTATGGCAAACAGATGCTCGTGGCGCTGGCGCAACTGGCTGTCGAACGCGATTGCGGCCGCTTCGAATGGTCGGTGCTGGACTGGAATGAAAACGCGATCAACTTCTACAAGGGCATGGGCGCGGACGTGATGCCGGACTGGCGCATCTGCCGCGTCGCTGGCGATGCCTTGACGCAATTGTCGGCAGGCACGCCAACATCGGTCTGATGAGGGAACTGTAAGCGTAAGTTCCAAAAAAATCCCCGCGGGCTAGCGGCACCGCGGGGCAGAACCCATTGTCAAGTGGGAGGGGGAGAATGCAATCAACGGTTATCAATATAAACGCTGCCGCTCGCGATAGCGCAGACCTTTACATTTGCTTACCGGGCCTTACATTTGACTTAAATCCGCTAACCAAGTGTCACCCAGTGTCGCTCGGATGCCACTGATTATTTCCGTGGTTCAATCAATGTGCCGTGCAAGCCGATATGTTGTTGCGCAACCCCACTGCCACCCTGCGATTTTCTATAGATTTGGTACACTGTCAGGCAGGCGATGCAGCCAGCAACCACGGCAAAAATGACCATGCGACGCTCCTTGAGTATGCTTGAAGGAATCAGGCCTGCGGCTGATGATAACCAGGCGAGCAGGGAAAATTCAGTGTGGCATCTTCGGCCTGGGATACATTGCGGAAGATCAAACGCGCCAAAGTGACGGCACGCTGGGGTTTGATGCGACGCAAAATGGCGGCAATGCGCTCACACACAATGAATGAATCAATGAACGAATCGCATACGGGAGCCACATCATGAATGTTTCTGCCAAACCGCTCGTCATGAAAATCTACCGCGCCTACCTGCGCTCCCGGCTGGAGCGCTACACGCGCGACTTGCAAGCCATCGCCGAACAGCGCGAAAACGACTTCCAGGCCGAACGCATCCTGCACCAGGCCGTCGTCTCGGTGCGCTCGAAACTGCACTCGCTGTAACCGTGATGCCGTCAGCGCTGCCGGCCGGCAACGGCCCAGCGCTCCACCAGCTCGAACAAGCCCTGCGTCAGCAAGGCCAGCACGGCTGCGGGGATCGCGCCGGCCAGCAGCATGTCATTGTCATTGAGCGCCAGGCCGATGGTGATGCGTTCGCCGTAGCCGCCCGCACCGATGAAGGCGGCGATGGTGGCCGTGCCCACGCTCATCACGGCCGCCGTTTTCACGCCCGCCAGCATCACGGGCAAGGCCAGCGGCAAGTCCACGTGCAGCAGACGGTCGCGCCGGCTCAAGCCCAGCGCCAGCGCCGCCATGCGCAAACCTTGCGGCACCTGCAAGATGCCCGTGCACGTGTTGCGCACGATGGGCAGCAGCGCGTACACGAATAGCGCCACCAGCGCCGGCACGGTGCCGATCATGCCCAGCACGGGGATCAATATCGCCAGCAGGGCCAGCGAGGGCACCGTCTGCAGCACGCCGACGAAGGCCAGCACCGTCTGGCGCAGCGGCGCCGAAAACGCCGCCAGCACGCCCAGCGGAATGCCGATCAGGCACGCCAATGCCACCGACAGCAGCACCAGGGTCAGATGCTGGCGCGTTAGGGTCCACAGATCGTCGCCGATGATTTTATCGAGCAGCTTGCCGCGCGCGGCGGCTGGCTTGTTCGCCTGCGTGCCGGAAGCCAGCCACTGCCGCGCCACCTCGGAAAAACGCTTGCCATCGATTTCCACGGCCGCATTCATGGCGATCATGTCGCTCTCGCTGATACGTCCCTGCAACCCTTGCAACGCCTGCCATGCTGCGGGAAAGCGCTGCGGCACGTCAAGCCGGTACAACAGCATGGCGTCGTAGCGGGGAAAGTATTGCTGCGTGTCGGCCAGCACGCGCAGGCCGTACTGGCGGATCTTCGCATCCGTCGAGTAAATATCGATCACGTCCACCTGGCGCTGCGCCAGCGCTTCATAGGCGATGCCGTGATCGAGGCCGCGCGGGCGCTGCGGCAAGCCATAGCGGGCGGCCAGGCCCGGCCAGCCATCGACACGGCCGATGAATTCATGCGACAGGCCGAATGTCAGGGCCGGGTATTGGGCCAGCTGCGCCAGGCTGGCAATCGATTTTTCGTCGCTGCGCACGGCCAGCGCATAGGTATTGTTAAAGCCCAGCGGCACGGCCACGCCCAGGCCCAGCGCCGCCAGCTCGCGCCGCATCTGTTCCAGGCCGATGGCCTTGTCGTGCTTGAGGATTTCGCTGCCGATGGTGCCCATGTATTCGGCATACACGTCAATGCTGCCCGCCTGCAGCGCGGCCAGCACGATGGCCGTGTTGCCCAGGCCCTGGCGGTGCTCCGCCTTGACGTGCGGCGCGGCGCTCTGCTGGAGGATTTCGCCGAGGATGTACGATTCCGTAAAGCGCTTCGAACCCACCTTCAGGGTGCCGCCATCCTGGGCATGTGCAGGGGCGGCGGCAAAAAACAGCAACAACAGCAGGTAAGACAAGGAGTAAACAACACGCACGCGGCGCTCCAGGGCGGATGATCAATCCGGCAAGCTTACCACCGGCGCGCGCCAGACACCGCCATGCACCACGCCCGCGCACGGGTTCAGGCCCAGCGCATACGCCAGGTCGGCCGGGCGCGCGATGCGCCACAGGGCGAAATCGGCGCGCTTGCCCACCACCAGGCTGCCCGTCCGATCCTGCAAACCCAGCGCGCGCGCCGCATGGATCGTGCAGCCGGCCAGTGCTTCCTGCGGCGTCAAGCGCCACAAGGTGCACGCCATGTTCATCGCCAGCAGCAGAGACGTCATCGGCGACGTGCCCGGGTTGCAATCGGTGGATACGGCCATCGGCACGCCGGCCGCGCGCAAGGCCGCGACAGGGGGCGGCTGCGTCTCACGCAAAAAATAATACGCGCCCGGCAGCAGCACGGCCACCGTGCCATGTTGCGCCATGGCGGCGACGCCCTCTTCCGACAGGAATTCCAGGTGATCGGCCGACAGGCCATCGTAACGGGCCACCAGCGCCGCGCCGCCCAGGTCCGACAACTGCTCCGCATGCAATTTGACGGGTAGCCCCAGCGCCCGCGCCGCGTCAAACATGCGCTGCGTTTGCGCCGGCGTAAAGCCGATGCGCTCGCAAAACGCGTCGACGGCGTCGACCAGTCCATCGCCCGCCAGCCGGGGCAGCATCCGCGCGCACAGCAGTTCGATATAAGAGTCGGCGCGGCCCGCATATTCGGGCGGCAGCGCGTGCGCGCCGAGGAAGGTGGTGCGCACAGTGACCGGCAGCTGTTCCCCTATCCTGCGCGCCACGCGCAGCATCTTCGCCTCGCTGTCCGCGTCAAGACCGTAGCCGGACTTGATCTCCAGGGTCGTCACGCCCTCGGCCAGCAGCGCCAGCACACGGGGCAGGCTTTGGCGCAGCAATTCGTCATCGCTGGCCGCGCGCGTGGCGCGCACGGTGGACATGATGCCGCCGCCGGCGCGGCTGATGTCTTCATAGCTGGCGCCATTCAGGCGCGCCTCGAATTCGTCGCTGCGGTTGCCCGCGTGGACGATGTGCGTATGGCAGTCGATCAGCCCGGGCGTCAGCCAGCAGCCCTGGCCGTCGTGCAGCACTGCGCCGCTGGCCGGCAGCTCGTCGCCGGGGCCGAACCACGCGATGCGGCCATCCTTGACGGCGATGGCCGCGTCGAGCAGCTCGCCATAGCCATGCTCCATCGTGGCCAGGTGGACGTTGTGGATGACCATATCCCAGTCTTGCACGGCGGTTTCCTTCCTAGATGAACAGGTCGACGCGGAACACGGCCGTGCGCTGCAAGGCGTCGAGCCGCCAGTCCGGCGCATCGTCGGCGTCCAGCAGCAGCGCGTCATGGCGGGCCAGCGCGAACTGCTGCTCGCCACCGCGTGCCAGCACGTGGCCTTCGCCGGCGACGAACAGCAGGGTCGCCGCGCTGCGCCGCGCCAGCTTGCCCGGCGCCGTGATTTTTTCCAGCTGGTGGCGGCAGCGGTCGCGCCGCGTCATCACATTGAAATCCGTCGTCGGCCCCTTGACCTGCGCAACCACGGCCGCCTCGCCGGGAAACCACAGCATCGGTTGCGCCGCGCTCAAGGTCACCTTGCGCGCGCCATCGAGCGTCAGCTGCACACTGTCGCCATCGACCAGCATCAGACTGCGGTCGATGCCGGGAAAGCTGGAAAATGGCCCGCTGGCCGTGATCGTCGCCAGGCTGATGCGCCAGTCAAAATCGTCGAAGCCGGCACCCGGGGGAGCAATCGCAATTTCCGTCGTGCTGCCGCCGCCGTTTTTCCACGGCGCGGCGCGCAGGTATTCCTGCGGGATGAAGGTTGCCATCAGAGTGCCCTCAGTTGCGCCAGGGTGCGCTTGTAGGCGGTGGCGATGGCGTCCTGCGCCACGTGGCGCCCATCGCGCACCTGCCACTGGCCGCCGCACAGCACGTCGCGCACCAGGTTGTCGTTGCCGCAGAAAAGTACGCTGCCCAGCACATCGGCGATGGCCACGCCGCACAGGTTCACATGCGCGTCGTCGAGCACCAGCAAGTCGGCACGGCAGCCCGGCGCCAACGCACCGAGCTTGCGCCCGGATGCCTGCGCGCCGCCCTGCAAGGCCGTTTGCCACAGATAGTCGCCCACATGGCGTTCATCGGGCGTGGCGGCCACATTGCGCTGCTGGCGCTGCAAGCGCTGGCCATATTCGAGCCAGCGCAATTCCTCCACCGGCGACTGCGACACGTGGCTGTCGCTGCCGACGCCGAAACGCCCGCCGGCGGCAATGAATTCGGCCAGCGGGAACAGGCCGTCACCCAGGTTCGCTTCCGTCGTCGGGCACAGGCCCGCGACGGCGCCGCTGGCCGCCATCAACGCGACTTCATCGGGCTGCACGTGCGTGGCGTGCACGAGGCACCAGCGCGCATCGACGTCGATCTGGTCGTACAGATACTCCACCGGGCGCAGGCCGGTGACATCGAGACTCTGGCGCACCTCGCCCTGCTGCTCGGCGATGTGGATGTGGATGGGACGGTCCGCAGGCAGCGCTTGCGCCACTGCGCGGATCTGCGCCACGCCGGCCGCGCGCAGGGAATGGGGCGCAAAGCCCACCTCCACCTGCCCGCCGCGCTGCGGCGCCAGCGCTTCGACGATGCGCAGCACGTCATCCGCACCGGTGCGAAAGCGCGCCTGCTCGGGTTTGAGGGGCTGAGCGCCGAAACCCGCATGGCTGTACAGCACGGGCAGCATGGTCACGCCGATGCCGCTGAGGCGCGCCGCGGCCAGCACCCGTTCCGCCGTTTCCGCAGGGCGCGCATACAGCGCGCCGGCCGCATCGCGCTGCAGGTAGTGAAATTCACAGACGGCCGTGTAGCCGTGGCGCAGGCATTCGGCAAACAGCTGTGCGGCGATGGTTTCCATCTGCTGCGGTGTGATGTGGTGCGCGAAACGGTACATCAGGTCGCGCCAGGTCCAGAAGCTGTCCAAGCCATCCCCGGCGACTTCCGTCATGCCGCCCAGCGCCCGCTGGAACGCATGCGAATGCAGGTTGACCATGCCGGGCAAGACATATTCGGCCACTTTCGCGCCAGGCGGCGCTGCGGTGTTGTCCGCCACCGCCGTCAGATCGCCGGCCGCATCCCATTCCAGCAGCACGTCGCGGCGCCAGCCTTGCGGCAGCAGCGCGTGGCGCGCAAACAAGCAGCCGCTCAACGCGCCACCCATGCCACGGCCGCTTCCATCATCTGGCGCAGCAGCGGCTGCACCTGTGCCGCCAGGTCGGGCCGGTAGCCGAAAGGCGCCGTCTCGTCCATGTACAGGCACTGGCACATCTCCAGCTGGATCGCATGCACGCGGCTGTCCGGCTGGCCGTAATGGCGCGTGATGTGGCCGCCCTTGAAGCGGCCATTCAGCGCAACCGTAAATTGATCCTGCGCGCGCGCGATATCGACCACGGCCGACGTCAGGCCGCCATCGCAGCTGGCGCCATCGGCCGTGCCGAAGTTCAGGTCCGGCAGCTTGCCGTCAAAGAAGCGCGGCACATGCGAGGCGATGGAATGGGCATCCCACAGCACCACGGCGCCATGCACGCGCAGCAGCCGGTCCAGTTCCGCACGCAACTGCGCGTGATACGGCGCCCAGTAGCGCTGCAGCCGGCGCTGCACATCGGCCGCATCGGGTTCCTTGCCGGCCAGGTACAGCGGCTCGCGGTGGAAGGTATCGTTGGGCAGCAAGCCCGTCGTATCCTGGCCCGGATACAGATTCGTGTCTTCCTGCGGGCGGTTCAAGTCGATGGTGTAGCGCGACCAGCGCGCCGACAGCACGGACGCATCCATCTCCTGCAAAAAGCCATACAGTTCGCGCAAATGCCAGTCCGTATCGGCCTTGACCAGGGCCTGGGGCGTCATGCGCGCGGCGATATCGTCCGGTATATCGGTGCCCACGTGGGGCATCGACACGAGCAGCGGGATGCTGCCTTCGTTGAAGCGGAAATCCATGCTTGTCTCCTTGCGCCCGCTCAGGCGTAAAGCGGGGCGAACAAATTCTTGCACTTGCTGCTCAACTCACCCTGCAGCACCATCTGCTTGGCCGCTTCGATATCGGGCGCGAAGAAACGGTCGGCGTCGAAGAACGGCACTTTCTGGCGCAGCTGTTGATGCACGTGCTCGAGGTGCGGCGAGGTTTTCAGCGGACGGTGGAAATCGATGCCCTGGGCGGCGGCCAGCAGCTCGATGCCGACGATGACGGCCGTGTTGTGCGCCATGTCGTCCAGGCGGCGCCCGGCGAACGTGGCCATGCTCACATGGTCTTCCTGGTTGGCGGAAGTGGGCAGGCTGTCGACGCTGGCCGGATGGGCGAGCGACTTGTTTTCCGACGCCAGCGCGGCCGCCGTCACGTGGGCGATCATGAAGCCGGAATTGACGCCCGGGTCGCGCACGAGGAAGGGCGGCAGGCCGGAGAGCGTGGCGTCGATCAGCAGCGCGATGCGGCGCTCGGCCAGCGCGCCGATTTCAGCAATCGCCAGCGCCAGGGTGTCGGCCGCAAAGGCCACCGGCTCGGCGTGGAAATTCCCGCCCGAGACGATCTCCGCCTGCCCGTTCGGGCCATCCTGGAAGATCAGCGGATTGTCCGTGACGGCATTGGCTTCGATCAGCAGGGTGCGGCCGACGTTACCGATCAGGTCCAGGCAGGCGCCCATGACTTGCGGCTGGCAGCGCAGGCTGTACGGGTCCTGCACGCGCTCGTCGCCTTCCAGGTGCGAGGCGCGGATCGCGCTGTGCGCCACCAGCTGACGGTACATCTGCGCGGCCAGGATCTGTCCTGGCTGCCCGCGCACGGCATGCACGCGCGCGTCGAATGGCGAGTCGCTGCCCTTGGCCGCGTCGAGCGACAGCGCGCCCGTGACCATGGCCGCTTCCAGCAGGCGTTCTGCCATGAACAGGCCATGCAGCGCCAGCGCGTTCGATACTTGCGTGCCGTTGATCAGCGCCAGGCCCTCTTTTGCCGCCAGCACGACGGGCGCGATGCCGGCCTGCGCCAGCGCTTCGGGCGCCGCCATCAATTCGCCGTTGACGCGCACCTCGCCCACGCCCAGCATGGCCAAAGTCATGTGCGACAGCGGCGCCAGGTCGCCCGAGGCGCCGACGGAACCCTTGGCGGGAATGGCCGGCATGATCCCGGCGTTGTACAGCGCGATCAGGGTGTCGACGATCAGCGGGCGCACGCCGGAAAAGCCGCGCGCCAGGCTGCCGATCTTCATCAGCATGATCAGGCGCACGACGGCGTCCGACAGCAGTTCGCCCGTGCCGACGGAGTGCGACAGGATCAGGTTGCGCTGCAATTGCTCGAGCTTTTCATCGGGGATGCGCGTCTTGGCCAGCAGGCCGAAACCCGTGTTGATGCCGTAGGCCGCATCGCCCTTGGCGACGATGGCTTGCACGGCGGCGGCCGATGCTTCGATGACGGGATAGGCCTCGGCGGCAAGGATCAGTTTCGCGGGTGCGGCCCACACGGCGCGCAGGTCGCCCAGGGTCATCGCGCCCGGTTTCAGGGTCCAACTTTTGGAGTGCTGTGTCATGTTTGCTTTCACTTCGTATTAAGCATCGGCAGGTTCAGGTTGTTACGCTTGGCGCAGGCGGCCGCTGTTTCATAGCCGGCATCGGCATGGCGCATCACGCCCGAGCCGCTGTCGTTGACCAGCACTCTAGCCAGGCGTTTTGCCGCGCTTTCCGTGCCATCGGCCACGATGACCATGCCCGCATGCTGAGAATACCCCATTCCCACGCCGCCGCCATGGTGCAGCGAGACCCAGGTGGCGCCGCCGGCCGTGTTCAGCATGGCGTTCAGCAGCGGCCAGTCGGAGACGGCGTCCGTGCCATCCTTCATGCTTTCCGTCTCGCGGTTCGGGCTGGCGACGGAGCCCGTATCGAGGTGGTCGCGGCCGATGACGATGGGGGCCTTCAGCTCGCCCGTGCGCACCATCTCGTTGAAGGCCAGGCCGGCGATGTGGCGCTCGCCCAGTCCCAGCCAGCAGATGCGCGCCGGCAGGCCCTGGAAGGCGATGCGCTCGCGCGCCATGTCCAGCCAGTGGTGCACCTGCTTGTGGTGCGGGAACAGCTCCTTGATCTTCGCATCCGTTTTATAGATGTCTTCCGGGTCGCCCGACAACGCCACCCAGCGGAACGGCCCGCGCCCTTCGCAAAATTGCGGGCGGATGTAGGCGGGCACGAAGCCGGGGAAATCGAATGCGTTCTGCACGCCCTGGTCGAACGCCACCTGGCGGATGTTGTTGCCATAGTCGACCGTGTGCACGCCCATGGCGTGGAAATCGAGCATCGCCTGCACGTGGGCGGCGCAGGAATCGGCGGCCGCCACCGTCAGGCGCGCATGGCGCTGCGGGTCTTGCTGCGCCGCCTTCCAGTCCGACACGCTCCAGCCGCGCGGCAGATAGCCGTTGACCAGGTCATGCGCGGACGTCTGGTCCGTCACCAGGTCCGGTACCAGGCCGCCCGCTTTCGCGCGGCGCACCAGTTCCGGCAGCACTTCGGCCGCGTTGCCCAAGAGGCCAATGGAGATCGCTTCCTTGCGTTCGGTGTGATATTTGACCAGTTCCAGGGCTTCATCCAGGCTGGCCGCCTGCTTGTCCAGGTAGCGCGTGCGCAGACGGAAGTCGATGCTGCTTTGCTGACATTCGATATTAAGCGAGACAGCGCCCGCCATCGTGGCGGCCAGCGGCTGCGCGCCGCCCATGCCGCCCAGGCCCGCCGTCAGAATCCAGCGCCCGCCCCAGTCGCCGCCGAAATGCTGGCGACCCGCTTCGGCAAAGGTTTCATACGTGCCTTGCACGATGCCTTGCGTGCCGATGTAGATCCAGCTGCCGGCCGTCATCTGGCCGTACATGAACAGGCCTTGCCGATCGAGTTCGTTGAAGTGTTCCCAGTTCGCCCATTTCGGCACCAAGTTGGAGTTCGCGATCAGCACGCGCGGCGCATCCGCGTGGGTCTGGAACACGCCCACCGGTTTGCCGGACTGGATCAGCAAGGTCTGGTCGTCTTCCAGTTCGCGCAGCGAGGCGAGGATCTGGTCGAAACAGGCCCAGTTGCGGGCGGCGCGGCCGATGCCGCCGTAGACGACCAGATGCTGCGGATTTTCCGCCACTTCCGGGTCCAGATTATTTTGCAACATGCGGTAGGCCGCCTCGGCCTGCCAACTCTTGCAAGCCATGACCGTGCCGCGCGGGGCGCGGATGGTACGGCTGGCATCAAAGCGTGGATCGGTGTCCATTGTGCTGTTCATGCTGTCTCCTCGTAGGGTGCGAGCGGACATGCGTGGTCCGCTCTGGTGCTCCCAGCATAGGTTGTCTATACAACCAAGTCAACAGGTTTTCTTTGGGGTCAGACCCGGCGGGTCTGACCCCAGCCTTTATTTTTTCTCGAACACGCGCTTGCCCGCCACCCACGTCTGCAGCACCTGCGTCTTGCCAATCGCCGCTGGAACCACGTTGAACAGATCCTGGTCGACGACGATAAAGTCCGCCCATTTGCCCGTTTCCAGCGTGCCGATGACCTTTTCCTGGTGCGCCGCCCAGGCCGCGTCGAGGGTGAAACAGCGCAGCGCTTCCGTCACCGTCATCGCTTGCTGCGGGTACCAGCCGCCAGCCGGGAATCCTTTGCTGTTTTGCCGCGTGACGGCCGCGTGGATGCCCTCGAACGGGTTCGGCGACTCGATGGGGAAGTCCGATCCGCAGGCGATGCGCGAACCTTGCTTGAGGAAGGTTCGCCATGCATACGCGCCCTTGATGCGCTCGTGGCCCACGCGCTGCTCCGCCATGTTCTGGTCGGACGTGGCGTGCGTCGGCTGCATCGACGGCACGATGCCCAGCGCCTTGAAACGGGGGATGTCGCTCAATTGCACCACCTGCGCGTGCTCCATGCGGTGGCGCAGGCCCACGCTGCGGTATTGCGCGGTCAAGGCTGCATAGCCGTCGAGGATTTGATGGTTGCCCGCGTCGCCGATGGCATGCACGTTCACCTGGTAGCCGGCGCGCATGGCTTTTTCCATCTTCGCGCGCATGGCGGCGTCCGGGTAGAACAGCAGGCCGCTGGTAGAGGGATCGTCGCTGTACGGCGCCAGCAAGGCAGCGCCGCGGCTGCCCAGGGCGCCGTCGGACAGCAGTTTCACGGCGCGCAAGGCGTACATATCGCGCGCATAGCTGGTCAAGGGACCATTTTTCGCCAGCGCGTCGAAGTCTTCCGTCGTATCGGCAATCATGCCGTACACGCGCACCGTCAGCTTGCCGTGGTCCGCATAGTCGCGGAACAGCCGGTCCTGCATCTGGCCGATGCCCGCATCGTGCACGCTGGTCAGGCCCACCTGCGACAGCTGCGCCAGCGCGCCATCAAGGGCGGCGCGGTTTTCCACGTCGCCCGGCTTGGGCAGCACGGCATCCATCAAGTCCATGGCGCTGTCGACCAGCACACCGGTGGCGTTGCCCTGTGCATCGCGTTCAATCTTGCCGCCGGCAGGATCCGGCGTATCGCGCGTGATGCCGGCCAGCGCCAGCGCGCGGCTGTTGGCCCAGCCCGCGTGGCCATCGACCCTGCGCAGCCACACGGGCCGCGCGCTTTCCGCCGCATCGAGTTCCGCCGCCGTAGGGAAGCGCCCCAGCTTCCATATTTCCTGATTCCAGCCATTGCCGACGACCCAGCTGCGTTCTGGATGCGCCTTGGCGAAGTCGCCCACCGCCTGCACGGCGGCCGGCAGCGAGGACGAACCGTACAGCATCACGCCGCTGGCAATCGTACCCAGGCCAAACACGTGGCCATGCGCGTCGATCAGGCCCGGCAGCACGGTTTTTCCCTGCACGTCGACGTAGGTCGCGCCCTTGGCCGCCTTGCGTTTCACCTGCGCGGCGCTGCCGACGGCGAGCAGCTTGCCCGCATCGTCAAAGGCCAGCGCCGTGAAGCGCACCACCTTGCCATGTGCATCGAGCGTGTAGCCGTTGGCATTGTCGATGACCGTGTCGGCGTGGGCATGACGCAAGGCGCCCAGGCAGGCGAGCGTGAGCAGGGTACGGCGCAAGGGCAGGTTCGGCATTTCCATCTCCAGGTCTTTAAAGTCAATGAATGAAAAGACGAGTGTATAGAAATTGGCAAAATGGTCAAAGCGCGCGCGCCTTGCGCCCAGTCAATATCTCTCCGCCGCCGCTAGTCTAGGCTGGCGTTTTGTCACGGAGTCTCCATGGCCAGGCACCATGTCATCAGCACCACCGCGTGCGACGTGTTCTTCAACCTCGTGGCCCACCAGAAGAAAAGCCTGGGCGCGCGCTTCGACAGCATGATCGTCACGTTCAGCGCCAACGGCCAGCCCGTGCTCGGCGCCACCCTGCGTAACGCGACAAGCGGCTGCGAACTGCACCGCCTGGCCGGCCAGCCCGACGAATGCTGGTGCTGCGGCTATGACGAGCAGCTGGAATTCGTCTCGCAAAACAGCGTTCCGCTAGCGCACGCCGATTACCGCCTCACCTTGAGCAATGGCGAAACGTGGACGGGGACGACGGATGCGAAGGGGCGCACGGGGCGAATTGCCAGCAAGCGCGAGGAACAGATTACCCAGGCAGAGTTCCTGCCGCACGCGGATAAATCGCCATGCTGCGCCGCCGCGCCAAAACACGCGACGCCAGCCATCAAGGTCGTCCAGCTCGATGGCATCAAGACAACCGACAAAGATGTCGGCTCGTCCGTGAAACAGGTCAAAGTGAAGGACAAAGTTCGCCCGCTAACCAAGGGCGAGTTTGACATGGCGTGGATGCTGTTCCAGGATGCGATCGACTACGGCAAGGTCAAGGTGCATGGGGAGCCGTATCTATGGTTTGGCTTGCAGCCGAAGGATGTGGCCATGACGCCGGATGGGGAGATTTATTTTCATCCATCGGACTACATGGAGGACTTTTCCCAAGAAAAAGATAGTCTGAAACACTGGTTTATGCACGAAATGGTTCATGTTTGGCAGTATCAACTCGGATATCAAATAAAACTGCGGGGAGCCATTCGCTTGGGGCTGGACTACAAATACACCTTGCTCCCCAATCAGAAATTATCCAGCCATGACATGGAAGCGCAAGGTGATTTATTGGCGGACTACTTTGTGCTGAGGTTTTTAACTTCCACTCGCGCAATGCGCCAACAGCGCTATAAAAACTCCGGAGAACTGTTTAAAAAGGTACTCAATGATTTTTTTAACGACCGTAAGAGCCCGAAAAACTTGCCTGGCAACGATATTGACCATGAGCCTATATTCGATATTCCCTGACACATGTGCATATTCCCGTATGGCAGAAGCAGCTATCCAGTCGGCGCAGGGCATACCCTGCTTCTCGATTACAAAAAAGGAAGAGGCGCGCAATGGCCTGCCATTTCTTGGCGCACTCATGGTTTCAGACATGTCCGTGCAACCAGTAAAAGAAGTATGGGGATTCTCCATACCTCCAGACATGCCGCTACCCATCCGCGCCAGCATATGTATCCGCTATGGAAAGGTGCCTACCGGCGCGACGGGTATACGCGCTGAAAAACTGATACCCGGGCATTTTTATCATGTGTTCCTGAATGGCAGCCCCAAAGATCCGTCCGATCCAACCTATGGTTATCAAGGAAAATTCTGCGTGAGAGCTACGGCGGATGGCGGCCAGCAAGTCATCCCCATCAACAGCGACATGCAGGCCTGGATCGATGAAGTCTGCCCATCCAATCCCTAGCAACTTCAGGGCTTGAGAGGCACCACTTGAGCCGCCTCTTCCTCCCCTCGCTTCGCCGGCGCCCTGAACCATTCCTCCGGCGGCACCACCTGCGATTCTTTCGGGTCATCGATGTAATGCGGCGACGTGATCTGCACGTCGAATTCGTTGAAGACGTCGATGATGTTCTGGTGCAAGCGGTTCAGCACTTCGGCGCGCTGGCGCGGGACTTCGGCACTGGCGTAGGCGACAAGGCGGTATTGCACATAATAGTCTTGCAGGGCCAGCTGCATCACGTACGGTTTTGGCGAAGTGGACAGTTCCGGCGTGCGCGAGGCCGCCAGTTCCAGCATGGCGTGCACTTGCCGCCATGGCGTGGCGTAACCGATGGTGACGGTGGAGTCGAGCACGAAGCCGCCGCCGGGCTGGGCGCGCGAGTAATTCTTTGTCGTTTGCGACATCACCCACGCGTTCGGCAAAGCGACCTCTTCGCCCAGGCCCGTGCGCAAGCGCGTCTCGAACATGCCCACGTCGACCACCGTGCCTTCGCTGTCGCCCACGCGTACATATTCACCCTTACGCAGAGCGCGCGTGTACATCAGGATCAGGCCGCTGGCGCCCTGCCCCACGATGCTCGACGCGCCGATCGACACCATCAGGCCGACCAGCACGGACAGGCCCTGGAAGGCAGCCGTGTGCGAGCCGGGCAGATATGGATACGCCATGGCCAGCGCGAACAGCCAGATCACCACGCTAGCGATGCGGCGCGTCGGCAGGGCCGTGTCCTTGTCGAGCCAGCCGATTTGCAATTCTCCGCTTTCCACGCGCTTGAACAGCGAGGCAGCCGTGGCGGCGATCAGGCGCGCGATGGCAAAGATCACGCACACCAGCACCAGCCCCGGCAAGGCGCCGATGATGGCGTGGAAGACGTCGGCCGCCACGTCGAACAGATAGCCGTTCAGGCTTTCGCCCCAGGAACGCGTGTAGGGCAAGCGGCCCAGCACGAAGGCGGCCCACAGGTACGTGGCCATCAGACGCAAGCCCCACAGCACGGCGCTCAGCAGTTGATACGCAAAGGCGATGTAGTGTTCGGCATCGAGCACGCGCACATTCTTCAGGCGCACGTCGCGCAGGCGCGAGGCCAGCAGGATGCCGCTGCGGCGCTTGGCCCAGCGATAGAAGCGCGTCAAGCCCATCCATACCAGCCAGAACACAAGCGTGGCGGCCGCGCACACGGCGGCGGCGATGGCCAGGTAGCGCCAGCTGCTCTGCTCGCGATAGTCAAACACAGCCTTGCTCAGTTCGCCGGCCGCCGCTTTCGCCACGCTTTCCGTCGTGTCGCCCGCCAGCAGGTTGACGTCGCCGGGCACGACGACGAACAGCTGCACGCCATCGAGCAGCACCTGCGTACCTTCGGAAATCGTGCGCGTGCTCGCCTGCAAGGGGCCGTTTTTTGCCAGCACGCTTTCCAGGCGGCGCTGCGCTCCGATGGCCCGCTCATCGGGCGGATAGCCGGCCAGCGCGGCGCGGAAGACAAATACCTTGCGATTGGCGAACATCAACGGCGCCGTCCTGGCTGCGGCTTGCGACGGCGCCACGACGGTCCCGGCCTCCGCAACGAGCGCGGGCACGCCATCGTCCGCATGGGCTGAGGGCAGCAGGAAAATGGTCAACAGGCACAACAGGCGGAGCAACGCGGACATGGCGGAAATGAAAGAGTGACAAGGAGTAGCCATCATGCCATGTAATCCTGGAAACTCAAGGATCACACGTACTGCTCAGCTCGCATCATGGAAAATGATGCCCAGGGTGTGGCGCAAGCCCGAACGCAGGCGCGACACGCCATGGCGCATGTTCACGCGGTAAGTGCCGCGCGTGCCGTTCACGGGGCGCAGCGCGACGGGAAAGAGGACGGCGTCGCCCTGCGCCAGCGGCACCACTTCGGCGCGCGACTGCATGCGCGGGCGCTGCTCCGTCAGCACGAACTCGCCGCCCGTGAAATCGTCTTGCGGGCGCGACAGCAGCACGGCCAGTTGCAGCGGAAACACGTGCTCGCCATACAAGTCCTGGTGCAAACAGTTGTAATCGCCTTCGCGGTAGCGCAGCAGCAGAGGCGTGGGCCGGGTTTGCCCGGCCGCATGGCAGCGCGCGAGGAAATCGGCGTGGCTGGATGGAAAGCGCGTCTCGATGCCCAGGGCGGCGTGCCAGCGGTTGGCAATCGCCGCCAAGGGGGAATACAAGCTCGTGCGCAAGGCGGCCACCACGTCCGGCAATGGATGCGCCCAATACTGGTACTCGCCCTGCCCAAAACCGTGGCGCTGCATCACGACCTTGCTGCGAAAGCGCGACGCGTCGTCGTATTGCGCCGCTAGCGCCGCGCACTGCGCGGGATCGAGCAAGCCCGGCACGACGGCGCAGCCATGCGCATTCAGCTCATCCTCGATCCGCTGCCAATCGAGCGCCCTCACCGCTCGCCCTCGCGTTCCAGCAATGCCTGCTTGCGCTCCACGCCCCAGCGGTAGCCGGACAGCGCGCCATCGTTGCGCACCACCCGGTGGCAGGGAATGGCGACGGCCAGCGCATTGGCGGCGCAGGCACCGGCCACGGCGCGCGCGCCCTGCGGGGCGCCGATGCGGCGGGCCAGCTCGGCATAGCTGACCGTGCTGCCGGCGGGAATCTCGCGCAGGGCTTGCCACACGCGCTGCTGGAACACGGTGCCGCGCACGTCGAGCGGCAAGTCCAGTCCCAGGCCCGGCGCCTCGACCAGGCCGACGACTTGCGCCACCGTCTGTTCATAGTCGGCTTCCGCGCCGCGCAGCTCGGCTTGCGGAAAGCGGTCCTGCAAGTCGCGCAGCAGCACTTCCGGGTCGTCGTCGATGAGGATGGCGCAAATGCCCTTGTCCGTGCTGGCCACGAGGATGGCGCCCAGCGAGCAGGCGCCGATCGCAAAACGGATCACGGCGCCGCTGCCGCCCGCGCGAAAAGCGCCCGGCGTCATGCCCAGCAAGCCGGGCGTGGCCGCATACAGGCGGCCGCTGGAATTGAAGCCGGCCGCATACAAGGTTTCCGTAACGTTCGCTTCGCCCTGCAAACCGGCCTTGAGGCGCTCGCCGCGCCGCGCCGCCGCGTACGCTTTCGGCGTGATGCCCGTGTGCGCCTTGAAGACGCGGTGGAAGTGAAAGCGGCTCATGCCGGCGGCCTGTGCCAGGCTGTCCAGGTCAGGCAGCTCGTCGCTGGCGTCGATCAGCCGGCAAATGTCGGCCACGATGGCCGCCTGGCGCTGGGCCAGCGGCGGCAAATTCGGCTTGCAGCGCAAACAGGGGCGAAAGCCGGCCGCCTCCGCCTGTTCGCAACTGGCGTGGAAAGCCACGTTGCGGCGCAAGGCGGGACGCGCGGCGCAGGAAGGCCGGCAATACACGCCCGTCGTGCGCACCGAGTAATAAAAGACGCCGTCGGCGTCGGGCGCGCGCCGCTGCAGGGCATCCCAGCGTTCATCGTCAGTCAGGTAAGCGTGTTCCATGGCGAACTCCGTGCAAGTCAATATTAAGAGCCTATCCCAGTAGATGAATACATCCCCTGCTGGGATAGTCTCCAAGTCACCAGCATAGCCAGCACGCGCGCGCACCACACTCCGGCGCTTGCTTTTGAATTCAAAAAAGGCTGGCGGCAGGCATCGTGCTCGGTGCTAAAATCGGCCATCGCGCCTCCAGCCGGCGGCGTGCCCTGCCCGCGCCTCGGAGAAACCGCATTGGACGATCACAATACACAAGAAAATACGCCCATTTTCCAGCGCATCAAGGATTTTCTGCTGGCCGGTATCGCCGCCGGACGCTGGAAGGAAGGCGACGTGATTCCATCCGAGCAAGCCCTCGTAAAACAATTCGGCGTCTCGCGCATGACGGTCAACCGCGCCGTGCGCGAACTGACGAGCGAACAGGTGCTGACCCGGCGCCAGGGTTCCGGCACGTATGTGGCGCAGCAAAAATACCAGGCGACACTGTTGGAAATCAAGAGTATCGCCGATGAAGTGCGGGCGCGCGGACATATCCACCGCAGCAGCTTGCAATTGCTGGAACGCACCAAGGCGTCCGACTTGCTGGCCAAGCAATTCGGCCTGCCGCCGGAGCACCCGCTGTTCCATTCGCTGATCGTGCATTTTGAAAACGGCGTGCCGATCCAGGTGGAAGACCGCTGGGTCAATCCCGAGTGCGCGCCCGACTACATGACACAGGATTTTTCCAGCATCACGCCGAACGAATACCTGATGGCGGCCGCGCCCCTGCAAGGCGCGACCTACAGCATCGAAGCGCTGTCGGCGCCGCGCGACATCGCCGAAATGCTGGCCATCGACACGAAACAGCCATGCCTGGTGCTGCGCCGCCAGACCCGCTCAGGCGGCAAGATCGCCTCGATCGCCACCATGTGGCATCCCGGACACCGATATCAGTTCGCCGGCAGTTTTACCTGAGGTCATACAACGCCATTCCGTAGCACGATTTCGCGCCAACTTTCTCTCAGATTCTCACCAAACCGCAAAAAAAACAGCCATTCCGGGGCAAAAAAAATCCCGTTTTGGCCGTTTCTGAACTTAACTACTGCGAGCAAATATTCGATGCTATAGTTGCCGCCAGAAAGCGCCGCAGGCGTTTATTTGAGCGCGCATCATGCACTGTCAGCCCAGTTCCATCATGCCCCAGAAAGGGATGCATTTGTCGTATTGCAGCCACACGAGTTTCAGCGCACCACGCCCTCGGCGCCCTGCGCTGCACCGGCTCGCTCATACGATGCTGGCGGCAGGCATGGCGCTTTCGTTGCCGGTGCAGGCGGCGGTACACGGCATGGCTCCAACAGTGCTGTGGCCGTACGCTGCCGCCAGCGCCACCGCCCTGGCGGGAGTGGCTTGCTGGCAAGCATGGCGGCTGCGGCAACAGTTGCGCCGCCTGCTCCTGCCCGCGCACGCCCTGGCCGAACAGGATGCGGGGCAAGCCTTGCGCGGCGCGGCCTTGGCAGGCTGGACCTGGCGGCGCCAGTCCGGGCGGCTGCAGTTCGCGCCCCAGTACCAGGACGTGCTGGGCGACAAGAGCGCCAAGCTCGACCATACACTGGACGAGTGGCTGGCCGAAGTGCACCGCGACGACCGCGCGCGCCTGAGCCTGGCATTTCGCCAGCATCTGGACGGCCAGGCGCCCGGCACCTTCAATTGCGAATTCCGTTTGCGCCACAGCGACGGCCACTGGCGCTGGCTGCTGGCGCGCGGCGCTGTGCTGACACGCGCTTCGGATGGCGCCGCCACGCAGGCCAGCGGCATCATCTGCGATATCAGCGAACGCAAGCAGGACGAGCAATCGCGCATGCGCTCGATGCTGGAAGCGGCGCCCGAAGCCATGCTGGTGGCCGACGTCGAGGGCAAGGTGCATTACGCCAACCAGATCGGCGCGCGCTGCTTCGGCTATCCGCTGGCCGAATTGACGGGTATGTCGCTGGAGCAATTGGTACCGGAAAGCACGGCCAGCCATTCCGTGGGCGACCCGCAAGCGCGGCACAGCCTGCCGGGCCGGGTAATGATGGCGCGCCGCCGCGACGGCACGCATTTTCCTGCCAAGGTCAGCCTGTCGCCGCTGCGCATGGCCGGCCAGGTGTTTTCCATCGTCTCGCTGCGCGACATGACGCAGCGGCAACGCGCCGAGGAAGCGCTGCACGCCAGTTCGGAACGCTACCGCCTGATCGTGCAGACGGCCGCCGAAGGCATCTGGATGACGGGTGCGGACGGCAAGACCACCTTCGTCAACCCGAAGATGGCGCACATGCTCGGCTACACGGTGCAGGAAATGCTGGGCCGTCCCCTGCTCGACTTCATGGACCGCGACAGCCAGCTGCTGATGCAGCGCCGCCTGGCCAGCCACGGCAGCTTCGCCAGCCAGCCGGACCAGGTCGATTTCCGCTTCTTCCGCAAGGATCAGTCCAGCCTGTGGGGCTTGCTGTCGAGCACCAGCATCCAGTCGGACAACGGCGAGCCGGGCGGCACCCTGGCGATGATCACCGACATCACGGAACGGCGCCAGGCGTCGATCGCGCTGTCGAACTCGAGCCAGCGCATGGCGTCCGTGTTTGGCGCCGTGACGAATGGCCTGGTGGTGCAGGACAGCCACGGCCACATCCTGGAAAGCAACGCCGCCGCCGAGCGCATGCTGGCGGCTAGTCCTGCCGGCAACAGCCTGTGGCAAGCCATCCACGAGGACGGTTCCCCCTTCGACCAGCGCAGCCATCCCGTGCACATCACCCTGTCGACGGGTGTCGCCATGCGCGACGTGCTGATGGGCGTGCAGCAGCCCGACGGCAGCCTGTCGTGGCTGTCCGTAAATACCGAGGCCATCCGCGATGAATACGGCAAGGTGGGCATGGTGGTGGCCAGCCTGACGGACATCACGTATCACAAGCGCAGCGAAAGCGCCTTGCGCGAACTCAATGAACATCTGGAAGAGCGCGTGGCGCAGCGTACCGAACAGCTCGACCAGGCCAAGCAGGTGGCCGAAGAAGCGAGCCTGGCAAAGGGGCAATTCCTGGCCAACATGAGCCATGAAATCCGCACGCCAATGAATGGCGTGATCGGCATGGCGTATCTGGCCCTGAAAACGGATCTGGAACCGCGCCAGCGCGATTACCTGGAAAAAATCCGCTTTGCCGGAGAACACTTGCTGGGCATCATAGACGACATCCTCGACATCTCGAAAATCGAGGCGGGCAAGCTGGAGATCGAACGCGTCAACTTCAGTTTCGACCATGTCGTACAAACCCTGATGACGGTGGTGGCGCCGCGCGCCGCCGGCAAGAATCTGGAATTGCTGTTTGAAATCGACCCGCAATTGCCAGCCGTGCTCGTGGGCGACCCGCTGCGCCTGGGGCAAGTGCTGATCAACTACGCCAATAACGCCATCAAGTTCAGCGAACAGGGCAGCATTACCGTGAAAGTGCGCAAGGTCGTGGCGGACGCCAAGCACTGCCTGGTGCGCTTTGAAGTGTGCGACCACGGCATCGGCCTGTCGCAAGATGAAATGAGCAAACTGTTCCAGTCCTTCCAGCAAGCCGACACCTCCACCACGCGCGAATATGGCGGCACGGGCCTGGGCCTGGCCATCTGCAAGCAGCTGGCGCAGCTGATGGGCGGCGATGTCGGCGTCGACAGCCGCCCCGGCGCCGGCAGCACCTTCTGGTTCACGGCCAACCTGGGCATTTCCGACCAGGCGGCACCGGCCATGCTCGACAGCATGGTGCAGACGGCGGCGGCCATGCGCGCCAGCGCCGACGCGGCCCTGGTGATGCGCACGCTCAAGCATGCGCGCATCCTGCTGGTGGAGGACAATACCTTCAACCAGCAAGTGGCGCTGGAATTGCTGGAAGAAGCGGGCGCCTCCGTCTGCCTGGCCAACAATGGCGAAGAAGCGCTCGATTTGCTGCGCCAGACCCAGTTCGACTGCGTGCTGATGGACGTGCAGATGCCGCTGATGGATGGCTTGCAAGCGACGCGCCACATCCGCGCCGACCCGCAGCTGGCGCATTTGCGCGTACTGGCCATGACGGCCACGGCCACGAGCGAAGACCGCGTGCGCTGCCTGGACGCGGGCATGGACGATTTCATTTCCAAGCCCATCCAGCCGGCCATGATGTACCAGACCATCGCCAGCTGGCTGCCGGCGCGCGACACGCCGCCGCCACCGGCGCGCAGCCGCGCCGCGCCCGCCTTCAAGACCACCTTGGCCGGCGACCCGCAAGTGATCGACCTGTCCATCCTGGCCAAGTTGCTGGGCTACAACCCGGAAAAGGTGCGCAAGTTCGCCTTCAAGTTCCTGCAGACGACGCAGGATGGCTTTGGCGACATCGATGCGGCCCTGGCGCGCGGCGACGTGCACCAGGTGCGCGAACTGGGGCACCGCATCAAGTCGTCGGCGCGCACCGTGGGCGCCCTGGGATTGGCAGAACTGTGCCACAACCTGGAAACCCTGGCACCGGGCGAACCGGCCGACGAGGCGGAGCGGGCACGGCGCATCGTCGCGCGCCTGTGGCCCCTGCTGGAACAGATTACCGAACAAATCATGAATAACACCAGCTTTGCCAATGACGATTAGCTACCGCCAAATTACGCTATGGCAAGGTATCGGCATCGACAGCGATGCATATCAACAGAAAGACAGGACGATGAACACTGTACCAAACCAAGCAAACGGGGAACACAATGAAGCAGGCCTGGCGCCGTTGCGCGTGCTGCTGCTGGACGACGACGTTTTCATGCTCGACGTGCTCAGCGACATGCTCGAGCAGATGGGCCCGTTCGACATCCGCTGCGAGTCGCACAGCGAACAGGCGCTGTCGACCTTGAAGCAGCACCAGCCCGACCTGCTGATCTGCGACCTGTCCATGCCCGACATCGACGGCATCGAATTCTTGCGCATGGCGGCTGAAAACGGCTTCCGCGGCGGCGTGGTCCTGCTGTCGGGCCTGCATTCGGCCGTGCGCCTGGCGGCCGAGCGCCTGGCCATGGCCAACGGCCTGCATATATTGGGCACCTTCCGCAAGCCGATGGAAAGCGCGGAATTGCAGCTGATGGTGAACTTGCAATTGCAACACACGGCGCGTCAAGCCAACGCGCAAGCCTGATCTCAAGGCCAGGCCGGAGGGGCGGGCACGGCACCGCAGGCCAGCAGGCATGCGGCTTTGCCGCCCTGCAGGCACGCGCGGAAGCGATATGCTGGCGATATGCCTCAAGTTTTTCTGCAATAATCGCCACGCTTTGAAAAAATGGGTTATTATTTCAGCCATCCCCGCCTGCATACCTCTGGTCGCACCTTCCAAGAACATTGAATTCGTGCCCATTGTCCCCATCTTCTCATTGCATTCCAGGAAGCATGGATGGCGAACCAGCGTATGGTTAATTCCAGGCATTATTGATCCCACCCTCATTTGAGGAAAATATGAGCGAAAATATCAAACACATTAGCGATGCATCTTTTGAAGCAGACGTCCTGCAATCCGAGTTGCCAGTACTGGTCGACTTCTGGGCAGAATGGTGCGGTCCCTGCAAGGCCATCGCTCCGATCCTGGAAGAAGTAGCCAAGGAATACGCCGGCCGCATCCAGATCGCCAAGATGGACGTGGACGCCAACCAGGCAGTGCCTGCCAAGTTCGGCATCCGCGGCATCCCGACCCTGATCCTGTTCAAGGATGGTGTTGCAGCTGCTCAAAAAGTAGGCGCCATGGCCAAGGGCCAGTTGACCGCTTTCGTCGACAGCAACATTTAATGTATGATGGGCAGCGCTGCGCCCGCAGCGCCGCCTGACTGAACAACCGGGAAGCGGCTTTGCCCTCATTCGTGCACAGCCTTCCCCAATAATTAATCAACGCCACGCAGTCCCCTCCCCTACCTTTACATCCCGTCTCGGGACACTCAACACATATGCATTTATCCGAACTAAAGGCCCTACACGTATCCGCCCTGCTTGAGATGGCGATCGGTCTTGACATTGACAACGCAGCCCGCTTGCGCAAACAGGAGCTGATGTTCGCTATCCTGAAAAAACGCGCCAAGTCCGGCGAACAGATTTTTGGCGATGGCGCCCTGGAAGTGCTGCCTGACGGCTTCGGCTTCCTGCGCTCGCCCGACGCCAGCTACATGGCGTCCACCGACGACATTTACATCTCCCCTTCGCAAATCCGCCGCTTCAATCTGCACACCGGCGATTCGATCGAAGGCGAGGTACGGACCCCGAAAGATGGCGAACGCTATTTCGCATTGGTCAAAGTCGACAAGGTCAACGGCGAATCGCCGGAGATGTCGAAACACCGCATCCTGTTTGAAAACCTGACACCGCTGCACCCGAACGAGCCGCTGCGCCTGGAACGTGAAATGAATGGCCAGGAAAACATCACCGGCCGCATCATCGACCTGATCGCCCCGATCGGCAAAGGCCAGCGCGGCTTGCTGGTGGCGTCGCCGAAATCCGGTAAATCCGTGATCCTGCAGCACATCGCGCATGCGATTACGGCAAATCACCCGGATATCACCCTGATCGTGCTGCTGATCGACGAACGTCCGGAAGAAGTGACCGAGATGCAACGCTCCGTGCGCGGCGAAGTCGTCGCCTCGACCTTCGACGAGCCGGCCACGCGCCACGTGCAAGTGGCCGAGATGGTGCTGGAAAAAGCCAAGCGCCTGGTCGAAATGAAAAAAGACGTGGTCATCCTGCTCGACTCGATCACCCGTCTGGCCCGCGCCTACAACACCGTTATCCCTGCCTCGGGCAAGGTCCTGACCGGCGGTGTCGACGCGAACGCGCTGCAACGTCCAAAACGCTTCTTCGGCGCCGCGCGCAATATCGAAGAAGGCGGCTCGCTGACCATCATCGCCACGGCGCTGATCGAAACGGGTTCGCGCATGGATGACGTGATCTTTGAAGAATTCAAGGGTACCGGCAACATGGAAGTGCATCTGGAACGCCGTCTGGCCGAAAAACGCGTCTATCCGGCAATCAACCTGAACAAATCGGGTACCCGCCGCGAAGAACTGCTGATCAAGCCGAACGAACTGCAAAAAATCTGGATCCTGCGCAAGTTGCTGTACTCGATGGACGAGATCGAGGCGATGGAGTTCATTCTCGACAAGATGAAAGCCACGAAGAATAACGCCGAGTTCTTCGACATGATGCGCCGGGGGGGATAAACCTACTGCGCGGCCACATTTGCGATCTCCGTTGCTCACCGTACTTTTGTACGGTTGCGCTACTCGATCGCAACTGCGGCCTGCTCGCTACGGTTTCTCCCTCCCCGGCGGCAACATGCTGCCACCAAAGACGTAGGTCGGATTAGTGGTGTTGTCGGATTACGCGCTCGCGCGCTAATCCGACCTACGTTGCGCCACGCCGACCACACGCGATCATGTAAAGCCGCTCATTGAGCGGCTTTTTTATTGCCGCCGGCCCGAAAGCGCTATATAATCGACGGTTGCATTATTTTAAACCCTGGCAAGTGATCGGCAATCGGGTCAAGAAGCAAGACGACCGACGAAGTGCTGTTTGGCTACCTACTTAGAGAGAATCCCATGAAAGTCGATACCCATCCAGAATACCGCGAAGTTGTTTTCCACGACCTGTCGTGCGATTTCAAATTCGTTACCCGCTCGACCATCCAAACCCGCGAAAAAATCACCCACGACGGTAAAGAATACCCACTGGTGAAGATCGAGGTTTCGGCTGAATCGCACCCATTCTTCACGGGCAAGCACAAAATCGTCGATACCGCTGGTCGCGTCGAGAAGTTCCGTCAGAAGTTCGGTTCGGTTGGTTCGAAAACCGCAGTCGCAGCAGGCTAATTTTTGCCGCATTGCGGCAAAAAAGGGCAGCTTCGGCTACCAGAGAAAAGGCAGCCACGGCTGCCTTTTTTGTCTTTGGCCGCTTTACTTTATACTCGCGCATACCCGACGCCATTCGTCGCGTCTTGCCACTATTCTGATACAACTATCGATGAAGCCAGTCCGCCTTCCCGCCGCTGCCACACTCGCGCTGCCACGATGGGCCTTGTTTGCACTTGGCCTGCTGTACATCCTGCCTGGCCTGATCGGCCGCGAACCGTGGAAGAACGATGACGCCGCCAGTTTCGGCATCATGTGGACCATGGCGCATGGCGGCCTGAACGACTGGCTGTGGCCCAACATCGCCGGCCTGTCGCTGCCCGATGAAGGCCCGCTGGCCTTCTGGCTGGGCGCCATCTTCATCAAGCTGTTCGGCTGGATCGACGGCGACGTCTTCGGCGCGCGCATGTCGACCATCGGCATCTTCGTCGTCAGCACCCTGTCCGTCTGGTACACGGCCTTCAACCTGGGCCGCCGCAACGACGCCCAGCCGCTGCGCCTGGCCTTCGGCGGCCAGCCCGAGCCGGACGACTTCGGCCGCACCCTGGCCGATGCCGCCGTCCTCATCTACCTGGGCTGCCTGGGCTTGCTGCAGCACAGCCACGACATCACGGCCGAAGCGCTGTACGTATCGCTGATGGCCTATCTGCTGTACCGCGCCGTGCGCTACGTGGAAGGCCCTTCCGTGCGCAATGCAGCCCTGCTGGGCCTGGCGCTGGGCGGCCTGACCCTCGCGCGCGGCTGGATCACGCCGGCGGCGCTGAGCATCGCTTTGCTGCTGTGCACCGTTTTCCTGCGCCTGCCGCTGCTGCGCAGCGTGCGCCACCTGGCGCTGGCCATCGTGATCGGCGCCGCGCTGACCCTCGTCTGGCTGCTGCCGGGCGAATGGCTGCGTCCGTACGGCCATTCGCCGCTGCAGGCATGGATGGAATGGAATTGCCGCCAGTTCAGCGCCCCGAGCCTGAAAAGCCTCCAGTATTTCTTGCGTGTCGGCATCTGGTTCTTCTGGCCCGCGTGGCCGTTCGCCGCCTGGGCCGTGTATGCCTGGCGCCGCCAGCATCACGTGCTGCACATCGTCGTGCCGCTGACCTTTGTCGCCATGCTGGCCATCCTGGGCCTGTGCCATCCCGATCCGGACCCGAGCCAGCTGCTGCCGCTGCTGCCGCCGCTGGCCGTGATGGCCGCGTTCGGCCTGCTGACCATGAAACGGGGCGCCATCAACGCCATCGACTGGTTCTCCGTGATGGTGCTGACCATCTGTGCCCTCGCGCTGTGGCTGTTCTGGTTCGCCATCCTGACGGGCTGGCCGCCGAAACTGTCGCATAACGCCCTGAAACTCATGCCAGGCTTCAAGCCCGAGCTGGACTTGCTGGCCTTCTTTGTCGCCGCCTGCGCCAGCGCGGGCTGGGTGGCGCTGGTGCACTGGCGCATCTCGCGCCAGCCGGCCGTGCTGTGGCGCGCCGTGGTGCTATCGTCCGGCGGCCTGATCCTGATCTGGGTGCTGATCATGACCTTGTTCCTGCCGCCGCTGAACTACAGCAAGAGCTACGCCAGCGTGGCGCACCAGATTTCCGTCCACCTGCCGCCAGGCAGCAAGTGCATCAACAGCAACGTCGGCGCCGCCCAGCGCGCCTCGTTCGCCTATTTCGGCCACCTGCCGTTTGCCAGCGTAGGGCAGCAGGAATGCGATGTGTTCTTGTTGCAAGACAGCATCAAGGTTCCCGACAACAAGGAAAAGTTGCCCGAGCATCACGGCGCGGACTGGATCAAGCTATGGGAAGGGCGCCGCCCCACGGATGACGTGGAACGTTTCCGCCTGTACCAGCGCGTCAAGTAAGCAGTAAAAAAAAACCGGGCCAGCCCGGTTTTTTTATGCCCGCCAGACAATTGCTGCCCGTAGGAAAAGTGTTGCTTTAAAATATAGTTAATTACCTAAATTGAACTAGAATTGCTTTTTATATTATAATAGCGGACTGCGCGATGGCGGTGTCTTGCTTTCCCGCCCTAATCGTCCCCAATTTACTATGAGATTGTCCATGAAATTATTTGCTACCCGCACCTTGCCGCTCATCAGCGCCGCCCTGTTCGCTTTCTCCTTCAGCGCGTCGGCCCAGGCCACCGTGGTTGACCTTGGCGTCGCCAATGGCTACTCGGCCTTCATCTTCGGCAACATCGGCAGCAGCGGCGCCAGCGGCTTTACCAGCGTCGGTGGCAGCATTGCCGCTGGCGGCAATATCTACCTGGACAACTACAACGTTGGCACGAACAAAAAGCCAGGCAGCGCCGTCAATTCCGTCGTTGCTGGCGGCAACCTGAACACGGGCTGGGGCACGCTAGGCGGTTCGGCCGTGTACGGCGTCAGCAACCCCAACGCCACCCTGACGGCGCCACAATGGTTCCCAACCAACAACATCAGCAAAGGCAACGCGTCCACCCTGGACTTCGCGGGCGCCAAGCAGCAATTGACGACCCTGTCGGGCGACGTGGCCAAGCTGCAGTCGAACGGCACCGTGATCTCGCAATACGGCAACATGACCCTGGTGGGCAACGTCAACGCCGACGTGAACATTTTCAACATCGATGCGTCGAACCTGCATAACCTGACCCTGGACCTGTCCTCGCTGAAAAGCACGGCCAGCATCATCATCAACGGCACGGCCAGCAACATCACCCTGAGCGGCGGCTTCGACAATTTCGCCAGCTTCGCCAACCGCACGCTGTTCAACTTCGCCAACGCCACCACCACCAACCTGCAGAACGTCGGCATCAACGGCAGCATCCTGGCGCCGAACAGCGCGTTCTCGGGTTCGGGCGACATGAACGGCACCCTGATCGCCAATTCCGTCAGCTCGATCAATTATGGCCACGTGGCGATGAATGGCGCCGGCTTCAACACGGTCAACGTGTCGGCCGTGCCGGAACCAGGCACCTACGCCATGCTGCTGGCCGGACTGGGCTTGCTGGCCTTCATGCGCCGCCGTACGCCAGCGCGCGCACCGCAAGCCGCGATGGCCTGAGCTTTACGCTGAATCAATGCAAAACACCGGGCCGCGCGAGCGTCCCGGTGTTTTTTTATGGACTGGCGAAAACCCTATTCTGTGCTCAAGCCCAGATCCGTCGCCACTTGCTTGCGCAAGACATATTTCTGGATCTTGCCCGTCACCGTCATGGGAAATTCCTCGACGAAACGCACGTAGCGGGGAATCTTGTAATAGGCGATCTGCCCATCGCAGAAGGCGCGGATATCGTCGCTGGTGGCCTGCGTGCCGGGCCGCAAGATGATGCAGGCACATAACTCTTCGCCATACTTGGCGTCCGGTACGCCCACGCATTGCACGTCGAGCACGCTCGGATGGCGGTACAGGAATTCCTCGACTTCGCGCGGGTAGATGTTTTCGCCGCCGCGTATCACCATATCCTTCGAGCGCCCGACGATGCTGCAAAAGCCGTTGTCATCGATCACGGCCAGGTCGCCCGTGTGCATCCAGCGCGCCGCGTCGATGGCTTCGCTGGTTTTTTCAGGGTCGCCCCAGTAGCCCTGCATCACTGAATAGCCGCGCGTGAGCAATTCGCCCTTTTCGCCGCGCGGCACGATCCGGCCTTCCGCATCGATGATTTTCACTTCCAGGTGCGGGTGGACACGGCCGATGGACGACACGCGCATTTCGCGCGGGTCTTCGATCGATGTCTGGAAGCTGACGGGCGACGTTTCCGTCATGCCATAGGCAATCGTGATTTCCGCCATGTGCATCAATTCGATGACCCGCGTCATAACTTCCATCGGGCACGGCGAGCCGGCCATGATGCCGGTGCGCAAGTTCGACAGATCGTATTGCTTGAAGTCGGGATGGTCGAGGATGGCGATGAACATCGTCGGCACGCCGTGCAAGCCCGTGCAGCGCTCCGCTTGCACGGTTTCCAGCACGGCTTTCGGATCGAAGCCTTCGCCGGGAAACACCATGGCCGCGCCATGCGTGACGCAGGCCAAGTTGCCCAGCACCATGCCGAAGCAGTGGTACAGGGGCACGGGTATGCACAAGCGGTCCTGTTCGGTGAGGCGCATGGCTTCGCCGATGAAAAAGCCGTTGTTCAGGATATTGTGGTGCGTCAAGGTGGCGCCTTTCGGCGCGCCCGTCGTACCGGACGTGAACTGAATGTTGACGGCGTCGTCAAACTGCAAGCCAGCGCTCACTTCTTCCAGGTGCGCGAGGTCGGCATCCATAATGCCGTCCATCAGGGCGTCGAAGTTGTGCATGCCCGGCGTGGCGGCCGCACCCAGGCGGATGACGTGGCGCAACTGCGGCAGGCGCGGCGACTGCAGGGCGCCGGCGCGCGAACGGGCGATGTCCGGCACCACGTCTTGCACGATGGCCAGATAGTCACTGGACTTGAAGCTGGGCGACAGGATCAGCGCGCTGCATTGCACCTTGTCGAGCACGTATTCGAGTTCCGAGCGCCGGTAGGCGGGGTTGATGTTGACCATAATCAAGCCGGCTTTCGCCGTGGCAAACTGGGTCAATACCCATTCGGCGCAGTTCTGCGACCAGATGCCGACCCGGTCACCCGGTTGCAAGCCCAGTTTCAGCAAGCCGGCGGCCAGCCGATGCACGCGCTGCTGGAACTCAAGATAGGTCCAGCGCACGTTCTGGTGCGCCACGATGAGGGCATCATGCTGGCCGTAGCGGGCGGCAATGCCGTCCAGGTAGGCGCCGATGGTAGCACCGATCAACGGCGTCTCGTGGGCGCCGTGTACATAACTGATTGCTTGCATGCTGTCTCCGGGGTGGGTGGCGCGGCGCGCTCTTGTTATCGTCTTCGATGCAGAAAATTATAGCCGCAACCGCCCCCGCCCTGCGTCAGCTTGCTGTAATGTGCAGGCCAGCACATCCGACACTCACGGCACCATGACAGGCAACACCGAGCACACGCCCGAACAGGGCTTCATCCTGACCCGCCACTGGCGCGACACGAGCGCCGGCACGGAAGTCGATTTCTGGCTGGCAACGGATGCCGGGCCCCGCCACGTGCGCCTGCCCGTGCAGACGGCCGTCGCCTTCCTTCCCATGGAGCAGCAGGAACAGGCGCAACAGCTGCTGCGCGGCGAGCGCCATGCGGAGCTGCGTCCCCTGTCGCTATGCGATTTTCACCACCGCCCCGTGCTGGGTCTGTACTGCAAGCAATACCGGCATTTGCTGAAGCTGGAAAAGCAGCTGCGCGCGCAAGGCGTCGACGTGTACGAAGCCGACATCCGCCCGCCCGAGCGCTACCTGATGGAGCGTTTCATCACGGCACCGGTATCGTTCAGTGGAGAAACGGAAGTACAGCTGAAACCGGCGCCCGGCTACCGCCCCACATTAAAACTGGTGTCGCTCGATATCGAGACGACGGCGCATGGCGAGCTGTATTCGCTGGCCCTGGAAGGCTGCGGCCAGCGCCAGGTCTACATGCTGGGGCCGCCAAACGGCGGCGATGACGCCTTGGACTTCGACCTCGAATACTGCGACACGCGCGCACAGATCCTCGAACGCCTGAACACGTGGATGGAGCGCCACGACCCGGACGCCATCATCGGCTGGAACCTGGTGCAATTCGACTTGCGCGTGCTGCGCCAGCACGCCGAACGCTACCAGGTACCGTTGAAACTGGGACGCGGCGGCGCCGTCATGGAATGGCGCGAACACGGCGGCAAGCAGGAACACTATTTTGCGGCCGCTGCGGGACGGTTGATCATTGACGGCATCGAAGCCTTGAAATCGGCGACATGGAATTTTTCCTCGTTCAGCCTGGAAAACGTGGCGCAGACGCTGCTGGGCGAAGGCAAGTCCATCGATAATCCCTATCAGCGCATGGCCGAGATCGACCGGCGTTTCCGCGAAGACAAGCCGGCGCTGGCCCGCTACAACCTCAAGGATTGCGAGCTGGTCACGCGCATCTTCGCCAAGACCGAGCTGCTGACCTTCTTGCTGGAACGGGCCAGCGTGACGGGCCTGGCGGCCGACCGCAGCGGCGGCTCCGTGGCCGCCTTCGAACATCTGTACTTGCCGCTGATGCACCGGCAAGGTTACGTGGCGCCCAACATGGGCGACGTCTCCGGCGAAAACAGCCCCGGCGGCTTCGTCATGGACTCCCAGTCGGGCCTGTACGATTCCGTGCTCGTGCTCGACTACAAAAGCCTGTATCCGTCCATCATCCGCACCTTCCTCATCGATCCCGTGGGCCTGGTGGTGGGCACGAGCGGCGACGAGGCCGATACCGTGCCCGGCTACCGGGGCGCGCAGTTTTCACGCATAAAACATTGCCTGCCGGCCATCGTGAAGCAGGTGTGGCAGGGGCGCGAAACGGCCAAGCGCGAGCGCAACGCGCCGCTGTCGCAAGCCTTAAAAATCATCATGAACGCGTTCTATGGCGTGCTGGGATCGAGCGGCTGCCGCTTTTTCGACCCGCGCCTGGCGTCGTCGATCACCCTGCGCGGCCACGACATCATGCACCGCACGCGCGAACTGATCACCGAGCAGGGCTATCAAGTGATCTACGGCGACACGGATTCCACCTTCGTGTGGCTGAAAACGGCGCATACGGATGAAGAGGCGGGCAAGATCGGCCGCGCCCTGGTGGCGCACGTGAATGCCTGGTGGAATACCTATCTGCGCGAAGAGTTTGGCCTCGAGAATGCGCTGGAACTTGAGTTCGAGACGCATTACCGGCGTTTCCTGATGCCCACCATACGCGGCTCGGAAGAAGGCAGCAAGAAGCGCTATGCGGGCCTGGTCGGCAAACCCGATGGCAGCGAGGACATGGTCTACAAGGGCCTGGAAACCGTGCGCAGCGACTGGACGCCGCTGGCGCAGCAATTCCAGCAGGACTTGTACCGGCGCATCTTCCAGCGCGCCGCCTATCAGGACTATGTGCGCGACTACGTGGCGCGTACCGTACGCGGCGAGTTCGACGCCTTGCTGGTCTACCGCAAGCGATTGCGCCGTCCGCTCGACGATTACCAGCGCAACGTGCCGCCCCACGTGCGCGCGGCGCGCACGGCCGACGCCTATAACCTGGCGCAGGGCCGACCGCTGCAGTACCAGAACGGCGGCTGGATCAGCTATGTGATCACGGTGGCGGGGCCGGAACCGCTGGAAACGCAGCGCTCGCCCATCGACTACCACCATTACCTGACGCGCCAGCTGCAACCGGTGGCCGACGCGATCCTGCCGTTCCTCGGCGACGATTTTTCGCGCCTCGTGTCGGGCCAGCAGGATTTGTTTTAGATCAATTTTGCTGACCTGGGCGGCCAAGCTGAGGTAATATCGGCGCCTTCCGGGCTTATCTGACCCTGTCCGCGGGCGCTGTGCGCCGTGGCAGCGTAAAATACGCCATGGCGAAAGAATAAGAGCTGCATGCAGAAGAAGATGCCATTCCAGACGAGAATCGTTCGCAACAGAATTTTCCTCGCTGAAATGGCGCATAATTTACAACTATGTTGAACCAGCGGGCAGTCGCACCAGCCATCTGCCCTGCTAATTTTAGAATGAATTGACACCATGACCGAGATCACGTCCTTAAGAGACATCCCGCAAAAAAATATCTTCCGCAAGGGCGACACCTTTGTGCTGTTCGGCGAGCTGTTCGGCCGCGGCTATGTAAATGGCTTGCTGGACGAAGCGCGCAAGGTGGGCATGAATATCGTCGGCATGACGGTCGGCCGCCGCGATGAAAACATGGCGCTGCGCCCGCTGAACGCGGAAGAGCTGGCCGAAGCGGAAGCCAACCTGGGCGGCCGCATCATCAATGTGCCGCTGATGGCCGGTTTCGACCTCGACGCGCCAGCCGGCGAACCAACGCCGACGGCCCTGCTGGCCGACATGACCCTGAAGAGCTGGCAGGAAGACAAGCTGGACTGGGCGCAGATCGAACGCTGCCGCGAAGCCGGCGTCGCCCGTTTCAGCGCTTCCGTGGCCAAAGCGATGGCCGAGCTGGACAACCTGATTCCTGACGGCAGCAATGTGTATTTCGCCCACACCATGGCTGGCGGCATTCCGAAGGTCAAAGTCTTCCTGGCGATCGCCAACCGCATCTACAAAGGCCGCGGCGAGCGCTTCATGTCCTCGCGCGCCCTGCTCGACAGCGACCTGGGCAAGCTGATCCTGATGAATTTCGACGAAGTCACGGCCAACACCCTGCAGCACCTGATCGACGGCAGCGCCGCCATCCGCGCCCGCATCGAGAAAACGGGCGGCCAGGTGCGCTACAGCGCCTACGGCTACCACGGCACCGAGATCCTGATCGACGGCAAGTACCAGTGGCAAACCTACAGCAACTACACGCAAGGCCTGGCGAAGATGCGCCTGGAAAACGTGGCCAAGGCCGCGTGGGACAAAGGCATCAAGGCCACCGTCTTCAATTGCCCGGAAATCCGCACGAACTCGTCCGACATTTTCGTCGGCGTGGAACTGTCGCTGTTCCCCCTGCTCGACGCGCTGAAAAAAGAAGGCGGCAGCGCCTGGGCCGAAGAGCAATGGAAAATCTGCCAGGGCTTGCTGGAAGACGGCGTTTCGCTGCAAGACTTGCTCGACCGTATCGCCGCCTACAATGGCGACGCGACCAGCGTGCAATTCCGCAACTTCGCCGCCTGGCCGATGGACAACACGCCAGAACTGGCCGACGTCATGATCGGTACCTCGGACGACATCACCAAGCTGCACAAGGACCGCAAGGAACTGATCACCGACCACCTGAGCTCGCTGGTACTGGAAGGCACGGGCCCGCTGATGTTCCACACCATGTCGGAACCGCCGGCACCGGTCGTCTGGCTCAACCACGACATCATCGCGCGCCAGCTGAACTCGGCTCACAACTGAGCTTGATCTAGCAGCACACCATCGACGGCCCGGCTCATCCCCGGGCCGTCGGCGTTTCAAGGCGGCTTAGGTGCGTACGATGGATACGCCACCATCGGCCAGCAGCGCCGTACCAGTGGTAAAGCTTGATGCATCGGACGCCAGGTACAGCGCCGAGCGGGCGATCTCGTCCGGCGTGGCCAGGCGTTTCAATGCGTGCAGTCCCGCCACGAAGGCCTGCGCCTCGGGCGTACTGGCCACTTGCCGCCCCAACGGTGTATCGGTACCGCCCGGCAGCAGGGCATTCACGCGGATGCCCGCCGCGCCATACTCGGCCGCCAGAGCCTTCGTCAAGCCGATCACACCCGCCTTGCTGGCCGCATACGCCGCCATGCCGGGCATGCCCAAGGTATGGCCGACAAAGGTCGAGGTAAAAATCAGCGAGCCGCCGCCGCGCGCCGCCATGGCAGGCAACTGGTACTTGGCCGCCAGGAAGGCGCTCGTGAGATTGGTATCAACCGTCGCCCGCCAGTCTTCCAGGGCAACTTCCTGCGTGGGCCCCATGGGCCCCAGGGTGCCCGCATTATTAAAAGCGATATCGAGGCCGCCAAAGCGTTGCAGCGCCAGCGCCACGGCCCCTTGCGCGCACGCGGCGTCGCCCACATCGCCGGCACAGGCCACGGCTTGCGCGCCACCGTCCTCCAGTTGCGCCACGAGCGCATCGAGTTCCGTCCGCCGCCGCGCCACCAGCACCAGCCGCGCGCCATGGCGGGCAAACAGCCGCGCCGCCGCATGGCCGATGCCCGAGCTGGCGCCCGTGATGATGGCGACCTTGTTGTCCAGTTGCTTCATGGGATATCCCTCCAGGTGAATGAAGGGACACGATAGGACGGCAGGCCAGGCGCTGCACTCCGCTTCTTGCGCTGGAATCGGCGCGGTCAAAGACTTCAACGCTTGTGTAAAACACGCGCCAAGCATAAAACTTGCCAGATTGTGACAAATCAGTGATAATGCGTCTCGCGTTGCCGGGATGGCGGAATAGGTAGACGCACGGGACTCAAAATCCCGCGCTGGAAACAGCGTGCCGGTTCGATTCCGGCTCCCGGCACCACAGAACACTTTAGTAGCACCTGATCAAACCCGCCCATCGCCAGATGCTGCGGGTTTTTTTACGTCAGCGCCCGCATGGGCAGTGGGCAGCAAGCCGGCCAGCTGGCCGACACCTTCCCCGCAGATCAGCGTTCCTCGCGATAATAATCGCAACCCTCGAACGTGGTGCGCAGCGCCTGCTGCAGCTGGGCGTAGCGCTCTGGCGTCAAATTGAAACGCACGTCGATCTGGCCATCGTCATCCATCTGCATGGCGGCCTCGGCATCCATCTGCACGGACAATCGGTTCGGATGCAAAATCACGGCGTGCATGTGGCCATACCAGGCGAATTCCTGGCCGCAGTATTCGATGTAGGGCTCGTCCATGCCCATGGCCACGTCCTGCTCGTCATATTCTTCGGCGCGCTGCAGCATCAGGTAGACGGGTTCGCCTTTGCCGGCTGGCGCGGCCAGGGTGGTGATCAGGGCGTCGTCTTCATTAATGACGGACAACTCGGTGGCGGTAAATCCTGCGGACATGGCGTGCTTTCAACAAATGGATGGATGACGCCACCATAGCGCAAAAGCGTCCCGGACAACATAGCGCGCGGCGAATAAAGCGTGCCGCCTATAATGGCCATTCCATCCATATTGCACAGGAGACCGCCTTGACCGCAGCATCGTCCTACACCACCCGCCTGGCCATCCCCTCCAGCGCCACCTACCAGCACCTGCGCGTCGCCGCCGGCATGAGCGCGAAAAGCACGGCGGCGGCGGCCAAGGGCTTGCCGAACTCGCTGTTTGCCGTGCAAATCCTGCATGGCGACGAGGTGGTGGGTATCGGCCGCGTCATCGGCGATGGCGGCTGCTTCTTCCAGGTCACCGATATCGCCGTGCTGCCGGCCCACCAAGGCAAGGGCCTGGGCAAGCGCATCATGGGCGAGATCATGCAATTCATCGAGACGGAGGTACCGGAAAGCGCGTACGTCAGCCTGATCGCCGATGGCCAGGCGCAAGACTTGTATGCGCAATTCGGTTTCAAGCACACGGCGCCCGCCTCGGTCGGCATGGCGTTGACACGCTAGTGCCAGTCTGGCTGGTTTGCAGCATGGCGCTGGCGCTGCTGTTGAGCGCTGCCGCCTGGGGCGCCGAGCGCCTGCTGCAGCGGCGCGGCCGCACGACGCGCTGGCTGTGGCTGGCGGCCATCGCCGCGTCCGTCCTCTTGCCCCTGGCATGGCTGCCCGGCGTGCTGGCGGCCATGCCGGCGGAACAGGCGCAGCTGAAGCTGGGCTGGTTTGTCTTGTCGACGGGCATGCTGTTGATATTGGCGCTGCGCAGCGTCTGGCTGCTGTCGCACCAGCGCCGCTGGCAAAAGAGCACCTTGCTGGGCACGCCCGTCTTCCTGAGCGGCGGCATCGGTCCCTGCGTGGCGGGACTGCTGCGGCCCCGCATCGTGATGCCCGTCTGGCTGCGATTGATTCTGCCGCCGCAACAAGCGCTGCTGCTGGCGCACGAACAATGCCGGCTGGCCGCGCGCGATCCGCTGCTGCTGGCCGTGGCGTACGCATTGATTATTCTCATGCCGTGGAACCTGCCCCTGTGGTGGCAACTGCACCGGCTGCGCTTTGCCATCGAAGTGGATTGCGACGCGCGCATGCTGGCGCACGGCCACGCGCTGCGCGACTATGCCATCGTGCTGCGCCAGCACGGCCAGTATTATTCGGGCCTGACGGGCGCCTCGCCCATCGTGCTGAGCGACCCACTGGCACTGCGGCGCCGGCGGCAAATCATGGGCAGATTTACGCGGGACCAGGCGGCGAACTTGCTATAGTAGCGGCAACGCCGCGCGGCGCGCCCGCGATCCCGGCTTCCCCCTTCGAAATCAGAGAGATACCATGCTTTACCTGCTTGCCATCGTGATCGTCATCGCCCTGCTGTACTACGTCTTCAGTGGCCGCACGCCCGTCAAACCGCTGCACAAGCCGCTCGTCTCGGTGCGCCAGTACGTGCCGGCGATTCCTCCCGGCACCCCCGCGCACCACTGGAGCGATGAGGGCCGCTTTGCGTCGGAAGTGGAAAACGAGTCGATGTACCAGCCCGCCATCGCCAAGCTGGCCGGCGAGCACGGTCCCGGCAATGCGGAAGAAAAATGCCTGGCCCTGCTCGTCTGCGACGATGCCAATCCTTTCCAGGACAAGGCCATCGCCGTCTTCATCGATGGCCTGCTGGTCGGCTACCTGTCGCACAACGACGCCCTGCGCCTGCGCCGCAACCTCGGTCGCATGGACCTGGTGGGCCAGCTGACCTCGTGCGACGCCGTCATCCGTGGCGGCGGCCTGTGGAATGGCAAGCGCCTGTCGTACGCCGTGTGGCTCGATCTGCAGCCCTACAATTAAGCTATCGCGCGCGCCAGCCTGACGGCGCGCGTGGCGATAAAGCTGGGCAGGTATTTTTCAATTTCAAAGCGCGGGTGGGGATGCATTTCCTCGTGGTAGCCTGCCAGCACGAACCCCGCCGCCAGCTGGCCGCCGATCTGGCTGTCCAGGCCGTGGCCGAAGATCAGCGCCTCGCCCCTGTCCATGCGCGCCGCCAGCGCATCGGCGGGCATATCCTCCACATCCGAATACGGCAGCACAAAACGGGGACGTATCAATCCCTGCTTTGCCCATTGCGGATCGCGGTCGCCGATGAACACGGCCGGATTGAAGAAACTGCTCAGCAGCACGCCGCCGTCCGCCAGCACGCGCGCGCATTCGCGCCACACGGGAGCAATGTCGGGCACGTACTGGTTCGACACGGGGTGCACGATGAGGTCGAAACTGGCGTCGGCAAAGCGGCGCAGGTCGCGCATGTCTCCCTGTACGGTGGCCAGGTGCAAGCCGTCGCGTTCACCCACCATGCGGTCTTTCGCCAGTTGCTGCTCAGATAAATCGAAGACGGTCACGTGTGCGCCGGCCGCGGCCAACACGGGCGCCTGCTGCCCGCCGGCACCGGCCAGGCACAGGATACGCTTGCCTTGCACATCGCCAAGCCAGCCGGCCGGCAAGGAGCCGGGCGTCAAATGGATTTGCCACTGCCCGGCGCGCGCCGCGGCGATGGTGGCGCTGTCGACAGGCTGCGACCATGGGCTGTTCTGTACAGCCTGGGCATCCCAGGCTTGCTGATTATGCCGCAAGAAGTTGTCACTTGAAGGCATCGTCATCCTTTCAGAAAAAACAGGACGCGAATGTAGCATGACACCAGGCAAGGCGTCGCACCTTGTAAAAAAACCACACAATTCTTGATGGCAACTTCCTCGCCGGCATCGCCATTCCACGGGCACGACAAGTCCGCGACCCACCTATCCCGCTCGGGAATAGCTTGCACGACAGGGAAAATAATTACAATTAAGATATTTGTTTCCTGAAATCTGGTAAGGTAATTCGCATCGATCACCCGCAGTGGCGGCAGGCGCCCACGCCAGCGCCAAACGCGTCACCTGTTTGCCTACGATGATACCTGCCAGCGTCCAGCATCTGTTCCACCTTCCCGCCGACCCGGCCCAGCTGCACCACGGCCAACATGCGCCTGGCCTCGTGCTGCTGTCGCTCGTGATCGCCATTTTCACGTCGTGGATGGCTTTCCAGATGACGGCGTACAGCCGCGCGCAGGCGAGCATCAGCCGCCGCTTGCACTTGCTGTGCCTGCTGGCCGGCAGCCTGGCGCTGGGCTGCGGCGTGTGGGCCATGCATTTCATCGGCATGCTGGCCTTCGAGCTGGGCACCAGCATTGCCTACGATCCGGGCCTGACCTTGCTGTCCATCGTGCCCAGCGTGGCGGCCTCGTTCGTGGCCCTGGCCACCATCAGCCGGCGCGCCGTCACGGCGCCGCTGCTGCTGCGCAGCGGCTTGCTGGTGGGCTTGGGCATCGGCGCCATGCATTACACGGGCATGCAGGCCATGCGTGTGGGCCTGTCGCTGCGCTACGATCCGCTGCTGTTCGCGCTGTCGCTCGTCGTTGCCGTGGCGCTGGCCACCCTGGCCCTGTGGATACGTTTCGGCTTGCGCGGCTGGAGCAGCCGCGTGCCCTCGTCGCAGCGCACGCTGATCAGCGCCTGCGTCATGGGTTGCGCGATTACCGGGATGCATTACATGGGCATGCAGGCGGCGCGCTTCGTGGGTACGATCCCCCCGGGCAATGATGCCGATGCCAACCGGCCCATGCTGGTGATCAGCGTGACCCTGCTGACCATTGCCCTGACGATCCTGGTCGCCTCGGCCGTAGGCATCTTGCGCTACCGCGAACTGTTTCGTCACCTGAACCAGAGCGAACACTGGACCCGTTCGCTGCTGACGAGCACAGTCGACGGCGTCATCACGATCGACCGGCACGGCAGCATTATCGACTTCAACGGCGCGGCCGAGCGCATCCTCGGCTGGCGGTCGGCGGAAATTGTCGGCCGCCATGTCAGTGTGCTGGTCAGCGACGTGCGCCAGTCGGAACAGCACGGCCTGCTGCATTACCTGCGCACGGGCGAGGCTGGCGCTTTCCAGTCCAGCGAGGAAATCGTCTACCTGCGCAAGGATGGCGTGCCGGTCGCCGTGCAGCGTTCGGTGGCCAGCGCGCGTCTGGCCGACCAGGATTTATATGTGCTGTTCATTACGGACATCAGCGAACGGCGCGCCATGCTGGCCGCCCTGCGCGAAAGCGAGCAACAGCTGCGCTCGCTGATCGGCAATATTCCGGGCATCGCCTTTCGCTGCACCACGGCGGAAAACCAGCCCATGCTGTTCATCAGCGATGGCGTGGAAGCCGTCACCGGCTATCCGCCCGCCGACTTTCTCGGCGCCGCACCGCGCCGCAGCATCACGGGCCTGATCGCCAGCGAAGAGCGCGCCTACGTCGTCGACGTCTTCAACCGCAGCGTGGCCAGCGGCGAGCCCTACCTGCTGGAATACCGGCTGCTGCATGCCGACGGCACGGCGCGCTGGCTGTGGGAGCGTGGCACCGTCGTGCACGATGCGGCGGGCGCCGTACGCTGGGTCGACGGCGTCATCCTCGATATCAGCGAACGGCGGCAGATGGAGGAAGACTTGCGCAAGGCCAAGGAAAAAGCGGAGCTGGCGGCCGCCACGCGGGCCAGCTTTGTCGCCAACATGAGCCATGAAATCCGCACGCCGATGAACTCCATCCTCGGCTTCACCGATGTGCTGCTCGACTCGCCGCTGGCGCCGGAGCAGCGGCGCCACCTCAACACCGTGCGCCAGTCCGGCCGCTCGCTGTTGCGCCTGCTCAACGAAGTGCTCGATACGGCCAAGCTGGACAAGGGCGCCGTGGCGCTGGAAATGCGCGACTACAGCCTGCTGGCGCTGGTCGATGAACTGGCGTCCACGTATGGCATCCATGCGCGCAACAAGGGTTTGCGCATGGAGGTGCAGTACGACCCGCAACTGCCGGCCGTGTTGCATGGCGACGAATTGCGCATGCGGCAAGTGCTGGGCAACCTGCTCGACAACGCCATCAAGTTCACGCCCAGCGGCGCTGTCAGCCTGACGGCGCGCCGCGACGACGGCCAGCTGCACCTGCTGGTGCGGGACAGCGGCATCGGCATCCCCGCGGAACGGCGCGACGCCATTTTTGATCCGTTCGTGCAGGCGGACGCTTCGACCACGCGGCGCTTTGGCGGCACGGGCCTGGGCACCACCATCAGCAGGCAGTTGGTGACCCTGATGCAGGGGCGCATCTGGGCCGACGCCAGCGTGCCGCACGGCAGCGTATTCCACGTCATGCTGCCCTTGCTGCCGGCACGCCAGGCGGCGCTGCCCGCCAGCGAACGCCGCAGCGTGCGCCTGCCGCCCCTGCGCGTGCTGGCCGCCGACGACGTGCCGCAAAATCTGGAACTGCTGAGCCTGCTGCTGGGCAAACGCGGCCACACGGTGATCACGGCAGGCGATGGCGTGGAAGCCTTGCAGCTGACGCAGCAGGACGACTTCGACATTCTGCTGCTGGACTTGCAAATGCCGCGCATGGATGGCCTGGCCGCCACGCAAGCCATCCGCGCCGCCGCCCTGCGCGATGGCCGCCCGCGCGTGCCCGTGATCGCCATGACGGCCAGCGTGCTCGATGCGCACCGCAAGGCGGCGCGGGCGGCCGGCATGGACGGTTTCGCCACCAAGCCCGTCGAATGGCAAGCGCTGTCGCAAGAAATCGCCCGCGTGCTGGGCCTGGCGGCGGAGCCGGCCGATGACAGCCCCGCGCCCGCTGGAGGAAGAGTGCTGCACCATGCGGGCGCCCTGCAGCGCTGGGCCGGCAACGACAGCGCCTACCGCGCGGCGCTGGCCCGTTTCGGACACGAGCATCCGCGCGTGCCGCCTGCCCTGCTGGCCGCCATCGAAGCACGCGACCACGCGGCGCTCCTGCCGCAAAGTCACCGGCTGCGCGGCGCGGCGGCCAACCTCGGCCTGGAACAGCTGGCCGCCAGCCTGGCGGCCCTGGAACAAGCGTGCGCCAGTCCCGCCCTCGCCACGGCGCCGCAGCTCGATGAGACGCTGGGCAAGCTGCTGACGCAATGGCCGGCGGCCCTGGCCGCCATCGCCCGGCTGGCACCGCCTGCATTGCCGGCGGCAACGACGACGAGCGCCATCGACGCGCCCGCCGCCCGGCAAGCGGCCAGCGCCCTGCTGCAGGCCTTGCAGCGCGGCGAACTCGATGACGCGGCGCAAGCCCAATTGCAGCACGCCATGGGCGCGCAAGCGGATGCGCTGGCGCCGCTGCTGCACGCCATCGACGACTTTGATTTTCCCCTGGCACAGTCGCTCCTGCACGGCCTGCTGCCCACCTTCGCCCCGGAGTCCCCATGAATGCACAAGCCAGGCCCGTGATTCTCGTCGTCGACGATGAAGCGGCCAATTTGCAATTGCTGCGCCAGATCTTGCAGAACGACTACGCGCTGCTGTTCGCCAAGGATGGCGCGCGGGCCCTGGAACTGGCGCAGCAGGAACGCCCGGCCCTGATCCTGCTCGACGTGATGATGCCGGGCATGAGCGGCCACGACACCTGCCGCCAGCTGAAAGCGGCGCCGCTGACGGCCGCCATCCCCGTCATTTTCGTCACCGCCCTGAACGACATGCGCGATGAACTGAGCGGTTTTGAAGCGGGCGCCGTCGATTACATCACCAAGCCGCTCAGCCCCGCCATCGTGCGGGCCCGTGTGCGCACGCATCTGTCGCTGGTGCGCATCGACGAACTGAAGGAAACGCGGCTGCAGATTGTCCAGCGCCTGGGCCTGGCGGCCGAGTACAAGGACAATGAAACGGGCTTGCACGTGATCCGCATGAGCCATTACGCGCGCCTGCTGGGCGTGGCCGCCGGCATGGACGAAGCTGCCGCGGACGACCTGCTGCACGCGGCGCCCATGCACGACGTGGGCAAGATCGGCATTCCCGACCGCATCCTGCAAAAGCCGGGCAAGCTCGACGCGGACGAATGGGCCGTCATGCAGACGCACGCGCGCATCGGCGCCGACATCATCGGCGAACATGCCGCAGGCGGCATGCTGGCGCTGGCGCGCGAAATCGCCCTGTCGCACCATGAAAAATGGGATGGCAGCGGCTACCCGAACGGCTTGGCGGGCGAGGCGATCCCGCTGGCGGGACGCATCATCGCCGTGGCCGACGTCTTCGACGCACTGACCTCGGTGCGCCCGTACAAGCGCGCGTGGTCGGTGACGGACGCCGTGGGCTATTTACAAGCGCAACAAGGCAGCCATTTCGATGCGCGGCTGGTCGAGCTGTTTGTCAAGGAACTGCCCGCCATCGACGCCATCCGGCTGCGCTGGGCAGAGAAAGAGGAAAGCCATGCGGCCGCTTGAAAAGTGAACTCCCGCCACGGCCAGCGTTGTTGCGTCACACAAAACAGTGCCGGACAGATGGCGCCGGCGCCGATGCAGACCACTGGAAGGGCAAGGAGCTCGATGCCATTATGGCCGGCAGCGGGCCAAGCATTTTGATGCACATCAAATAACTTGCACTTTCCTCGCGATGGCCTTGCCGATGGCGCACTGACGTAAAAAGCCGCGCCACCCTCGCGGATGACGCGGCTTTTAACTGACAGCGACAGCCTTAGACTTTGCGCTGGGCGACGGCGTCAACAACACACAGCGCCGTCATGTTGACGATGCGGCGCACGGTGGCCGATGGCGTCAAGATGTGCACGGGCTTGGCGCAGCCGAGCAGGATCGGGCCCACGGCGATGCCGTTGCCGGCGGCCGTTTTCACCAGGTTGTAGGCGATGTTGGCCGACTCGATGTTCGGCATGACGAGCAGGTTGGCGTCGTTCTTCAGTGCCGAATTGGGCATCAGTTTTTGACGCAGCTTGCTGTCGAGGGCCGTATCGCCGTGCATTTCGCCGTCGATTTCCAGGTCCGGCGCGCGTTCCTTGACGATGGCCAGGGCGGCGCGCATCTTTTGCGCCGAGGCGCTGTCGCTGGAACCGAAGTTCGAGTGCGACAGCAGGGCCGCGCGCGGCGAAAGGCCGAAACGGGTCATCTCTTCGGCGGCCATGATGGTGATCTCGGCCAGCTGCTCGGCGTCCGGGTTTTCATTGACGTGCGTGTCGACCATCACCAGCTGGCGCTCCGGCATGATCAGGACATTCATGGCGGCGTAGACATTGCTGCCGGCGCGCTTGCCCAGCACTTGGTCGATGTATTTCAGGTGCAGCTGGGTGGTGCCGAAGGTGCCGCAGATCATGCCGTCGGCGTCGCCCTTGTGGATCATCATCGAACCGATCAGGGTGTGGCGACGGCGCATTTCCAGCTTCGCGTATTCCTCGGTGACGCCCTTGCGGCTCGTCATCGCGTAATACGTGTTCCAGTAATCGCGATAGCGCTCGTCGAAGTCCGGGTTGATGACGTCGAAGTCGACGCCTTGCTTGAGGCGCAGGCCGAACTTCTGGATGCGCGCTTCGAGCACCGGTGGACGGCCGACCAGGATAGGACGCGCCAGTTTTTCATCGACCACCACTTGCACGGCGCGCAGCACGCGCTCTTCTTCGCCTTCGGCGTAGACGATGCGTTTGAGTTCGGCCGGCGTGGATTTGGCCATCAGGAACAGCGGCTTCATGAAGGTGCCGCTGCGGTAGACGAATTGCTGCAGACTGTCCGCGTACGCTTGCAAGTCCTTGATCGGACGCGTGGCGACGCCGGAATCCTCGGCCGCCTTGGCCACCGCTGGCGCGATCTTGATCAGCAGACGCGGATCGAACGGCATCGGGATCAGGTATTCAGGACCGAACGACAGGTTGCTGATGCCATACGTGGTGGCCACGATGTCGGACTGCTCGGCATGCGCCAGATCGGCGATCGCGTGCACGACGGCGATTTCCATTTCGCGCGTGATCGTCGTCGCGCCGCAATCGAGGGCGCCGCGGAAGATGTACGGGAAGCACAGCACGTTGTTGACCTGGTTCGGATAGTCCGAACGGCCCGTGGCGATGATGGCGTCGCTGCGCACGGCCTTGACTTCTTCCGGCAAGATTTCCGGATTCGGGTTGGCCAGCGCCAGGATCAGCGGGTTCGGCGCCATCTTGCGCACCATGTCTTGCTTCAGCACGCCGCCGGCGGAGACGCCGAGGAAAATGTCGGCGTCCGGGATGATCTCGGCCAGGGTGCGCAGCGGCGTGTCTTGCGCGAAGCGTTCCTTGTCCGGGTCCATCAGTTCCGTGCGGCCCTTGTAGACGACGCCGGCCAGGTCGGTGACGTAGATGTTTTTGAGCGGGAAGCCCAGGTCGACGATCAGGTCCAGGCAGGCCAGCGCCGCGGCGCCCGCGCCCGAGACGACCAGTTTGCAGTCCTCGATTTTCTTGCCGACGGCTTTCAGGCCGTTCAGGATGGCCGCGCCGACGATGATGGCGGTGCCGTGCTGGTCATCATGGAAGACGGGAATCTTCATGCGGTCGCGCAGCTGGCGCTCGATGTAGAAGCACTCGGGCGCCTTGATGTCTTCCAGGTTCACGCCGCCGAAGGTCGGTTCCAGCGAAGCGATGATGTCGACCAGTTTATCGGGATCCATCTCGTTGATCTCGATGTCGAAGACGTCGATGCCGGCGAATTTCTTGAACAGCACGCCCTTGCCTTCCATCACAGGCTTGGCGGCCAGCGGGCCGATATTACCCAGTCCCAGCACGGCCGTGCCGTTGGTGATGACGGCCACCAGGTTGCCGCGCGCCGTGTATTTATAGGCATTCGCCGGATCGATGACGATTTCTTCGCACGGTGCCGCCACGCCTGGCGAGTAGGCCAGTGCCAGGTCGCGCTGGTTGGTCAGTTGTTTGGTCGGCGTCACGCTGATTTTGCCGGGGCGCGGGCACTCGTGATACTCGAGTGCGGCCAAGCGCAATTGTTGACGCAATTCTTCTTTTTTATCAGATGACGAATCCATGCTGTGCTGCCTTCCTGTTTGGTCGATCGGGTGTTCCGGATTTTATCAGACCGATTCTTTCAATTAGCTAGGTATTTTCCGCTAGCCACAGTCTGATATCACGAAAACGCATAACCTAGCATTGTAAGGCCGTCCGGCGGCACAAACGTCCTCAACAGGAAAAACTATCAAATTTTAGATTTCAATTAGTTTTTGTGATCACTGACCGGGGACACGCCACAGCGGCAGCGCGGCGACGGCGCGCTCGATATCGTCCATCTCGTCGTCCCCAAGAGTGGTGTCGAATTGGGCGGACAAAATGCGGCGCATCAGCGCCAGGCGCGTCGTCGCCTGCTGCGCGTCGATGAAGCGCGTCGTCTCCGCGCAATACTGCGCGCGCCGCTCTGCATCGGCGCCGTCATCGTCGCCATCGGGATAGTAATGGCGGCCGATGTTATTGAGCGACATTAACAAAAATTCGATCTCGCGCAGGATGCGCAGCGCATCCTCGCCGGACAGCACGATGCGGCGGTTGGCGGGCAGCAGCGATGGCGGCGCGGCTGGATTATTCAAAATTTTCCTCGATCAGGAATGCGTAGTCGTCATCGATCAGCATTTGCAGATAAGCGTCGAAGCTGTCGGCGATGACCTGGTAGTTGTCGGGGTCATGCAGGAAGCGCACGACCTGCCCGACCTTGCCCGACGCCGCGGGCGTGAAATCGATATACAGCCGAGAGGAGCCGCCATTGTTCATGCAATGCGAAAAGCACAGGCGCCGGCCTTGTCGGATACCGGCGTCGATGCGGGCGTCGACGATACCGGGATCTTCCTCCAGGTAATGGCCATAGATATCGGCGATGCTGCGCTGGTTCGCCTGCCCGTCCTGCAGGATCTGCTCGACGGAATTCAGGTAATACGGATACTCGAACACGTCCGAGCCCAGCATGTACACCAGCACCATGCCGCCCGCATATTCCTGATAATAGGTGCCGTTGTACTGGCCCAGCAAGCGCAGCAGGCTGTCCGGGCACAGCGGATATGTCTGGCGCAAGCTGGCCAGTTGCGCCGCGCTGGCGCCGCTGGCCAGCGCCAGCTCCGCCAGCGGCTCTGGTGGCAAGGCCTGGCGCAATCCTGCCAAATAGTGGTCGACGATGTGCATGGGCGAAATATATCAGCTGCCGGCACACGGCACGCGCACCTTAGCGGGCATTGGCCAGCCGCGCCCCCGGCGCGAAGCGCACGCCGATCAGCAGCAGCACCACGACGCCGGCCGCCATCACCATCCACGCCTGGGCCAGGCTGGACGAATGCTGGCGTATCAGGCCGGCGATGAACGGCATGCTGCTGGCGATGATGTAGCCGCCGCCCTGCACGAAACCGAGCAGTGCGCCGGCGCCGGCCGGCTCAACCACGTGGTCCATGCTGACGATCAGCGACAAGGGGAACAAAGCGCCGATGCCGCAGCCCAGCAATATCACGGCGGGCAACGCCAGTTGCGCGGGCGCCACAATCAGGCAGGCCAGGCCGCCCAGCACGGCCAGCAGGACGACCAGCAACAGGATGCGGCGGTCGGGGAAACGGTGGATGACGCTGGAAATCACCAGTCCCGCCAACACCTCCACGAGGGTCAGGCCACCGAGCAGCAAGCCACTGTCGGCCGCGCTCCAGCCCAGCTCCGTGTAAAACGGCGGCAGCCAGGCCAGCACCAAGGTGTACGCGCCCGTGCCGATGCCAAAGAACACCATCAGCAGCCAGGCGCGGCCACTGCCCACGGGCAGGCTGGCGCCCGCGCCGCTGGATACCTCCACGCGCGGAGCGGCTGCCCGGCGCCACAGCAGCGCGGCGGCAAAGGCCGGCAGCGCCCACAGGGCCAGCAGCGCCTGCCAGCCCAGCGATTGCGCCAGCGGTGAAGCGGACGCCGCGGCAATGGCGGCGCCGCCCATGATGCCCGTCGTATAAAAGCCCATCAACTGGCCTGCCCGCTCGGGGAAATGGCGCTTGATGAAGGCGGGCAGCAAGGCTTGCACCAGCGCGATGCCCAGGCCGCCCAGGGCCGCCGTGGCGATCAGGCCGCCGCTGCCATGCAGGGGCCAGCGCAGCGCGCAGGCGGCGGCGATGATGGCGATGCCCAGCGAGATGCCGCGCGCCACGCCCAGCCGGCGCTGCAGCTGCGCGCCCGCCAGCGCGCACACGCCCATGGCGAACACGGGCACGGTGGTCAGCAAGCCCGCATCGGCATTGCTGAGGCCCGTGCCGGCCTGGATGCTGTCGAGCAAGGGGCCGATGGCGGCCAGGATGGGTCGCAGGTTCAAGCCCAGCAGAATGATGGCGGCCACCAGCAGGGCCGAAGACGATGAAGCAGAAAGGGATGCGGCAGGTCGGGCGGAAGGCATGGGATAGTCCTTGCCTCGCTGGGAGGCACATGGTTTAATGCGTCATCAAATATGACTCGATGAAAAGTATCTTAACATAAAGATAGAAATCTATCTTGAGGTCAAGATAAATGGATGCCCATGACAACTACCCCGCAAGAACACACGCGCGCGCAATTTGCCGCCGCACAATGGCAGCGCGAACTGCCGCAGATGGATACGCGCGCCATGCAGCTGGTGGGCCAGTTGGGCACGGTGGCGCAGCTGATGGCGCGCGACTGGCTCAATCCGCTGTTCGCGGAGCACGGCTTGCAGCCGGGCGAATTCGACGTGCTGGCGACCTTGCGCCGCTCGGGCGCGCCCTACAGCCTGACGCCGACGGCCCTGTACGAAGCGGCCATGCTGTCCTCGGGCGGCATGACCAACCGCATCGACCGGCTGGAAGCGGCCGGCTGGATCGAGCGACAGAAGCACCCGACGGACCGGCGCGGCGTGCTGGTGGCCCTGACACAAAGGGGATTGGAATTGATAGAAAAGCTGGTGCTGCTGCACGTGGAGAACGAGCGCGCCATGCTGTCGGCGCTCAGCGCGGACGAGCAGCGCCAGCTCGACCAGTTGCTGGCCAAGCTGCTGCACGGCATGGCGCAGGCGAAGAAAGCTTAGGCGAGCAGACTCGCCAGTTCGCGCAGCGCCGCATTGCCGCGCCGGGCCAGGCGCCGCAGTTCGGCAGGGTCGCGGCTGTCGTAGATGGCCTGGACATGGCGCGCGCTGGCCGCGCGCAAGTCGATATCGCTGTCGCGGTCCGGAAGCTGGGCATCGGCCACATGCCCCTCGACGAGGGTCAGGTAGTAATGGCGCGGCTTGCCACGCAAGTTGGCGCAAAACTGCAGCACCAGGCCGTTGTCGAACAGCAGGGCGCCGCTGCGGCCACCGTGTTCCAGCAGCACGCGACACGCCGGCAAGGGCTGCCGCGCCGCGCGCAGGAAACCGGCCAGGTGTACCTGATAGCCGAGTTCCAGGCCATTCGCGCCCAGCTGGCCGCGCTGCAGATACACCTTGAACGACGCCGGCACGGGCCGGCCGGCGCGGCGGAACAGGCGCGCATCTTCGTACAGGCACAGCTGGCCGCCGTCGCTGATGGCGTCGAAGCCGCGCTCCGCCAGCTCCTGCGCTTCGAAGGTGCGCAAGCCGACGGCTTGCGGGTCGCGCAGCCAGCCGTGGTCGAGCCAGGATTGCAGTAAGACGTGAATATCGAGGAGGGGCATGGCAAGCGGATCGGCAGTGGCAAAGGCGCCTATTGTATGCCAGCCTATAATAGCCGGGCCACACCATCACTCAACGAACTGACCACGCCATGGCCCCACACGACGCGCTTTCCGAATTCGACCTGATCAAACAATATTTCGTGCGCCAGCGCCCCGGCCGCGCCACCCTGGGCATCGGCGACGATTGCGCGCTGATCACGCCCGGCGCCGGCAAGCAGATCGCCATCTCGTCGGACATGCTGGTCGAGGACCGGCACTTCTTTGCCGGCGCCGACGCCCGCATGCTCGGCCACAAGAGCCTGGCCGTGAATTTGTCCGACCTGGCCGCCATGGGCGCGCGTCCCGTGGCATTTACCCTGGCCCTGGCCCTGCCGCAAGCGGAGCGCGCCTGGCTGGCCGGCTTTGCCGACGGCCTGTTTGCGCTGGCCGACGCGTTTAATTGCGAACTCATCGGCGGCGACACCACCAAGGGCCCTTTGAATATCTGCATCACCGTGTTCGGCGAACTGGCGCCGGGCCAGGCCCTGCGCCGCAGCGCGGCCGTGGCGGGCGACGACATCTGGGTCAGCGGCACCTTGGGCGACGCGCGCCTGGCCTTGGCCGGCTACCGCAAGGAACAGGCATTGCCGCCAGCCGACCTGGCCTTGGCAGGCGCGCGCATGCACACGCCGACGCCGCGCGTGGCGCTCGGCTGCGCGCTGGCCGAAGCGGGCCTCGCGCATGCGGCCATCGACATCTCGGACGGCCTGGTGGGAGACCTCGGTCACATCTTGAAAGCGTCGCAGGTGGGCGCCACCCTCGACGTCGACGCCCTGCCTGCCGGCCCAGTGCTGGCGCAGCAGGAGACAGGCTTGCGCCGCCGCTACACGGCCGCCGGCGGCGACGATTATGAATTGTGCTTCACGGCGCCCGCTGCCTCGCGCGACGCCATCGCCGCCCTGGCGGCCAGCTGCGCCACACCAGCCACGCGCGTTGGCAGCATCGAGGCCAAAGCGGGCTTGCGGCTGGTGGATGCGGCCGGGCAGCCGCTCGATCTGCAGCTGTCTTCCTTCGACCATTTCAGCGCATAAGGACGGCTAGCGCACCGCCACCCGCGCCAGCCCCGGCTGGTTCACCATCCAGTAGTGCTGGAAGGCCAGGCGGATGTTGTCGCGCAGCTGGGTGTCGTCCCACGGTTTCGTATAGAAACGGTAGATGGCGCCCCGGTTGATCGAGTCGAGCACGGCTTCGAGGCCCGTGTAGCCGGACAGGATGATGCGGATGGTTTCCGGGTACAGCTCTTTCACCTTGCTCAAAAACTCCGTGCCGCTCATGCTCGGCATGCGCTGGTCGCAGACGATCACGTGCACCCTGTGCAGGGCCAGCATTTCAAACCCTTCGGCCGGCGTGCTGGCCGTAAGAATCTGATAGCCCTCGGGACGGAACAGGCGGTGCAGCGACGACAGCACGTTGACGTCGTCGTCGACGATGAGCAGCGTCTGCGCGGGCTGCGCGGCCGGGTCGTGGCCGGGCGGCAGGCCGGCGCCGGCGACGATCATCTGCCCCAGTTCCAGCGCCGGCAGGGCGCGGCTGAAATAAAAGCCCTGGATCTCGTCGCAGCGGTTGCGCCGCAGGTATTCGAGCTGCGGACGCGATTCCACGCCCTCGGCCACCACGCTCAGTTTCAGGCTGTGCGCCATGCTGACGATGGCCAGCGCGATGGCCGCGTCGTTCGGGTTGCTGGTGATGTTGCGCACAAAGGCGATGTCGATCTTCAGCTTGTCGATGGGGAAACGTTGCAGATACGCGAGGCTCGAATAACCGGTACCGAAATCGTCGATGGCCACCTTCACGCCGATTTTCTTCAGTTTGCCCAGCACGACGATGGTGCGCTCGGCGTTCGACATCAGCGCCGTTTCCGTCAATTCCAGTTCCAGCAATTCCGGCGCCACGTTGTGATGCGCCAGCGCGCGCGTCACTTCGCCTTCCAGGTCGCCTTCGGCAAACTGGCGGCTCGACACATTGACGGCCACGTGCACGGGTCCCACTTCGCTGTCGCGCCAATCGGCGATCTGGCGGCAGGCGGCCTGGATCACCCAGGCACCCACGCGCACGATCAGCCCCGTGTCTTCCAGCACGGGCACGAATTCGGCGGGCGCCACCAGGCCGTAGCCGGGACGGCGCCAGCGCAGCAGCGCTTCCACGCCGCTGATGCGGCCCGTGCGCAAATCCACTTTGGGCTGGTAGTACAGGATGAACTGGTCGTGTTCGAGCGCATGGCGCAGCGCCAGTTCCAGGTCCAGGCGCGCCAGCACCTGTACGTTCATGCCGGCCGTGAAAAAGCGGTAGCCGTCGCGGCCCGCCTGCTTGGCGCCGCCCATGGCCGTATTCGCATATTTGATCAGGGTTTCCGGGTCGGTGGCGTCGTCCGGATACATGGCGATGCCGATGCTGGCCGTCAGGGTGGCCGCATGGCCGCGCAAGTCGAATGGCGCCCTCAATGCTTCGCGCACCTGGTTGGCCACGGCCACGGCTTCCTGCTGGTTGCGGCTCATCGTCAATATCAGCGCGAATTCGTCGTTGCCCAATCGCCCCACCGTGTCGCGCAGGCGCACGCATTCGACGAGGCGGTTGCTGAACTGGCGCAGCAGTTCGTCGCCCAGCGCCGCGCCCAGGGTGTCGTTGATGCTTTTAAAACGGTCGAGCGCGATGAACAGCACCACGATGCGCCAGCTTTTCTCTTGCGCCAGTTCGACGGCCTGGGCCAGGGTCTGGTAGAACAGGCTGCGGTTTGGCAGTCCCGTCAAGCCATCGTAATGGGCCAGGTGCTTGAGGCGCTCCTGCGCCTGGCGCCGCTCGCTGATGTCGCGCGCCACGGCGATCAGCAGCAGGCCGCCCGCGCCAGGGGTGCCAGAATAGCCGCCCGTCACGGGCGCTTGCGCATACCAGTGCCAGCCCAGTTCCACGGGGATCAGGCTCAGGTCGCGCCGCACCAGTTCGCACTCCGTCACTTCCGTGGCCAGATGGGCCGCGCCGCCCGGCAGCGCGGCCAGCGGCGGGGCCGGCGGCGATGGCAGCAAGGTGCCCGGCGCCAGCGCCAGCAGTTCGGTGCGCGCATAGCCAAGCAAACGGCAAGCGCCGTCGTTGACGTCGACCAGGGTCATGCCCAGCACGTCGACGAGGAAGATGGCGTCCGTGGTGGCGTCCATGGCGCCGCGAAAGCGCTGCAGTTCGGCCGTGCGCTGGCCCACCGTGCGTTCGAGCAGGGTGTTGTAGTGGCGCGCGGCGCGGTGCAGCAGCCGCACTTCGAGCATGTTGCGGATGCGCGTGAGCACCTCGAGCGCGTCGAAGGGCTTGCTGATGAAGTCGCGCGCGCCCGCTTCCAGCGCCGCCAGCTTGGCGTCCGGGTCGGCGGCGATCACCAGCACGGGCAGGTAGCCTTCCAGCTCCAGCGGACGCAGGGCATCCATCACCTCGTAGCCGCTCATGCCCGGCATCACCAGGTCGAGGATGATCAGGTCGAACTGGTGGCGCTGGTGCAGGCCGGCCACGGCGCGCGCGTCGAGGCTGCTGGTGATGGCCGTGTAGCCGCCGCTTTGCAGCAAATGCTCGAGCAGGCGCAGATTGACTTCCTGGTCGTCGACGAGGAGAATTTTCGCCGCATAGATATCGGCCTGGCTGATCATGGCGCGCCTGTTCCCTTCTGCCGGCGCTGCTGCGCCACATAGGCCAGGGTGCTGTTGATCGCCTCGGTAAATTCATCGAGGTTGATCGGCTTGGTCAGGTAGCGGTAGAAGCCCAGCGCCATGCTGCGCTCGACGTCTCCCGGCATGGCGTTGGCCGTCAGGGCGATGACGGGGATGTGCGCCGTGCGCGGATCGGCGCGCAGCAGTTTCAGCGCGTCCGTGCCATTCACGTTCGGCAGATTGATGTCCATCAGGATCAGCTGCGGCAGGTGCGTGCGCGCCATTTCCACGCCCAGGCGGCCATCGGTGGCCGTCAACAGCTGCAATTGCGGGCAGTAGCGCACGATTTCCTCGACCAGGGTCAGGTTGGCGGGATTATCTTCCACGTACAGCAATGTCACGGGGGCACTGTGATCGAGCAGCGCCCCGGCCAGGTCCGGCCGCGGCAAGGCGGGTGCCGCAGGCATGGGCAAGGCGTCGACCACGCGCAGCTCGATCCAGAAGGTGCTGCCCTCGCCGGGTGCGCTGGTCACGCCGATGCTGCCATCCATCAGCTCCACCAGGCGCTTGGTGACCACCAGGCCGATGCCGCTGCCTTCTTCCGTGCCGCCCTCCTGTCCCAGCCGGTTGAACGGCTGGAACAGCAGCGCCACCTGCTCGCCGTCGAGGCCCACGCCCGTATCGCGCACGCTGATGCGCACCCGGCCGGCCGCCTGCGGCGCGCAATCGATGGCCACCTGCCCCTGCTCGCGGTTGTACTTGAGCGCATTCGACAACAGGTTCAACAGGATTTGCTTGAGGCGCGTGCGGTCGGCCAGCACGTTCAGCGGACAGGCGTCGGGAAAGGTCATGCCGATGCCGCGCTGGCTGGCCAGCGGCGCGATCATGTCGCGGCATTCCTGCAAGATAGCGTCCAGGCCCACCGGTTCGAGCGACAGGCTGACCGTGCCCGATTCCACCTTGGCCAGGTCGAGGATTTCATTGATCAGTGTCAGCAGGTGGCGCCCCGATTTCAGGATATGCCCGGCGAACTCCTTCTTTTGTTCCAGGGTCGACGGCAGGCGGTCGGAACTGAGGATTTGCGCGAAGCCCAGGATGGCGTTGAGCGGCGTGCGCAATTCATGGCTCATCGACGACAAAAACGCCGACTTGGCGTAGTTGGCGCTGCGCGCCTCTTCCATCGCCATGGCCAGTTCGCCATTCGTCATTTCCAGTTGCATCGTGCGCTCGTGCACGCGCACTTCCAGTTCCTGGTTCAGGCGCATGACTTCCTGCTGCGCCTCGGTGCGCTGCTCGCCTTCGCGCGCCAGCTCGCCGTTCGAGCGCTCCAGCGCCTGCGTGCGCAGCTCGATCTCGGCCAGCATCTTGTTGAAGGAATCGACCAGCTGCGCCACTTCGTCGACGCTGAGCTTGCGCGCGCGGCGCGAATAATCGCCCGTCTCGATCACTTCGCGCGCCACGTCGGCGATGTCGAGGATCGGTTGCGTGATGACGAAATCGAGGCGGCGCAGCAGCAGCAAGGCCACCAGCAGCGCCAGCACCGTCACGCCCAGCGCGATGGCCAGGTAATCGGCCGTGCGGCCGGCCAGCTCGTAATCGGCGCGCAGATACACGGTGCCCAGCAGTTCGCCATTGTCGACGATGGGCTTGAACAATTCGACGGATTTGCCCGCGATGCTGACGCCTTCCTGGCCCGCCTTCGCCGGCAGTTCGCCCACGTGCTGATGCGCGCGGTAGCTGGCAAACAGGCTGCCGTCGGCCTTGTACAGGGCGCCGGCCGTCACGCGCGGACGGATGCGCATCAAATTGAGGTTTTCCAGCGCCAGGCGTTCGTCGTCGAAGGCCAGCGCGGCCGAACTCATATGCCCGAGCAGCTCGGCCTGGGTACTGATGTCGGCCACCAGGTTGCGGTGGTAGGCGCGCAAGTCGTAGACGACGATGGTGCCCAGCGAAATGACGAGCGCCACCAGGGTGGTCAGCAAGACCACCGACATCAGCTTGTGGCGGATGGAACGCAGTCTGATCATCTAGGCGCCCCCAGTCTGCACGCGGTAGGCGGCCAGCAGCATGCGCGCGCTGATGCGGATATGCGCCTGCGCCACGGGTTTCAAGGCCACGTCGAAGCGGACCTTGTCTTCGGCCATCACAAAATTGATCATGCTGCCCATCGCGTAGACCTCATCCGAATCGGACACCGTCAGCAACGCCAGGCCACGGCTGGCGGCCAGCATTTCCTGCAGCGCCGTTTTCTCCAGCGCGCCCAGGTACAGCACGTGCAGCCCGGCCAGCGCTTCGCCGCGGCGTACTTTCTTCACCTGCACGGCACGGCCGTTGACGCTATGCCCGGCCACGCTCTGTTCGAGCTGCTCGGCCAGCGCATCGGCGCCCGCCACGCCGATCACCAGCGGCGAGTCGGGCCGGGCAAAGCTGCCGTCAGGCCATTCGACATAGCCGGCGAACTTGTACAGATACCCGGCCTTGACCTGGCGTTCCAGCTCCCCCGGCACCTGCGATCGCGCATCGGCGCACAGCACGCCCAAAAGCAGCAATAGCCAGCCCCAGCGCAGGGAACGGCAAGCGGCGCCGCGCGCGGGGCGGCGCAAGGGGCCAGGATGACGCCACCAGGTCCAGTTCAGAATTACCATGACAACCGAGTAAAGATAATGCATACGAAGGCGCGGCACCATGCCGCTTGCCTGTTCGAGCGATGCGCACCTGGGTGGCGCAGCGACAGAGCGCCTGCCGGCCCGAAGTGGTAGCAAATGTATAAAAGAGTGTACGCATTTTCGCTGGTACCGGGGAAAGTTTCTTTTGCCGTCGGCCATGCTACAGTCTTGCCACCATTTTCACCGCATGCAGGAGTCATCCATGAGCAACGAACTCGTCCCCCTCTCCACCGCAGTCGGCCTGGCCTTGCAGGCGAAAGGCCTGCTGCTGGCCACGGCCGAATCGTGCACGGGCGGCGGCGTGGCGCAGGCCGTCACCGATATCTCGGGCTCGAGCGCCTGGTTCGAACGGGGTTTCGTTACGTACTCCAACGGGGCCAAGAGCGGCATGCTGGGCGTGCCTGCCGAACTGATTGCCGCACACGGCGCCGTCAGCGAGGAAGTGGCCGCCGCCATGGCGCAAGGCAGCCTGGTCCACAGCGAAGCCCAGGTGGCCGTCTCGACCACGGGCATCGCCGGCCCCACGGGCGGCGTGCCGGGCAAGCCCGTCGGCACTGTCTGCTTCGGCTGGGCCATGGACGGGCGCGTGCAGACGCAGCGGCTGGTATTTTCGGGTGACCGCCAGGCCGTGCGCGAGCAGGCCGTGGCGCACGCGCTGCGCGAACTGCTGCGCTTTATCCAGTAGCGTCGGCGATGCAGGCGCGGTCGCGGCCCGCCTGCTTGGCCGCATACAGCGCGCTATCGGCGCGCATCAGCAATTCGTGGCGGCCGGCGCCGTGGCGCGGATATTCGGCGATGCCGGCCGAAAAGGTACAGCCCGTCAAGCTGTGCGGCGCCTGCTGGATCAGCAGCTGGCGGTAACGCGCGGCGATATCGTCGATCTTGTGCGCCGCGATGAGGCTGTCGGCTTCGCGCAACAGCAGGCAGAATTCCTCGCCGCCATAGCGGCAGACCATATCGGTGCCGCGCAGCTGGCCTTCCACCAGGCGCGCGAACTGGATCAGCACTTCGTCGCCAAAGTTGTGCCCGTAGGTATCGTTGACGCGCTTGAAAAAATCCAGGTCGATGATGGCGATGGCCACGGGCGCATCCGCATCGGCCTCGTGCAGGATAGCATTGAGGCAGGTTTCAAAATGGCGGCGGTTGTACAGGCCCGTCAGGTGGTCGCGCATGGCCTGCTCCTTCAGGCTATCCTGCAGGGAATTGACGTGCAGGATCTGGTGCGCCAGTTCGCGGTTCAGGTGTTCGAGCTTGACGTTTTCCGATTCGCGCGCGGCCTGCAGCTCCAGCGCCTTGTCGCGCTCGGCTTTCAGGCTGTGCATTTCCTTTTCCAGATTGCGCATCAGGCTGCGCGACGCGCGCGCCGACTTGCTGCTGGCCTCGTACGCGGCCTGGTATTGCTGCAGGAAACCATACGCCGCCTGCCATTCGCCCAGCTGGGCATTGATGTCGGACAAGCCGCGCAGGATCTGCTGCTGGTGAAACGGATTGCGCGTCCAGCTCAGCAGGCTGTGCGCCTGCGTCAGCGACGCCAGCGCCTGCGCCGTCTGGCCCGCGTGCAAGTCCAGCTTGCCGCGCACCAGCCACGCATGCATCTGCTCTTCCAGGTCCTGACCCCGGCGCGCGTACTCTTCGGCCCGCAACAGCAATTGCAGGGCACTGTCGGGCTGGCGCAGCAGGATCGCGGCGTGGGCGGCGATGCAGAAAAGAAAGGCGCGCACGGCCAGGTCTTCTTCCGGCCACTCGTAAAACGGTTCCACCAGCGCCAGCGCCTCGGCCGGCTTGCCCGTGGCCAATAAACACATGGCCAGGTTGGCCGACACGATGGTTTGCTGGTATTTGAGCTTTTGCGTGCCGATGATTTCGAGCGCCTCGACCAGCAGGGGAATCGCGTCTTCATCGTTGCCCAGGTCATGCTGCGACGACGCCAGGTTCGACAGGCTGTTGACCCGGTGCGCGGGGCTGCCGAAGCGCTCGGCGATGTCGAGCGCCAGCAGGAAATTGCGCGGGCCGTCCTGCGTATCGCCACGGTTCAGGGCATCGACGCCCAGGCGCGCATACAGCATGAATTTGTGCAGCGAGTCGGGTATCTGCGCGGCCTGGCTGCGCGCCTGCAGGAAATGCTGCTCGGCATCGGCAAAATCGCCGCGCCGGCTCGCATACGCGCCCTGCAGGGCGGCCACTTCCATGCCCCCTTCCAGGTCGCCGCTGTGCTGGAAATACGCGCCCAGGCGCTCGCATGACGGTTCGGCCTCGCCCGCGTAATACGCGAGCCAGCAATGATTGAGTTCCGCATACGCGCCGCCGCGCGCATACTGTTGCCGTTGCGCGGCCGCCAGCGCCATCTGCGCCAGCCGGCGCGCCTGGCGGCGGTTGCCGACCAGGCAAGACAGGGCTTGCTGATTTAGACGGTCAATGTCGGCTTTATCGAGACTGGAGATCGGCACTGCGTCCTCGTTCACACTCTTGGGTGGATTTTTCACACAAAACTTGCTCTACATCAATGGTATCCTGATTAACATCATAACCAGATTCGCTGTTCCGCATGGCATATTTGCAAAGGATTGTGGTAAAAATGCCAGTCGCCGCTGTCACGGATCTTTGATTGTCACTGACGCAACAACTTGGAGTAGTCGCAATGCAAAACACGGTACATTTCATCCTGCAGGGCAAGGGCGGCATCGGCAAGACCCTCGTCTCGACCCTGCTGGCCCAGTGGATAGGCGGCAAGGACGACACGCCTTTGCGCTGCTATGACACCGATCAGGAAAACGCCACGTTCTCGCGCTACAAGGCGATGAACGTCAAGCACGTGCCCGTGATGACGGATGCGCGCAACATCGACCCGAAACGCTTCGACGCGCTGATGATCGACATTCTCGACACGGACGGCAACTGCGTGATCGACAATGGCGCGAACACATTTTCGCCGCTGATGGGCTACTTGCTGGAGAACGACTGTTTTTCGCTGCTGGAAGAATCGGGCCGCAAGGTGTACATCCACACCATCGTCGGCGGCGGCGATACCTTGCACGACACGGCCACGGGCTTTGTCGCGACAGCCCAATCGACGAAGGTGCCGTTGGTGCTGTGGCAAAACGAACACTTCGGCCTGCTGCAATCGGCGTCCGGCAAGCAGTTCGTCGAATCGCAGTCGTACAGCGACAACCGCGCGCGCGTGAAAGGCAGCATCACCTTGAGCCAGCGCAATCCCGACACCTTTGGCGCGGACGTCAAGAAAATGAACACGGCGCGCCTGACGATGCAGGAAGTGCTGCAGAACGACAAGTTCAACATCATGGAAAAGCAGCGCATCAAGGTCGTCTACCGCGACATCTTCGAACAGCTCGACAAGGTGCAGTGGTAGATGGACCAGCACAAACTGCGCAGCCACGTGTTCGACAAGACGGGCATCAAGGTCGACGTCGATGACCCGATATTCGCCCTCGTGGCGCTGAACGAAGCCGTGCTGGCGGAAACCGTCGAGCGCCAGCTGGCCCTGCTCGACGCCGCCACGCAGGCGCTGGCGGCCCAGGCGCGCGCGGCGGGCGGCTTGCCTGCGGCCGTGCCCCAGGCTGCGCCGCAAGCGCCCCTGTCCGCCGCTTGGCTTTCTCCGCGCGAATGGCGCTTGCTGGGCGCGGCTGCCATCGTCTCCATCGCCAGCGCGCTGCTGGTGCTCGGCGGTGCGGCCCTGCTGTATAAACTGTAGCACCGGCCGTAGTAACGACCGTAGCACCGTCGCGCTGCGCCAGCCACGAGCGAGCCGCAGCGTCTTCTCCACCCATCCCTGGAAGCATGCATGAAACCGATCAAACTGCTGGCCATTCCCGCCCTGCTGCTGTCGCTGTACGGCGCCCCGCTCACCCTCGCCCATGCTGCCGATGCGGCCGATGCGGCCGTCACGACAGGGGCGACGTCCGTGCCCCATATCGCCTACGAGAAATACACTTTGCCGAACGGCCTCGACGTGATTCTCGTGGAAGACCATAAATTGCCCGTCACGGCCGTCAACATCTGGTACCACGTGGGACCGGCGAATGAAGCGCCGGGCCTGACGGGCTTTGCGCATTTGTTCGAGCACATGATGTTTGCCGCCACCAAGCACGTGCCGCGCGGCATGGCCGACCAGTTGCTCGAAGGCGCGGGCGCCACCGATTCGAACGGCAGCACGGATTTCGACCGCACCAATTATTTCGACACGGTGCCATCGAACCAGCTGGAACTGGCCCTGTGGACGCATTCCGACCGCATGGGCTATCTGCTCGACGTGCTCGACCAGACGGCGCTGACGAACCAGCAGGACGTCGTGCGCAACGAGCGCCGCCAGAGCGTGGAGAATGCGCCGTACGGCATCGTGCAGGAAGCCTTGTACCATCAGCTGTTTCCCAAGACCCACCCGTATTACGCCAGCGTCATCGGTTCGCATGCGGACATCCAGAACGCGAAACTGGCCGACATCAAGGATTTCTTCACCAAATACTATGGTCCCAACAACGCCAGCCTCGTGATTGCAGGCGACATCGACAAGGCGAAGACCAAGGAACTGGTCAACAAATACTTCGGCAGCTTCAAGAGCGGCCCGGCCGTGCCAAAACCGAATGTCGTGACGCCGCCCATCACGCAGGAACGCCGCATCGTGGTACAGGACCGGGTCGAGTTGCCGCGCGTCTTCATGGCCTGGCTGACGCCGTCCGCCTACACCAGGGACGACGCGGAACTGTCGATGGCCGCGCACATCCTGGCCGGCGGCAAGTCCAGCCGTTTATATAAATCCCTCGTGTACGACAAGCAGATCGCGCAGGACGTGGGCGCCAGCCAGGGCTCGAACGCCCTCACGTCGATTTTCACCATCGACGCGACGGCGCGCCCGGGCCGCAAGCCCGAGGAAATCGAGCAAGCCTTGCAGGCGGAGCTGGAACAATTGCGCGCCAAGGGCCCGACCGAGAAGGAACTGGAGCGCGCGCGCAACAGCATCGAGACGAGCATGCTGAGCCAAGTGGAAAAAATGGGCGGCCACGGCGTGGCCAACTTGCTCAACGAATACAACCAGTACGTGGGCGACCCCGGTTACCTGGCCAAGGATATCGAACGCTACCGCCAGGTGACGGTGGCCGGCGTGCAGCGCGCCGTCGACCAGTACCTGAAGAACCAGTCGCGCGTGGTGGTCTATGGCGTGCCCGGCACGCCGGACCTGGGCGCGGAAGTGCCGACGCCGGCGCCGGGCAAGGTCAAGCCTGCGCCTGGCACGGCCATCAATGCGGACGAACCATGGCGCAATGCCGTGCCGAAGGCCGATCCCGCACCGAAGATTGTTTTACCGCAAGGAAAATCGTTCACCCTGGCGAACGGCCTGACCGTGATCCACCACTACAACGGGGCCGTGCCGCTCGTGTCCAGCCAGCTTGTGGTGAAAAGCGGCTCGGGCGCCAATCCGCTGGCGCAGCCGGGCTTGTCGAGCTTTACGGCGCAATTGCTGCAGGAAGGCACGGCCACGCGCAGCGCGCCGCAGATCGCCGACGACGTGGCGCAGCTGGGCGCCCTGCTCAATACCGGCTCCGGCGTGGACGCGTCGTTCGCCCAGCTGACGTCGCTCAAAGCCACGTTCCCGCAAGCGCTCGACGTGCTGGCCGACGTGGTGCTGCACCCGCAATTCCCCCAGGAAGAAGTCGAGCGCCAGCGCGCCAGCCGCATCGGTGAACTGGCGCAGCAGCGCGAAAACGCGGGCGCCGTGGCGGCCAGAGTGGAAGCGGCAGCCCTGTATGGCCCGCAGCATCCATATGGCTACATCCAGCTGGGCACGGAAGCAGCCTTGAAAGCGGCCAGCCGCGCCGACCTGCAAGGTTTCTGGCAGCAGCATTACCTGCCGAACAATGCGGCGCTGATCGTTTCGGGCGATATCGGCGAGGCGGAATTGAAGGCGCTGGCCGAAGCGAAGTTTGGCAGCTGGAAGGCAGGCACGGTGGCGCCATCCGTGGCTGCGGCGCCGCAGACGACGAAGGCAAAATTGATTTTGGTCGACAAGCCGGGTGCGCCGCAAACGGCCGTGCGCCTGTCAACCATCGCCGTGCCGCGCGCCACGCCCGATTACGCGCCGCTGCAAGTGATGAACGCAGCCTTGGGCGGTTTGTTTACCAGCCGCCTGAACACCAACTTGCGCGAAGAAAAGGGGTACACCTATGGCGTGCGTTCGCAATTCCAGTACCGCAATCAGCCTGGACCGTTCTCGATTGCCGCCAGCGTGCGCACCGATGTGACGGGCCCGGCCGTATCGGAAACCGTCAGGGAAATCCGCGCCATGATCGCAAAACCCTTGCCTCGCCAAGAACTGGCGAATGCGCGCAACTCGCAAGTGCTGTCCTTGCCCGGCCAGTTCGAGACGAATGCCAGCATCAGCGCCAGCATGGCCAACACGTATATCTACGGCCTGGGCCTCGACTACTACACGACCTTGCCGCAGCGCTTTGCCAGCGTGACGGACAAGCAGGTGCAGCAGGTGGCGAAGAAATACCTGCAGCCGGAAAAGCTGATCGTCATCGGCGTGGGCGACAAGGCGAAGATCGCTCCGCAATTGTCGAAGCTGAAGCTGGCGCCCGTCGAATTGCGCGACGCGGAAGGTAACGTCAAGTAATCAGGATTAGCGGCGCTTGAACAGCGCCGCTTGATCCACCAGCGCCGCGATCGCCACGCCCGCCGTGTAGGCGATCAGGTCGACCCAGCCGAAGGCGGAACCCAGCACCAGGTGTCCCAGCGGATGCGCGCGCAACGCGACGATCCACGGCGCCTGGTATAGCTGGCCGAATTCCACGGCAAAGCAGATCAGCAAGGCCGTCAGCGCCAGCTGCCACGTGCGCATGCGCGTGGCGACAATGCCCAGCGCAAAGACGATCATCATGGCCCACAGGGCGTCGCCCGGATACTTGCCGAGCGCGGCAGGGACGAATTGGGGAAAGGCGCGCGAGGCCAGGCCCAGCGCGATGACAGCCACGGTTGCGCCCACCTGCAGCAGGCGGCGGCGTTCAGGTTTTACCAGGAACATATTTCCATTCAAAGGCACAATACGGGCCGAACCATTGCGGCCCGTCCGATATTGTACTGCGCGGCCGTGTCTGCCTGTAGCCTAATGCGCTTGGACAACCTCAGCCAAGGTCGACGTGCTGCGCCAGGAAATCGAGAAACACGCGCACGCGCAGCGGCACATGCCCGCCTTGCCCCACGAACACGGCATGCACTTCCTCGCTGTCGCCGGGATTGCACTCTTCCAGCACGGCCTGCAGCCGGCCGGCCGCGATATCGGCGCGCACCTGGAAAGCGGCCAGGCGTGCCAGCCCCAGTCCCGCCAGCGCCAGTTGCCGCAAGGCTTCGCCATCGCTCGCTTGCGCATTGCCCGCGACGGGCACGACGATGTCGCCCTCGGGCAGGCGCAGCGGCCAGCCCGAGCGGGCGCGCACGTAATTGGCGTCGAGCAAGTTGTGCGATGCCAGGTCGGTGGCAGTCAACGGCGTGCCGCGCCGCGCCAGGTAGGCTGGCGATGCCACGATGGCCATGCGCGTCTGGCCGAGCTTGCGCGCCAGCAGGCTGGAACTTTTCAATGGCCCCGCCCGCACGGCCACGTCCGTGCGCTGCTCGAGGATATCGACCACGGCGTCCGTGAGCACGATGTCGAGCGTCACCTCGGGATAGCGTTCGAGAAACAACGGCGCCAGCGGCAACAAGAAATGCTGGCCGAAGGGCACGTTCGCATTGACCTTGATTCTGCCGCGCGGCACGTCCTGCACGCCCGCGCAGCGCTCGGCCTCGTCCAGCGCCGCCAGCACGTGCTGTCCCCGTTCGTACAGGCCGCAACCCTCGGCCGTCAGCTGCAGCTGGCGCGTGGAGCGGTTCAGCAGGCGCGCGCCCAGGCGCTCTTCGAGCCGCGAGACGAGCTTGCTGACGGCCGACGGCGTCATGCCGCAAGCGCGCGCGGCGGCGGAAAAGCCGCCCAGCTCGACCACGCGCACGAACACTTCCAGCTCGCCGGAGCGGTTCACTTCCAGTCTGGCCATTGTGAATTCAACTCATAAATGTTCTTCGATGAGATAGTCTAGTACATAAATGGCTTTGCTTTCATCATGCAGGCATTCCCCTTGATGAAGCGAGCCGCCATGCAACGATTGTCCCTCTTCCCCGCCATCCTGCTGAGCCTGGCGCTGAGTGCTCCCGCCGCTCATGCGGTCGATCCCGCACCCTCCTGGCTGGCCAGCTGGACGGCCAGCCCCCACGCCGTGTGGAGCAGCGATTTCCTGTTCCCCAGCAATGTACCCGCCGTGCTGCACGGGCAAACCGTGCGCCAAGTGGCGCGCCTCAGCGTGGGCGGCCCGCGCGTGCGCATCGTGCTGTCGAATGCGTATGGCAAGGTGCCGCTACGCATCGGCGCGGCCACCGTGGCGCTGGCCTCTTCCGGTTCGGCCATCGAAGCGGGCAGCCTGCGCACGCTCACATTTTCCGGCCAGCCGGCAGCCAGCGTGGCGCCGGGCGCGCCGCTCGTCAGCGACCCCGTTGACCTGTCCGTGCCGGACCTGGCTCGCCTGACGGTGAGCATCCACCTGCCGCAAGCCAGTCCCGTCTCCACGTTTCACTGGGATGGGCGCGAGACGGCGTGGATCGCCCCGCAGGACCAGACGCGGGCCGCGCGCATCGATGACGCGCCTGGCATGCAGACCACCACGGCGCGCCTTTTACTGAGTGCCATCCAGGTGGAAGCGGCGCCGGGGGCGCAGGGAGCGCAAACTGTGGCCATCCTCGGCGATTCAATTACCGATGGCGCCACTGCCAGCCTGGGGATGGATGCGCGCTGGCCCGATTTCCTGGCCAAGCGTCTGGCGCCGCACGGCGTGGCCGTGATCAATGCGGGCATTTCCGGCGCGCGGCTGTTGTCCGACGGCATGGGAGACAATGCCCAGGCCCGCTTCGAACGCGACGTGCTGGCGCAACCAGGCGTGCGCACGGTGATCGTCTTGTTGGGAATCAATGACATCAGCTGGCCCGGCACGGCGTTTGCGCCACGGTCAAAACGGCCGACGTTGGAGGAGTTAACAAACGGCTACACCCAACTGATCGCCCAGGCGCACAGCCGTGGTGTGCGCGTGATCGCGGCCACCCTGACGCCATTCGAAGGCGCCCTGCCCGGCACGCCCTTGAGCAACTATTACCAGCCAGAAAAAGATGCGCTGCGCCAGCAATTGAATGCGTGGATACGCGCCAGCGGCAGCTTTGATGCGGTGCTCGACTTCGACGCATTGGCGCGCGATCCGGCGCACACGCTGCGCCTGCTGCCCGCCTACGACTCGGGCGACCACCGGCACCCGGGCGACGCAGGCAACCGGGCGCTGGCGGAAGGGACAGACCTGTCCCGACTATTTACAAATCAGTCGCCCAGGCCTGCGTACAAAGCCGTGCTCAGGTAGCGCTCGCCGAACGAGGGGATGATGGTGACGATGTGCTTGCCCGCGTTTTCCGGACGGCGTGCCACTTGCAGGGCAGCCCACAAGGCGGCGCCCGACGAGATGCCAACCAGCAAGCCTTCATCGCTCGCGGCCAGGCGCGCCGTGGCGAAGGCGTCGTCGTTCTTGACGCAAATGATTTCGTCGTAGATGGCCGTGTTCAAAATCTGCGGCACGAAACCGGCGCCGATGCCCTGGATCGGGTGCGGTCCCTTGGTGCCCTTCGACAGCATCGGCGACGCTTCCGGTTCCACGGCGATCACTTGCAGGCCGGGCTTGCGTTCCTTCAGCACTTCGCCGATGCCGGTAATCGTGCCGCCCGTGCCCACGCCGGCAACGACGATGTCCACTTGCCCATCCGTGTCGCGCCAGATTTCCTCGGCCGTCGTGGCGCGGTGGATGGCGGGATTGGCGGGATTGTTGAATTGCTGCAGCATCAGGTAGCGCGGGTCGGCCGCCACCAGTTCCTCGGCCTTGCGGATGGCACCCAGCATGCCTTCGCTGCCGGGCGTAAGCACCAGCTCGGCGCCATAGGCGCGCAGCAGGATGCGGCGTTCGCGGCTCATGGTGTCGGGCATGACGAGGGTGCAGCGGTAGCCGCGCGCGGCGCATACCATGGCCAGCGCGATGCCCGTGTTGCCGCTGGTGGGCTCGACGATGACGGTATCGGAATGGATCTTGCCTGCGGCTTCCGCGGCGACGATCATGGCCAAGCCGATGCGGTCCTTGACGCTGTGCGCGGGATTGTAGAATTCGAGTTTGGCCAGGATGGTGGCCACACTGCCGGCGGCGATGCGGTTGATGCGCACCAGCGGGGTGTTGCCGATCAGTTCAGTGACGTCGTTGGCGATGTTCATGGGTGTGGTCTCCACAGCAATTTCAGGAGAACCCAGTCTACCGCGTTTCAGAGCGTAAATGGCGGCGGCGCGGGCATGCGCCGCCGCCAAACTGAACAATTACTTCACGTCCAGCAATTCCACGTCGAAGATCAGTGCCGAGTTCGGCGGAATGTCGCCATTGCCGGCGCCGCGCGGACCGTAGGCCAGTTCGCCTGGAATGATCAGGGTGCGCTTGCCGCCCACTTTCATGCCGGCCACGCCCTGGTCCCAACCCTTGATGACCATGCCCTTGCCGAGCGGGAAGTCAAACGGGCCACGACCGACGGAGCTGTCGAACTTCTTGCCGCGCGAATCTTTCGCCAGCGGACGGTAGAGCCAGCCCGTGTAGTGCACGGTGACGTTACTGCCGACGGACGCTTCCTTGCCCGTGCCGACCTTGTTGTCGATCAGGATCAATTTATCGGCGACAGGGCCGGGGCTCAGCGAGACGGCCGAGGCGGGAACAGGCGCTGGCGCCTGTGCCTGCGCCAGCGACGCGGCGACGGAGCAGATCAGGGCAAACAAAACGGAGCTACGCGTCATGATGTATTCTTTCAGTGAGTTTCGGTAAGATCCCTGCCAGTGCAAGTGGGCAGGGAACGCCAATAATAGCAAACCGCCGCAACGATAGGAAAAACTTGTCGCCCGATACACACTGCCCCCGCCTGTTTTACGCGCTGTGGCCTGATGCGGCCACGCGCGCGGCCCTGGCCGCCTGGCAGGCGCGCCTGGAAGGCAAACCCGTGCGTCCGGACAAGCTGCACCTGACCCTGGCCTTCCTGGGCCAGCGCCCGGCCAGCGACCTGCCGCCCCTGCTGGACATTCTGGCGCACACACCGGCGCATCCCATGCCCCTGCTGTTCGATCACGCCAGCCATTTTACGAAGCTGGCGCTGGCCTGGGCCGCCCTGGCGCAGCCGTCGCCCGCCCTGCTGGACTTGCGCGCGGCCTGCATGCGTAACTTGGCGGAACAGGGACTGGCGCCCCGCTTCGAGCACGACCGTTTTACGCCGCACGTGACCCTGGCGCGCCAAGCGCCGCCGCCGGCCATCGGGGACTTCGCGCCCATCGCCTGGCTGGCGGACGAGCTGGTGCTGGTGGAATCGCTCAAGAGCAGCGGCGACTACCGCATCCTGGCCAGCAGGAAATTAAGCTAGGCGGCGTCCGGTATCGACACGGGCACCTCGGACAATTTGTCCTGGCGCAAGCTTTTCAGCGCATGCGCAGCCGCCACCATGCCGAAGCTGGCCGTCACCACCACGCTGGAACCGAAGCCGGCGCAGTTCAGGCCCGTCACGCCGGCGGGCGCGCCGCCATCGATGGCGCACGCTTCGGCGCTCTCGGGCGTGCTCAACGGTTCCATGGAAAACACGGCGTCGACATTGAATTTGTTTTTCACGCCACGGGGAAAACCATATTCGGTACGCAACAGTTTGCGTACTCGCTTGAGCAGCGGTTCCTGTTCCGTTTTCGACAGGTCGCGCACGGCGATCAGGGTCGGGTCCGTCTGCCCGCCCGCGCTGCCGATGGTCAGCATGGGAATGTTGCGCGCGCGGCAATATGCGATCACGGCCGCTTTCGCCTTGGCATTGTCGATGGCATCAACGAGGTAGTCGAAATCGCGCCCGCCCAGCAGTTGGTCCAGATTATCGGGGGTAATAAAATCCTCGATCTGCGTGACCTGGCAAAACGGATTGATCAGCTCGATGCGTTCGGCCAGGGCCGTGATCTTGGCCTGGCCAATGGTGTCGCTCATGGCCTGGATCTGGCGGTTGATGTTCGATTCGGCAACATTGTCGAGATCGATCAGGGTCAGGCGGCCGATGGCGCTGCGCGCCAGCGCTTCGACGATCCAGGAACCGACGCCGCCCACGCCGATCACACACACATGGGCGGCGCGGAAACGCTCCAGCGCGGGCGCGCCGTACAGGCGGGCGATGCCGCCGAAACGCCGCTCAAAATCGATCTCGGTCAAGTCCATGGAAATTAGTTCATTGGTGGAGGTATGCATGGCGCCATTTTAACGGACACTGCGCTGACGGATATTCTAAAATAGCCGAATTGACACAGCGACAAGCCGCACTGTCGCCACGCCCCCACACCGCCCACCACGAGAACTCGCCATGACCTCTCCCCTGTTCGACTCCGTTCCCGGCTTTGACCAGCCCATCGCCGTGCTCAAGCATTGTCACGACAAGATCCGCAAGCAGCTGACGACCCTGCAAAAACTGCTGGGCCATTTGGCGCAGCACGGCAACACGGCGGATGCGCAGCAGGCGGCCAAGGCGGTGTTGCAATATTTCAATAAAGCCGCCCATCTGCACCATGACGATGAAGAGCAGGACTTGATGCCGATGCTGCAAGCGACCGCCACGGGCGACGATGCCGCCCTGCTGACGACCCTGGTGCCGGAAATCCTGGCCGACCACCAGCGCATGGACCAGGCCTGGCTGACCCTGCGCCCGGAACTGGACGCGATCGCGGCCGGTACGGGCACGCAGCTGTCCGCCGATGGCGTGGCCGCCTACGTTGCCGCCTACCATGCCCATATGAGCAAGGAAGAGGGCCAGCTGGCGCCCATGGCCAAGCGCCTGTTCAGCGCGCAGCAGATGGAGCAGCTGGGCACGGCCATGCAGCGCCGCCGCGGCATCGCGCCCGATCTGCCAGAAGTGGCGGACGCGGCCGCCGTGCTGGCCGCCATGCGCACCGATTACGTCCAGTCCAGCCTGAGCGAGACGGACGTGCTGGCCGATCCCATCGCCCAGTTCCAGAAATGGTTTGCCGAGGCCGTCAACGCGCAAGTGATGGAGCCGAACGCCATGGACTTGTCCACCGTCAGCCCTGATGGCAAGCCCAGCTCGCGCATCGTGCTGATCAAGCAGTTCGACGAGCGGGGCTTTACCTGGTACACGAATTACCACAGCGACAAGGGCCAGCATCTCGAACACAACCCGCACGCGGCGCTGCTGTTCTTCTGGCGCGAGCTGGAGCGGCAAGTGCGCATCGAGGGCACGGTGGTAAAAACCACGGCGGCCGAGAGCGACGAGTATTTCAATGTGCGTCCCCTGCAAAGCCGGCTGTCGGCGATTGCCTCGCAGCAAAGCGCGCCCATCGACAGCCGTGCCGCGCTGGAAAGCAATTACGAAGCCGTGGCCGCCGCCGTTGGCGACGCGCAGCCGCCGCGCCCGGCCCACTGGGGCGGCTACCGCCTGCAGCCGGAGCGCATCGAATTCTGGCAGGGGCGCCGTTCGCGCTTCCACGACCGCATCGTGTTTACGCGCGGTGCCGACGGGCAATGGAGCATGCAGCGCTTGCAACCATAAGCAGGATAGCCAAGGCGGCGCAAAGCAAGCTGGTCAATATCGGTGTAGGCTATGACGTTAGAAGTTACTAAATGACATTGTTTCTCAATTTGCGGCTCCAGCCGGGGCCGCTTCATTGGAGGCCATTTTGTTTGTACAAAACCAACTCAAGTCCTGGATCGCCAGCATCCGCAGCAAAACCGCCTTGCCGCTACGCATAGAATTGTGGAACGGCCAGCACGTCGACCTGTCCAGCGAAGCGCCCAGAGTCACCATCCGCCTGCCAACCGTCGCCTCGGCCCGCTATCTGCTGAACCCGTCGCTGGCGAATCTGGGTTCGGCCTATGTGGAAGGCAATATCGAAGTCAAGGGCACGGCCCAGGACATGATTTCCATCTGCAATGCCCTGGCACGCAATACCCTGAAGCCGGAAGGCAAGCTGGCCCGCATCGTGCGCAGCTTTACGCACGACAAGAGCAAGGATGCGGAAGCCATCCGCTATCACTACGATGTGTCGAATGCCTTCTATGAGCAGTTTCTCGACCCCGGCCTCGTGTATTCCTGCGCCTATTTCGAACAGGGCGATGAAACCCTGGCGCAGGCGCAAGTCAAGAAAATCGACCATATCCTGAAAAAAATCCAGCTGCAGCCGGGTCAGACCCTGCTCGACATCGGCTGCGGCTGGGGCGCGCTCGTCATGCGTGCCGCGCAGCAATATGGCGCCCGTTGCGTGGGCGTGACCCTGTCGGAAAACCAGTACGCGCTGGCGCGCGAGCGCGTGGCGGCGGCCGGCCTGGCGCACCTGATCGATATCCGCCTGCAAGATTACCGCGACGTGACGGGCCAGTTCGACCGCATCACCAGCGTGGGCATGTTCGAGCATGTGGGCCTGAAACATTTGCCCAACTACTTTTCCATCATCAACAAGCTGCTGGCGCCGGACGGCATGGCGATGAACCACGGCATCACCTCGACCGATCCGGACAATGGCGAAACGCCGTACGGCGGCGGCGAATTCATCGAAAAATATGTGTTCCCGCATGGCGAGCTGGCCCACATCGGCAATGTCCTGAAAACCATGCAGCAGGGGGGACTGGAAGTGCTGGACGTGGAAAACCTGCGGCGCCACTATGCGCGCACCTGCGCCCTGTGGACGGAAAATTTCGAAGCCCATGCCGAGCAGATCCGTCCGCTGGCGGGCGAACGGCGCTTCCGCATCTGGCACGTCTACCTGGCTGGTTGCGCCTATGCCTTCGAGCAAGATTTGATCAGCCTGTACCAGATCGTCTGCGTGAAGGCGGGGCGGCGTTCGTCCACCTTGCCCTGGTCGCGCAACTACATGTATGCGCAGGAGAATACGCAGGAAACAAGGCCGGCGCCCGTGCTCACGCCCTGACAGACGGACGCGTGCGGGGCGCTTACTTCAGGCGCCCCGCGTACATGGCGCGGAATTTCTCCACCTTGGGCGCGACGACGAGCGCGCAATAGCCCTGCAAGGGATGCTGCTCGACATAATTCTGGTGGTACTCCTCGGCCGGATAAAAGGTGGCTGCCGGCGCCAGCTGCGTGACGATGGGCGCATCCCACACGCCGGCCATCTCGGCGAGCACCTTGCGCGCCACCTTTTCCTGCTCCGCCGACTGGTAATGGATGACGGAGCGAAATTGCGTGCCGACATCGTTGCCTTGCCGGTTCATGGTGGTGGGGTCGTGCAAAGTAAAAAAGATTTCCAGCAAGTCGTGATAACTGATGACGGCGGGATCGAATTCCAGGCGCACGACTTCCGCGTGGCCTGTCTCGCCCGTGCACACCTGTTCATATGTGGGGTTGGGCACGCTGCCGCCCGTATAGCCGGCCTCGACGCGCGTCACGCCGCGCACTTCCGCGTACACGGCATCGAGGCACCAGAAACAGCCACCGCCGAATACCGCCAATTCCGTCTGTTGATGCATGATGTCCTCCCGCAACGCCTCTGCGACGTATCATTTCATTACTGTAACGCAAAGCGCCATAGCCTGCAGTGCCGCTTGAAACGGTGCGTGGTGCACCGCACATAAGGGGCATGCCGGCCACGATTGCGCTGGCGTGGCCGATTTTTGGCATAATGTCAGCAAATAGACAGGTCACCCATGAACACACGCTCTCCCCGCGCGCCAGCGCAAGAATTCGATACGGCACATTTCCGCCAGGCACTGTCGCAGTTTGCCACCGGCGTGACGGTCATTACGACGCGCCTGGCCGATGGCAGTTTCCGCGGCTTGACGGCCAGTTCCTTCAATTCCGTCTCGCTGTCGCCGCCGCTGGTGCTGTGGAGCCTCGGTTCCGTGGCGAACAGCATGCCCATCTTCAGCGGCAACTCGCATTACGTCATCAACGTGCTCGGTGCCGAGCAGGCGGAACTGGCCACGCGCTTTTCACGCCGCACCCCGAACCCGTTCGACGACGTCGAATACGAACTGTCGCGCACGGGCCAGCCCATCCTGAAAGGCGCGTCGGCCTGGTTTGAATGCCACAACCGCAGCCGCTATCCGGAAGGCGACCACGTCATTTTCGTGGGCGAAGTGGAACAATGCGCGTTTGCCGCGCAACCGCCCTTGATCTTCCACAATGGGAAGTTCAATACACCGCCAGCCTGAGCGGGACAAAAAAAATCCGCCGAGGCGGATTTTTTGTTTTACAGGGTAAAGTTATACCCGATGCTGACACTCACGGCGAGCGGGTCGAGCGTGATGCTCTGCGTCTGCCCCGTCGAGAATTTCGCCTTGGTTTTCAGGAAAGTCTTGACCACGGCCACGTCGGCAAACCAGCGCTCGTTGATCGCCAGGGTGCTGCCAACCACCAGGCTGCCTGCCAGCTTGTTGTCCAGGCGATAGGTGACCGGTTTTCCACCCGGATCGAGCAAGGCCGTCATCTGGCCCGAGCCTTTTTCTTTCTGGAAATAGGCATATGTCAAACCCGCGCCCACGTAAGGACGGATCATCGCATTGGGCTGGAAGAAACGGTACTGGATGAAGGCCGTCGGCGGCAAGGCTTCCGCCGTCCCCAGCTTGCCCGTACCCTTGATGGAACCATCGCCGACCAGCTCATGCTTGTACGGCACGCCCAGGATCATTTCAGCGGAAATATTGTCCGTGATCATGTAGGCAAAGGTCAGGATGGGCTTGGTGTCCGCCTTGACGTCGGCCTTGGTGTTCGGCAATGCCGGCGCGGAAATGTCGCCACTGTCGACGTGCGGCGTGATCTTGTTGACGCCGGCCTTGACCATCCAGGTGCCTGCGCTTTGCGCCGAAGCGCCCGTCGCCATGGCCATCGCGGCGGCCGCGGCCAGCACGCGTACAGCGGTATTCAAACGATTCTTCATCTTGTCTCCTGATTCATTGTGTGCGGAGTGTTCCGCTATCGAGTCTTGTCGCTGCCAGCGCCAGCCGCGCCCCGGAGACGCAGCTGGCACGGCCATCCTTACAGCCAGCCGCGCACAACCATGTCCTTGGCCACATAACGTGCCAGCAGCAGGTTGTTGAACGGCGTAGGATGCACATCATCGGCATACGAGTAGTGGCTGACGTCGCCCGCTTTCAGGTTCGTGCCATTGCAGACCAGCGAGCTGCCCAGAATATTGCCTGGCGCGCTCAAGTCGCACGCCGTCTCGCTGACGTTGGTCAAGCCATACGGGCCAGGGTTGGTGGCCTGGTCATGGCTGACGGCAAACACGTCGACCAGCAAGACTTTCGCGTTGCCGTTCAGGCCGCCACTGAGTTCGCCGTTGAAAGCGCTGACCATGGCGTTGATGAGCGCCTTGGTATTGGCATCCTTGCTCAGGCCCGACGGCGTACCGGCCACGTCAGGCAGATTGTTGACGATGACATAGTTGGCGCCCTTGGCGATGATCTGGTCCTTGACCAGCGCCACCAGTTCGGTACCCGCTTGTTTCATGGCGGCAACCAGCGTCGGTCCCTGAGCCACGGCGTAATCGGCACCGGCCTTGGCGCCGGCAGCGTTACCCGTCACCGTCGCATCGGCTTGCGCCTTGGCGGCCAGGGCGGGGGCCAGGGTTGGGGCATTCGTATTGCCGGCAATCACGGCGGCTTGCACGGCGGCGCCGACGATGGTCGTCGACGTGGCGCCCGGCGCGGCGCTGGCCGTCTTGATGGCGGCGCCGATGGCAGCTGCTGCCGTCGCAGGGGTGGTGGCGCCAGCGGCCAGAGCCATGGCCAGGTTGGTGGCGAAAGCCTGGGCGCCAGCGGCCGCGCCGGCAGCCTGGCCAGCAGCGGTCGCGCCTGCTTGCAATGCGCCCAGCTGGAACAGCACGTCATTGCCGCCGGCCATCACGAAAACGGCTTCCGTGCCGCTGAACTTGCCGCCGGAAACGGCCAGGTGGTTCGCGATCTGCGTCACCACGGGGACGGTCAGGGCGCCCAGCGGACTGCCCGTCAATTTGTTGTTCGGACCGACGGGGTTGGTGACGCGCGAACCGCCCATGGCGTAGCCGTAGCAGCCGGCATGCTTGACGCGCGGTACGGAAAGGCCTTGCGACGCATTCCCCTCCAGACCCGTCTCGGCGGCGCATGGCGCGGCCAGGCCGAATTGCGCGGCCAGGTGCTCGGTCCAGTTCTTGCCCGTCAGTTCAGGATTGATCTTGGTATTGTCGCCATTGATGGTGAACTTGCCGCCACCTTTGGCCTGCACCGTACCCACGGCATACGAGCCGACATCGGACAGGCTGTCGCCGAACGACACCTGCGCCGTGTATTTGACTTTCAAGGCTTGATCACCGCCACTGGCGCCGCCGCAACCTGCCAGGACAGCCGCAGCCAGCACGGCCAGCGCGAATTTTGTTTGATGCATTTTGTCTCCTCGGTCTTTTTTCTGGTTTCTAAACGAACGGGCGTGCTATTCGCTACCCAACTAATATGCCATCGTTCCTCAGGCTTGTATAGAAAATATGTTTTAAAAATCAACGAAATAACAACATCGCCAGCGCCCTGTCACGAGCGGCCGATCTGCTGAATTATGGAGGATTTACTATGTTTCGTGGCAAGCATTGCTATTGCGCTGCATCAATAAAAAGCCCCTTGCGGGGCTTTTTTCAGACGGACAGGAATTGCTGCAAGATACCACTTGAGCCGAACGCGGCACGCCGCAAACGGTCATTGACGCCCAGCCACTCAGGGCCGGTCGGAGGCGCTTCGACGAGTATCAGTTCGGCGCCGACCTGGTCCATCGTGCGCAGCGAGGCATACAGCGCATGTGCGTAGTTTTCCGGCTTGGCGGCCAGGCGCACGCTGGCGCTGGCCGGCGGCAGATCCGAGTAATGGATCAGGGCCACGCGGCGCCCGTCGTTGAGCAGGCGGTTCAAGGTGGCGCTCACGTCATCGCTGTGCTGCATCGCAACAGGCGTATGTGGCGCGTAATGCGATTCCAGGGTACCCGAGGCGCGCGGCGCGGCTGCATCGGCAACAGCCGGTGCGCGGCCGATGACGGCGGCGATCTGCTCGCTGCTGATATGGCCGGGACGCAACAATACGGGACCATGTGTGGCCAGGCGCGACAGGTCGACGATGGTCGACTCGATGCCCACGTCGCTCTGCCCGCCATCGAGCACCGCGCCCAGCAAGCCGCTGTCGAGTTCCGCCGCGAATTCATCGCGCACGTGCTGCGCCGTGGTGGGGCTGACGTTGCCGAATTTGTTTGCCGACGGCGCGGCCAGGCCGCCCTTGCCGCCCTTGAAAGTGCGTAGCAATTCGATAGCCACCGGGTGCGACGGGCAGCGCAAACCCACCGTATCCTGGCCGCCGGACACGGCGTCGGGGATATGCGCGGCGCGCTTGACGATCAGGGTCAGCGGACCGGGCCAGAAAGCGGCCACCAGTTGTTCGGCCTCGACAGGAATATCGTCGGACCAGTGCGCCAGGTCGGCCCCAGGCGCCACGTGCACGATCACGGGGTGGTCCGAGGGACGGCCCTTGGCTTCATAGATGCGCGCCACGGCGGCCGGGTTTTCCGCATCGGCGCCCAGGCCATACACGGTTTCCGTCGGGAAGGCGACGAGGCCGCCCTCTTCCAGCACGGCAGCGGCCGCCGCCAGGTCTTGTGCGGGCACGCTCACGGCGCGATTCCCAGGATCAGGCAAGCGTCGCGCAACCGCTGCTGCGCCTGCGGCAACGTGGCGGCGATGAAGGTCAAATGGCCCATCTTGCGGCCACGGCGCGGATCGTCCTTGCCATATAGATGCAGACAGGCGCCCGGCAACGCCAGCACCTGGTCCCACGCCGGTTCAGTGACCACATCGCTGTCGCCGGCAAACCAGGCGTCGCCGAGGATGTTGAGCATCACGGCCGGCGAATGCTGGCGCACGTCGCCCAGCGGCAAGCGCGCCATGGCCCGCACCTGCTGCGCGAACTGGCTCGTAACGCAGGCATCCATCGTGTAGTGGCCGCTGTTATGCGGGCGCGGCGCCATTTCATTGACCACCAGGCTGCCGTCTTCCAGCACGAAAAATTCGATGCACAGCACGCCGACGTAACCGAGTTCGGCCACCATGGCTTGCGCCGCGCGCTGCGCCTTGGTGGCGCAATCGTCGGACACGTTCGGGCCCGGCACGGTGGTGGTAAACAAGACGCCGTCGCGGTGCACATTCTCGGCGATCGGATAGACGACCGATTCGCCATCCACGCCGCGCGCCGTCAGCACGGACACTTCATACGCCAGCGGCAGCATCTTTTCCAACAGGCAAGTTACTTGTCCCATTTCCGCAAAGGCGGCGCGCACCTCGTCGCGCGTGCGCACGCGGAACTGGCCCTTGCCGTCATAGCCCATGCGCACGGTTTTCAAGATACCCGGCAACAAGTCGTCGCCGATGGCGTCGATATCGTCTTGCGTGGCGATCACCATGTGCGGCGCCGGCAGCACGCCCGACTTGGCCGCGCAGTCGACAAAGAAACGCTTTTCCGCGATGCGGTTCTGCGCCACCGATACGCCATGGGCGTTCGGCGCCACGAACACGCGTTCGGCCAGGCGCGACAGGCTGTCGGCCGGCACATTCTCGAATTCCGTGGTGACGGCCAGGCATTGCGCCGCCAGAGCGTCGAGACCGGCTGCATCGCTGTAGCCAGCATTGATGAGGCGCTGCGCCACCTGCCCCGCAGGGCAGGCGTCCGATGGTTCCAGTACGGCCACCTGATAGCCCATGCTCTGGGCCGCCTGGGCAAACATGCGGCCGAGCTGGCCGCCACCCATCACGCCCAGCCACGCCGGTGGATTGGCGGCGGGCAGCAATGGGGAAGTCGATTTACTATTCATTATTTTTCAAACACATTAATCAGGCAAGACCATGGCCTTGGCGGCGGCCGTTTGCGTGGCACGGAACGCTTCCAGGCGCTCGGCCAGGGCGTCGTCATTGGCGGCAAGCATCGCTACCGCCGTCAGCGCCGCATTCGCCGCGCCCGCTTCACCGATGGCGAAGGTGGCCACTGGCACGCCCTTGGGCATTTGCAGGATGGACAGCATGGAATCTTCGCCGCGCAAGTATTTCGACGGCACGGGCACACCCAGCACGGGCACGATGGTCATCGCCGCCACCATGCCAGGCAGGTGGGCCGCGCCGCCGGCGCCGGCGATGATGGCACGCAAACCGCGCGCGCGCGCGCTTTTCGCGTACGCATACATCTCGTCGGGCATGCGGTGCGCGGAAATGACTTGCGCTTCGTACGGCACGCCAAACTGTTTCAGCATGGCGACCGCGTTCTGCATCACGTCCCAATCCGAAGACGAGCCCATGATGACGCCGACCAGCGGCTTGTTTTGCTCAATCATCTCAGGCCTTCAGCTTCTCGCCCGTCAGGCGTTCGATGGCTTCGAAGTACTTGGCCTGGGTTTTTTCGATGACGTCGGCCGGCAGCGCTGGCGCCGGTGCGGTCTTGCCCCAGGTCAGCGTTTCCAGGTAGTCGCGCACGAATTGCTTGTCGAACGACGGTGGCGAAATGCCAGGCTGATACGAATCGGCGGGCCAGAAGCGCGACGAGTCGGCCGTCAGCACTTCATCCATCAAATGCATGACGCCATTGTCGTCCAGGCCGAATTCGAACTTGGTGTCGGCGATGATGATGCCGCGCGTGGCAGCGTATTCGGCGGCCGTCTTGTAGAGTTGAATGGCGACGTCGCGCATCTTGGCGGCCAGTTCCGCGCCGATGCGCTCTTCCATTTCAGCAAAGCTGATGTTTTCGTCATGCTCGCCCAGCTCGGCCTTGGCCGCCGGCGTGAAGATCGGCTCCGGCAATTTTTCCGCCTGTTGCAGGCCCGCTGGCAGCTTGATGCCGCAGATGCTGCCCGTGTCCTGGTAATCTTTCCAGCCCGAACCGATGATGTAGCCGCGCACGACCGCCTCGACCATGATCGGTTTCAAGCGCTTGGCCACGACGGCGCGGCCCTTGACTTGTTCCACTTCCTCGGGCGCCACCACGGATTCCGGCGCCACGCCGGTCAGGTGGTTCGGCACGATATGGCCCAGTTTCTCGAACCAGAAATCGCTCATCTGGTTGAGAACCTTGCCCTTGCCGGGGATAGGCTCGTTCATGACGACATCGAAGGCCGACAGGCGGTCCGTGGTGACGATCAGGATCTTGTCGTCGCCAACGGCGTAATTGTCGCGGACCTTGCCGTGGCCCAGCAATGGCAGGGAGTGGATGGAAGTCTGATAGAGGCTGTTCATAGCGGGGGAATAGTTGGATGAAACGAAACCGGCAGGCAAGGGGTGCCTGCCGGTCGAGAAAATCGGGCACGGAGGATTGCCTCCGGCCCGTTCCAGACAGAATTTTACTTCACAATTTGCGACAGCTCGCCGGCCCTGTAGCGCTCGGCCATTTTTTCCAGTGGCATCGCCTTGATTTTCGACGCCTGGCCTTCGCAGCCGAATGCCTGCATGCGGGCGCGTACGATTTGCTCTGCAGCAAGACGGGCTGGCTTCAGGTAGTCGCGCGGGTCGAATTTCGACGGGTTCTCGAACAGGTATTTGCGGATCGCAGCCGTCATCGCCAGGCGGATATCGGTGTCGATGTTGATCTTGCGCACGCCGTGACGGATGCCTTCCTGGATTTCCTCGACTGGCACGCCGTAGGTTTCCTTCATGTCGCCGCCGAATTCGCGGATGATGGCCAGCAATTCTTGCGGCACCGACGAGGAACCGTGCATCACCAGGTGGGTGTTCGGGATGCGCGCGTGGATTTCCTTGATGCGGTCGATGGCCAGGATGTCGCCCGTCGGCTTGCGCGTGAATTTATAGGCGCCGTGCGAGGTGCCGATGGCGATCGCCAGGGCGTCGCACTGGGTGCGCTGCACGAAGTCGGCCGCTTGTGCCACGTCCGTCAGTAGTTGCTCGCGGGTCATGGTGCCGTCGGCGCCGTGGCCGTCTTCCTTGTCGCCCTTCATGGTTTCCAGCGAACCGAGCACGCCCAGTTCCGCTTCCACCGTCACGCCGATGGCGTGCGAGAATTTTACGACTTCACGCGATACTTCCACGTTGTATTCGTAGGAAGCAACCGACTTGCCGTCCGCTTCCAGCGAACCGTCCATCATCACGGAAGTAAAACCCGAGCGGATGGCGGCCATGCAGACGGCCGGCGACTGGCCGTGATCCTGGTGCATGACGACGGGGATGTGCGGATACGCTTCGACGGCGGCGTCGATCAGGTGGCGCAGGAAGGCTTCACCGGCGTACTTGCGCGCGCCAGCGGACGCTTGCATGATCACCGGGCTGTTGAGCGCATCGGCGGCGGCCATGATGGCTTGCACTTGCTCCAGGTTGTTGACGTTGAAAGCAGGAATGCCATAACCGTTTTCGGCGGCATGGTCCAGCAGTTGACGCATGGATACGAGAGACATGGTAATACTCCAGATAACAATAGAAACCGTTGCGGCGCTTCGCGGTCAATGACCGCGGCGGCGCCTGAATTCTTTCAACCAAACCAGAACGTCCAGCAAACTGCTCAGGGCTAGGCGCGTTGCCGAAGGCAGTACGACTAGTACGACGAGGCAATGCAACAACGCCCTGGGCGGTTTGTGGGCGTTCTTACTCGAATTCGCCGACCGTGACGATTTTTAAGGCATTCGTGCCGCCCACCTGCCCCATCGGCTCGCCCCAGGTGACGACGATCATGTCGCCCTTGCGGACGATGCCCTGCGCCACCAGCAGCTCTTCCGCCTGCTTCAGCACTTGCGCGCTGGGGGCGTTCTGCATCAGATGATACGCCCGAACATTGCGATACAGCGCGGCTTTGCGCAAAGTCGTCACACTAGGAGTCAACGCGTAGATTGGCGTGTCGATGCTGTGGCGGCTCATCCACAAGGCGGTGGAACCGGATTCCGTCAGCGCCACGATGGCTTTGACGCGCAAATGGTGGGCCGTAAACAGCGCGCCGTACGCGATCGACTGGTCGATGCGGGTAAACGTGACGTTGAGGAAATCGGCATCGAGCTTGTTGTATTCGGACTGTTCTGCTTCCACGCAGATGGCGGCCATCATTTCCACCGTCTCGATCGGGTACTTGCCCGAGGCCGTTTCGGCCGACGTCATGACGGCGTCCGTGCCGTCGAGCACGGCATTCGCCACGTCGGACACTTCCGCACGGGTCGGTACGGCGTTGACGATCATCGATTCCATCATCTGCGTGGCAGTAATGGCTAATTTATTCGACGCGCGCGCCATCTTGATCATGCGCTTTTGCAAGGCCGGCACGGCCGCATTGCCCACCTCGACCGCCAGGTCGCCACGCGCCACCATGATGCCGTCGGAAGCGTCGAGAATCTCTTGCAGCGCAGGAATGGCTTCGGCCCGCTCGATCTTGGCGATCATCATCGGCTTGTGGTGATACGGTTCGCCAGCGATATTGGCCAGCTGGCGCGCCATTTCCATGTCGGTCGCGCATTTCGGGAAGGAAATAGCCAGATAGTCGGCCTGGAAACTCATGGCCGTCTTGATGTCTTCCATATCCTTGGCCGTCAGGGCCGGCGCGGACAGGCCGCCACCCTGGCGGTTGATGCCCTTGTTGTTCGACAACTCGCCGCCTATTTTGACGGTGGTGTGGATTTCGCTGCCGTGGATGCGCTCGACGATCAACACGATGAGGCCGTCGTTCAGCAGCAAGACGTCACCCTTGTGCAAGTCGCGCGGCAAGGCCTTGTAGTCGAGGCCGACACGTTCCTGGTTGCCCAGTTCACCGTTTTCGCCCCACTTGGCGTCGAGGATGAAGCGCTCGCCCGCTTCGAGCTGGATGCGCGTGTTTTCAAACTTGCCGACGCGAATCTTCGGCCCTTGCATGTCGGCCATGATGGCCACTTCGCGGCCGCACTCGGCGGCCGCCAGGCGCACCAGCGCCGCGCGGTCGATATGGTCTTGCGCCTTGCCGTGGGAAAAATTCAAGCGCACCACGTCGACGCCCGCACGTATCATTTTGACCAGGATATCGAAGTCAGTGGAAGCGGGGCCGATTGTTGCTACGATTTTTGTACCGCGTGGCATAGGAGTCCTTGTGCGCGAGCGAAGGTGAGCAAGACCTGGCGGCTGAGCCGCCCGGCAAGGTAAAAGCGCAGCGGTCAGGCTGCGCTTGGTGGCACGACAGTCAGGCCGGATCAGCCTGCGCGTTGCATCAGGATCTCAACTGCTGGGAGCGTTTTGCCTTCCAGGAACTCCAGGAAAGCACCGCCACCGGTCGAAATATAGCTGATTTTATCGGTAATATCGTATTTGGCAATCGCCGCCAGGGTGTCGCCACCGCCAGCGATCGAGAAAGCTTTCGAATCGGCAATGGCCAAGGCCAGGGTCTTGGTGCCGTTGCCGAACTGGTCGAATTCGAATACGCCCACGGGGCCGTTCCACACGATGGTGCCGGCGGCGCCGATCTGCTGCGCCAGCAGGGCCGCCGTTTTCGGGCCGATATCGAGGATCATGTCGTCGTCCGCCACGTCGGCCACGTCCTTGACGGTAGCGGCTGCCGTTGGCGAGAATTCCTTGGCGCACACGACGTCGACGGGAATCGGCACTTGCGCGCCGCGCTTGGCCATGATCTCGATGATGGCTTTCGCCTCTTCAACGAGCTCCGCTTCCACCAGCGACTTGCCGACGTTCAAGCCGACGGCCTTCATGAAGGTGTTGGCGATGCCGCCGCCGACGATCAGGTTATCGACCTTGTCGGACAGCGCTTTCAGAATGGTCAGCTTGCTCGATACTTTCGAACCAGCAACGATGGCCAGCAGTGGGCGGGCTGGCGCGTGCAGCGCTTTCCCCAGCGCATCGAGTTCGGCGGCCAGCAGCGGGCCGGCGCAGGCGACGGGCGCGAACTTGGCGATGCCGTGCGTGGACGCTTCGGCGCGGTGGGCCGTGCCGAACGCGTCATTGACGTAGATATCGCACAATTTGGCCATTTTTTGCGCCAGCTCATCGCTGTTTTTCTTTTCGCCCTTGTTGACGCGCACGTTTTCCAGCAAGACCACTTGGCCGGCGGCCAGGGATTCCAGGCCGGCGCCATCGATCCAGTTTTGTTTCAGTGCAACTTCCTGGCCCAGCAGCTCGGACAAACGTGCCGCCACGGGCGCCAGGCTGTCGGCCGGCTTGAACTCGCCTTCCGTCGGACGGCCCAGGTGCGACGTCACCATGACGGCGGCGCCAGCGTCAAGGGCGGCGCGAATGGCCGGCACCGAGGCGCGGATGCGCGTATCTTCGGTGATCTTGCCACTGTCATCTTGCGGGACGTTCAGGTCGGCGCGGATAAACACGCGCTTGCCTTGCAGTGCATTTTGGGCGATCAAATCTTGCAGACGGATGAAGTTGAGAACAGCTGACATGGCGATCCAGATGACGAGTGGAAGGAAGTGCGCTATTTTACCGCAAGGACCAGACCAAATCCCCGATTTGTCCTGCTTTACTGAAAAACATGCAACAGTCGCAAGCCCGTGAAAACCAGCATGCCGAAGACGATGGTTTGCAGCATATTGCGGCGAATCACGAAAAAGAGCGTGGCAGCAATACCCGACAAGAGTTTCAAATTGGATAAGTCGAAGTGCACTTGCTGCCCTTCCATCAGCAGGTCGGGCGCGATGATGGCCGCCAGCGCGCAGGCCGGCGCATAGCGCAGCATCTCGCCCACGCGGCGCGGGATGGTGATGTGATGGCCGATCAGCCAGAAGGTGCTGCGTGTGGCGGCCGTTGCCACCACCAGCACGGCGATGGCGATCCACACGTCGGCCCTGCCCCAGTCGATGCCGTCAATCATGGCGTTTTGCCCATTTCTCAGTCAATTCTTCCACGGCCATGGCGCTGACCATGCCCACCACGACGGCTACCAGCAAGCCCAGCTTATACGGCAGGCCGAAGGCCAGCACGGCCACCGCGCCCGCCACCAGCACGCCGCACAGGGCGGCGCGGCTGAGGATCAGCGGCACCGTCACGCACAGGATCGCCAGGGTGCCGGCAAAACCGAGCCCCCATTCGGCCGGCACGACGGCGCCCAGCACGATGCCGATGAAGGAACCGATTTGCCAGGCCAGCCAGTTGGGGTAGATCAAGCCTTTCAGGAAAGGCAGCTTGGCCGGGTCCGGCGTTTCATGGGGGTAGCGTTGCAGGAACAGGCCCACGGTGATGTCGCCGGCCACATAGCCGAGCGCAAAGCGCTGGCGCCACGGCAGATGGGAGAAATGGGGGGCCAGCAGCACGGAAAAAATGACAAAACGCAAATTGACGACGAGGGCCGTGGCAAAGATCACCCACACGGGCGCCTGCGCGGCCAGCAGGGGCAAGGACGCGAGCTGGGCCGAGCCGGCAAAGACAAACAGGGTCATGGCCCCCGCCTGCGCGACAGTCAGGCCGCTTTTCACCATGGCCACGCCCACCACCATGCCCCAGGCGGCGATGCCCAGCAGGGTGGGCGCCCCCAAGTTCAGGCCGGCGCGCCAGGCATCTTTCAGCAGGGCGTCGTCCTTGGCGGCCGGGACGGCGTTCACGCGGCGCTCCGGCGAAGAGAGTGTGGTAACTGCACAACAATGGTGCGCGGAGAACGGCTCCGCAACGGTGATACCGGCAAGGCAAATCCAGTCAGGGTGGCGCTACGGCAGCCATATTGTCGCGAAAAACCGCGCCGCAGCCGAAGATGATCAAGCCGACATTTTAGCCATGATTTTTGCTGTCTGCCTGAATCCGTTAAAATCGTGCTTTTGGCAGCAGCCGACTTCCTTCCATACAGCCTCACGGAGCATGACAAGATGACAAAAACCACCCAGCCAGCGGTCGAACTCGACAGTAAAGACTTGCCAGCCCACTGCCCTAACCCGGCCATGCCGCTGTGGTCGTCGCATCCGCGCGTGTTCCTGGAATTTAACAAGGACGGCGTCGCCAAGTGCCCGTACTGCGGCACGGCCTACACGCTGAAGGAAGGCGCCAGCGCCGGCCATCATTAAACTGCCCAGCGGCGCGCCCCCAGCGCGCCGTTTTTATTTGCATCAAGTTATAGCGATCAGCCCGGAGTCGTCATGAAACGTCTGAAAGAACTCAATGGCAGCGCCGCCGAAGTCGAAGCGGCGTTCTACGATGCCTTGCACCGCGCCGACCTCGAAGCGCTGATGGCGCTATGGGCCGACGATGAAGAGATCGTCTGCATCCACCCGGGTGGCGCGCGCCTGATCGGCCATGCCGCCATCCGCGCCTCGTGGGAAACCATCCTGGCCGGCGGCGGCCTGCACATCGTGCCGGCGCAGCTGCATGAAACGCACAATCTGATGAGTTCGGTGCACACGGTGATCGAAGGCGTGACCCAGGAAGAAGGCGGCCCGGCGCATCTGCTGGCCACGAATGTGTATGTAAAAACGCCGCGCGGCTGGCGCATCGTGCTGCACCACGCTTCCATCGCCCCCGGTGGCGCACCGGCCGACGCCGCGGGGACGCAGATCCTGCACTGATGGCTTTGTCTCTTTCCTACACCGCCCCGCTGTGGCTGCCTGGCGGCCACGCGCAAACGATTTATCCGGCCGTATGCCTCGCCAAGCCGGCCGTGGCCTTCCGCCGCGAACGCTGGCAAGCGCCCGATGGCGATTTCGTCGACGTCGACCTGGTCGACGGCCAGCCTGGCCAGCCCTTCGTGGTGCTGTTCCACGGTCTGGAAGGCTCGTCGAACAGCCATTACGCGCGCTCACTGATGGCCGAGGTGGCCGCGCGCGGCTGGTCGGGCGCCGTGCCGCATTTTCGCGGCTGCTCGGGCGAGGCGAACCTGGCGCCCCGTTTTTACCATTCGGGCGATGCGCAGGAAGTGGATTGGATCGTGCAGCGCCTGCGCCCGCGCGCCACGGGAAAGTTGTATGCGGCCGGCGTCTCGCTGGGCGGCAACGCCCTGCTGTGCTGGCTGGGCCAATCGCAGCACCAGGCCGATTTCATCGATGCGGCAGCGGCCGTGTCCGCCCCGCTGGACCTGGCGCAAGGGGGCAAGGCCCTGTCTTCCGGCGCCAACCGGCTCTACACGCGCATGTTCCTGAACACCTTGAAGCCGAAATGCCTGGCCAAGCTCGAGCAGTTTCCCGGCCTGTTCGCGCGCGACGCCATGCTGGCCGCGCGCGATCTGCACGCCTTCGATAATGTCGTCACGGCACCGCTGCACGGCTACCGCGACGCCGACGACTACTGGCACCGCGCCAGCGCCAAACACGTCTTGCAAGATATCACCGTGCCGACCCTGGTGCTGAATGCGCAAAACGATCCTTTCCTGCCCGGGCGCTTCTTGCCGCGCAGCGCCGCGCCGAAGGTCACGCTCGAGTATCCGCGCCACGGCGGCCACGTCGGCTTTGCCGCTGGCAAGCTGCCGGGAAGCTTGTATTGGCTGCCGCAACGGCTGCTTTCCTTCTTTGAAAACGGCAACATGGCGCCGTTCGCACCGCAAAGCTGGCACGCTGGCGGTGCGCGCACTCACACGGAAAACGCTACACATGGATGAACTCGTCAAGCAAGCCCTGGTCAAATGGCCGAACGTACCCCACTGCTACGGCTGGCTGGGCCTGGACGCGCGCGGCCAATGGCGCATGCGCGACCAGCAGGCGCAACAGCAACAACTGCCCGGCGACAAGATCGCCCACGCGGCCCTGTTGAATTTCATCAACCGCAATTACGCCCAGGATGAACGCGGCTGCTGGTTTTTCCAGAATGGCCCGCAGCGCGTGTATGTGAACCTGGAAGCGACGCCGTACATCGCCCGCAGCGACCCGCAACACGGTTTTGTCTTGCAGACGGGCGCGCCACTATCGAGAATCGAGCAGGTTTACCTGTGCGACAACGGCGCGCTGATCTTGCGCCACGCCGATATCGTGGCGCAGGTCGACGACCGCGACATGGCGCAAGTGCTGGCGTCGCTGCGCGTTGATGGGCTGGCCTTGAGCGACGAGACCCTGCTAGCCTGGCTGGAGCATGCTCAAGGCAATTTGATGTTATTGCATGACAGCAAGGAGATCGCCGTGCAGCCGCTGGGCTATGACTCCGTGCCGCAGACCTTCGGCTTCCAGCGGGCGCCGCAAGCCGATAAAAACTAGCCCTTCTGGTCCTTGATCTGCTCGCGGCGCTTTTCCTGCAGTTCACGCTCGCGCGCATCGATCACGGCCTGGTCATAAAAAGTTGCGTCCGTCGATTTGCGGGCGATCGTCAGCTGGTCCAGCGCGGCCATGGTGGCGCCCTGCAGCACGTAGGATTCAGCCAGCGCCATGTGCTGCAAGGTCATCTTGCCCTGGTCCGCATAGGCTTTCGCCAGCAAGTCGTACAGTTCCGGCTCTTCCTTGTACAGCTGCACCTGCTCGCGCAAATACACGGTCGATTGCTCCAGCTTGCCGGCAGCCATCAGCGCTTCCGCATACTGGTGGGCAATGCCGCGCGAGAGGGGAAATTGCTGGCGCGCAGCATCGGCCGCCTTCAGGGCTTGCTGCGCCACTTCCTTCTTTTGCGCCGGCATCAACAGCACTTCCAGCCCCATCGCCGTCAGCAAGGAATTGGGCGCCTGCGTGCCGCCCGAGGTAAACACATTCGGCCCGACGGGCTGGTGCAGGGCCGCATTGGCCGCATCGAGTTCCTTTTGCGCCTCCGCCGGCTTGCCCTGCTTGACAGCGACAAAGGACAAACCGTAATGGGCGGCCGTCACCTGGAAGCGGCTTTGCTGCTCCAGCTGCGTCTTGAAGACGGCCTTGGCGTTCAACAGGCCTTGCACGCTTTCATCCTGCAGCACGCGGGCGCGCGCACGGGCCAGATGGAAACTCAGGCTGTCCGCACGCTGCTTGTACGGCTGCTCGCGGATGCGCGCCTGGATGTCGGCGATGCGCTCCGTCGTCAGCGGATGGGTCTGCAGATAGGCGGGCATCAAGTCGCTGTACGAGCGGCTGGCCGCCTGCATGCGGCCAAAGAAGGCCACCATGCCGGTGGTGTCGAAACCGGCTTCGCCCATGATCTGGAAACCGATGCGGTCCGCCTCGCGTTCGGCGTCGCGGCCGAAATTGAGCTGGCGCTGGATGGCCAGGCCCTGGCCGGCGGCAAACACGCCCATGGCCACGTCGCCGCCCGCCCTCGAAGCGAGCGCCGCCAGCAGCATGGCGGCCAGCGGCATCAGGGCGTCCTGGCGCTGCTGGCCCAGCATGCGCGCGATATGGCGCTGCGCCACGTGACCGATCTCGTGCGACAGCACGGACGCCAGTTCCGCCTCCGTTTGCGCCGCCAGCACCAGGGCCGAGTGCACGCCGATGAAGCCGCCGGGCAAGGCAAACGCGTTCAACTGGGGATCGCGTACGGCAAAGAAGAAATAGTCGTAATTCGTTTCACCGCGCACGCTGGGGCGTGCCGCCACGAGCGCGTTGCCGAAGGTATTCAGGTATTCGAGCAGAGGCGCGTCGTCGAGATAGTCGCGGTCGCCGCGGATGCCGCGCATGATTTCCTCGCCGATCTTGCGCTCCATCGCCGGCGACAGGTCTTCGCGCGACGTGTCGCCCAAGTTCGGCAGGTTCGGCGCCGGCGGCACGGCCAGCGGCGTCCAGCCGCTTCCCGGCTTGGCCGCCACGCTGGCGGCCGGCACCGCTGGCGCGGACGTATAGGTTTGCGCCAGCGCACAGGGCGCCGCCAGCCACAAGGCAGCCAGCACGGACGCGCGCCGGGAGCCGCGCAGCCATGCCGCAGCGGCATTTTCAACGATGATCGGAAGGGGAGTTTTTGAATTCACGGGTGCTATCATACCTTGTTAGCGGCGCCCATTCCCACGCGTCATGCCAGTGGCATGAGGTCGTGACAGGGAGTGCCGCGCTTCCCTTTTCTTACCTATTTTGACGCCATGACAACAGTAGACAAGCAAGCCCCCGCCGGAGAACTGACCCATTTCGACGCCACGGGCCAGGCCCATATGGTCGATGTGGGCAGCAAGGAAGACACGCGGCGCAGCGCCGTGGCCGCCGGCACCATCCGCATGCAGCCGGCCACCCTGGCATTGATCATTTCCGGCAATGCAAAAAAAGGCGACGTGCTGGGCATCGCCCGCATCGCCGCCATCATGGGTGCCAAGCGCACGAGCGACCTGATTCCCCTGTGCCACCCGCTGGCCCTCACGCGCGTCACCGTCGATTTTGAAGTGGATGAAGCGGCCAACAGCGTGCACTGCCGCGCCCAGGTCGATACGACGGGCAAGACGGGCGTGGAAATGGAAGCGCTCACTTCCGTGCAAATCGGCTTGTTGACGATCTACGACATGTGCAAGGCCGTCGACCGGGGCATGGTCATGACGAATGTGCGCGTGCTGGAAAAGCATGGCGGCAAGTCGGGCGATTGGCACGCCGAGGTGTAATTATTTTGCGTGGCGCGCAAGATGGCCTTGGACGCGGCGCAAGTCGCGCAGCAGCCAGACGGCACTGGCCAGGCACAGTACGATGATGGCCATGGACAGGGGCAAGTGGAATTGCTCCAGCCCTGCCAGCGCAAAGCCGGCGTGGATCAGGAACGTTCCCACGCCCAGCGCGGCGCAGACACAAGCGTACAGGGGCGCCCGCGCGGTGGCCAGCAGCACGTGCCGGTAACCGGCCAGCACCAAGGTAATCGCCGCCAGGTTAAACACGAGAAAACCCTGCACGCCGCCCGGCAGATGAAACATCTCCCACTCTTTCCAGTAGGCAGCGTCGATTTGATGCAAGATCAGGAACAACATGGTCCAGAAGTAGCTGCGCGGCATAAGATTTACATTCGTCAATATTGATCTCATTGTAAAGCCTGCACCGCGCACCGGCATGTGCCTATGGCACTTTCGATGTAAAAATGAATTTCATTGATATAAATGCTTTTTCATCAAGAAATCATGCATACTGCGAGTCGTCCATATCCACATGAGCATCGCATGACAAGCAACAGACCCGCCGCGGAAACCAAGCTCCAGGACTTCGACTTCGAGGCCATGAATCTGCAGGTGGGGGGACGCATCCAGTTCATCACGCACCGCACCATCAAACCCATCCAGCATTTCTCGACCGTGATCGGCTATGTGAAAGACGAGTACCTGATCGTCAAGATTCCCATGGAAAACGGCGCGTCCATCATGCTCAACGAGGGCGACAAGCTGACCATCCGCGTATTTTCCGGTGTCACCGTCTGTTCGTTTTCCTGCAGCGTGCTGCGCATCTTCGGCCGCCCGCTCAACTATGTCCACCTGAGCTTTCCCGATGCCATCCAGGGCACCAGTCTGCGCACGGCCATGCGCGTCAAGGTGGACATTCCGGCGCAGCTGAGCTACCGCGACGTGGCGGCCGTGCCCGTGTTCATCGTCAACCTCAGCGTCTCGGGCGCGCTGATCGAGGCGCCCAGCATGCTTACGCCCGATGACGAAGGCGTGGCGCTGAGCTTTACCCTGCTGGTGCAGCCGAACAAGCATCAGATGCGCGTCAACACGCGCGCCCGCATCCAGAACGTGAGCGTGGGCAAGCCGTCGAATGGCCACGCCACCGGGGTAGCTGAAATTCATACGTACGGCGTGCAATTCATCGACCTGGAACCGACCCACTACACCCTGCTGCAAAACCTCACGTATGAAGCGCTGATCGCGGACCGGCAAAAAATCGTCTGATACCCAACTGGCAAACGCCACCTACAGCGTCGATGTCACGTCGGGAATGTTGCTTTTGGTAATCGCTTCCTTCGCTGCCGGATTCGTCACGGTGGTGCTATTGAACCAGGTCAGGCTGCTGGTGCCCGGCTTCATGGTCATCGTCACGGTTTGTCCACCGATACCCGTGCCCAGGTCGGCCGCCAAGGTCAGCACGATATCGCCCTTGTCGACCTTTCCGCTGGCCACTTCGCGCGTGGCACTGAACACGGGAATGGCGCTGGGCACGGCCGGGGTCGGCGTGCTGCAGGCAGCCGCTTCGCCGCCATTTTCCTGCACGCACAGGGCCACGGCCGTTTTCAATGGTGCAGCGGCCGCCAGCACATTGCTGACCTTGGCCCGCATCGTATAGTCGCCGTACTGGGGAATGGCCACGGCCGCCAGGATGCCGGCGATGGCCACCACGATCATCAGTTCTATCAGGGTAAATCCGCTTTGCGCGCGCATCGTATCCTCCCATTGTGCGTTGCTCGTGCCGTGCATGGTGCAAGCGCCATGCCAGCGGCGCGCCCGGGCAGCGGCGGTACGCCTGGAAAGAAAAGCGACGCATTTGGGCGGGTTCGGACCAGCGCCGTCCCCCCAAGCCGGGAATTGGCCTGTCTTGCGGACAAAAAAAAAGGAGCCGAAGCTCCTTTTTTGTACTGCATGAACCAGGCTGAAAATTACAGCATGGCTTTCAGCAGACGCGCCATTTCCGACGGGTTTTTGGTCACGGTGATGCCGCAAGCTTCCATGATTTCCAGCTTGGCTTGTGCCGTATCGGCACCGCCCGAGATCAGCGCGCCGGCGTGGCCCATGCGCTTGCCTGGAGGAGCGGTTACGCCAGCGATGAAGCCAACGACCGGTTTTTTCATGTTGTCTTTGATCCAATAAGCCGCGTTGGCTTCGTCTGGACCACCGATTTCGCCGATCATGATGACCGCGTCGGTATCTGGATCGTCATTGAACATCTTCATGATGTCGATGTGCTTCAGACCGTTGATCGGGTCGCCGCCGATGCCGACTGCCGACGATTGGCCCAGACCCAGTGCGGTCAATTGACCCACTGCTTCATAGGTCAGGGTGCCCGAACGGGACACCACGCCGATACGGCCCTTCTTGTGGATGTGACCTGGCATGATGCCGATCTTGATTTCGTCTGGCGTGATCAGGCCTGGGCAGTTAGGGCCCAGCAGCAAGGTCTTGCTGTTGGCTTTAGCCATGCGGTCTTTCAGGGCCATCATGTCGCGGACAGGAATGCCTTCGGTGATGCAAATGGCCAGATCCATTTCAGCTTCGACAGCTTCCCAGATCGCCGCTGCCGCGCCTGCTGGCGGTACGTAGATCACGGAAACGTTGGCGCCGGTTTCTTTTTTCGCTTCGGTAACGTTAGCGAAAATAGGAATGCCTTCGAAATCTTCGCCGGCTTTCTTCGGGTTCACGCCTGCCACGAAGGCAGCTTTGCCGTTCGCGTAGTCGCGGCAACCGCGGGTGTGGAACTGGCCGGTCTTGCCGGTGATCCCTTGGGTAACGACTTTGGTATCTTTATTGATCAGAATGGACATGTTGATTCCTTAATTAAGCTTGACCGGCAGCAGCGGCAACGACGCTCTTGGCTGCATCTTCCATGGTGTCGGCTGCGATGATAGGCAGACCGGAATCGGCCAGCATCTTCTTGCCCAGGTCTTCGTTGGTGCCCTTCATGCGCACGACCAGTGGCACGTTCAGCGAGACGGCTTTCACTGCGGCGATCACGCCTTCAGCGATCACGTCGCAACGCATGATGCCGCCGAAAATGTTCACCAGGATGGCTTTCAGGCCTGGGTTTTTCAGCATGATCTTGAACGCTTCGGTGACTTTTTCTGCCGTGGCGCCGCCGCCGACGTCCAGGAAGTTGGCTGGCTCGCCGCCGAACAGCTTGATGGTGTCCATGGTAGCCATGGCCAGGCCGGCGCCGTTCACCAGGCAACCGATGTTGCCGTCGAGCGAAATGTAGGCCAGGTCGAATTTCGACGCTTCGATTTCAGCTGGATCTTCTTCGTCCAGATCGCGCAGGGCGACGATTTCCGGATGACGGAACAGGGCGTTCGGGTCAAAGTTGAACTTGGCGTCCAGGGCGATGACTTTGCCGCTGCCGGTGACGATCAGCGGGTTGATCTCGGCCAGCGAGCAATCGGTTTCCCAGTACGCTTTGTACAGGCCTTGCAGGTTGACGCGGGCGTCGGCGATGGAACCGGCAGGCACGCCGATTTTGGCGGCGATGTCGTCTGCCTGGGCATCGGTCAGGCCGGTGCCTGGATCGATGGTGACGTGATGGATCTTCTCTGGGTGGCTCTCGGCCACTTCTTCGATGTCCATGCCGCCTTCGGACGAAGCCATCAGGACGATTTTCTGGGTGACGCGGTCGGTGACCAGCGAAACGTACAGTTCTTGTTTGATGTCGGCGCCTTCTTCCACCAGCAGGCGGTTGACTTTCTGGCCTTCGGCGCTGGTCTGGTGCGTGATCAGCTGCATGCCCATGATCTGGTCAGCGTATTCCTTGACCTGCTCGATCGATTTTGCCACTTTCACGCCGCCGCCCTTGCCGCGGCCACCTGCGTGGATCTGCGCCTTGACAACCCATACCGGGCCGCCCAGGGTTTCCGCAGCCTTGACGGCTTCTTCGACGGACATGCACGGAATACCGCGTGGTACCGTCACTCCGTGCTGCCGGAGGATTTCTTTGGCTTGATACTCATGGATTTTCATGCTGGCTTCCCTTCTGATACTGATTTGTAAAAATACGGTTAGTGGTGCAAAAAAAACAGGAAAAACAGAGCGCCGGGGTCACGCTTTGGCTACCCAGCGCGGGTAATACTGTGCAACTGCCCCACCATCGGTGCGCAGGGCGTGGCATTTGTCGAGTTGAAACGGCTTTTCATGCGACAAGTCAGCATTCTCACCGTCACGGGTCGACCAGACATCGCCGGCAAATGCCTGAACCGTCGCAGTCGGCAAGACTTGCGCCAGTTCGGTCAAATGGGTACAGCCAGCGATTCCCGCCAGGCGCTGTTTCAAGTCGCGGCGGAAATTCTTCAATAAATTCAAACCGATCAGCGCCCTGTAAGCGGGGCCGATGGTATCGCAAAAATCGGGATAGGGCACGGCATCGGAGGCAGCTTCGGCCTCGACAATGGTCAGTTCGCGATCGACGGTAATACGTAAGTGGAGGTCATGCAGAGGGGCGCCGGCGGGACGGGGGCCGGAGGCCAGGGTCGCGTCATAGCTTTTGATGTCGGTGATATGGGCGTCAATATCCCACAGGCCGTCGTCGCGCATATACGCTTGGACGTCGATAACGCGGGAGTGCCGTAGGGCGCGCCGGGATACGGGAGTTGACAGGGGCATAAGACCGATGCCGCTTGCGCGGCCATAATTAGTAAGCAGCCATGTGCCTAAAGCACTCTGTTCGCAGCTTCTACGAACAGCAACCGCACCTGCGGCGCCGCAAAAACCCTAAAAGTGTAGCACACAGGGCGCTAGTTGCGCCGCAACATAATTTTTTATTGGTCGTGCCGTCTGCCGCAAATCATTAACGAAAATCGCAAAATCAATGACAATTATTCACAATGCAGATAACTTGAAAGCATGCCTGCGGCACCGGCGCACTGGCCGGCGCCGCGCTTCAGTCAGCCACACCCAGTGCGCGTAAAACGGGCAAGGTGCGCGCGGAAAAATATTCCGCGCGCGCCAGCAGTTCGGCCAGGTTTTCCTCTTCCGTCAACAAGGGCTGCCCGTCCTTCGTCAGCAGTTGCTCCAGGCGCAGCAGTACCGGCCACGTCGCGCGCACCCATTCTTGCGGCGTTGGACAACCTTGCTGTTTTGCCCACAGGAACAGTTGTTGTAAATGCGATACAACCACGCCGCCGCCCGTCAGGGGGCTGGCGAGGCTGTGCAAGTCGGTTCTTGCCAGCGCCTGCTCCAGCAAGTGCGCATTCAGCCGCGCCGTCTGCGGCCGCGCCACAGCGATGTCGGCCTCGTCCTGGACGGCAAGCACGCTGCCCTTGCTGACCAGCACCAATATGATCTGCAGCAAGGCGGCCAGGCCGGCTTCGCTACCCGCCAGTTGCAGCTCCAGTTCGCCTATCGTGTACACGCGATGGTCGGCCATGGCGTCGAGCACGGGCGCATACACGCGCTCGTCCATATCGGCGTCGCCCAGCACCCCGTGCACGCTCAACACCACTTCGTCGCGGGGCACGGCCAGCATCACGCGCACGGCCCGCACGGCGCTGACCTGGGCCAACGGCGTCAGCCTGCGCGCGCCCTTGACCCAGTAATCCTTGCGGAATTGCTCGTTGACGAGAAAGGCGCGCGTCGTCTCGCGGAAGACGGGATCGGGTATCTCGGCCAGGAATTGCTGGTGTTCGGCCGTCAGGTTCAGCATGTCGACCAGAGCGGTATAGTTGGCGGACGAGGCGAACTCCAGCTTGGCCTCGCCCAGCATGGCCGCAACGCTGGAAAAGGCCATCGGCTGCCAATCCGCATTGAAATATTCGTGTGCAATATAGTTGCGGTCCAGCGCTTTCAGCTTCTCGAAACGGTCCGCCAGCAGGGGATTGGCCTCCAGGTAGCGCGGTTGCACGGCGATCATCCTGTCGACAAAATCGATGGCGCCGTCGACTCGTGCCAGCACGCCCACGCCGGGCGCGCTCATGACGCGGCTATGCTCGGCCAGCAAGTCGCGCATCGGCATCATGGCACTCCAGCCCGGCTGCGTGTTATAGCTGATATAGGCGACGCCACCCACTTTCAGCTTGCGCTGCAGGAAATCGACGATCAAGGCGCGATTTTCTGCCGAGACCCAGCTCCAGATCCCGTGCAGGCAGATAAAGTCGAAATCGGGCAAGTCGTCACGGCGGCAAAACTGCGCGAACGATTCGTCCGTGAACTGTGCGCCGGCGCCGGTCACGCTGGCCAGCTCCTGCGCAAAGGTGGCCTGGGACGGATTGAAATCATTGCCATGCCAGCGCGTGGAAGACGCCGCCGCATGGATGTTGGCGCTGATGCCCTGGCCAAAGCCCAGCTCGCAAGCCGTGCCGCTGGCCGGCAAGGCAAGCCCGGCAGCCAGCAGGGGCAGCCGCAGGCGCAGAGGATTCAATTCTTCGTAATAGCCATAGGTATAGGCGATTTCGGCCACATAGCCGGCATTCCAGTTGCTCATCTCGATCCTGTCACGGTCAGTGGTGCTGCGCGCATCGCACAGCGTTCGAGCGCCAGAATACCTTATCGCGCGGCGTCGCCATACTGGAAACAAACGGCGTTTGAAAGCGCAGTTCATGGGGCACGACGGAGGCCGGCCGGCGCGCCATGGCCAGCCTCATTCCTCGTCGGGATCCAGCCCCTTCAAGGCCGCTTGCACGGCGCGCTGGGAAAAGCCGCGCTGCATCAGGAAGCGCATCTGCTTGTTGCGCTGCTCGGCATCCTGCGCTACTTCACCAAACTTGCGGCGCCACACTTCGCAGGCGCGCGCAACTTCCCCTTCGGCCAGGCCCGCCTTGAGTTCCTGCAGCGCCTCGCCGCCGATGCCATGGCTTTGCAACTCCGCCATGATGCGGCTATTGCCGAAGCGGGCCGAGCGGCGGTGGATCAGCGACTCGGAAAAGCGCTCCTGCGACAGCCAATTGGCTTGCTCCAGGCTGTCGAGCAAGGCTTCCACGTCATCGCCCTCCTGCGCATGGCGCTGAAGCTTGCGCCGCAATTCCATGCGGCTGTGTTCCCGCATCGACAAAAAGCGTAGCGCCCTGCCCTTCAGGCTTAGTTGTACTGCGGCCATACACCCACCTTGTCTTTCATTCCACAATCACATCACCCAAACACAATCGCCGCCCGGCGCAACAGCGCGGGACGGCGATCATGGTCCTACCTTGCGGCAAGCCATGCGTAGGTCGGATCAGGGCCCTTGGACCGTAATCCGACAACATTGTTGACGTCTGTGGTGTTGTCGGATTACGCGCGGCTTTGCCGCGCTAATCCGACCTACTCTGGCTTGGCTTCCGTAGCCTTGGCAGCCTTGTCGGCGGCTTTATCCGCTTTTTCCGGCTTTTCAGCAGCCAGCGGCGGCAGTTCGCGCACGCCCAGCGAAGCGCGGACCTTGTTTTCGATTTCGCGGGCCAGCGCCGGACGCTCCTGCAGGAAGGCGCGGGCGTTGTCCTTGCCCTGGCCGATACGTTCGCCGTTGTAGCTGTACCACGAACCGGATTTTTCCACGATCTTGGCATCCGAGCCCAGGTCCAGGATTTCGCCTTCGCGCGAAGTGCCTGCGCCGTACAGGATGTCGAAGTGCGCTTCCTTGAACGGTGGCGCGATCTTGTTCTTGACGACCTTGACCTTGGTTTCGTTGCCGATCACTTCATCGCCGGACTTGATCGAGCCGGTGCGGCGGATATCCAGACGCACGGAGGCGTAGAATTTCAGCGCATTGCCGCCCGTGGTTGTTTCCGGGCTGCCGAACATCACGCCGATCTTCATGCGGATTTGGTTGATGAAGATGACCAGGGTATTGGTGCGGTTGATGGAACCGGTCAGCTTGCGCAGGGCCTGCGACATCAGGCGCGCTTGCAGGCCTGGCAGGGAATCGCCCATGTCGCCTTCGATCTCGGCGCGTGGCGTCAGCGCGGCCACGGAGTCGATGACGACGAGGTCGACGCTGCCCGAACGCACGAGGGCGTCGCAGATTTCCAGCGCCTGCTCGCCCGTGTCCGGTTGCGAGATCAGCAATTCGTGCAGGTTCACGCCCAGCTTTTGCGCGTAACCGACGTCGAGCGCGTGCTCGGCATCGATAAAGGCGCACGTGCCGCCCAGTTTTTGCATTTCGGCGATGGTTTGCAGGGTCAAGGTGGTTTTACCCGACGATTCCGGACCGTAGATTTCCACCACGCGGCCGCGCGGCAAGCCGCCCACGCCCAGCGCGATATCGAGGCCGAGCGAACCGGTCGACACGACTTGCACTTCTTCGATCGGTGCGCTGGCATCCATGCGCATGACCGAACCTTTGCCAAACTGCTTCTCGATCTGCGCCAGTGCGGCGGCGAGCGCCTTGGCTTTTTCCGATGCGGGTACTACAGCTTTTTTATCGTCCATATGTTCTTTCAGCCGTTCTACAGTTGCGGATTCACGTGACGCATCTACGTGAACCGTGCAGCCTGCGATAGCGCCAGTGGGTTAAATTCTTTACACAGACAGTACTGTATAAAAAAACAGTGATCAATGCAAGCGGAACGTGGATTTGTTTTGAAACAGATCAATACAAGCCTGGATTTTCACAAAAATTCGCCACCTTGCGGAAAATGAAACACAATACAAGCTTCTACCGCCGCAAAGCATAGGAAGTGCACCATGCGTATTTTACTTGCCGAAGATGACAGCGTGCTGGCCGATGGCCTGACCCGCTCGCTGCGCCAGTCCGGTTATGCGATCGACTACGTCAAGACAGGTCAAGAGGCCGATACGGCCCTGTCCACCCAGGAATTCGACTTGCTGATCCTCGACCTGGGCCTGCCAAAAATGTCCGGCCTGGAAGTGCTGCGCCGCCTGCGCGCGCGCGCTTCGCTGCTGCCGGTGCTGATCCTGACGGCCGCCGATTCCATCGAACAACGCGTGAATGGCCTCGACCTCGGTGCCGATGATTATATGGCCAAGCCGTTCGCCTTGTCGGAACTGGAGGCAAGAGTGCGCGCCCTGACGCGCCGCGGCGCCGGCGGCGGCGCCACCATCATCAAGCACGGCCCCCTCAGCTACGACCAGGTGGGGCGCAGCGCCTACATCAACGACCAGATGCTCGACCTGTCGGCGCGCGAACTGGGCTTGCTGGAAATCCTGCTGGGCCGCACCGGCCGCCTCGTCTCGAAAGAGCAGCTGGTCGACCACTTGTGCGAATGGGGCGAGGAAGTGTCGAACAACGCCATCGAAGTGTATGTGCACCGCCTGCGCAAGAAGATCGAAGTAGGCGGCGTGCGCATCGCCACCGTGCGCGGCCTCGGCTATTGCCTGGAAAAATATTCGGAAGCGGCGCGCCTGAACGCTGAAGCGGGCGAGTCGGCAAGCCCGGCCAGCGGACCCGCCAGCAAGTGAAGGCGCGCGAGGCGCCAGCGGACGAGCCGGACGACGACGACTGGTTCGAGCCGCCCACCACGGAGCAGGATGACACGATCGAGCACTCGCTGTTCGGCGAAATCCTCGACTGGATGCTGGCGCCCCTGCTGCTGCTGTGGCCGATGAGCATCGCCATCACCTATCTGGTGGCCAAGGGCATCGCCAATCAGCCGTTCGACCATGCGCTGGAAGACAGCGTGACCGTGCTCACGCAGCAAGTCAAGCAGGCCGATGGCGCCATGTTGCGCCGCGCGCCGGACAAGAACAGCAGCAATAATAATGGCCGCGACTTGCTGCGCGGCGACGATGTCGACACCCTGTATTACCTGGTGGTGGGTCCGCGCGGCGAATACCTGGCCGGCGACCGCGATTTGCCGCCGCCGCAGGATCCCGACAAATACCGCAGCGGCATGGTGCTGTTTCGCAACGACACCATCCACGGCACGCCCGTGCGCGTGGCGTTCAGCTATCTCGACATTCCTGCCGACAACGACGATGAGCCGCACCGCGCGCTGGTACAAGTTGCCGAAACCCTGGAGAAACGCGCCCAGCTGGCCAATGAAATCATCAAGGGCGTGATTTTGCCGCAGTTCATCATCCTGCCCGTGATCCTGGCTCTCGTCTGGTTTGCCCTGGCGCGCGGCCTGTCGCCGCTGGCGCAATTGCAGGAGCGCATACGCGCCCGGCCACCCGACGATTTATCTCCCATCGAATCGGGCCAGGTACCCGAGGAAATCACGCCGCTGGTCGGTTCGCTCAACGAGATGCTGGCGCGGCTATCGCTGTCGATCGACATGCAGAAACGCTTCATCGCCGATGCCGCGCACCAGATGAAAACGCCGCTGGCCGGCATGCGCATGCAGTCGGAACTGGCCCTGCGCCAGACCGACCACGACGAGATCCACCGCTCGCTGCTGCAACTGGCGAAAAGTTCGGAAGCGGCCACGCGCCTCGTCAACCAGTTGCTGGCCCTGGCGCGCGCGGAAAACCAGCCGCAGGCGGGCACGGCGTTCGAGCCGATCGAGCTGAGCGAACTGGCGCGCGGCGTGGTGCAGGACTGGGTGCAAGCTTCGTTTGCCCAGCATATCGACCTGGGCTTCGAGCAGCCCGCGTATTCGATCATGATTTCCGGCAATGCCATGATGCTGCGCGAGCTGCTGAGCAACCTGATCGACAACGCCCTGCGCTACACGCCGTCGGGCGGCAGCGTCACGGTGCGCGTGCGCAGCACCCTGGAACTGGCCATCCTGGAAGTGGAAGATACGGGTCCCGGCATTGCGCCGGCCGAGCGGGCCCACGTGTTCGAACGCTTTTACCGCATTCTCGGCAGCAATGTCGACGGTAGCGGCCTGGGCCTGGCCATCGTGCGCGAAATTGCGCAGCAGCATGGCGCCGAAGTCGATATTTTTAACAATCCGCGCGCGCAGTCGCCGAAGCTGCCGGGCACCCTGCTGCGCCTGAGCATCGCCCTGCTGTTGCCGGACGCGCCAGAAGAGGATGACATCACGTATGGATAAGCCGAGCCCACCCGTTGCCCCGGCGCAGCCCGCGCGCACGCCCAGCCCCGAGCTGCAGGCGCGCCGTGATATGCACTGGCGCAAGACGCGGCGCCTGACGGCCATCCTGCTGCTGGTCTGGCTGCTGACGGGTTTTCTGACCGTGTTCTATGCGCGCGAGCTGCTGCACCTGAACCTGTTCGGCTGGCCGCTGCCCTTCTATATGGCGGCCCAGGGCGCCTCGCTCGTGTACCTGGCCATCATCGCCTTCTATGCCTGGCGCATGCGGCGCCTCGACCGGGATTTCCATACCGAGGAGCAAGCATGAGCGGCCAGCGCAGTTTCTTTGCGCGGCTGAGCCGCTACTACCTGCTGTTTACGGCCGGTTTCGCCGCCTTCCTGCTGGCTTTGTCCGTGCTGGAACAGGAAGGCATGCCGCGCGCGTGGATCGGCTACCTGTTCATGCTCGTCACCATCACCCTGTACGCCACCATCGGCGTCATCAGCCGCACCTCGAACGTCACCGAATACTATGTGGCGGGGCGCCGGGTGCCAGCCATGTTCAACGGCATGGCCACGGCCGCCGACTGGATCTCGGCCGCCAGCTTCATCAGCCTGGCCGGCGGCCTGTACCTGAACGGCTTCGACGGCCTGGCCTTCATCATGGGCTGGACGGGCGGCTATTGCCTGGTGGCGCTATTGATCGCGCCCTACCTGCGCAAGTTCAGCCAGTACACGATTCCCGATTTCCTCGCCGCCCGCTACGGCAGCGGCACCGACAAGCGGGGCGCCAGCGTGCGCGTGGTGGCCGTGGCCGCCACCATCATCGTGTCGTTTACCTATGTGGTGGCGCAGATCTACGCCGTCGGCCTGATCGCCTCGCGCTTCACGGGTGTGGATTTTTCCGTCGGCATCTTCCTGGGCCTGGCCAGCATCCTCGTCTGCTCCTTTCTGGGCGGCATGCGCGCCATCACCTGGACGCAGGTGGCGCAGTACATCATCATCCTCGTCGCCTTTCTGATTCCCGCCATGTGGCTGTCGGTCAAGCATGCGGACAATCCCGTGCCGCAGATCGCCTACGGCAAGGTGCTGACGCAACTGAGCGCGCGCGAACACGTGCTGGAAACGGACCCGAAAGAGAACGAAGTGCGCGCCATCTTCCGCCAGCGCGCGCAAAGCTACCAGGCGCGCATCGACGGCTTGCCCGGTTCCTGGGAACAAGGCCGTCTGGCGGCCCAGCGCCAGCTCGACAGTTTGCGCCAGCGCAATACCTCGCTGTTCGACATCCGCAACGCAGAGCGCTACCTGATCGCCTATCCGAAAAGCCCGGACGAGGCACGCGTGTTGTGGCAGGCAGCGCAGGCGCAGAACCAGAAACGCGCCGAACCGATCATTCCGCATGCGCAGCCGTTTCCCGCTGCGGACCGCGAACAGTCCGACATCAAGCGCAACAATTTCCTGGCCCTCGTGTTTTGCATGATGCTGGGCACGGCCGCCCTGCCGCATATCCTCATGCGATCGTACACCACGCCCTCGGTGCACGAAACGCGCGTGTCCGTGTTCTGGACCCTGTTCTTCATCTTGTTGATCTATCTCACGATTCCCGCGCTGGCCGTGCTGGTCAAGTACGATATTTATTCGGCGCTCGTGGGCACGCAATACGCGAACCTGCCCACCTGGGTGTCGTACTGGGCCAACGTGGACAAGCTCAGTCCCCTGATCAGCATCGTCGACGTCAACCGCGACGGCATCGTGCAACTGGCGGAAATTTCCATCGATGCCGACGTGCTGGTGCTGGCCACGCCCGAGATCGCCGGCCTGCCCTACGTCATTTCCGGCCTGGTGGCGGCAGGCGGCCTGGCCGCCGCCCTGTCGACGGCCGATGGCTTGCTGCTGGCCATCTCCAACGCCCTGTCGCACGACGTCTATTACAAGGTGGTCGATCCCACGGCTTCGACGCAAAAGCGCGTGACGATTTCAAAATTGCTGCTGCTGGCCGTGGCCTTCATCGCCGCCTATGCGGCCTCGCAAAAGCCGGCGGACATTTTGTCGCTGGTGGGCGTGGCCTTTTCCCTGGCCGCCTCGACCCTGTTCCCGCCGCTGGTGCTGGGCGTCTTCTGGCAACGCGCCAACTACCAGGGCGCACTGGCCGGCATGCTGACGGGCTTTGGCGTATGCCTGTATTACATGCTGCACACGAGCACCATGCTGGGCGGCAATGCCAGCGGTCAATGGTTCCATATCGCGCCCATCTCGGCCGGTATCTTCGGCGTGCCGGCCGGCCTGGCCGCCGCCATCCTCGTCAGCTGGCTGACGCCGGCGCCGGGACGCCGCAGCACAGGGCTGGTCGAACATATCCGGGCGCCGGAGTGAGCGTCCATAGGTCAATTTTTTATTCCAGGTTACAACACACCATGCCCCAGGCTTTCTTGCGTCTGCTACATATCCTGGCCGCCTGCGCCAGCCTGTTTGCCCTTTCCGCACAAGCGCACACGGCCATCGCGCCGCCACCACTGTCGGCCTTCTTCGCCAACCCCGAATTCAGCGGCCCCCAGTTGTCGCCCGATGCGCGCCATCTGGCCGTGAAGGTGAGCGGCGCGAACAATCGCGAACGGCTGGCCATCGTCAACCTGCTCGATAACAGCATCAAGGTCGTGGCGCAATTCAGCGATGTCGACGTGGGCGACGTCGAATGGGTCAATAACGAACGCCTGATCCTGAACACGCGCGACCGCCAGACGGCGCCCGGCGACATGCGTTTCGGGCCGGGCCTGTTTGCCGTCAACCGCGACGGCGGCAACTTTCGCCAGCTGGCCGCCCGCAGCGCCATGCCCGATGCCTCCACCTCGATCTATAAACTGCTGCCCTGGCATACCTACCTGACGGGCCAGCGCGGTGCGCAGGATACCCAGGCCGTGTATGTGCGCAGCACCGTGTACGCCTCGACGGGCGAAGTCGACTACGAAGGCTTGCGGCAGCTCGATACGCTCACGGGCCGCAGCACGGCCGTCAAGCCGCCAGGCAAGGTGCGCCGCTGGCTGCTCGACCAGCATGGCGAACCGCGTCTGGCCGTGACCCGGGAGCGCAATATCGAAAGCGTGCAGTACCTTGATCCGGCCAGCGGCGCCTGGCGCACGCTGGCGCAGTTCGACGCCTACCTCGGCGGCCCCGACGCCTTCACCCCGCTCTCCTTCGGCCCGGACGGCACCCTGTATGTGAGCGCCCGCATGGGCAGCGATACGCTGTCCGTGCATGCCTACGACCTGGCCAGCAGCCGCATCGTGCCCACGCCCATCATCTCGCTCGACGGCTATGACTTCAGCGGCAGTCTGATCGTCGGGCAAGGCAAGCTGCTGGGCGTGCGCCACCTGAGCGATGCGCGCGCCACGCGCTGGTTCGACCCGGCCATGACGGCCACCCAGGCGCGCATCGACGCCCTGCTGCCATCGACCATCAACCTGGTTTCGCTGGCGGCCCGCCCCGCCACGCCCTTCATGCTGGTGACCTCGTATTCCGACCGGCAGCCGGGCAAATTCTCGCTGTTCAACAGCGATACGGGCAAGCTGAGCATCATCGGCGAAGCGCAGCCGCTCATCAAGCCGGCGCAGATGAGCGAGCAGCAGCTGGTGCGCTACAAGGCGCGCGATGGCCTGTCCATTCCCGCCTGGCTCACCGTGCCCGCCGCGACTTCCGGCAAGCAGCTGCCGCTGGTCGTGCTCGTGCATGGCGGCCCGTATGTGCGCGGCAGCTCCTGGCAATGGAATGCCGAAGTGCAATTTCTTGCCTCGCGTGGCTATGCCGTGCTGCAACCGGAATTTCGCGGCAGCACAGGCTTTGGCGCCAAGCATTTTCGCGCCGGCTGGAAACAATGGGGCTTGAAGATGCAGGACGATCTCGCCGATGGCGCGCGCTGGGCCATCGCCGAAGGAATCGCCGATCCGCGCCGCATCTGCATCGCCGGCGCCAGCTATGGCGGTTATGCCGCTTTGATGGGCCTGGTCAACGATCCCGACCTGTTCCGCTGCGCCATCGACTGGGTGGGCGTGACCGACATCAACCTGCTGTATAGCGGCCACTGGAGTTTCAAGTCCGACCTCGGCGATGACTGGAAACAGTACGGCATGCCCGAGCTGATTGGCGACCGGACGGCCAACGCGGCCCAGTTCCAGGCCACCTCCCCCATCGCCCAGGCGGCGCGCATCACCCAGCCCCTGCTGCTGGCATACGGCGCCGCCGACCAGCGGGTGCCGCTGTACCACGGCAAGCAGTTTTACGCGGCCGTCAAACAGCACAACCGCGATGTCGAATGGGTGGTCTACGACGAGGAAGGCCATGGCTGGACATTGCCGAAGAACCGCATCGACTTCTGGGGTCGGGTGGAGAAATTCCTCGACAGGACTATCGGAAAAGACAGCGTCCCGACAAAAAAGGAGTAGGCTGGAGGGCCGTTCCACTTACGAGGAAATCCCATGCCGTCTGGAAAAATTCTTGTTGCCCAGGGAGGCGGTCCCACCGCCGTCATCAACCAGTCGCTGGTGGGCGTGGTGCTCGAATCGCGGCGCTTTCAGCATGTCACGCGCGTGTATGGCGCGCTGCACGGCGTGCGCGGCATCGTCAATGAAGAATTCGTCGATCTGACGCAGGAAACCAGCCACAACCTGGAACTGGTAGCCGCCACGCCATCGTCGGCCCTCGGTTCCACGCGCGACAAGCCCGACATCGCCTACTGCCAGCAAATCTTCGAAGTGCTGCGCGCGCACGAGATCGAACATTTCTTTTATATCGGCGGCAACGACTCGTCCGACACGGTGCGCATCGTCAGCGAGGAAGCGCACAAGGCCGGCTATCCGCTGCGCTGCATCCACATCCCGAAAACCATCGACAACGACCTGGTGGGCAGCGACCATACACCGGGTTTCCCCTCGGCCGCGCGCTTCGTCGCGCAAGCGTTCGCCGGCGCCAACCTCGACAACGCGGCCTTGCCCGGCGTGTACGTGGGCGTGGTGATGGGCCGCCACGCGGGCTTCTTGACGGCCGCCTCGGCGCTGGGCAAGAAGTTCCCCGACGATGGCCCGCACCTGATCTACCTGCCCGAGCGCGTCTTCGTGCTGGAACAGTTTCTTGCCGACGTAAAGGCGACCTATGAAAAATATGGCCGCTGCGTGATCGCCGTCTCGGAAGGCATCCACGACGCCTCGGGCGAACCGATCGCCAGCCTGCTGGCGAAAGAAGTCGAACGCGATGCGCATGGCAATGTGCAATTGTCGGGCACGGGCGCGCTGGCCGACCTGCTGTGCGACGAAATCAAGGCGAAACTTGGCATCAAGCGCGTGCGCGGCGACACCTTCGGCTATCTTCAGCGTTCCTTCATCGGCTGCGTTTCCGACGTGGACCAGCGCGAAGCCCGCGAAGTGGGTGAAAAGGCGGTGCAATTCGCCATGTGGGGCGACCGCGACGGTTCCGTGGCCATCAAGCGCACGGGCTTTTATTCCGTCGATTACGAGCTGCTGCCGCTTACCGAGGTTGCGGGCAAGACGCGCACCATGGAAGACGAATTCATCAGCGCCAGCGGCACGGACGTGACCGATGCTTTCAGGCTGTATCTGCGCCCGCTGCTGGGCTCGGGCATGCCCGATGCCTTCCGCCTGCGCGCGGCGAAAGTGGCGAAGGTGCTCAAACCCTAGCTGTTTTCCGCCAGCAACAGCGGCCGTAGTTTCACGGCCGCCTCCTTGAGCTGCGGCACGTGCTGCATCAATTGCTCCACGGATTTGCGTGCCACGGGCGCGTGGCAGGCGACAGCCGCCACGATGCGCCCGTCGGCCGCGCAGATGGGCACGGCCACGGCCACCATGCCGTGCACGAATTCCTCGTCGTCGATGCCGATGCCCAGCCTGGCGATGCGCACGATCTCGCGCTCGAGCAACACGGGGTCGGTAATGCTTTTCGGCGTGCGCGCTTCCAAGGTCAGCATGGCCAGCAGCTCGCGCCGCTCCAGCAAACTCATGTGCGCAAGGAATAACTTTCCGCTGGCCGTGCAATGCATGGGCGCCCGGCTGCCCAGCACCAGATGCAGGCGCAGCGGTTCCTGCGTTTCCACGCGGTCCACGTAGACGATCGCATTGCCTTCGGGAATGGCCAGGTTGCACGTCTCGCCCGTGATGGCCACCAGGCTGCCCAGGATGCTGCGACTGACGCGGATCAGGGCATTGTTGCGCAGGGTCGCCAGCGCCAGGTTGGTCGAGGCGGCACCGGGCACATAGCCGCGTCCCACGGGCGTGCGCAGCACATAGCCATGCTGCTCCAGGGTATCGAGCAAGCGCATCATGCTGGCCTTGGGCACTTGCATGCGCGCGGCCAGCTGCGACAGGGTCAGGGGCTGGCTGGCGCTGGCCAGATGCTCGATCAAACGCAGCACGCGCAATCCCCGCGCCTCGTCGCCATGGCTCGCCGTCGTGCCGGTCTCCACTTGACCACCCTCTTCGGCCTCGCCCGGCCGTTTTTGAAACGCATCATGCATGTTCTGTTTCACCTCTCGCGTATGCGGCTGTTTCCGCTTGTCCCGGTGCCGCACGTCTTTTATAAATGGAACCAGACGTTCCAAAAATAACCAATAAAGACCAGTGTATCGCAAAAAACGCCCGCCGAGGCGGTGCGATACCGCAACGCAGGAGACAAGAACAATGTTGCAAATACACTACGATTACATCGTTGTCGGCGCCGGTTCCGCCGGCTGCGTGCTGGCCAACCGCCTGTCGCACGACAGCAACAATCAGGTATTGCTGCTGGAAGCGGGCGGCAAGGACAACAATCCTTGGATACACGTGCCGGTCGGCTATTTCAAGACCATGCACGATCCCAAGCTCGACTGGTGCTACCGCACGGAAGCGGACGCCGGCATCGCCGGGCGCCAGTTGCAATGGCCACGCGGCAAGGTACTGGGAGGCTCCAGCTCGCTCAACGGCTTGCTGTACGTGCGGGGCCAGAAGGAAGACTACGACCGCTGGGCCGAACTCGGCAATGCAGGCTGGAGCTATGCCGAGGTGCTGCCCTATTTTAAAAAATCGGAGGACCAGGAACGCGGCGCCAGCGATTACCATGGCGTGGGCGGTCCGTTAAAGGTGTCGGACCTGCGGCTGCGCCGCCCCATCGCCGAGCATTTTATTGCGGGCGCCACGGAAAGCGGCATCCCCTTCAATGCCGATTACAACGGCGCCACGCAGGAAGGTGTCGGCTATTTCCAGCAGACAGCCAGCAAGGGCTTGCGCTGGAGCACGGCGAAAGCCTTTTTGCGCCCCGCCCGCAAGCGCGCCAACCTGCGCGTGGAAGTGCGCGCACAAATCACGCGCGTGCTGTTCGAGGGCAAGCGCGCCGTCGGCATCGAATATCAGCAGGATGGCCAGCTGCGCCAGGCGCGCGCCAGCGGCGAAGTGATACTCTGCGCGGGCGCCATCGGCTCGCCGCAAATCCTGCAATGCTCGGGCGTGGGACCGCGCGCCCTGCTCGATGAAGTGGGCGTGCCGCTCGTGCACGACTTGCCCGGCGTGGGACAGAATCTGCAAGACCATCTGCAAATCCGCCTCGTCTTCAAGACGCGGCTGAAAACCCTGAACGATGAAGTCAACAGCCTGTGGGGCAAGCTGTGGGTGGGCATGCAATATGTGTTTTCCCGCTCGGGGCCATTGACCCTGGCGGCCAGCCAGGTGACAGTGTTTACCAAGTCGTCGCCCGACGTGGAACGGCCCGACATCCAGTTCCACATGCAGCCGCTGAGCGCCGACAAGCCGGGCGAAGGCGCGCATCCGTTTTCCGCGTTCACGTCGTCCGTGTGCCAGTTGCGCCCGCACAGCCGCGGCCACGTGTCGATCAAGTCCGCCGATCCACTCGCTTATCCTGGCATCTACCCGAACTACCTGTCCGACCCGCGCGACCAGCAGACGGCGGTTGCCGCCCTGCGCGTGGCCCGAAAAATCGCCGCCGCCCCGTCGCTGGCGCCGCACATCATTTCCGAGTTCGTGCCCGGCCCGCAGTTCCAGAGCGATGAGGAACTGCTGGACGCGGCGCGGCGCTTCAGCCAGTCGATCTACCACCCGAGCGGCACCTGCAAGATGGGGCATGACGCCATGGCCGTCGTCGACGAGCGTCTGCGCGTGCACGGCATGCAGAACCTGCGCGTGGTCGACGCGTCGATCATGCCGGAAATCGTCTCGGGCAATACGAACGCGCCCACCATCATGATCGCCGAAAAAGCGGCCGACATGATACTGGCGGACGCCGTGCGCCTGCCCAAGGCGGCTTGACTCTACCCCATTCCGTTCCCAAAGGAGGATGCCAGCGGCGGGCAGAGCGGCCCGCCCCTCAATGACTTGGCAATCAGCCAGGCATCAGAAAAAACACATAATCGATATCGATAGGAGACTAGATATTATGGATAACAATACGAGCAATCCGAAAAAGGCCAAAGAGCTACGGAAAGTCGTGATGGCCAGCGTGATCGGCGCCACCATCGAATGGTATGACTTCTTTTTATACGGCGTCGTGGCCGGCATCGTGTTCAGCAAGCTGTATTTCCCGGGCGGCGATCCGCTCGTCTCGACCATGCTGGCCTACGGCACCTTCGCCGTGGGCTTTCTGTCGCGCCCCATCGGCGGCGTGATCTTCGGCCACTTCGGCGACAAGATCGGCCGCAAGAGCATGCTGGTGATGACCCTGATGATCATGGGCATATCCACCTTCCTGATCGGCGTGCTGCCGACCTACGACCATATCGGCTACTGGGCCCCTGGCCTGCTGCTGTTCCTGCGCGTGCTGCAAGGTATCGGCCTCGGTGGCGAATGGGGCGGCGCCGTGCTGATGGCGTATGAATATGCGCCGCCAAAGGAGCGCGGCTTCTATGCCAGCCTGCCGCAGATCGGCCTGGCCATCGGCCTGTGCCTCGCTTCGGGCGTGGTGGCGATCCTGTCGTACACGCTGACGGATACGCAATTCCTGTCCTGGGGCTGGCGCGTCGCCTTCATCCTGTCGGCGGCCCTCGTCTTCATCGGCATGTGGATACGTTTGAACGTGATGGAAACGCCCGAGTTCCAGGCCGTCAAGGAAAAGAACGCGGAGACGCAGATTCCATTCTTCGACCTGCTGAAACGCTATCCGGGCAATGTCTTGAAGGGCATGGGTGCGCGCTATATCGACGGCGTATTCTTCAATATCTTCGGCGTGTTTTCCATCACTTACCTGACCAACACCATCAAGATCGACCGCACGGAAGCGCTGATGGGCGTGATGGCGTCGGCCGTCGTGATGTGCTTCTGCATTCCGTTCTTCGGCAGGCTGTCGGACCGCATCGGCCGCAGCAAGGTGTTTTTCTGGGGTTCATTGATCACGGGCCTCTCGTCGATTCCCGCCTTCTGGATCATGCTCAACCATGCCGACAATCCGCTGCTGCTGTGGTGTTCCGTGATCATCCCGCTGGGCGTGCTGTATTCGGCCGTGTACGGCCCGGAAGCGGCCCTGTTCTGCGACCTGTTCGACGCCAAGGTGCGCTACACGGGCATCTCCTTCGTCTACCAGTTCTCGGGCATCTTCGCCAGCGGCCTGACACCCATCATCGCCACCTACCTGCTCAAGACGGGCAATGGCGAGCCGTGGCACATCGTCGGCTACATCCTGTTCGCCTCGCTCGTCTCGGCCGTCAGCGTGGCCATGATCGGGAAAGGAGGCTCGCAGCCGGATGTCCACATGAAGACGGCGCACGCAAGGTAAGACATCGGGACGTAAAAAAGGCAGGCCTCTCGCGAGTGCCTGCCTTTTCCATTCAAGCTACAACTTAGATGACGATAGTCTGATGCTCGTCGCCCACGCGAGCGCGGATCGTGCCGATGCGCGACACGGTTTCGCCGGCCGCTTGCAGCTGGGCGATGGCGGCGTCCGCGTTCTCTTGCGAGACGATGACGGTCATGCCGATGCCGCAGTTGAAGACGCGGTGCATTTCGGCGTCAGCCACGCCGCCGTGCTGTTGCAGCCACGTGAACAGCGGCGGCATGGTCCATGCCTTCGAATCCAGCTCGGCCACCAGGCCAGGCTGCAGCACGCGCGGGATGTTTTCCACCAGGCCGCCACCGGTGATGTGCACCATGCCCTTGACTTCCATGGCATCCATCAGCGCCAGCAGCGGCTTGACGTAGATGCGCGTCGGCTGCATCAGCACGTCGGCCAGTTTACGGCCGTGGAAGTCGCCTTCCAGGTCAGGTTTCGCCACTTCGATGATCTTGCGCACCAGCGAGTAACCGTTCGAGTGCACGCCCGACGAGGCCAGGCCCAGCACCACGTCGCCCGGGGCGATCTTGGTGCCGTCGATGATTTTCGATTTTTCCACGGCGCCGACGGCAAAACCTGCCAGGTCGTATTCGCCGGCCGGGTACATGCTCGGCATTTCCGCCGTTTCGCCGCCGATCAGCGCGCAACCGGCTTGTTCGCAACCTTGGGCGATGCCCTTGATGACGTCGGTGGCAATGGCCACGTCCAGCTTGCCGCAAGCGAAGTAGTCGAGGAAGAACAGCGGCTCGGCGCCTTGCACCAGGATGTCGTTGACGCTCATGGCGACCAGGTCAATGCCGACCGTGTCATGGCGGTTCAGTTCGAACGCCAGGCGCAATTTGGTGCCGACGCCGTCGGTACCCGAGACCAGCACCGGTTCCTTGTACTTCTTGCTGATTTCAAACATGGCGCCAAAACCGCCCAGGCCGCCCATCACGCCTTCGCGCAGGGTGCGCTTGGCAAACGGCTTGATTGCTTCGACTAAAGCGTCGCCTGCGTCGATATCGACGCCAGCGTCACGGTAGGAAAGGGAAACATTAGAAGTCTGGTTCATGGTGTGGTGGCAGCGGAGGCGGTAAAATAGAAGGCGGATACCCGCCGGCACGCGCGCGCAAGCATGTTTTTCAACATCGTGCGGCAGGGCGCCAGCGGGTGAATTCGGTCGATCAAGTCGCTATTTTATCAAATAGCCCCGCTATTTCGTAATTAACTGCCTTTTTTTAACGCAACAGTACAAACTACATGCCATTCGCCATCACCGCCGAACAGAAGCAAACAGCATTTTGGATCGCGGTCTGGCTGGCATTTTTGCTGCTGCTGGTCAGCCTCGGCCCCATCCTGACGCCCTTCCTGGCCGCCGCCATCCTCGCCTACGTGCTCAATCCCGGCGTCGACCGCTTGCAGCGCCTCCATTACAAGCGCTTTTATGTGCCCCGTCCGCTGGCCGTGCTGGTCGTCGTAGTGTTGTTTTTCCTCGCCATTACGGCGCTCGTGCTGATCGTCGTGCCCGTGTTGCAAAAGGAAATCCCGCTGCTGCAGGCGCAAATCCCGCAATTCCTCAGCAAGGCGAACGAATTCCTGGCGCCAAAACTGCGCGACCTCGGTATCCGCGTGCGCCTGGACGGCACGGGCATCAAGCGCATGCTGAGCCAGCAGATGGCCACCAGCGGCGATGAAATCTGGAGCACCGTGCTCGCCTCGGCCCGCATCGGCGGCACAGCCGTGCTGGGCTGGCTGGCCACCGTGGTGTTGATTCCCGTGGTGCTGTTTTATTTGTTGCTGGACTGGCATCCGATGCTCGCGCGCATCGCCGGCGCCGTGCCGCGCCGCTGGGTCGGCCGCACGGTGGGCATGGCACAGGAAGTCGACACCCTGCTGGCGCAATACCTGCGCGGCCAGTTGCTCGTCATGCTGGTGCTGGCCACGTATTACTCGGTGGCACTGGCCATCGCCGGTTTTGAAGTGGCATTGCCTGTAGGCATCATCACGGGCTTGCTGGTGTTCATCCCCTACCTGGGCTTCGGACTGGGCCTGATGCTGGCGCTGATCGCCGCCCTGCTGCAGTTTGCCGACTGGAGCGGCGTCATCGCCGTGGCCGTCATCTACGGCTGCGGCCAGGTCATCGAAGGCTTTTTCCTCACGCCGCGCCTGGTGGGCGAGCGCATCGGTTTAAATCCGCTGGCCGTGATCTTTGCCTTGCTGGCTTTCGGACAATTGTTCGGTTTCGTCGGCGTTTTGCTTGCTTTACCCGCTTCTGCCGTCCTGATGGTCGCTTTTAAGCATCTAAGACGCCACTACCTCTCCAGCAGCTTCTATAATACCTAGTAAAAGCGGATATCATATCAACCTAGCAATACCACGATGCACATGCAGTAATGAAAAACAGGACAAGGCGTACGCCATGAAACAACTGGTGCTCGATTTAGGCACAGACCAGGCGCACAGCCTCGATACCTTCGAGGTGGGACAGAATGCCGAAGTGGCGCAGCTGATGCGCCAGTTCGCCGCGCGCACTTCGCGCGAACATTTTGCCTACCTGTGGGGCGAACTGGCCGCCGGCAAGAGCCACCTGCTCAAGGCCCTGGCCAGCACCGAGCGCGCGCGCTACATTTCGCCATTCTCGATCGAGTCCGAATTCGTATATTCGCCTGACGTCGACCTGTACCTGCTCGACGACTGCGAAAAACTGTCGCCGCTGGCGCAGATCGATGCCTTTGCCCTGTTCAATGAAATCCGCGCCAACAAGGCATTCATGGTCTGCAGCGGCGCCGTGCCGCCCGCCGTGCTGCCCGTACGCGAAGACTTGCGCACGCGCATGGGCTGGGGCCTGATCTACCAGATCCACGGCTTGACCGACGAAGAAAAAATCGCCGCCCTGACCCAGGCGGCCACCACCCGCGGCTTGACCTTGTCGCCCGGCGTGTTACCCTATCTGCTGTCCCATTTCCGGCGCGACATGCGTTCGCTGTCGACGATGCTGGACTCTCTCGACCTCTACTCCCTTGAAACCCAACGCCCGATCACCTTGCCATTGTTGCGCGAGTTGCTGCAGGCGGAAGCGAAAGAATGATGAATCTGGCCCTGTTTGACCTCGACCACACCCTGCTGCCCATCGACTCGGATCACGAGTGGGGCGAATTCCTGGTACGCATCGGTGCCGTGGACGCCGCCGAATTCACCCGCCGCAACGACGAATTTTTCGCGCAATACCAGGCCGGCACGCTCGATCCGGTGGAATACCTGGAATTCTCGCTCGGCACGCTGGCGCAATTCCCGCGCGAGCGCCTGGAAGCGCTGCACCGGCAATTCATGGCGGAAGTGGTCATGCCGGTCATCCGTCCGGAAGTCGTGGCCCTGCTGAAACAGCACCAGGACGCGGGCGACCTGCTGGCCATCGTCACGGCCACCAACCATTTCATCACCAAACCCATCGCCGATGCGCTGGGCGTCGAGCATCTGCTGGCCGCCATGCCCGAATATGACGACGCAGGCAACGTCACGGGCAAACTGGTCGGCACGCCGACCCTGGGCGCGGGCAAGCTGACCCACACCCACGCCTGGCTGGAAAAGATGGGCAAGGAACTGGGGCAGTTCGAGCGCAGCTATTTTTACAGCGATTCGCACAACGACATTCCCCTGCTGTCGGTCGTGACCCACCCGGTCGCGACCAACCCCAACACCGCTTTGAGCGCACACGCATCCCTCCACGGCTGGCCATCACTTCACTTATTCAATGATTAAAAAATTCATCCGCAAGATCCTCGGCGTTAAAAAAGAGGCAGCGCGCGACACCACGGCACCCATCGTGCTCGGTCCTGCGCAACACGGAATCGACCCGAAACTGGTGTCGTCGAATGCCATCCGCGTCACCAGCAGCCTGCAGGAAGCGGGCTTCGAGGCCTTCGTCGTCGGCGGCGCCGTGCGCGACCTGCTGCTGGGCGTGAAACCGAAAGACTTCGACATCGCCACCAACGCCACGCCGGAACAGGTCAAGCGTTTGTTCCGCCGCGCCTTCATCATCGGCAAGCGCTTCCAGATCGTGCACGTGATGTTTGGCCAGGATTTGCTGGAAGTGACGACCTTCCGCGGCGCCGGTGCCGACTCCGCGCCCAAGGATGAACATGGCCGCGTCCTGCGCGACAACACCTTCGGCTTGCAGCACGAAGACGCGCTGCGCCGCGACTTCACGATCAACGCCATGTATTACAACCCGGCCACGCAGGAAGTACTCGACTACCACGGCGGCGTGGAAGACATCCGCGCCAAGACCTTGCGCATGATCGGCAAGCCGGAAGAACGCTACCGCGAAGATCCCGTGCGCATGCTGCGCGTCGTGCGCTTCGCCGCCAAGCTGAAATTCACCATCGAGCCGCATACGGCCGCTCCGATTCCCGTCATGGCGCCGCTGATCAACAACGTGCCCGCGCCGCGCGTGTTCGACGAAATGCTCAAACTCCTGATGAGCGGCCACGCGCTGGCTTGCCTGCAGCAGCTGCGCAAGGAAGGCTTGCATCACGGCCTGCTGCCGCTGCTCGACGTGGTGCTGGAACAGCCGCTGGGCGCGAAATTCGTCACGCTGGCGCTGGACGCCACGGACCAGCGCATCGCCGCCGGCAAGACCGTCTCGCCAGGCTTCTTGTTTGCCTCGCTGCTGTGGCACCAGGTACTGGAAAAATGGACGGCCTACCGCGCCGCAGGCGAATCGACGATTCCCGCGCTGCACCTGGCGGCCGACGACGTGCTCGACTCGCAAACGGAAAAACTGGCCTTGCAGCGCAAGATCGGTTCCGACATGCGCGACATCTGGTCGATGCAGCCGCGCTTCGAGCGCCGCGTCGGCAAGGCGCCGTACAAACTGCTTGAGCACCTGCGCTTCCGCGCCGGCTACGACTTCCTGCTGCTGCGCTGCGCCTCGGGCGAGATCGACATGGACATCGGCGAATGGTGGACAGCCTTTTATGAAGGCGACGAGGAAACGCGCGAAGCGCTGCTTGTCAGCGCCAATGCCGCACCGGGGGCCGTCAAGAAGAAGCGCCCGCCACGCCGCAGCACGCGCAGCAAGACCAGCACGGGCGGAGGTTCGACCACCGGCAGCACCAGCGGCAAATAATGACGGTCACCGCCTACATCGGCATCGGAGCCAACCTGGGCGACGCACGCGCCAACGTGCAGGATGCGATCGCGCGCCTGGCGCGCCTGCCCGGCGCATCGCTGGTCGACGCCTCGGCCAGCTACCGCACGGCGCCCATCGATTCGAGCGGTGACGACTACATCAACGCCGTGGCGCGCATCACAACCACCTTGCCGGCTGAAGAACTGCTGCTGGCGCTGCACGCCATCGAGGCGGCGCACGGGCGCGAGCGGCCTTACCGCAATGCCCCGCGCACGCTGGACCTGGACTTGCTGCTGTACGGCGATGAACAGATCGCCAGCGCCACCCTGACGGTGCCGCATCCGCGCCTCACCGAGCGCGCCTTCGTGCTGGTGCCGCTGCTGGCCCTGACGCCCGCCATCGTCGTGCCCGGACGCGGGCCGGCGCAAGCCTTCCTGGCAAGCGTCGCCGACCAGGCCATCAGCCAGCTCTGAGCCACGGCGCCGGACATACACTACAATGCCGCCCCTGCAGCACGCCGCATAAAGTACTACACTAGCGGCGTCGCAATCGCATCACCCCCTTTCACTCTAGAGAATACCTATGTCCGCTTATTTGCAAGGAACAGATCTGGCAGCCAAAGACAAGGCCGCCACACCGGCGCCGGCGCCAGCCAAGCCTGTCGCCAACAAGGCCGTGACCATCCACACGCTGGTCACGCTGCGCGCCGCCGGCGAAAAGATCACCATGCTGACCTGCTATGACGCCAGCTTCGCGTCCCTGATGGACCGCTGCGGCGTGGAGATCCTGCTGATCGGCGATTCGCTCGGCATGGTCTGCAATGGCCACAATTCCACCCTGCCCGTCACCGTGGCCGAACTGGCCTACCACACGGCGTCCGTCGCGCGCGGCAGCAAGTCGGCCATGATCATGGCCGACTTGCCGTTCGGCGCGTACGGCACGCCTGAAACAGCCTATGCGAACGCCGTCATCCTGATGCAGGCTGGCGCGCACATGATCAAGATCGAAGGCGGCGCCTGGCTGGCCGAAACGGTCCGTTTCCTCACCGAGCGCGGCATCCCCATCTGCGCCCACATCGGCCTGACACCGCAATCCGTGCACCAGCTGGGCGGCTATAAAGTACAGGGCAAGAGCACGGAAAGCGCGGCCGAACTGAAGAACGATGCGCTGGCGCTGCAAAACGCGGGCGCCGCCATCGTACTGATGGAAGCGATGCCGACGCAGCTGGGCAAGGAAGTGACGGACATGCTGACGATACCGACGATCGGCATCGGCGCAGGCCCCGACTGCTCGGGCCAGGTGCTCGTCATGCACGACATGCTGGGCGTCTTCCCAGGCCGCAAAGCGCGCTTCGTGCGCAACTTCATGGAAGGCGCCGCCAGCATCGACGACGCCGTCACCGGCTATGTGAAAGCCGTCAAGGATGGCAGCTTCCCGGCGCTGGAACACTGCTTCTGATCCAAGTAACCCCCATAAATTATTGTGATTTCTGACTTCCATAACCGGCACTCTGCGACGTTGCCCACCGCTCGCAGTGCTCGCACTGCGTCGCGGCGGACGCCTTGCATAGCATCCGGCTATGTTCGTCATAATTTCACAATAATTTCCTGAGGATTACTTAGCCTATTGAGGCGATATCGCCCCGGTACTTGCCGGGGCGATTTTTTTTTCGCGCAGCGTTTCTGTCCGTACAAACGCCACCTCCAGTCCAAAGAACTGTCCTATGCGGTTCAGCGTCTGGATGGTTGGATTGCCCTTGCCGCTCTCGATTTCCTTGATGACCTTTGTGCTCACGCCCCGGTGCGTCGCAAACTCTGCCTGCGTCATGCGCGAGATGGCGCGCATTTCCTTGACGGCGTGCTGTAGCGTGATGGCTCCTGCTTCAATGGCTTCGTAAAGCACCGCCCTGCGCTGCCGCAGCTCCTCCTTGTCAACGGTCTTTTTGGTACGCGCCATGTCAGTGCTCCCCCAATGTCTTGAGCTGTTCGAGCTGCCCGGCTATATGTGGCCGAAGGAAAGCAATGATGTCATCATCCACGCCTGCCTCCTGCATATGCTGTTCCAGCGCAGTCAGTTGCTGGGCAAATCCGTATAGCGCGAGGCGAACCTGCTCGCGCTCGACGTCCGTCATGCCGATCGTAGCCAGTATCGTCGTCCAGTCATGCAGCTCGTTTTGGGTATCCGGGTGATACCAGCGCGCCGCGCGTGGTATGCCATCCGGGTCCAGATACATCGGTGCAAAATCGAACAGCGGCGTGAGGCGCACCTCGGCACCCACTTGTTGTACCGCCGTATTGCGTGCGTGATTATCGGTATTGCGCATGGCTAGGTTCAAGATATCGCGTTTGAGAAATTCAATGGTTTCCGCAGTCTTGTCACTGACGACGGCGCGCAGCGCCTGCAATAATACAAACTGGCTGGGCGTGGCTTCAAAGCCAACGATACCTGCCAGCGAAGCGGCGCTTTCCTGATGCAGTCGCAGCACTTTTCCATCGCGGATGCGGCGGTCAAAACGGGGAATGAACAAGGTATCGTCCTGGTAGCGCAGTTGGCCTTCGGTGCGCAAGCCCACCGCGCGCGCCACAGTCATGTATGCGGCTTCATTTCTCAATACCTTGGCGTCGCTGGCGGTCTTTCCGCGCGGACGCTTGACGATGAAATGTGCAGCCGCATACTTGTCCGCCAGAGCGCCATCGGCATGCCAGAGACCAGCATGGTCCGTGGTCAGCAAATATTTCGGCGCCGCTCCTTGTACCCCCAGACTGCCAGCGGCCAACATGCTATGCATCAGCATGCGCTCATTGAAGGCATCGCCGCGACCTATAATCTCCTCCAGTGAAAAGCCGGTCTGCGGCTTGCCCTTGTCGTGGCGATTCATATGGTGTGCGTAGTACTGCACGGCCTCGGCGATGCGCACGCGCCCGACTGGATTGAATGCACCGGCACACGCAAGCGGAAAATCGGCAGCCGGACCATCGGCCAGTTGAAGCTGCCCAAGCAGATATGTCCGGCCGCTTCCCTGGGGAATCAGGTCAAAGATAAAAGCTGGCCATTGCGCCAGCTTCTGCATTTCTGCCGTGACGGGGAACCGCAGCGAGACAGGTCCACTCTCAAGCTTGAAGAAGGCATAATCGAGGTCATACTCGAACAGGGTACCGGTGCGTGGATTGCCGCCTGCAGGATCAAGCAAAGTCAGCGATGCGCAATCGTGCCATGCATCATCATGAAAAATTTGAAAATGGCAGTGCATGACGGCTCCAATTGGATCTTATAGTAACTAATTGTGTTCAGTTTATCCTTAAATTAGCACTTATACGATCCAATTTCTAAAAAAATACATCGCCATGAAAACTTTAATGGATCCTAAAAGAACTATTTTAATCCATTAATACCATAAATTAGTCCTTTTAAGTTCTATTTTAAAAATTATCCCACCTGTATCCACGTCGTCTTCAATTCCGTGTACTTGTCCAGCGCGTGCAATGACTTGTCGCGCCCGTTGCCCGACTGTTTATAACCGCCAAATGGCACGGTGATGTCATCGCCATCGTACTGGTTGACGTGCACGGTGCCCGCACGCAGGGCGCGCGCCGTCTGGATGGCCTTGGTGATGTCGGACGTCCACACGGCCGCCTGCAAGCCGTACGGCGTGGCATTGGCCTGCTTCACCGCTTCGGCGATATCCGTAAAGCCCAGCACGGACAGGACAGGGCCGAAGATTTCTTCGCGCGCGATCGTCATGCTCGTATCCACGCCGAAGATGGTCGGCTGCACATAGTAGCCGCCCGTCTCCGCGCGCACGGCCTCGCCGCCGCCCAGCAGCTGCGCACCCTCCTGCTTGCCGGAAGCGATGTAGCCCATGACAGTCTTCATCTGCGTGGAGTCAACGATCGCGCCCATGACGGTGGCTTCGTCGAGCGGGTCACCGGGCTGGAAGCGGGGCAGCATGGCCTGCGCCTTGGCGATAAATTCTTCCCTGATCGATTCTTCCACGAACAGGCGCGAGGGCGCGTTGCAGCTTTCGCCCTGGTTGAAGAAAATGGAATCGACGGCAGCCGCCACGGCCTTGTCCAGGTCCGGGCAATCGGCGCACACGATGTTGGCGGACTTGCCGCCCAGTTCCGTCCACGCCCGTTTCAGGTTCGACTGGCCCGCCATCTGCACGATCAATTTCCCCGTGCGCGTGGAACCCGTAAAGCCTATGCAATCGACGTCCATGTGCAGCGCCAGCGCGGCGCCGGCCTCGTTGCCGTAACCTGGCAGCACGTGGAAGACGCCCGCCGGCACGCCCGCTTCCAGCGCGATGTCGGCCAGGCGCAGCGCCGTCAGCGGCGATTTTTCGGACGGTTTCAATATCACGCTGTTGCCGGCCGCGAGGGCGGGAGCGATCTTCCAGGCGGCCATGATCATCGGATAGTTCCACGGCACGATGGCGGCGACGACGCCCACCGGTTCGCGCGTGATCAAGGCCAGGCTGTTGGCGGGGGTCGGTGCGATTTCATCGTAGACTTTATCGATCGCCTCGCCATACCAGCGCAGGCAGTTGGCCGTGGCGCCCACGTCCACGCTCTGGCTGTATTTGATCGGTTTGCCCATGTCCAGGGTTTCCAGCAGGGCCAGCTCGGGACCGTATTTCTGCACCAGGTCGGCGAACTTGATCAACACGCGCTTGCGCTGCGCGGGCGATTTTCCTGCCCAGCGGCGGTCGTCAAAGGCGGCGCGGGCGGCCTGCACGGCCGCATCCACATCCGCACCATCGCAGCGGGCCACCTGCCCCAGCAAGCGCCCGTCGATGGGCGACAGATTGTCGAAAGTCTGGCCGGATGTGGCCCAAACGCGCTCGCCGTTGATGAAGGCGCGGCCATCGATCGTGAGCGCTGCGGCCCGCGCATGCCAGCTGGTGTTTTCCGTCATGGTCGTCTCCTGCAAGGTGAAAACGCCAGCTTACTCCTAAGTAGGGCGTAATAAATTATTGTTATTTCTGACTTCCATACCCGGCGCTCTGCGGCGTTGCCCGCTGCTAGCAGTGCTCGCACTGCGTCGCAGCGGGCGCCTTGCAGAGCATCCGGTTCTGTTCGTCATAACTTCACAATAATTTCCCACGACCTACTTAGTCTTCCAAATACGCTGCGGACAGTTGCTTGCGGCGTCTGCGGTCGGCGCGCGCCAGCATCACGGCATACGCGATCACGGCGAGCGTCACGACGAGGATGGTCAGCGCAGCGATGGCGTTCACACGCGGATCGAGCCCCAGGCGCGCGCGCGAGAAGATCACCAGCGGCATCGTCGTCGAACCGGGGCCGGACAGAAAAGCCGAGAGCACCACGTCGTCGAGCGACAAAGTAAACGTCAGCAGCCAGGCGGATGCCAGCGCTTGCGTGATGTTCGGCAGGGTCACGAGGAAGAACACCTGGTGCGCGCGGCAGCCCAGGTCCATGGCCGCTTCGGCCAGCGATTTACTCATCTCCTGCAGGCGCGATTGCACCACCACGGCCGCATACGCCATGCCCAGCAGGGTGTGGCCGAGCCAGATGGTCAGCACGCCCCGTTCGGGAAA